>NZ_JBHTCF010000020.1:0-165273 GCF_042665355.1 Streptomyces monticola | reverse complement strand
CCGCTCGGCCGCTACTCGACCCCCGAGGAAGTGGCCGGCCTGGTCGGCTACCTGGCGTCCGACACCGCCGCGTCCATCACCGCGCAGGCGCTCAACGTCTGCGGCGGCCTCGGCAACTTCTGAGCCGTACGCGGCACTTCAGCCGCCCCCAGCGATGTCAAGGAGAACCCTCATGCCCAACACCGAGGTGCGCGAGGTGGAGCACTTCATCACGGTCGACGCATCGGCCGAAGCCGTCTACCGGCTGATCGCCGACGTCCGGAACTGGCCGCGGATCTTCCCCCCGACCATCTACGTCGACCACGTCGAGCGCGACGGCGGCGACGAGGTCATCCAGATCTGGGCCACCGCCAACGGCGAGGCCAAGCAGTGGACTTCGCGCCGCACCCTGCACCCCGAAGAGCTGCGGATCGAATTCCGGCAGCAGGTCTCCGCGCCGCCGGTGGCGGCGATGGGCGGCAGCTGGATCGTCGAGCCGTTGTCCGGCACCGAGTGCCGGGTGCGCCTCCTGCACGACTACCGGGCCGTCGGGGACGACCCGGTGAGCCTGCGCTGGATCGACGAGGCCGTGGACCGCAACTCGAACGCCGAGCTCGACGCCCTCAAGACCAACGTCGAACTCGCCACCGCCTCCGAGGAGCTGACGTTCTCCTTCGAGGACACCGTGCACGTCGACGGCTCCGTCAAGGACGTCTACGACTTCGTCAACGAGGCCGACCTGTGGTCCGAGCGGCTGCCGCACGTGGCGACCGTGCGCCTGACCGAGGACGTCCCCGGCCTGCAGACCCTGGAGATGGACACCCGCGCCAAGGACGGCTCCGTGCACACCACCGCGTCCTACCGCGTCTGCCTGCCGTACCAGAAGATCGCGTACAAGCAGACCACGCTGCCGGCCCTGATGAACCTGCACACCGGCTACTGGACCTTCACGGACACCGGCGCGGGAGTCGAGGCCTCGTCGCAGCACACCGTCGTCATCCGCGCCGAGAACATCGCCAAGATCCTCGGCCCCGAGGCCACGGTCGCGGACGCCAAGGCGTATGTGAAGAACGCGCTCAGCACCAACAGCTGCGCCACCCTCGGCTACGCCAAGGACTACGCCGAATCCCGGACCTGACGCCATGACCGCCGTCGACACGCAAGTCATCGTGGTCGGCGCCGGACCGGTCGGGCTGCTGCTCGCCGCCGAACTACGGCTCGGCGGCGCCGAGGTGACCGTACTCGAAGAGCGGGCCACGCCCACCGACGAGTCCCGGGCGTCCACCCTGCACGCACGCACCATGGAACTGCTCGACCAGCGCGGACTCCTGGGCGAACTCGGCACACCGCCGCACGAGCCCCGCGGCCACTTCGGCGGCATCCCGCTCGACCTCACCCTGCCAGGCCCCTACCCGGGCCAGTGGAAGGTGCCGCAGGTGCGCACCGAGGAGCTGCTCGGCTCCTGGGCACAGCGGCTCGGCGCCCGGCTGCTCCGCCGTCACCGGGTCCGCGGGCTCACACAGCACCCCGGCCATGTGACCGTCGAGGCCGAGAGCCCCGACGGCCCCCTGCGGATGACCGCCCGCTACGTCGTGGGCTGTGACGGCGAGAAGAGCACCGTGCGGGACCTCGGGTCCTTCGACTTCCCCGGCACCTCCGCACAGCGCGAGCTGCTGCGGGCCGACGTCGCGGGCATCGACGTGCCCGACCGGCGGTTCCAGCGCCTGCCCGGCGGTCTCGCGATCGCGGCCCGCCGCGCCGACGGCGTCACCCGCGTCATGGTCCACGCCTACGACCACATCGCCCAACAGCGCACCACCGCGCCGGAGTTCGCCGAGGTCGTGGAGATCTGGCGGAGTGTCACCGGCGAGGACATCGCACACGGCACGCCCCTGTGGGTCAACTCCTTCGGCGACGCCTCACGGCAGGTCACCCGCTACCGCGACCGCCGGGTACTGCTCGCCGGCGACGCCGCCCACCAGCAGCTGCCGGTCGGCGGACAGGCCCTCAACCTCGGCCTGCAGGATGCCGCCAACCTCGGCTGGAAACTGGCCGCGACCGTACAGGACCGCGCCCCCGACGGGCTGCTCGACACCTACCACGACGAACGGCACGCGGTCGGCCGCCGCGTCCTCAGCAACATCCAGGCCCAGGCGCGGCTGCTGCTCGGCGGCCCCGAGGTCGAAGGCCTGCGCACCGTCGTCGCCGAACTGATCGGCCAGGAGGACGTACGCCGTCACCTCGCCGGCATGATCAGCGGCCTGGACATCCGCTACGGCACCGGGCACCCGCTGGAGGGTGCCCGGCTGCCGTACGCCGAAGTCGCCACGGACACCGGCCCGACCAGCACCCTCGCCCTGCTGCGCTCGGCACGCCCGCAACTCCTGCTGCTCACCGGCGACCCCGGACAGGCCGAGCGGCTGCGCCGGGCCTGCGCGCCCTGGCAGGACACGGTCGACACCGTGACCGTCGCCGTCACCGAGAAGGCCGCCGCGAGCGGTCTGCCCACGGACGCGGCCGCCCTCCTGGTGCGGCCCGACGGCTATGTGGCCTGGGCCGGACAGGACGAGCAGAGCCTGACGGCGGCCATCGGCCGCTGGTGCGCGCCCCGGGCCCCCCGCCTCGATCACCGCCTCGACCACCGCCCCGACCCCCGGCCGCGGGCACCCCACACCATCGCACCCCATACCGACAGGACCGGGAGGTTCACCATGGGCCAACTGACCGGCAAGACAGCGCTCGTCACCGGCGCGAGCAGGGGCATCGGCCGCGCGATAGCCGAGCGCCTCGCCAGCGACGGAGCCCTGGTCTGCGTGCACTACTCGAAGAGCGAGGACGAGGCCTGCGACGTCGTCGAGGGCATCGAGAAGAACGGCGGCCGCGCCTTCAAGGTGTGCGCCCATCTCGGGACCACCGGCGACGTCCACGACCTCTTCCTCGGTCTGGAGACGGGCCTCAAGGAACGCACCGGCTCCACCCAGCTCGACATCCTGGTGAACAACGCCGGGATCATGGGGGGAGTGCAGCCGCAGGACACCATGCCGGTGCAGTTCGACCGGCTGTTCGCCGTCAACGCCAAGGCCCCGTTCTTCATCATCCAGCGGGCCCTGTCCAAGAACATCCCCGACGGCGGCCGGATCATCAACATCTCCTCCGGCCTGACGCGGTTCGCCAACCCCGACGAGATCGCGTACGCCATGACCAAGGGCGCCGTCGAGATGCTCGCGCTGCACTACGCCAAGTTCCTCGGCCCCCGCAACATCACCATCAACAGCGTGGCGCCCGGTATCACCCGCAACAGCAACCCGGTCTTCGAGAACGCCGAGGCTGTCAAGCACATGTCCGCCCTGTCGACCTTCAACCGGGTCGGCGAGCCGGAGGACATCGCCGACGTCGTGGCGTTCCTCGCCTCCGACGACGCCCGCTGGGTGACCGGCTCCTTCGTGGACGCCAGCGGCGGCACCCTCCTCGGCTGAGAGCGGCTGCCGCCACCAGGGCGCGCCGCCGGCCGGCGCCACCAGGGCGCCTGCCGGCTGCCGCCACCAGGGCGCGTCGCCGCGGAGCCCGCCTCCGCGGGACGCGCCCCGTCAACTGGAGCAGGATCGTGAAGAGTCCGTACTCCCCGCCGCCCGCCGTCGCCCCGGCGCGGGCCGGGCGGTCGCGTCTGCCCCTGTGGGGACTGCTCGCCGTCCTCGCCGGCAATATGCTCATCGATGCCCTCGAAGTGTCCGTGGTGGTCGTGGCGCTGCCGTCGCTCGCCGCGGACCTCGGCCTCGCACCGGTCTCCGCCCAGTGGGCGATGACCGGATTCGCGGCCGGCTTCGGCGGGCTGCTGCTGTTCGGCGCCAGAGTCGTGGCCCTGCTCGGCCGCCGCCGTGTCTATCTCACGGCGCTGCTCGTCTTCGCGGCCGCCTCCGTGGTCGCGGCCCTGGCCACCGACCCCGTACTGCTGGTCGCCACCCGGTTCGTGAAGGGCTTCTGCGCCGCACTGACCGCACCCACCGGGCTCGCCATCATCTCCACCACGTTCCCCGCGGGGCCGCAGCGCCAGCGGGCCCTGTCCGTCTACACGCTGTTCGGAGCCAGCGGATTCACCGCGGGACTGCTCCTGTCGGGGGCGCTGACCGAGATCAGCTGGCGGCTCACCTTCTTCTTCCCCGCGCCGGTGGTCCTGGTCCTGTTCGCCCTCGGGCTACGGCTGGTCCCCGGCCCCGACGCGGAGCCGGCACCGCCGGGCGCAGGCCAGGCCGCGGAGCAGCCGGCGCCCCGGCGCTACGACTTCGCGGGCGCCCTGACCTTCGCCGCGGGCCTGGCCGCCCTGGTGCAGGGCATCGTCTCCCTACCGGCGCACGGCTGGGCCGACCCGCGCTCCACGGGGCTGCTCGCCCTGGCCGTGGCGGCCTTCGCGGCGTTCACGGTGATCGAGCGTCGGGTACCCGAACCGCTCGTCGACTTCCGGGTGTTCACCAGCGGGGCGATGGTCCGCTCGGCCCTCGGCGCGGCCGCGCTCAACGGCTCCTACCTCGGCCTTCTGTTCACCCTCACCTACCAGCTCCAGGTCCTGAGCGGCTGGTCGCCGCTGCACACGGCCCTCGCCCTGCTGCCCGCCGCGGCCCCGCTCGCCGTGACCGCCCTGCACTCGGGACGGCTCGTCGCGGGGTACGGCGCCACCCGGCTGATCACGGCCGGTGCGCTCTTCGCCTTCGTGGGATATCTGCTGCAGCTGCGCCAGTCCTGGCCGCTGCAGTACGCATCGGACCTGCTCCTGACGACCCTCCTGGTCGGGGCGGCCTTCGTGTGTTCCTTCGCGGCCCTGAACCTCCGGGCCACCGCCGAACTCCCGCCCGCGGAACGGGGGGCGGGCAGCGGCGTCTACCAGACCGCGGTCCAGACGGGCGCCGCCCTGGTGCTCGCCGCCGTCGCCGCGCTGCTGCCCGCATCCGCCGCCGCCGCACAAGCCGACCCGCTCCGGGCCTGCCGTCCGGCGCTCGTCCTGGTCGCCGCGGTCGGGGCCGCCGGACTGCTCGTGGCCCTGACCGGACGGCGCACGCGCCGCCCCTGAGCCCGTCCCGCGTTCCCGGTGCGGCGCAGGACCCAGAACGTGCACCACTGCGCCGCCCCCTACCGGATACGACGTTCAGGAACGGTTATGACCATGGACCAGGCAGCGGAAGACTGGATCATCGAGGCGTCGGACGACTTGGACGACCTCGACGGCCTGGGCGACTTCGACGATTTCGGCGATTTCGGCGACTTCGACGACCTCCCGCCCGAATGGGACCCGGCGGCCGCCGAGTCCGCCCCGCCGAGCCTCAGCGAACTCGCCGCCGCCGGGCTGCCCGAGCGCACCGACATGATCGACGCGTATGTGCGGCACGAACTCGCCCGTGTGCTGCGGGTCCCGCCGGACGAGATCGACACCGCGGGCTGCACGATGAACAGCCTCGGCATCGGCTCCATCAACGGCCTGGAGCTGCAACGCCGGATGGAGGACGTCCTGCGGGTCGATGTGAATCTGCAGCAGCTCCTGCGCGCCAACAGCGCCGCCGAACTGATCGACTGCCTCGCCGGCCAGCTGGGCCCCGAGCAGAGCCCGCACAAGAACCCGTCCCGCGGCCACGGCCACGCGTCCGGAGAGACCGGTGCTCCATGACCGGCAGCCTGCTGATACGCGAGGACGCGGGCCCCGGCAGCAGGCAGCCGCCTCCTGGCCACCTCGACATCTGGCTGATCCGGCGCCCCGCCCCCGAGGCCACCCCCGGCCTCCTCGCGGCACCCGAACTCAGCCCCGCCGAACGGGAACGCGCGGCCTCCTTCGTACGGCCGCTCGACGGCATCACCTACGCCGCCGCCCACCTGGCCCTGCGCCGGCTGCTCGGCGGCTACCTCGGCATCGAGCCGCGCGCGGTGTCCTTCACGCGTGAACCCTGTCCGGGCTGCGGAGAGCCGCACGGCCGCCCCTGTGTGTTCCCGCCCGACCCCTGCCTGCACTTCTCCCTCGGGCACAGTCACGGCATGGCCGTCATCGGGGTGGCCTCGACGGTGCTCGGCGTGGACGTGGAGCTGCTGCCGCGCGACGAGACGGTCGACCACTGCGTGCCCGCCCTGCACCCGCAGGAGATCGCGGAGCTCGACGGCCATCCGCCGGAGCAGCGCCGTGAGGCCTTCGGCCAGCTGTGGACCCGTAAAGAGGCCTATCTCAAGGCCCTGGGCACAGGCCTGTCACGGCACCCCGCGACGGACTACCTCGGCGCCGACGAACGGCGCAGACCCGAGGGCTGGACCGTCCTCGACATCCCCTGCGGAACCCGTCACCGCGCGGCCGTGGCCGTGCGCGGCGACGCCCCCGAGCGCACGAGGGTGCGCCGGCTGCGTCTGGAACGCGGCGCCACGGCGGACGCGGACCGCCGGGTCGTCATCGGACGGATCGCCCAGGAACCCCAGTCAGGAGAGTGAGTCACGCATGGCGGCTACGGAGCGGATGACGGTCGACTGCCCCGACGGGGAGCAGAGCGACTGGGCGACTTCCTGCGAGCGGCTCGAACAACTCTGTCTGATCAAGCAGGAGGTACAGCGCGGCCCGGACGCGGCGGCCACCGAACGGCAGCACGCCCGCGGCAAGCTCACCGCGCGCGAACGCCTCGAACTCCTCCTGGACGAGGACTCGTTCACCGAGATCGAACCGCTGCGCAGGCATCGGGCGACCGGCTTCGGACTCGAAGGAAAGCGCCCCTACACCGACGGAGTGATCACCGGCTGGGGCACCGTCTTCGGCCGGACGGTCTTCGTCTACGCCCATGACTTCCGGATCTTCGGCGGCGCACTGGGCGAGGCCCACGCCGCCAAGATCCACAAGGTGATGGACATGGCGCTCGCCGCGGGCGCGCCCCTGGTCTCGCTCAACGACGGCGCGGGCGCCCGGATCCAGGAGGGCGTCTCGGCCCTGGCGGGCTACGGCGGCATCTTCCAGCGCAACACCAGGGCCTCCGGGATCATCCCGCAGATCTCCCTGATGCTCGGGCCGTGCGCGGGCGGCGCGTCCTACAGCCCCGCCCTGACGGACTTCGTCTTCATGGTCCGCGGCATCTCGCAGATGTTCATCACCGGGCCCGACGTGGTGCGCGCCGTCACCGGCGAGGAGATCAGCCACGACGGCCTGGGCGGCGCCGATGTGCACTCCGCCGCGTCCGGCGTGGCGCACATCGCCTACGACGACGTCCACACCTGCATGGAGGACGTACGTTTCCTGCTGTCGCTGCTGCCCTCCAACTCCCGTGAACTGCCGCCCCGTTCACCCGCCCTTGACCCCGTCGACCGGCGCTGCGACGCGCTGCTCGACCTGGTCCCCGCCGACCCCAGCGCCGTCTACGACATCCGGGGCGTCATCGAGGAGATCGTCGACGACGGCGAGTACTTCGAGGTGCACCCCGCCTGGGCCGCGAACATCGTGTGCGCGCTCGCCCGCATGGGCGGCGACGTGGTCGGCATCGTCGCCAACCAGCCCGCGTCCTTCGCCGGTGTGCTCGACATCGAGGCCAGCGAGAAGGCGGCCCGCTTCGTGCAGTTCTGCGACGCCTTCAACATCCCCCTGGTGACCCTCGTGGACGTACCCGGCTTCCTGCCCGGCGTACAGCAGGAGCACCAGGGCATCATCCGGCGCGGCGCGAAGCTCCTGTACGCCTACTGCAACGCCACCGTCCCGCGGATCTCCCTGGTCCTGCGCAAGGCGTACGGCGGTGCGTACATCGTCATGGACTCCCGCTCCATCGGCACCGACCTGGCGCTCGCCTGGCCCAGCAACGAGATCGCGGTGATGGGCGCGGAAGGCGCCGCCAACGTCATCTTCCGCCGTGAGATCGCCGCAGCCGAGGACCCCGAGGAGATCCGGCAGCAGAAGATCAAGGAGTACCAGTCCGAGCTGATGCACCCGTACTACGCCGCCGAACGCGGCCTCGTGGACGATGTCATCGACCCACGCGACACCCGGAGGATCGTGATCAAAACGCTCACGATGCTGCGCGACAAACACGCCGACCTGCCGTGCCGCAAACACGGCAACCCGCCGCAGTGAGCACGGCCGTCCCGGCCGGGCGGGAGGCGGAGGCCGGGTCCGACGGCCCGGCCGGGCAGGAGGCCGCGGACCCCCGGCTCGTCATCAAGGTCGTCAGGGGCCGGGCCGCACCGTCGGAACTCGCCGCCCTCACCGCCCTCCTGTACGCCCGCGCCGCGGCGCTCGCCGAGCAGGACCCCGAGCCCGAGCCCGGCAGCGCCCAGGCGGGCTGGCGCCGCCCGGAGCGGATGCCGCACCACCGCGACCCGCGCGGCCGCTGGGCCGCCCCCGGGCGGCGCTGATCGTTCCACCGCACCAACACGGCCGGACCCGTACCAACACGGCTGGAACAGAAGGGAGTCACCTCATGGACCCGGAAACGTCCGACCCGCCGTTCCACGCCTCCACCGACACCCTCACGGCACCACCGGTACTGCTCCTCGCGGGCGAGGACGACTGCGAGGAGACCCCGTGGCCGGCGGAGTGGCACATCGTGCGCGGCATCGACTGAGGGCCGCCGGCACCCGCACCGGCCCCGGCCCGCCACCGCCAATACCCGCACCGGCCTTCGGCCGGCCGCCACCAGAACCCATACGGACGAGGGGAGTTGGGCGCCCATGACCGCTCCACCCGTCGCGTCCACGGAGATACGGCCCATCACGCTGCATGACGCGGACCTCCCCCTGTCGGGCCTCATCGCCGAGCCGGAGCGGGCCGCGCCCCGTGCGGTGGTCGTGGCCCTGCACGGCGGCGGCATGCGCGCGGGCTACTTCCATGGACAGGCCCTCCCGAGCCTGTCGCTGCTCGCCCTCGGCGCCCGCCTCGGCTACACCGTCCTCGCCCTCGACCGCCCCGGTTACGGCGCGTCCGCCGAGCGCCTCCCGGACGGCCAGAGCCTCACCGAACAGTCGGCGACCCTGCGCCGCGCCCTCGGCCGCTTCGCCGCAGAGCGTGACACCGGCGAGGGCCTCTTCGTGGTCGCCCACTCCTTCGGCGGCAAGGTGGCACTCACCCTGGCCGCGGACGCCGCGGACGCCGCGGACGCCGGGGACGGCAGGGACGGCAGGGACGGTAGGGACGCCGGGGACGCCGGGGACGCCGGGGACGCTGCGGACGCCGGGGACGCCGGGGACGCCGGGGACGCCGGGGACGCCGGGGACGCCGGAGACGAAAGTGCCGGCGCCGACGTCGAGTTGCTCGGCCTGGACATCTCCGGCTGCGCCCGCCACTACGCCCCGGACGTACCCCTGCCCGGCGCCGCCTGCCGCGACAGCCGCCGACTGCACTGGGGACCGCTGCGCCTCTACCCGCCCGGCACCTTTCGCGAGAGCGGCCCCATCGTCGCCCCGCTGCCGGCGCGTGAACTCCACGAGTGGGAGCACTGGCCCGCGCGCTTTCCCGGGCTGGCCGCCCGTATCCGGGTGCCCGTCCGGCTGACCTTCGCCGAGTACGAGGACTGGTGGCGGCACGGCCCGGCGGAGACCGAGGAACTGACCCGGCTGCTCGCCGGGGCGCCCGCCGTCGTCTGCCGTCAGCGGGCCGCGGGCCACAACATCAGCCTCGGCTGGTCGGCCCGCGCCTACCACCTGCGCGCCCTGCGGTTCCTGGAGGACTGCCTCGCCCGCAGACGCAGGGCGCCCCACGAAGCCCTGTCCCCGCATCCGCTTCCGTAGCCGAACCCGAACCGACCCCTCATCCGCATCCGCATCCGCATCCGCATCCGAATCCGTGACGACGAGCGAGCGAGGACCGATGCCCGAAAGCGCCGACCGTTACCCCGACATCACCCGCCCCGACGCCGCGCTCGCCCTCATCAGCACCCGCTACGTGGGCGACTCCGAAAGCCAGCGGCATGCCCTGGACACCTCCGTCGCCGCATGGTCGGCCCACCGCTGGCCGACCGGACTGCTCTCGGTCAGTCTCTACGCCGACGTCGTGGGGGAGAGCGTGCTCACCTACGCCCAGTGGAACGACGAGGCAGCCTGCGACGCGTTCACCCGGGCCCGGGGCCCCGCGGTCTTCGGCGGCCTGGACGCGGCCATCGACCACGACCGCTGCGAGCCGGTCAAGTTCCGTCGCTACCGCAGCACGGAGCCGGGGGACGACGCGTCGTCACCCCCCGACTGCATCGCGGTGCCCAGCTTCGACGTCGACGGGCCCGAACGGCAGCGCCGCATCGTCGACACCCTGCTCGACGGCCCGCTCGGCAAGCAGCTGCCCGGACTGATCGCGGCGCACTTCCACCTCAGCACCGACGGCACCCGGGTCATCAACTACGCGGAGTGGACCGCCGAAGAGCTGCACATCCGCGCCCTCACCGGCCCCGTCCTGCAGGAGGCGGGTGCCATCACCCAGGTCATGCCGGGCGTACGCGGTATCGGCTGCCCCCGCTACCGCCTCCACCGGACCCTCCTCGCGCCCCAGGTCCCGTAAGCCCAAGTCCCCATCGGTCCCAACTCCCGTAAGCCCCAAGCCACTTGAGTCCCGAGCCCCTTGAGCCCGGGAACCGCCCGCGCGCCACCGCCCACCTCAGGAGCACACCCATGTTCACCCGACGCGAAGCCCTCGGCGCCGCCGGCTCGGTCCTCGTCACGGGCGCCGCCCTCACCCCGCTGATCGCCGCGCGCAGCGCCGCGAGCGACCCGCCCGCCGCTGCCCCGGGAGCGGCGGGCGCGGGCGCCGCGACCGTGGAACGGTTCCGCCTGGCCATGCCCGTGCCCCCGGTCCTCGCCCCCGTCTCCACCGCGGGCGGCGTGGACCGTTACGCGATGACCATGCGCACCGCCACCGCGGAGATCCTCCCGGGGCTGCGGACCGAAGTGCTGACGTACAACGGCCAGTTCCCCGGCCCCACCGTCAGGGCGCGCTCCGGCCGCCCCGTCGTCATCCGGCAGCACAACGCGCTGACCATGCCCACCTCCGTGCATCTGCACGGCGCATCGGTGGCACCGAGCAGCGACGGCGACCCGATGGACACCGTCGCGGCCGGCACGAGCCGCACCTACCGCTATCCGAACCGGCAGCCGCACGCCTCGCTCTGGTACCACGACCACGCCCACCACATGGAGTCCGAGCACGTCTACCGCGGACTGTCCGGCGCCTATCTGCTCCGCGACCGCACCGAGGCCCGGCTGCCGCTGCCGGCGGGGGCGTACGACGTTCCGATAGCGATACGCGACGCGGCGTTCACCGAGGACGGCCAGTTCTCCTACGCCATGGGAGACCGCAACCGCACCACCATGCTGGCCAACGGCAAGGCGTACCCGTACTTCAGGGTCGCCGCCCGCAAGTACCGCTTCCGGCTGCTCAACGCGTCCAACATGCGCATGCTCAGGCTGCGGCTCGGCGACGGCGGCCCGATCGTGCAGATCGGCACCGACGGCGGCCTCCTCGCCCGCCCCCTGACCGCCACCGACGTCTTCCTGTCGGCCGGTGAACGCGCCGATGTCGTCATCGACTTCTCCCGCTACCCGGTCGGCACCGAACTGGTCCTGGAGAACACCGCACCGCCCGGACCGGCCGACCTGGTCGGCCAGGTCCTTCGCTTCGACGTGGACCGCACGGCGGACGACCCCAGCGAGATCCCCGCCGTCCTGCGCACCCTGCCGCCCCTGCCCGAACCCACCGCCGAACGCTCGGTCTCGATGAACATGAAGCCGCCCCAGGCGTTCATGGACGACAAGGTGTACGACCCCGCGCGCGTCGACGCGCATGTGCGCTACGGCGCCAGCGAAGTATGGACGGTCACCAACGCCAGCCCGGAGTTCCCCCACAACTTCCATATGCACCTGGTGCAGTTCCGCGTCCTGGAACGCAACGGCAAGGACCCCAACCCCTCCGAGACCGGCCTCAAGGACACCGTCAACCTCATGCCGGGCGAGACGGTCAAGCTGCAGGCCACCTTCGACGCCTACCGCGGCTCGTACGTCTACCACTGCCACATGCTCGACCACTCGGCGATGGGGATGATGGCGACGATGAAGATCGCCTGACGGGGCGGGGGCGGGGCGGGGGCTGCCCCGGCACGGGTCAGCGGCCCGTGAGCGCGTCGAGTTCGCCGAGCGCCGCCCGCAGCCACCGCTCGGGCGGCAGCGCCACCGCCCCCTTGCGCAGCCGCTCGATACGCGAGGCCCGCTCGGCGGGGGAGAGGACAAGGGCGTCACCGATGGCGGCCGCCAACTCGCCTACGTCGAAAGGGTCCACCAGGGTGCATCCGGTGGCGAGGTCGTCCGCCGCCCCGGCGTGCCGCGACAGGACGAGCGCCAGATCCCGGCGGCTGACCACGGGCCCCTCCTTGGCGACGAGGTTCATACCGTCCCGTACCGGATTCACCACGAGCACATCGGCCTGCGCCATCGCGGCCAGACCGCGTCCGAAGTCGTTGTGCGTCTCCAGGACCACCGGGCGCCAACCCTGCCTGCCGAAACGGCCGTTGATCTCCTCGGCGGCCGCCGTGACCTCCCGGGTCAGTTCCCGGTAGGCGGCCAGCTCGCCGCGCGATGCGTAGGCGAGCGCGAAGTGGACGACGCGGCCGTGCTGTTCGGGATAGAGGTCGAGGAACCGGGCGAACCCGCGCAGGCCGCGCGGGATGTTCTTCGACGGTTCCATACGGTCGACGCGTACGACGAGCCGCACACCGTCGCCGCCCGCCAGATCCCGTAACTGCCGCTCGTGCGCGCGTACATCGGTCGCCGCGGCCCGTGCGCGCAGCGCGCCCTCGTCCACGCCGACGGGGAAGCAGCGCACGCCCGACCACCGCCCGTCCGGACCACGCACCGCCGCACGACCGCGGTCGCCCCCGTCCCCGCCCTCGCGGGCGCCTTCGCGTTCGACGGGCAGACCGAGCTGCTCGCAGCACTCCAGGAAGGCCCGTGCCCAGCGCGGCACGAGGAAGCACACCATGTCCGCGCCGAGCAGCCCGGCCACCAACTCCCGCCGTACAGCGGCCGGAAGGAGCTCGAAGCGGCCGGGCTCGGCCCAGGGCGTCATGGTGAAGTGCGCGCTGCGGACGTCGGGCCGCAGGGCCCGCAGCCGTCGCGGCGCAAGGGACAGGTGATAGTCCTGCAGCAGTACGGCCGCGCCCGGTGCGGCGGCCGCGGCGCACGCCGCCGCGAAGGACTCGTTGACACGGCGGTATCCCGGCCAGTGCGCCCGCAGGGTGTCCGCGGTGTCCGTGGCGGCGGACGGCGGCAGCAGATGGTGCTGGGCGAACCACAGGATCTCGCTCGACACGGCCCCGTAGTAGCTCGCGTAGTCCTGCGGATCGTGTGCGAGCAGCCGGACGCCGACCGGCCCCTCGGGCAGCTCGACCACATCGAGCCGCCCGCAGGACACGAGCGCACGCGCCGCCGCACGGTCCTCGTCGGTGAGCGCGCTGGCCACCCACACCCCGCCGTGCGCGGCAAGGGCGGGCCCCAGGACGGCGATCAGACCGCCCGCGCCCCGGTGCCGCACCACCCGGCCGCCCTTGTCGCGGCGCCGCTCGAACGGCCCCCGGTTGGAGGCGATCACCAACTGCGCGGGCCCGTGCGGGCGTTCGTCCATCGTCCGGGCTCCTCCGTCGAGACGCCGTCATGATCGCCGTGCCCGAAACAACTCAACCGCCGTGCCAGGGAGGGACGTTACCCAGGAGCCCGCCGGTACGGCCCAAGAATCCGTCGATCCTCCCTCCCGTCCCCTCCGCTCCAACCACGAGGTGCTGAATGAGCGTCGCCGGCGAAGTCGAGGCTGCGAGTACCACGCAGGTGCACCCCAAGGACGTGCCCGAGGACAGCACGCGGGCGTTTCGCGACTATCTCGCCGTGCGGGACCGCACCATCCGCGTCCCGCACGACCGCGCGCGGCAACGGCTGCACGGCAGCACCGTCCTGGTCACCGGGGCGGCGGGCTGCATCGGCCGCGCCCTGCTGCGCGAACTGGCCGCACACGCGCCAGGGCGTGTCGTCGGCGTCGGCCTGGAGGAGCGGCCCGAGCTGCCGGACGGCACAGCCCACCACCGCCTCGACATCCGCGACCGGGACGCCCTCATCAGGCTGTTCCGCAGAACACGCCCCGACCTGGTCTTCCACCTCGCCGCCCAGCGCGACCCGGGCCTGGCCGAGCGTGAGGTCGCCCGCACCGTCACCACCAATGTGCTCGGCACCCGCAACGTCATCGACGCGTGCACGGCCACCGGCGTACGCCAGCTCGTGTACGCCTCCACCGGCAAGGCCCTGCGCCCCTACACCAGCGACGTCTACGCCCAGACGAAGCGCACCGGTGAGTGGCTCGTCGCCGACGCGGCCACCCGCGGCACCCTGCCGTCGGCGGCGGTCCGCTTCACCCACGTCGTCGACAACGCCATCGTCCTCGACCGCTTCCGCACCTGGTGCCGGACCGGTGAACCCCTGCGCGTACACGGCCGGCACACCACCTTCTACGTCCAGTCCGCCCGCGAATCCGCCCAGTTGCTGCTCACCGCCGCCCTCGCCGGGCGGGACGAGCAGTTCCGGCTCTACGCGATCCACGACCTGGGCTGGCCCGTGGGCCTGTACGACCTCGCGCTCGGTGCGGTCGCGGAATCCGGCCGCCCGGCCCGTATCGACGTCGTGGGCCACGAGCCGGGTTACGAGAAGCAGCCGTATCCCGGCCTGTACGACCCGCGCCACTGCGCCGACCTCAGCCCGCTCATCAACGCCCTGGAAGCCCCGACCGCGGTGCCGGGGCCCGGCGGCGACGTCGACTGCGCCATCGGCCGCGCCCCGCTCACCCCCGAACTGCGCGCCCGGCTCGACCACTTGGCGTGGGTCTGCGGCCGCACCGCACGGCAGGACGAGATCCGCGGCGTCTTCGACTCCCTGGCCTGGGGCCTGCTCAACCACACCGTGGCGACCGCGGAGCCCGAGTCCGTACGCCGGGTCGCCCGTCTCACCGCACCCCACCGGCCGCACATGAGCGAGGAACACCTCAGGATCGACGGCCTGTTCCGCAAGCACGCGGGACTGCCACCGACCTCCGACGCGCCGTTGGGCTCCGACGGGCTGTCGGCCTCCGATGTGCCGGTGTCCTCCGGCGCGCCGTCGGCCTCGGGCCCACCGAGAGTCTCTGGCCCACCTGCAGTCCCGGGCCTACAGGCAGTCTCCGACTTACCCCCGGCCTCCGACGAGGCCACAGCGAAGGGCGGACCGCATGCAGCCGCCGCCTGACCCCACCGGTTTACCGGCCACCGTGGAGGGTGGTGCCGGAGCGGAGTCCCGTGCCGCCGCGGAAGTCCGCGCAGGCTCGGCCGTCCGCGCCGCCGTGGATGCGCCTGACGCAGCGGCGCCCGCCGTTGTGGACACGCATGGCGCCGCAGCCGCAGCCGCGCCCACCGCCGTGGACGCCCAGGCCACCCGGCCCGCGCCACGGCCCCCCTCGACGTCGCCACCTCCACCGTCATCGGCATCGCCGCCGTCATCTCCAGTCGACGGCCCGGCCCTGCGGCCGCTGCTCTGCACGCAGGTCGTCGGGGCGCTCGGCCTGTCCGCGGGCGGCACCGCGAGCCCCTTCCTCGCCGCGGACATCCTGGGCTCGGCGGCGCTCACGACCCTGCCCTTCGGCCTGCTCGTCCTGGGCACCGCGGGATCGGCCCCGCTGATCTCCGCAGTGATGCGCCGCCACGGCCGCGCCGTCGGTCTGGCCCTGGCCTACGCCGTGGCCACCGCCGGCACCTTCCTGGTCATCGCCGCCGCGGCCACGGGAGGCGCGGCCCTGCTCTTCGCCGGCAGCCTCCTGTCCGGCACGGGCAACACCGCGGTGATGCTCGGCCGGTACGTCGCCGCCGACGCCGCACCGCCGGGACGTGCCGGACGCGCCGTCAGCACCGTGATGACGGCGGTCACGTTCGGCGCGGTCATCGGGCCCATGCTCATGGGCCCCACCGAAGCCGTCGCCCACGCCCTCGGCCTGCCCGGTGCCACCGGCCTCTTCCTCCTGGCCGCGGTCACGTTCCCCACGGCGGCCGTCGTCACGCTGCGCCAGCAGCTGAAGCTTCGGAGCAGCAGTCCGCCCGTACGAGGGCGGCCCGACACGGCGGCCACCGCTACCCGCTCCCGCACCCAAGCCCGAACCCGCCCCCGAGTGCCGCTGCTCGCCCTGGCCATACTCGGCTGCGCCAATCTGACCATGGTGACCGCGATGGCGGCGGCCCCGGTCCATCTGCACGCCCATCACTGGTCGCTGGACGCCATCGGCCTGCTGGTGGGGGCCCATGTCGCCCTGATGTTCGGCCCGTCCGTGCTGTCCGGCAGGCTCACCGACCGCATCGGGGCCGGCCTCACCGCCCTGACCGGCGCCACCGTGCTGCTCCTCGCACTCCCTCTGGTGGCCCTGACGTCGACGGGCGCCCACTGGGCGACGATCGCCGGTCTCCTCCTGCTCGGCCTGGGCTGGAACATCCTCCTCATCAGCGGCAGCGCGCTCGTCATCCAGCGCACCCCCGCCGCCCACCGCCACCGCACCGAAGGACTCGGCGAAACGTCGATGGCCCTGGGCGCGGTCCTCGGCACGGTCGCCCTGGCCGGCCCACTCATCGCCGTCGGCGGCGTACCCCTGTTGTGCCTCGCTCTGGGCGCGATCACCGCGCTGGCGGCGGTGTTCCTGCTGAGGGATCTGCGCCGATGAGCGCGGGTGCGGGCGGGACTCGCGTACGCCTGTTGTGTCTTGCCCTCGGTGCCATCACCGCCTCGACGGCGTCATGCCTCCTGAAGGGCCTACGCCGATGACCCCGGACCCCGGCGCGAGCCAACAACCCCCCGCTGCGGTCCTGTTCGACTACGCGGGCACCCTCTTCGACGACACCTCCGTCATCCGCCCGCACCGCCTCGCCGCCCAGTGCGCGCTGCGCGGGCGACGCATCTCCATGGCGCGGGCCGCGCGGCTGTGCGCGGCGCTGCTGCACGCGGTCGACTCTCCCGAGGGCCGGGCCCGCCGCGCGGACGCCGATCTCTCCCCTGACCGGCACCGCGCGGCCTGGACGCAGCTGGCCCGCGCGGCTCCCGGCAGCGACGCCCTGATCGCGGACGCCTTCTACGCCTGTGTCACCGGGGCCGACGGCTGGCACCCCTATCCCGACACCGGCCCGGTGCTCGCCGCCCTGCACGCGGCCGGCATCCCCGTCGCCGTGGTCAGCAACACCGGCTGGGACATCCGCGGTTCCTTCGCCGCCGCCGGGCTCACCCGCCTGGTGGCCGCCTTCGTCCTCTCCTGCGACCTGGGCGTGCAGAAGCCGGACCCGGAGATCTTCCGCACGGCCTGCGCCCTCCTGGGCACCGATCCCGCCCGCGCCCTCATGGTCGGTGACGACCCGGCGAAGGACGGCGCGGCCGCGGCCGTGGGCATCCCCGTCTACGTCCTGCCCACGGACCGCGGCCCGGCGCGCCCCCGAGGCCTGACAGCCGTCCTCGGCCTCTTCCCTTCCCTCGGATCCCTCGGATCCCTCGGATCCCTCGGATCCCTCGGATCCCTCGGATCCCTCAGATCCCTCAGATCCCTCAGATCCCTCGGAACCCTCAGATCCCTCGGAACCCTCAGGCCCAACTCCCCGCCCGCGCCCGCGAACCGGCGAGACGGCAGTCCGTGAGGTCCGCGCACGCGCACCCGATGCAGTCGGCCACGCCGTCGCGCAACGCTGTCAGTTCATCGATACGCCGGGTCAGCAGGGCGTGCCACTGCCGGGTGACCTCCGCCCATGCCTCCTCGTCGGGAGTACGTCCCGTGGGCAGCCGCGAGAGTACGTCCCGTACCACCGGGAGCGGTATGCCCACCCGTGTCGCGGCGGTGACGAGAGCGACCCGGCGCAGCGCCTCCCGCGAATACCGCCGCTGATTGCCTCCCGTGCGATGACTCTCGATCAGTCCCTGCTGCTCGTAGAACCGCAGCGCGGACGGGCTGACGCCGCACCACTCGGCAACCTGACCTACCGTCAACTCCCTTGAGTGAAAGGCTACTTGGGGCATATACGCAGAGTATCGCCGGACGTCGCGGCACTGCGAGCACGCATCGAGAACTCCGAACACACCGCGTCCCCGGCCACCCGCCCGGAACGCCGACGGGGCGGCGTACGACCGACGCGGTGTCGGTGTACGCCGCCCTCGGGCGGAACGAGTTGCGGGAGGCGGCCCGCTGCCACGCCCGGCGGTTACTTCGGGTCGCGGTTGAACTTCGCGGTCGACCAGAAGTAGCCGATCCCCGCGAGCCCCACGCACCAGGCGAGGGTGAGCCAGCCGTTGTGGCCGATCTCGCTGCCCAGGAGCAGACCGCGCAGGGTCTCGATGGCGGGTGTGAACGGCTGGTACTCGGCGAACGGCTGGAACCAGCCCGGCATGGTGTCCACCGGGATGAACGCACTGGAAAGCAGCGGCAGCAGGATCATCGGCATCGCGTTGTTGCTGGCGGCCTCGGCGTTCGGACTGACCAGGCCCATACCGACCGCGACCCAGGTGAGCGCCATGGAGAAGAGCACGACCAGACCGAAGGCGGCCAGCCACTCCAGGACCGTGGCGTCCGTGGACCTGAAGCCGATGGCGACGCCGATGGCGCCCACGAGGACCACGCTCATGACCGACTGCAGCACGCTGCCGACGACATGCCCGACGAGCACGGACCCGCGGTGGATCGCCATCGTGCGGAAGCGGGCGATGATGCCCTCGTTCATGTCGGTGGCGACGGACACCGCGGTCCCGATCACGGTGCCGCCGATGGTCATCATCAGGATGCCGGGGACGATGTACGCGATGTACTGGGACCGGTCCGCACCGCCGCCGCCGATGCCCGCGCTCATCACGTCACCGAAGAGGTAGACGAAGAGCAGCAGCATCATCACCGGGGTGAGCAGCAGGTTCAGGGTGAGCGACGGATAGCGGCGGGCGTGCAGGAGGTTGCGGCGCAGCATCGTGGAGGAGTCGCGCACGGCGAGGGAGAGGGAGCTCATCGGACGTTCTCCTTGGGCTGGTTGGGCTGGTTGGGCTGGTTGGGCTGGTTGGGGATGCCGGCGGCGGTGCCGCTGCCGGTCAGGGCGAAGAACACGTCGTCCAGGTCGGGGGTGTGCACGGTCAGCTCGTCCGCCTCGATACCGGCGGAGTCCAGCCAGTCGAGGACCGAGCGCAGTTCGCGCTGGCTGCCGTCGCTCGGGATCTGCAGGGCGAGGGACTCGTCGTCCGCGCTCACCTCGCGCAGCGCGGCGGCTGCGCTGCGGTACGCGGCGGGATCGGTGAAGCGGAGCCGGATGTGCCCTCCGGGGATGAGCCGCTTCAGCTCCTCCGCGCTTCCCTCGGCGGCGATCTTCCCGTCGTTCAGGACGGCGATACGGTCGGCCAGTTCATCGGCCTCCTCCAGGTACTGCGTGGTGAGGAAGACCGTGACCCCGTCGGAGACCAGCTCCCGGATGATGCCCCACATGTTGTGGCGGGAGCGCGGGTCGAGTCCGGTGGTCGGTTCGTCGAGGAAGATGATCCGCGGGTCGCCGACCAGCGTCATGGCGATGTCCAGGCGGCGCTTCATGCCGCCGGAGTAGGTGGAGGCGGGCTTCTTCGCGGCCTCGACCAGGTCGAACCGCTCGAGGAGTTCGGCGGTGACCCGCCGTCCCGCACGCTTGGACAGATGCTGCAGATCGGCCATGAGGAGCATGTTCTCCTCGCCGGTGATCAGCCCGTCGACGGCGGAGAACTGTCCGGTGACACCGATCGCGGCGCGCACCGACTGCGGGTCGGCGGCGAGATCGTGCCCGCCGACACGCAACTCGCCCGCGTCGGCGGTGATGAGCGTGGAGAGGATCTTGACGGCGGTGGTCTTGCCCGCGCCGTTCGGACCGAGCAGGGAGAAGACCGTTCCTTCCGGGACGGTCAGGTCGACGCCGTCGAGTACGACTTTGTCGCCGTAGGACTTGCGCAGCCCGTTCGCCGCGATGGCCAAGCTGGTCATGAGGGGAGCTCCTACATAGAGGCCGCGAGGCTGCGAGGCCGCGAGGCTGTGGGGTCGGGGTGGGTGGGGGCGGACTCAGAGGCTGCGGGCGGTGATGTCGCCGTAGTCGGTGGTCGCGTGGATGTCGAGGCCGGCGCCTGCGCCTTCGGCGTTCTTGAGGGAGTTGCTGACCCGGCCGTAGCTGGTGCCGGCGTCAAGGGATGCGGAGACTCCGGCGGCGGCGCCGACCGACACGTCGCCCATCTGCGTGCGCAGCACGACCGTGCCGTGCACGGCCTCGTTGATCCGGATGTCGCCCTTGGAGGTCCTGATCTCCGCGGGGCCGCCGAGGCGGCCGACCTCGACGTCACCGGCGACGGCGGTGAGGTGGACACTCGCGGCCTCATCGATCTTGATCGAGTCGTACGCGCCCTCGAAGGCGACATCACCGAGCCGTCCGACGGCCCGGAACTCGGCAGCGGCCGCCTTCCCTTCGACGCGGGAGTCGACGGGCAGCTGGACGGTCACCTCGACGGAACCGGTGTTGCCGAGGAGCCGGTTCTTCGCCGGTGCGGCCTCGACCCGCAGGACGCCGTCGCCGTAGCTGACCGTGGTCTCCTCCGCGGCCTTCACGTCGCGGCCCTTCGAGGGGTTCGCGGGCCGGACCTCGACCGCGGTGTCGGTCCGGTCGGCGGCGATGAACTGCACCCGCCCGGCGGGGATGTTGACGACGGCGGAGACGGCGGCGGGGGTGTCGAACTTCTGCATGGTGTGCTCCTTGGACGCGTGAGTGGCGGAGGCGTTCTCGGTGCTTGCCCCCGTGTTTCTGATGAGAGAAACGCTACGTTGCATTCAAGGGTCGGGCAACAGCCTCGTTGCACATGAAAGGCGTAACTGCAGGCCAGAGCAGGCAAATTGTTGCAATGATTTTGAGGCCTAACGCAA
Organism: Streptomyces monticola; assembly: GCF_042665355.1. Lineage (NCBI taxonomy): Bacteria > Bacillati > Actinomycetota > Actinomycetes > Kitasatosporales > Streptomycetaceae > Streptomyces > Streptomyces monticola. Next base: position 144,383 of record NZ_JBHTCF010000020.1, on the reverse strand, counting down.
CAACCCTCACTCAGTGCGTTGCAATGAAATGAGGGTGAACGCTATACTGGCCGCACCACGGACCACGAAGGAGACCGCGATGCCCGGAGGCAGGCTCACCCAGCAGGAACGCCAGCAGATCGCGCTGGGACTGGCCGACGGCCTCGCCTACGCAGAGATCGCCAGACGCCTCGAGCGTCCGACCTCGACCATCACGCGCGAGGTCACGCGTAACGGCGGCCCCACCTCCTACCGCGCCGACCTCGCCCACCGCGCCACCGAGCACCGCGCCCACCGCCGCAGGCGGACCGCGCCGCGCGGTGCGGAGGCGCCCCCGCAGGCGCACGGCCGCGACGCCGAGGCGGTGCGGGAGTACGAGGAGATGTTCACCACCGTCCTCATGCAGTCGGGCATGCCCAACAAGATGACGGCCCGGGTCCTGGTCTGCCTCTACACCACCGACGCCGGCAGCCTCACGGCGTCCGAACTCGTCCAGCGCCTCCAGGTCAGCCCGGCGTCCATCTCCAAAGCGGTCGCGTTCCTCGACGGCCAGGGCCTCATCAGCCGGGAACGCGACGCGGGCCGCCGCGAGCGCTACTCCGTCGACAACGACGTCTGGTACCAGTCGATGATGGCCAGCGCCCGCAGCACCGCCCAGCTCGGCGAGACCGCGCGGCAGGGTGTCGGCGTGCTCGGCGCCGGCACCGCGGCCGCCACCCGCCTCGAAAACGTCGCCCGCTTCGTCGACTTCGTCTCCGAGAGCATCGCCCGCGCCGCGGACCAGGCCCGGGAAGTCCTCCACACGAAACCCGAAACGCCCTCGGAGGACCCGGCTTGACGGTCCATCAGAGTCCCGTCAGGCGACGGCCCCCAGTACCGACGCCAGAGTCAGCAGCGCGATCCCGGCGATGACACAGTCGACGGCGACCCGGATGAGCTGGAACTTCCGGGCGGCCAGAGCGGCCATGAACCGCAGATGCTCCACCTGGTAACCGGTGCTCAGCCGTTGCCGCAGCTCGTCGTCCGCGAGCCGGGGCCAGCTCGTCCAGCCGGAGCCGCCGAGGTGCGGACGGATCGCGAGCAGCAGGACGACCGTCGCTGCGAGCAGCGCGAAGGCGCCGAGCCAGCCGGCGACGGCGGCGGCCACCGGCAGCGCGACATCGGCCGCCGTCGCCGTCGTGACGAGTACGACGAGCGCGGCCCCGGTCAGGGCGAGCAGCAGACTCGCCTTCGTCTCCGTACGGGCCAAGTCCCCTTGCAGGGACGCCACGGTGGCGGCGATACGCGCCTGGTCGCGCTCGCTTTGGGGATCTGGCGTGGTGGCGGTCATCGCCCCAGTGTCGGTGCTGATCCACCACGACCGGAAGGCGAACGGCCGGTCAGGCAGGGGCAATTGGGCGCAGGTCGTGCGACTGTGACCTGTATCACGCTTGTGGCCGGGGTGCGACCGATGAGATTGATCCGGCACGGCGGTCTGCATGGCCGTAACCCGCGGCTGAGAGCTGCTGAGAACTGCTGAGAAGCTCTGACAACCTTCGAGAACAAGGAGCGAACCCCATGCGCATCGTGGTCAGTGAATTCATGAGCCTGGACGGCGTCGTGCAGGCACCGGGCGGACCGGATGAGGACACCGACGGCGGCTTCGCGCACGGCGGCTGGACCCACCCCTTCTTCGACGAGGAGGTGGTGGGCGGCGCTTTCGACGCCGCGATCGCCGGAGCCGACGCGCTGCTGTTCGGGCGCAGGACCTGGCAGGTGATGGCGGCGGCATGGCCGGAGCGCAGCGGCGACCCGTTCTCCGACAAGATCAATTCCATGCCCAAGTACGTCGTTTCCGACACCCTGGGCGACGACAAGCTGACCTGGGACACCACGCTCATCCCCGGCGGCGAGGCCGTGGCCCGGATCCGGGAACTGCGCGCGGCCGAGGGCGGCGACCTCCTCGTCATGGGCAGCTCCACCCTCGTGCGCACCCTGCTGAGCGAGGACCTGGTCGACGAACTCCGGCTCCTGGTCTCGCCGGTGATCCTCGGCGGCGGCAAGTCGCTCTTCCCGTACGACGGTGGCCTGCGCACCTTTGAACTCGCCTCCGCGACCACCAACAGCGCAGGCGTGAACGTCTGCGTCTACCGCCGTGCCGCGCAGAAGTAGACCAGGAAGCAAGCAGCCATAGCGGGGGCCGCAGCCAGGGAAGGGAAGCACCCGATGGGGCAGTACGCACAACTCGGCGCCGTGAAGACCTGGTACGAGGAGCACGGCGAGGGCGAACCGCTGGTGCTGATGCACGGCGGCCTGGTGGACGCCCGGTTCTTCGAACCGAACCTCGGGCCGCTCGCGGAACACTTCCACGTCTACACACCGGAGCGCCGCGGCCACGGCCACACTCCCGACGTCGAGGGCCCCATCACGTACCAGCTGATGGCCGACGACACGATCGCCTTCCTGGAGACGGTGGTCCGCGAACCCGCGGACCTGGTCGGCCACAGCGACGGCGCGTTCACCGCCATGCTCGTCGCCATGCAGCGCCCCGAACTGGTCAAGCGCCTCGTCCTGATCAGCGGCGGCTTCAACAAGTCCGGCTCGGCGGAACCGGCGGACGCCGAGTGGAACGTGGACGAGATCGCCCAGTTCCTGGGCCCTGCCTACGGAGAGGTGTCCCCCGACGGCGAGGAGCACTTCAAGGTCGTCGCGACGAAGATCGGCGAAATGGCGGCACGCGAACCCGCCCTGGATGCAGCCGAGTTGAACGCGATCACCGCCCGCACGCTCGTCATGTTCGCCGACGACGACCTGGTGACCCTGGCCCACATGACGGAGATGTACCAGGCCATCCCCGAAGCCGAACTCGCCGTCGTCCCCGGCACGTCCCACTTCCTCACCCAGGAAAAGCCACACCTGGTCAACCACCTGATCCTCGACTTCCTCACCCAGGCCCCGGTCCAGACGGTCGCCCCGATCCGCCGGGCTCCCGCGTCCTGAAGGGCTGTCCGCGAACTCCGCGCCCTCCTGGCCGAACCGGTCGCGCCAGCGACCCGAGCGACCGAAGCGACTCTGATGGCCGGTTGGCCCGAGGTGCGCGGAGGAGGTGGGGTCAGTTCATGGTGCGGGATCGGCAGCGGGTGCACAGGCCGCCCGTGGTGGGGGAGTTGCGGCCGCAGGGGGTGTCGTTCCAGCCGGGGCAGGGGGTGGGTGCCTCAGGGCGGAGGGTGGGTGCCTCGTTCGTGGCGGGCCGGGGAGTGCGTGGCCGGGCGCCGGCGCCGTGCCGGTGATCCTCGCGTCGCTCCTCGCAGCGGGGGCAGGGGCGGCCGGTGTCGATGCCGGTGCCGTCCTCGCAGCGCGGGTCGGGGCATTCGCCGTCCTGGAGCAGGGCTATGGCGACGCCGACCGGGCTTGTGAGGCCCTCGCCGTCGGCGGCGGCCGCGAACCCCCAGGCGTACCAGCGGCGTTCGGCGCGCTCGGCCAGCTGCCGCCAGGTGCGCTGGGCCAGGGCGCCGGTCATGGCGTCGCGCAGCGGTCGCGGGCGCCGGGCGGGCAGCAGGGCCCGTAGCTCCGGGGGCAGGGACGCTTCGATGCTGCGGAGGTCGTCGCGCTGGGCCCGGGTCGGACGGTCGGTGGGCGCCGTGGCGCCTTCGGACGCGGCAACGCCGCTCCTGCGCACGGGCGTTGGTGGCGCGGGTGCCCTGCGGGCGTCAGCGGCGCTGCGCGCCGACGGCGCCTCTCTGGGTTGCTGTGGGTGTGGTTGCCGTGTGTGTAGTTGATGTTGGTTTTGTTGTGCGGTGCCTCTTGAGGCACCGTCGGCGGTTCGCGTCAGGGCACTGTCCGACGTGCCCTGCAGGGCACCACCGGGAGATCCCGCGTGGGCACCGCCGGTGGTGCCCGAAAAGGCACCACCAGGGTGACCTGCGGAATCCGCGTCCCGCGGGCCCGGAGCGCTGCTCCTCGCCGAGCGCACATCGGGATGCGCGGCGTAGAACTGGCCGAGGGAGAGCAGCCCTTCGTACCCCGCGGGCGGGTTGAAGCGGACGTGGTAGCGGTTGCGGCGGCGCATTCCGCCGGCGTAGCGGACCTCCTCTATCCGGATCGCACCGAGTTCCTGCAGCTCGGCCCAGTAGCGGGCCGCCTTGCGGTAGTCCTTCAGGCCGAGGACACGGGCGATGGCCGTGCCCTTGGGCCAGGCGATGCGCTTGCCGGGCGTGCGGCTGTTGATGTGTTCGGCCAGGAACGCGTACAGGCGGTAGGCCTGGGCGGTGCAGCCGGACAGCAGGACCCACACCGGGACTTGGGTGTAGTACGTGGGCCAGTCCTCGGGGATCAGGTCGTCCAAGGTGTCCTCGTCGGATCCGGCCCCGGTCATGGTCTTGCCTCCCCCGTGCCTGTGCGGGGGCGCGGCCGTCCGGCCTCGTGCCTGAGTGTCATGTGCGGTCCCTTGCTGTGCGGGCCGCGAGCGAAGGCGGTCGGCGGATGCCGCAACGCCGCACTCATCGCTTAGACTTGGCGACGAGCGTGGCTCGTTCCGCGCGCATGCTCGCGACTCTGGTTCCCGTGCCTGGGTGGAGTCGTGGTACCGATCGAATGGCCGCTCCTGTTCCCGCAGGGCGGCCATTCGGCTTGTGCGGAGCGTCTGTGGCCCTATGGCGCCGACGCGGAGCGCCTAACTGGTGTCGGCGCCGCCGGCGTTCAGGCGCGCAGTGCATAGAAGAGCAGATCGCGCGCCTCGACCCAGCGCTTGGTGAGATCCGACCGGTGGTTGAGCCGCGCGGCGATGTGCTGAGTGCCGAAGAACGTGGAGACCAGGGTGTGCGCGGCCGCCGAGGGGGAGACTCCCGCGCGCAGTTCGCCTGCTTCCTCCGCCTCCGTCAGGAGCTGTTCGAGCAGGCTGATCCAGCCGACGTAGGGCTCGGGCAACACGCCCTCCGGCAGCGGCTGTTCCATCTGCAGACGCGCACCGCCCTGCACGACCACGTCGTCCCTGAAGGTCGTCGCGGTCTGGTCGAGCAGCTCCACCAGGGTGTCCATCGGGCCGAGCCCCTTGGCCTGTACGGCCTCCAGGAGCACCGGCCAGCGGTTGTAGTGGGCCTCGACGACCGCGATGGTGAGCGCTTCCTTGGTGGGGTAGTGGAAGTACACCGCGCCCTTGGTCATGCCGACATGGTCGGCGACGTTCTTCACGGACGTACCCGCGTAGCCGTTGCGGTCGAAGAGCTCGGCCGCGGCGTCCAGGATCTGCAGGCGGGTCTGGACCGCCCGCTCCTGCTGCAGTTCGGGGCCGCGTCCCACCCCGGGTCCGGCGCTCCCCTTGTGCTCGGGTGCCGGGAACGAGGCCCGGCTCTTCTTCTCTGTCACGTTGCACTCGCCTTCATGGTGTTCGCCCCCCTGACATCCCCTTGACGTCCCCCTTTGCCGTTCAGGCGCGGCTGCCCCATGCCACCCACGTGCTAAACGACCATTGCAATATACCTTCCCGTAGGTATATTTTCGAGCCGCCGGGCAGCCGGGCCTCAAGGGGAGAGACGAGGACCGGGCGCAACGGCTCCGTTGTCCAGGGAGGGGATACCCATGTACGACACCGACATAGCGCCCGATAACGAACTCGCCGGGCACTGTGCCGATGCCCATGTTTCGCGCACTCTGGTTCACAAGGCCGCCGACCGCGAGGTGCTGCTGTCCGCGGCACACCCGCTGGCCGACGACCGGTTCGCGGTCTGGGTGCGCTGGCCGCACGACCACCTTCTGCACGGCCGCTCCGCCGACGGAGCGAGAGACTCCCTGATCGTCGTGGAGACGATGCGACAGGCCGGCATCTATCTGTCGCACCGGTTCCACGACGTACCCATGGACCACGCGTTCGTCCTGCACAGCTTTGACTTCCACCTCAGCGAGCCGATCCGCGACCTCGGCAACGGCGCCGACGTCGTCCTCGACATCACCGTGCAGCGCGAGCCGGGCAAGCCGAACCGCTTCCGGCTGACCTCCGACGCGGACATCCTGGTCGGCGGCCGCTCCGTGGGCCGGGCCGCGATGCGCTGGGACGCGCTCGCGCCCCGGCAGTACGCCGTCATCCGCCACCGCGGCGCGGGGGTCGCCACGCTCGCCGACTTCACGGAGCCGCCCGCCGCGCCGCAGCCGCTGGCACCGGCCGCCGTGGGGCGCGACCGCGATGACGCCGTACTCATCGCCGACTGCCCACAGGATTCCGGGGGCTGGCGCCTTCTGCTCGACACCGGGCACCCGGCGCTCTTCGACCACGCCAGCGACCACGTGCCCGGCATGGTGATCGTCGAGGCCTTCCGGCAGGCCGTTCTCGTACGAGCCGCGCAGGGTGCTGCCGTGAGTGCCGCCGAGGACGCCGCCGCGCGTGTCACCGAGGGCGCCTCCGGGGCGGCCTGGGGTGTGCGCGTCATGAACACGGAGTTCCTCATGTTCGGTGAACTGGACCAGCCCGTCACCATCTTCGCGGAGCCCACCGGGCCCGACGCCTTCCTGGTCAGCGCCCAGCAGGGCGAGCGCGTCCTGGCCAGGGCCCGGGTGGCCGGCGGCACGACCTCGCCGCTCGCGGCCCTGACGGCCGGGATGGAGGCTGCCGCATGCTGAGTGACCTCGAACGGACCCTGGAGACCGCCCGGCAGGACAGGACGCTGCTCGACGAGTCCTGCCGGCTGACCGACCGGCTCGCCGACTCCCTGGTCGCCGACGGCTTCACCCGGCACTTCGTGCCCGAGCGCTGGGGCGGCTGCGCCGGTACGTTCACCGCGCTCCTGGACGCGGTCTCCGTCCTCGCCGAGACCTGCGCGTCCACCGCCTGGTGCGCCGCGCTCTACGCCGCGCACGGGCGGCTCGCCTCCTATCTCCCCGAAGCGGGCCAGCAGGAACTGTGGGGCAGTAGCCCCGACGTCTGCGTCGCCGCCTCCGTCGTACCGCCGCAGGGCAACGCCGAACACACCGCCGATGGCTGGCGGTTGACCGGCAAGTGGACCATGGCCAGCGGCGTCGACCAGGCCGATTGGGTGCTGCTCGCGGCCTGGGCGCCGGTGGTCGAGGCCGCCGAGAGGGCCGACAGCGGTCCCGGTGGGGGTGCCGGAGGCTCCGGTGCCGACGGCCCGGCCCGCGAGCACCGCATCTTCGCCGTACGGCGCTCGGACGTGAAGGTGCTCGACACCTGGCACCCCGTGGGCCTGCGCGGCACCGGGAGCAACACCGTCGGGGCCGATGTCCTCGTCCCCGAGCACCTCACCTTCACCCTGCGCGACCTGGGCCGCGTCCAGACGCACGCGGCCCGCTGCCACACCGTGCCGTTCCCGCTGGTGGCCTCCCTGATCTTCGCGGCGCCGGTGCTCGGGGCCGCCGAGGGCGCGCTGCGCACCTGGTGGAGCCAGCAGTCCGAGCGGATCAGGCCGGACGGCAGCACCGCCGCCCAACAGCCCGCGCAGCAACAGGTACTGGCCAGGACCTCGGCCCATATCCAGGCCGCGAGGCTGCTGATGGAGCGGGCCGCGCGCCGGGCCGACCACGCACCGGTCACCCCCGTCCTCGTCGCGGAGAACCAGCGTGACGTGGCCGTGGCCGTCGAGCTCTGCGGCACAGCGGCCGACGAGCTGTTCCAGGCCGCCGGGGTACGCGCACTAGACGAGGGCGACCCGCTGCAGCGCGCCTGGCGCGACATCACCGTGGCCCGCACGCACGGCACCCTCAACTTCAATACGGCGGCGGCCAGTTACGCGGGCGCCACGCTCGCCGCGCGGGCCCTGAGCACGGGGGCGCAGCGGTGACCCGGCGGATCGCGTTCTTCGACGTCGACGAGACGCTGCTCGCCGGGAAGGGCATGCTCAGCTTCTGGCACTTCTGGTCGGCGCGGCTCGCCCTGTGCGGGAGCGTGCCGGCCACCCCGCGCTCCGCGGGCGCGGACCGCGAGACGCTGAACCGCGCGTACTTCACGCTCTTCGCCGGCGTCCCCCTCGTACAGCTGGAAAGCGCCGCACGCCAGTGGTACGAGGAGTATCGCGGCGGCCCGGACGCGTATCTGCCCGAGACCGTGAACGCCCTGCTGTGGCACCGGGCTTCGGGCCATGAGATCGCCCTGGTCACCGGCTCGGCGGAGGCACTGGTGCGGCCGCTCGCCGAGGACCTCGGCGCGCATCACATGCTCGCCACCGAGGTGCTCACGGACGCCGCCGGTGCGCTGACCGGCGAGGTCCGGCAGCCCATGATCGGCGCCGCCAAGCTGACGGCCGCGGCCGCCCTGATCCGGCGCCGGGGCGTACGGGCGCGGGACTGCTTCGCCTACGGGGACCACAGCAGCGATCTGCCGCTGCTGTCCGCGGTGGGCAACCCCGTGGCCGTGGGCGACGATCCGGTCCTCACCGCCCGAGCGGCGACGGAGGGCTGGCGGCTGATCGAGGCACGGACAGGACCGCACCCGGCCGGTGCGTCGGCCGGACCGCATCCGGCCGGTGGGCTGGTCAAACCGCATCCGGCCGGGGCTTTGGTGGCGCAGGCGAGTTGAGAGACATGGCCCTCATCGGCTTCTGGCCGGTGGGGGCCATACGGCCCGTTCAAAAAAATACCTTCGGGAGGGTATTTTGTTGTCATGGAGTTCTCACCGGACAGGAGAGACGGAGCGGATGCGAGACATCTCCGATGAGTCAGGAGCGGTCCGTACGGACCAGACGTCTGCTTCTGCACGCCGCAGCCGAGGAGTTCGCCGCGCGCGGCTACTCCGGTGCGCGTCTGAAGACCGTGGTGGACCGGATCGGCATGACCAAGGGCGCGCTGTACGGCCACTTCGCCTCGAAGGAGGACCTGGCCGAGGCCCTGGCCGACGAAGCCGCGTCCTGCTGGGAGGCCCTGCGCGCGGAGCAGGCGGCACAGCCCCTCGACTCGGTCGCGGAACTGCGGCTCCTGGCCGAGCGGTTGGCGCTCCTCATGGACGACGACCTGGTCTTCCGGGCCGCCGTCCGGCTCGCGTCGGACGGCTTGTGCGGCTCCGGGAAACGGGACCTGGTCACCCTGATCTCCGCGCACTTCACCGAACTGGTGCGGCGGGCACAGCGGGAGGCCGGGCTCGCGGTGGCGTTCCCGGCGGCCGCCTTCGCCGACCTGGTCACGACCGCGATCTTCGCCGGGGCACAGTCGGGCGCGCCCTCGGGCACGAAGGCGGGTGCGAAGGCGGGCGCGGGTCCCGGCATCGGCAGCCGCACCCGACTCAACGGGCTCTGGGAGCTCCTCGGTTCGGGCGGCTGACGCGGACCCCGCGCAGCGAAAGGCCTCATCGATCCGTCAGGGAAAGGCAGCGGACGACATGAGTACACCGACCATCGGGCCCCAGGCCCTGCGGCTCTTCGAGTACGCCTCGGCGCGCAGCAACTGGACGGTGCGCAGCGCCTGCGAGCAACTCGACACCACCGTCGACGAGATCGAGCAGGCACGCCGTGAACTGATCGGGCTCGGCCTGCTCATCGAGTCGCCGGACGGTGACACGGCCGGCAGCGGGCAGTCCGCCAAGGCGACCGCGCCCGAGGCCGCCCTGCTGCGTCTGCTCACCGCCGAAGAAGAGGCCGCGTCACGCCTGACCGACCAGATCCGTCGCACCCGCGAGCAGATCGACGCGATGCGCGAGGTGTTCCTGCCGCTGCACACCGCGCGCTCCAGCGGCCTGAGCGGTGAAGTGGTCACCTGCCCCGAGAAGATCGCGCGCGTCCTGAGCGACACCGCCGACATCGCGACCTCGGAGATCCTCAGCATGCACCCCGGCCCCGTGATGGCGCCCGAGGCGCTCGCCCAGGGGCTGCGGCGCGATCTGCAGGTCCTGGAGCGCGGAGTGACGATGCGTAGCATCCACCTGCGGCCGATGACCCGGATCATCCACTCGATGACGCATCTGCAGGAGCTGCGGGCCGGCGGCGCACAGGTGCGGATCGCCAATATCGTGCCGTTCCGCTTCATCCTCGTCGACCGGGTACAGGCCCTGGTGCCCGCCCTGCACACCAACTCCTCCAACGCCATGATGGTGCTGCGCGGCGAGGCGGTCACCGCGCTGCTCGTCAAGGTCTTCGAGATGTGCTGGGCCTCGGCGGCCCCCCTCGAGGCGGCCGAGACCGGCCAGGAGTCCGGGCTCAGCTCCCAGCAGCTGTGGGTGCTGCGGCTGATGTCCACCGGCCGTAAGGACGAGGCCATCGCGCGTGAACTCGGCGTGTCCGTAAGGACATTGCGCCGGGTCATGGCGGATCTGATGGCACGGCTCGGGGTGGAGAGCAGGTTCCAGGCGGGGATCACGGCGGCGAAGATGGGGCTGCTGGACTGAGAGCTTCGGGCCTGTCCGGGGTTCGTGCCTGCCCAGGTTTCGTGCCTGACGGCTCCGCCCGGCCGGGTGTCCGGTTGCGGCCACGCCGCAGGGGGCCGCACCGCCGGCCTGGTGACTCCGTGTGCCGCGCGTCACGATGGTGCCCCGGCAAACGGCAGTGAGTCTGGAGCCCTCGTGTTCGACCCCGCATTCCTCAAGTCCCTTACGGGGACACCGATGCGGGTCCGGTGTGCCGTCCTGCCGGTCGCTCCGCCGCACGGCAAGGCCGCCGACGGCGGGCGTCCCTGGGCCGTGCTGCGCGTGACTCTGCGCAACGCCGGCAGCGCCGGGCGGGGCGAGGCGACGCTCCTGCCCACCCTCGACGAGCACGCCCCCGCTGTCGTACGCGCCCAACTCGGCGGCGCCCGCGCCCGCCTGGAGCGGATGATCAGCCCCGTCGACCTGGCGGGACTGCTGCCGCCCGGACCGCTGCGCAGCGCACTCGACGCCGCCCTGTGGGACCTGCTCGCCAAGCGCAGCGGACAGCGCGCCTGGGAGCTCCTCGGCGTACCGCCACCACGCCCCGTGCCCGCCGTCCTCACCCTGCCGCTGACCGAACACCCGGGTCTTGAGGTGGAGTTGAAGGAGAGCGACACCTTCGGGGCGCTCAAGTTGAAGCTCGGCGCGGGCGACATCGAGGACGATCTGGCCCGGCTCGACACGGTGCGCAGGCACCGGCCCGACGCCTGGCTGATGGCCGACGCGGACGGGTCCTGGGACGCGGACCGGCTGCACACGATGCTGCCGGTGCTGCAGGCGCACGGGGTGCGGCTGCTCGAACAGCCGCTGCCCGAAGGGGAGTCGGGGGCGCTCGTGGCGCTGCGCCGGCCGTTCCCGATCATCGCCGATCTGGCGTACGGGGAGAGCGGCGACATCGGACGACTGGTGTCGCGCTACGACGGCATCAACCTCAAGCCGGACGCCGTGGGCGGTCTCACCGCGGCCCTGGACATCATGCGGCAGGCGGACCAGCGCGGTCTGTCGGTGCTGCTCGGCGCACCTCCGGCGACCCCACGGTCCTGGGCGGCCGCGCTGCATGTCGCGGCGGGCGCGGACCAGGTGAACTTCTCGCAGTGGCTGCGGATTCCCGGCGACCCGGCGGCCGAACAGGTCATGGCGGCCCAACACAAGGACGCGGACGGGGTGTTGGCCCCGCCCGCTCCGTCCCTGTGGGGGTAGGCGCCCGCCGTCCGGCGCGCGCCCGCCCCTGCGGGGGCGTGTCCGCCCCCAGCCCCTCAACCCCAGATCAGGTCGGCCGGCGCGGCCGCGCCCGCCGTCGTACGCACCTCGGCGGTGTCGGTGGCGCTGCCGTTCGCGAGGGCCGCCGTGCCCACCAGGGCGGCGGCCGCGACGCCGAGGGCGCACAGGCGGACGAGCTTGGCGGCGACACCGGTGGCGGAGTTCAGGGACTTACGCATGGCTTTCCTTCTTCCGTGACAAGATCCGGCGCAGCGGCGGCTGCGCTTTCAAGGGAACTTTCGCATTCCACCTCCACCTTTCGGCAACCGGTGGAGGTGACCCAACTGTGCCGTGGCCCTGACCGGCCACCGGCCGACGTATCAGTAATTCAAGAGGCGCACTTTCCGAGGGCCTCGCGACCATGATCGACCCATCCGGGTCATGGCCTTTTCCGGCCACCGCGGCAGCACGTTACGGCGTCTCGACTCGGCCTAGTCTGCAGGTTGTTGAGCTGCGCGAGCAGCGTCGACCCAGGAAGGGGACCCGATGACACCGACGGCCGATTCACGCCGGGTATCCATTTTTGACACCACGCTCCGGGACGGCGAGCAGGCGCCCGGAAACGCGATGAATCCACAACAGAAACTTGATATAGCCCTGCGAATAGAAGCGCTCGGTGCCGACTTCATCGAAGCCGGTTTTCCGGCCTCCTCTCCCAGTGAGTTCGAGGCCACCCGCCTTATTTCCCGGAATCTGACCTCGGCATGGTTCACCACGTTCTGCCGGGCGGTGCGCACCGATGTGGACACCGCCGTCACCGCGGGCGGCACCGAGCGCCACCAGGTGCAGATCATGGCCACCGGCAGCGATATGCATCTGCTGCACAAGCGCGGCATCAGCCGGCAGCAGGCCGTCGACGAGGTCGCCGACACGGTGGCCTACGCCCGCTCCCTCGGCGTCGAGGCGGTATCCGTCGGCATCGAGGACGCCAGCCGGGGCGAGGACGAGCTGCTGCGTGACATCGCGCTCGGCGCCGTCGACGCGGGCGCCACCTGCTTCGCTGTCGCCGACACCTCCGGCTGCAATCTGCCGCAGGAATACGCCGCCCTGATCGGCAAGTTCCGCGGCTGGCTGCCCGACGCGATCCGGATCGCGACGCACTGCCACGACGACTTCGGGCTCTCCCTCGCCAACGCCGTCGCGGGCCTCGAGGCCGGCGCCGACGAGGTGCAGGCGACGCTCGGCGGGATCGGCGAGCGCGCGGGCAACACCCCGCTCGAAGAGCTGGCCGCGCTGCTCTCGTACAAGGGCGACGTCCTCGGCCTGCACACGGACATCGACGTGTCCGCGATGTACGAGGCGTACACCGCCCTGCGCCATGTGATCGGTCTCGAGGAGCCGCGCAACAAGGCGATCTTCGGGACGTACGCCTTCGGCACGGCGGCCGGTATCCACCAGCAGGGCATGCTGCGCAACCCGGCCACGTACGAGTACGTGGAGCCCGCCCGGTTCGGCCGCGAGCGCTCCCTGCTGATCGGGCGGCACTCGGGGCGGGCCGTGCTGCGGCACATCCTCGACGAGCTCGAGATCGCGGTGAGCGACGCGGAGCTGGCCGAGCTGTACCGCGAGCACATCGCCGAGCGCGTGGGCGGCGACTGCGAGGACATCTCCGTCCTCAAGGACCGCCTCGCCGGCCAACTGCTGGGACAGCAGCTGCCGACCGCTGCCTGAGCGGACCACGGGCCGGGGCCGGCACACGCCGGCCCCGGCCCTTTCATGACCGGCGGGCCGGAAAGGGAACGGAGATCCGAGTGGAGATGACCGTGGAGAACGCCGCGGACGGGCGGGTGCTGCTGTACGAGCCGGAACGCCCCGACGTGTACGTCCTGCTCGCCGACGCCGACCCGGTGTCCCGGCATGTGCTCGCGGGGGCGCTCGGCGGCGCGGACGGGATCAAGGTGCTCGGCACGGCCGACAGCGGCGAGCCGCTGCACCGCTGGCCGCTGAGCGGAGTGGACGTCGTCGTACTCGCCGACGCGTCCCGGGCCCAACCCGACCCGGTGGCGGCCGAGTTGGTGCACAAGGGCATTCGCGTCCTGCTGCTCGGCACCGGCTGGACCGGCCGTTCGCTCGGAGCCGCGCTCGCCGCCGGCTGTGTGGGTGCCCTGGTCAAGGACCCGGAGATCGGCCGGCTCGCGGCTGCCGTGCGGGCGGCGGCGGCCGGATACGTGGTGGTGTCACCGGAGCTGGTGGGCCTGTGGACGCCGCAGGCCAGGCCTGCCGCCGCGGCGCCGCGCCGGGAGCGGGGCGACCGCTCGGTCGGGCTGCTGCTCCGCTCTCTCACGGAACGGGAGCGGGAAGTGCTCACGCTGCTCGCCGACGGCCTGTCGACGAACGAGACGGCCCGCCGCCTCAAGGTCACACCGGCGACGGTCAAGAGCCATGTCTCGCACGCCCTGACCAAGTTGTCGGTCCGCAACCGCCTGGAGGCGGTCCTGCTGATGCGCCAGGCCCTCGACGGCGACCGCCCGCCGTGGTCCTGAGACATGGTCCTGAGACGCCAGACCGGGCACATGGTCCAGCCGACGGCGGCCCGGGGGTCGGGGGTGCCGCCGTCGGCTGGAAGCGGGTGGCAGGCGGGGCGGCAGACGGGGCGCGGGGCGGTTCAAGTCGCCCCGCGCACCGTCCTGTTGGCCGCCCGCGCGGGCCCGGGGTTCAGTCGCCGACGCGGCCGCGCACCCCGTCGAGCCAGCGGTCCGCGTGCTGCTCGGCCGCGGCCTCGTTCCGGAAGGCGTAGGTCTTCAGGAGCCAGCGCTGGCGGGCCCGCGCCGGGTCGTTGATCTCCATCTTGTCGCGGCTGTGCAGACCGTCCTGGTTGGCGAAGGTGAACAGGTCGCCGGTGAGGATGCGGTGCCGGGTCTTGTCCGCGCGCACCATCGCGTTCTTCAGGGCGAGCAGCGCGTCCTTCGCGGCCTCGGGGGCGCCGGGCGCGGTCGTGGTGCAGGTGTCCAGGTAACGGAAGCTGTGGTGGTTCTCCAGGATCGGGTGCACGTCGGAGACCGTCAGGTCCTGGTTGTTGTCCCGGGAGAAGACATCGAACGGCGTGATGAACTGGGCTTCCCTGAGCTGGATCTGGTCCTCGTCGCTGAGGTGCGCGAGCAGGTCGCGGCCGTCCACGAAGCCGGTGTAGACAAAGTCGCCCTCGGGGCAGTGCATGCCGAGCAGCGAGATGAAGTCGGCGCGCACGGGGTGCGCCGTACGGTCGTTGTGGTAGACGAGCTCGCTGTCGCTGAACCCGGTCTGCATCCCGCTGTAGCGGTTGATCGCGACGACGTCCGTGAAGAAGTCACCGTTGAAGCGCGTCGCGTAGGACAGCAGCGGGGTCTCCACCAGCTGCGCGAAGAGCTCGAGGAACGCCTCGCCGATGAAGGTCTTCTTCTTCGCGTGCTTGTCCGCCACCGGGTCGTCCAGGTCGAGGAGCGGGATCTCCTCGTCGAGGGGGCAGTTGCGGAGCACATGGGCGTCGGACGCGCCGCTGGCGCGGTCGGACTTGATCCGCGCGCAGACATCGGTGAAGAACGCGGGCACCTCTCCGCGGGCCACCACGTCGCCGACGGCGCGTGAGAAGTCCTCGTAGTCCTCGTACGGGCTCTTGGCCACGGAGTGCAGTACGGCGGTGAGCTGATCGCGCTCGGCATCGGAGAGTACGTAGATCGGTTCCATGGCTCCGAGCATCCCGGCCGGCCCGGCGCCGTACATCGGCTGTTGGAGGAGCCGGGGACGGTCGTCTACGCCAACGGCGAGCCGTGCCTCCGCCAAAGGTGGAGGCACGTGTGCCGGGCCGCGCGCTCAGGCCGCGTGCCCGGCCGGGCTCAGCCCGCGAGCACGAGTCCGAGTGAGCGCTCCAGGCCGACCGCGCCCTCGTCCGTCAGATGGACCACGCGGGGGCTCGCACCCCAGCGCACCCAGCCGAGGTCGAAGAGACGGGCCGTGAGCACCGCGCCGAGGCCGCCGGCGAGATGGTGCTGCTGCTCGCTCCAGTCGACGCAGTAGCGGATCGCGGGGCGGCGCGGCGGCAGCCGGTCGGCGTCGACGCCCAGCTCGGCAAGGAGCACACGGCCCTCGTCGGTGAGTTCGTAGCGCAGGTCACGGCCGTACGCGGACGGCCGGTCGCGCACCGCCTCCTTCGGGCGGTGGATGCCGTCGTGCCCGGTGAGTACACCGCGTTCGATCAGGGTCCGCATCAGGGCGACGCCGAGCTGCCCCGCCAGGTGGTCGTAGCAGGTGCGGGAGCGGTGCAGGGCGTTGGTGCGGTTGCTCTGCTTGAGCGAGGTGATCGCCAGCGGCGGGGCGATCAGGGCGAGGGACTCCAGGGCGGCGCTCACGTCCGGGCCCGCCAGGCGGTAGTAGCGGTGGCGGCCCTGCTCCTTGACGGTGACGAGCTCGCCCTCGACGAGCTTGGCGAGATGCGAGCTGGCGGTGGCGGCGCTGACGCCCGCCTCCCCGGCGAGCGCGCTGGCGGGCAGCGCACGCCCGTCGGCCAGGCACTTGAGGATGCGGGCACGTGAGGGATCGGCGATCAGGGCGGCGGCGCGGGCGATATCGGTCTGGTGCTTGAGGGGCTCGCCCTGACGGTCGGAGTCCTCGGCGGCGGTGCCGGGGCGAAGGGACTTCCGGGGGGCGGGACGGCCCGGGTTTCCCTTGGCGGGCCCGGCTTCTCCGGCGGCGCGGCTGGCATTCGGCATGATCACAGCGTACGACATCGACACTTCGACGCCCAGCGAAGTATCTGGCGCCGATGCTCTTTCCATGACCACCGCAGAGATCGCCCCCGGCGCGCAGCGGACCGCCCCGCAGCCGTCCGCGCCCACCTCCGGGGCCCCCGAGAACAGCAACCCGGCTCCCAGGAACAGCAAGAGCAAGCGGACTTCCAAGAGCCGCAAGCCCGCGCTCGCCCTGCCCCCGCTGATCGCACTCAGCCTCGGCTACTTCCTGGTGATGCTGGACGTCACCGTCGTCAACGTCGCCATCCCCGATATCCGCACCTCCCTGGACACCGGCGCCGCCGCACTCCAGTGGATCGTCGACGGCTACAGCACCGTCTTCGCCGGACTGCTGCTCCTCGGCGGCGGTCTCGCCGACCGGCTCGGGCACCGCCGGATGTTCCTCACCGGGCTCGGTGTCTTCAGCGTCGCCTCGCTGGCCTGCGGTCTCGCCGCGACCCCCGGCACGCTGATCGCCGGACGGCTCGCCCAGGGCGCCGGTGCCGCGCTGCTCGTGCCCGCGTCGCTCGCGCTGCTGCAGGCCACCTACCCGGACCGCGCGGTGCGGGCCAGGGCCATCGCGATCTGGGGCGCCGTCGCCTCGGTCGCCTTCGGCGCCGGGCCCGCCGTCGGGGGCCTGCTCATCTCCGGCTTCGACTGGCGCGCGGTGTTCTGGCTGAACCTGCCGGTCGCCGCCCTCGCCGTCTACCTGACGATGCGTCATATCCCGGCCACCGCCCGCAAGTCGGCCACCCGCAAGATGGACCCGGTCGGACAGGTACTCGGCATCGTCGGTCTGGTCGCCCTGGCCGGCGGCCTCAACGAGGCCGGCTCGCAGGGCTGGACCTCACCGCTGGTCCTGTCGGCCTTCGCCGTCGGTGTCGCCGCGCTGACCGCCTTCGCGCTGGTGGAGCGCACGCTGGAGAGCCGCGAGGCACAGGGCCGCACCCTGCGCGCACCGCTGCTGCCGCCGTCCCTGTTCCGCTCCGGCGCCTTCACCTCGACCGCCGCGATCGGCCTGCTGATCAGCCTCGGCTACTACGGCATGCTCTTCCTGACCACCCTCTACTTCCAGCAGGAGCGCGGCTTCAGCGTCCTGGCCACCGGACTCGCCCTGCTGCCCTCGGTCTGCATGGGCCTGGTCGCCGCCCCCCTGTTCAGCAGGGTCGCCGCCCGCACGGGGCCGTACGTCCCGATGGCCGCGGGCCTCGTCCTCGGCACCGTGGGCTTCCTCGGCTGGCTGCTCGCCCGGCCCGACACCCCCTACCCGGTGCTGCTGTTCGCCCTGATCGCCACCGGGCTCGGCCAGACCATGACCGCCCTCGCCGCCACCGCCGCCATCATCGAGTCCGCCCCCGCGTCGGGCGCCGGTATCGCCTCCGCCGTCTTCAACGTCTCGCGGCAGGTCGGCAGCGCCGTCGGCGTGGCCCTGTTCGGCACCTTCGCCGCGGCCGCCGCCGACTTCACCTCGGGCCTGCGTCTGTCGGCCGGTATCGCCGCGGCGGCCTTCGCGGCCGGAGCGGTCCTCGCCCTGTCGGTACGGCGCCGCGCCGCCCAGCGGAATGCCTGATGGGACCCGATCGAAAGCCTTGATCAGATGCCCCGTCGAACCCTTGGTCAAGGCCCCGGACGACTGGATACAGTGCCGCCATGGCGACCCCAGAACGGCTGATCGAAGCCACCCGCGAACTGCTCTGGGAGCGGGGCTACGTCGGCACGAGCCCCAAGGCGATACAGGAGCGCTCCGGCGTCGGCGTCGGCAGCATGTACCACCACTTCGACGGCAAGGCGGGCCTCGCCCTCGCGGCGATGCAGCGCAGCGCGCAGGAGCTGCGGGACGCGGCCGAGGCGCACTTCGCCGGGCCCGGCACCGCGGTTCAGCGCATCGCGTCCTATCTGCTGCGCGAGCGCGACGTACTGCGCGGCTGCCCCATCGGCCGCCTCACGATGGACTTCGACGTCATCGAGGAGGCCCGCCTCCGCGCCCCCCTCGACGAACTCTTCGCCTGGCTGCGCGCCCGCCTCGCGGACCTGGTCGCCGAGGGCCAGACGGACGGCGACATCGACACCCGGCTCGACCCGCAGGCGGTCGGCGCGATGATCGCCGCCGTGGTGCAGGGCGGCTACGTGGTGGCCCGCTCCGCGGAATCCGCGGAACCCTTCGAAGCGTCGATCCGCGGAGCACTGCAGCTGCTCGGGTACGAGGACGGCGCGTAATCCGCGCCGAGCACAGCACGGTGCGCGGCCCCCGGCCGGGGAGACCGGCACCCGCAACGACAAAAGCGCCCCCGTTCCCGGCACGCGGCCGGGCAACGGGGGCGCTCTCCATCGGGCGGCGGGCCGCCGCGGGGGAGTCCCGGACTCCCTTGCGGCCTCAGCCCCGCAGGGACAGGGCCTGGCCCATCCGGTCGATCGCCGCCGCCAGGACCTCCGGGGACGTCGCGAACGACAGGCGTACGTAGCCCTCGCCGCCCGGGCCGAAGGCGGAGCCCGGCATCAGGGCGACGCCTGCTTCCTTCAGCAGCCACTGGGCGAAGGACGACGAGTCGGTGAAGCCGGTGCCGCGGATGTCGGCGAAGGCGTAGAACGCGCCGTCCGGGGGTGAACAGGAGATACCCGGCAGGGAGTTGAGGCCGTTCACCACCAGGTCGCGGCGGGCCGCGTACTGGGCGGCCATCTCCTGGACCGGTTCCTGCGGGCCCGTGAGGGCCGCGACGCCGCCGCGTTGTACGAACGAACCCGTGCAACCCACCGTGTGCTGCTGCACCTTGAGCATCTGTGCCATCAGATCGGTGGGCCCCGCCGCGTAGCCGAGGCGCCAGCCCGTCATCGCGTAGCCCTTGGAGAAGCCGTTCACGGTGATCGTGCGGTCGGCGCAGCTGGGCAGCGAGGCCAGGCTGAGGTGCTCGTTGCCGTCGTAGAGGATCTTCTCGTAGATCTCGTCGGAGATCAGAAGTATCTCGTGCTCGGCCGCGAACCGGCTGATCGCGCGGGCCTCTTCGGTGGTCAGGGACCGGCCGGTGGGGTTGTTCGGCGAGTTCACGAGCAGGGCCTTGGTGCGCGGTGTCACATGCTGTTCGAGCAGCTCCCTGGTGATCCGGAAGCCGTTCGCGCCGTCGAGGGCGATCTGCACCGGCCGCGCGCCGATCAGCCGGGCCATCGCCGTGTAACTGACCCAGCTCGGCGTCGGCACGAGCAGCTCGTCGCCGGGGTCGAGCACCGTCAACAGCGCGGCGAACAGGGCGTGTTTGGCGGACGGCGTGACGATGATGTCGCTCGCCGGGTCGGCCATCACGCCGTTGTCCTTGGCGAGCTTGTCGGCGACGGCCTCCAGGAGCGCGGGCACGCCGCGGCTCGGGGTGTAGTGCGTGAAGCCGTCGCGCAGCGCGCCCACCGCCTCGTCCACGACGTGCTCAGGAGTGTCGAAGTCGGGTTCGCCGCCGCCCAGGTCGAATATCTCCACGCCCTGTGCGCGCAGCTCGGCGACCATGTCGAAGACGGCGTACGTCGCCGACGCCCCGACCGTGCCGAAGCGGGATGCTGCCCGGTTGGTCATCTCTCTCCCTCAACTCCCTTCCCTGACGGGTGACTTACGCGGCTGCATCGGCTGTGTCGGCGGCGGCAGGCGCAGCCGCAGCCGCAGACCCACGCGCGGGCAGCGCGTCCTCGACCGTCGTGACCGTGGCGATACGCGACAGCACCTTGAGCGCCGCCTCGTGGATCTCCTGGTCGCCGGCGAGCGTCGCGTCCTCGAGGACCTGCACGCGGTAGTCGCGGTCGTGGGCCGCCTGCGCGGTGGTCAGGACGACCAGTTCGGTGGAGACCCCGGTGAGCAGCAGCGTGTCGATCTCCTGTGTACGGAGGAGGAGTTCGAGGTTCGTGCCGTGGAACGGGCTGATGCGGTGCTTGGCGACGACCGGCTCCCCGGGCGCGGGTGCGAGCGCGTCGTGCACCCGCGTCGCCCACGTGCCCAGGAGCAGCCGCTGGTCGGCCTTGGCCTTCTCGAAGACGGGCGAGCCCGATGGCCATTCCGGATAGCCCTCGCCGAAGCCGACCACGACGTAGATCACCGGGATGTCCGCCGCGCGGGCCCGTGCGATGGCCTCCGCGGTGTGCTCGATGACGCCACGGTCGCGGGCCTGCGCGTAGTAGCCGTCCGCCGCGTACTTGCCCTCGGGGTGCACGATCTCGTTGATGAGGTCGAGCACGAGGAGCGCCGGGCGCCGGCCCCGCTCCTGCCCGGGGCGCTGATCCTTGTCCATTTCCTGCTTCCCTTCCCGGCCGGCGAACCGGCCGTATCAACGAAATCGCATGAACAACGCTCATGCGATGCATCAATAAACCCGTCTTGAACTGTAGATACAGCGGCTCATATCTTTTGGGTGCAGCGAGACGGGAACCGCAGACCGAAAGGTGTAGATAAATGAAGGTGGCAATAGTCGGCAGCGGGCCCAGGGGACTTTCCATCCTGGAGCGCATGGCGGCCCGCCTCGCCGAAAGCCGCATCGACGAGGCCATGGAGATCTACCTCATCGACTCGCACCAGATCGGCAGCGGCCGTATCTGGCGCACCGACCAGCCGGATTGGTTTCTGATGAACACGGTGGCCGACGAGGTCTCCGCGTTCTCCGGGCAGCCGGACGGCGGCCCCGCAAGACCCGGCGCCGGGCCCTCCCTCGCGCAGTGGTGGAGCGCCGTCGACCCGGAGTACCCGGGGCCCAACAGCTATGCGCCGCGCGCCCTGCACGGCCGCTATATGCAGTTCATTCTGAAAACCATCGAGGAAAACCTCCCCGAGAAAGTCAGGCTGATACCCGTCAAGGCGACGGTCGATGAATTGAAGCGGACCGCCGACGGTTATCGCCTCACCCTCAGGGAAGGCGCCCACCTCACCGCCGACCGGGTCATCCTCACCACCGGGCACACCACTCCCGAACTCACCGGCACCCAGCGCCATCTGGCCGCCTTCGCCAAGGAGCACCCACAGCTGCGGTATATCGCGGGCGACTCGGCGGCTGATATGCCGCTCGACGCCATCCCGGCGGGCTCCACCGTCGGCGTCCTCGGACTCGGCCTTTCCTTCTACGACGTGATGGCCGCGCTCACCGAGGGCCGCGGCGGCACCTTCGAGGACAACGGCGACGACGGACTCGTCTACCGGCCGAGCGGCCGCGAACCCGTCATCGTCGCGGGGTCGCGCAGCGCGATGCCGCTGCCCGCCCGCGGCCGCAACCAGAAGCACCACGACCACCGCTACGACCACGCGTTGTTCACGACGGAGCGCATCCTCGCCCACAGCCGCCACGGCGCGATCTCCTTCGCCGACGACGCCCTGCCCTGGCTGCTCGCCGAGGTCGAACTCGTCTACTACGCGACGACGTTGACCGCCCGCTACGGCCCCGGCAAATCCGCCGCGTTCGAAGCCGAAGTGGTCGCCGCCGCCGAGACCGGCGTACCCGACGTCGTCGCCATCGCCGCCGGATACGGACTCGAAGACGTGCCCCGTATCGATCTGGACGAGCAGGCACGGCCGTTCGCGGGCCGGCACTTCGACAGCCCCGAGGAGTTCGGGCGGGCCCTCGTGGCCGCCCTCGCCGACGACCTGGCGCACGCCGAGGCGGGCAATGTCGACGACCCGCTCAAGGCCGCACTCGACGTCATCCGCGACTCCCGCGCCGTGATCCGCGCCCTCGTGGACTACGCCGGCCTCACCCCGACCTCGCACCGCGAGGACTTCCTCGGCTGGTACGTGCCGCGCAGCTCCTTCCTCGCCGCAGGACCGCCGCGCACCCGCCTGCAGCAGGTCGCGGCGCTCCTCGACTGCGGACTGCTCCGCGTCGCCGGACCCGACACCCGCTTCCTGCCGGACGCCGCATCGGGACGCTTCGCCGTGCACTCGCCGTACGTCGCGGGCTCCAAGGTCCTCGTCGACACCATCGTCGACGCCCGTATCCCCACGCCCGATGTGCGTCTCGACCCGCACCCGCTGACCCGCAGCCTGCGCGAGCAGGGCATCTGGACCTCGTACGTCAACCACGGCGCGGACGGCGACCGGTTCGACACCGGCGGTGTCGCCGTGACCGCGGCGCCCTTCCATCCGGTGGACGGCACGGGCAAGGCCGACGAGGGCCTTTACGTCCTCGGCATTCCCACCGAGCACACCCGCTGGTTCATGCAGGGCGGCAGCAGCAGGCCCGGCTTCTGGACGGACTTCGTGCAGAACGCGGACGCCATCGCGGCCGACGTGACCGCCCCCGTCCTGACACGCGCGGCCCGACTCGCCGCCTAGGAGCGGGAGTTCACCCGCCGATCCGCCCCACCCGCAAGCCTCGTCCCACTCCTCCGGCACGTGAAAGCGAGTACACCCATGTCCGTCGTCACCAAGCCCGCCGCCCCCACCGCCGAGCCGCAGCAGCGCGACGTCACCGTCCTGCGCGACATCTTCGACCCCGTGGGCCTCGACGCGCTGCGCTGGGAGCGCTGGCAGGAGCCCGGCCGGGCCGGCGTCGACCTGCACCGCCTCTATGTCACCGACGACGATGCCTCCGGCGCCGCGATGATTACCCGGATGGCCCCGGGAGCCCATGGCGACCTGCACGAACACCTCGGCTACGAGCTGATCCTCGTACTCGAAGGGGAGCTGTGCAACGACAACGGTGACCGGTACCGGGCGGGTGACCTCGTCATCGAGGAGCCGGGCAGCGTGCACCAGGTCAGCACCGAGACCGGCTGCACCGTGCTGGGTGTCCGGCACGCGCCGACCCGGCCCGTGGTGTGACCGTCCGCGCAAGCGGGCCGCAGGGCGCCGGAGCGCTCGCCTAGACCGCAACGGGCAGCCTCCTCCAGTCGTTGCGCAGCGCCAGTGACCGCGCCACGTCGATGAAGGCCGCCGCCACGGGAAGGTCCTGCGAGCCGAGCCGGGTGCCGATACCCAAGTGCCGCACGATCGGCGGGGACAGCGGCACCAGACGGACATCGGGCAGCGCCGCCGGCAGCGCGAGCCGGGGCAGCACCGTCGTGCCGAGCCCGGCGGCGACCATCGCGAGCAGCGCGTTGATATCGCGTACGTGGTGGCTGATCGCGGGCTCCAGGCCCGCGGTGCGGAACGCGGCGCGCACCAGGGCCTCGATGCCGCCGACCGGCATCAGGAACGGTTCCCCGTCGAGCTCATGGATGCCGAGCTCGGTGTGCGCGGCCAGCGAGTGGTCGAGCGGCAGCACCGTGAACATCTCGTCCTGCAGCAGCGGCACGGTGGCAAGGCCCTGCTTGGGCAGGCTCACTATGCCGATATCGATACCGTGGCCGCGCAGCCACTGGGCGATCTGGGCGTCACTGCCCTCACGCAGCTCGATCTCCAACAGCGGGTGGCGGGTGTGCAGTTCGGACATCAGGGCGGGCAGAAGGCGGGCCGCGAAGCTCTGGCTGGTGCCGATCCGCACGATGCCCTCCGGTTCCGTGCCCTCGCCGTGCACGGCCTGCCGGACCCGCTCGGACTGCGCCACCGTGGCGCGCGCGGGCTCCAGGGCCCGCCGCCCGGCGTCGGTGAGCTCCACACCCGACCGGTCACGCACCATCAGGGACACCCCGAGTTCCGCCTCCAGGCCCGCGATGGCGTGGCTGACGGCGGACTGGCTGATGCCCAGGGCGCGGGCGGCGTTGGTGAAGCTGCCGGTGTCCGCGATGGCGACGAACGCCGCGCACTGCGACAGCTTCATCGCGCTGCCGGAAGCGGCTCGGGCGGCCCCGGAAGCGGCTCGCCGGTCACAGGCAGCGGCTCGCGCGTCATCGGGAGCGCGGGCCTGCGCGTCGACTCGTACCGTGCGATGTCCGGCTCGAAGCGCAGGGTGTCGGCGATGGCGTCCAGGCCGCCGAGAAGCCGGCGCCTGATGTCCTCGTCGAGGGTGAAGCCCTGGACGAGCCCCGCACATCGCACTTCCAGGCGCTCCAGGTCGACGGTGACGCCCACGTGCGGGTCGGCCTCCGTCAGCTCCCACAGGCGCTCCACCACCGAGGCCGGAACCACGACCGTGAGCAGGCCGTTCATCAGCGAGTTGCCGCGGAAGATATCGCCGAAGCGGGGCGCGATCACGGCCCGGAAGCCGTAGTCCTGCAACGCCCACACCGCGTACTCGCGCGACGAGCCGGTGCCGAAGTCGTGCCCCGCGACAAGGACGGTGGCGCCCTTGCGCTCGGGCCGCTCCAGGACGAAGCCCTCCTCGGCGCGCCAGTCGGCGAACAGGGCGTCGGCGTGGCCGGTGCGGCTCGTGCTCGCACAGAACCGCACCGGGATGATCTGGTCGGTGTCGACATCGGTACGGCGCAGCGGTACGGCGGTGCCGGTATGGACGGTGAACTTCTCCATGGCGGGACTCCGGCTCACAGATCGGCGGGCGAGGAAAGCCGTCCGGTGACGGCCGTGGCGGCGGCGACGGCGGGCGACACGATGTGGGTGCGCGACCCGCGGCCCTGCCGGCCCTCGAAGTTGCGGTTGTTGGTGGAGGCGGCGCGCTGGCCCGGAAGCAGCCGGTCCTCGTTGAGGGCCGCGCACATCGAACAGCCCGCGCCCACCCGGAAGTCGGCGCCGGCCTCGGCGAAGACCCGGTCGAGGCCCTCCTCCACGGCCTGCAGGCGCACCCGCGCGGAGCCGGGCACGATCATCATGTGCAGCCCGTCGGCGACCTTGCGTCCGCGCAGCACATCGGCCGCGGCCCGCAGGTCCTCGATCCGGCTGTTGGTGCACGAACCGAGGAAGACGGTGTCGACCGTGATGTCCCGCAGGGCCGTGCCGGGCTTCAAGTCCATGTAGGCGAGGGCCCGTTCGGCCGCCGCGCGCTCCGCCGCGGTGGCGAAGCCGTCGGCCGCGGGCACCCGGTCGTCGAGCGGGACGCTCTGCGCCGGATTGGTCCCCCACGACACGTACGGGCTCAACACGCTCGCGTCGAGGGTGACTTCCTTGTCGAAGTGCGCGTCCGCGTCGCTGACGAGGCTGCGCCAGTACGCGACCTCGCTGTCCCACTGCGCGCCCTGCGGCATGCCGGGGCACTGCGCGAGATAGGCGAACGTGGTCTCGTCCGGGGCGACCATCCCGGCCCGTGAGCCGGCCTCGACGGACATGTTGCACAGCGTCATCCGGGCTTCCATCGACAGCGCCCGCACACCCTCGCCGCGGTATTCGATGATGTGCCCCTGGCCGCCCGCGGTGCCGATCCGGGCGATCAGGGCGAGCACCAGATCCTTGGCGCTGACCCCCTCGGGCAGGGTGCCCTCGACGTTCACGGCCATGGTCTTCAGCGGCCGCATGGGCAGCGTCTGGGTGGCGAGCACATGCTCGACCTGGCTCGCGCCGATCCCGAACGCCAGCGCCCCGAACGCGCCGAGCGTCGTGGTGTGCGAGTCGCAGCACACGATCGTCATCCCGGGCCGCACCAGGCCGAGTTCGGGCGCGATGACATGCACGATGCCCTGGCCCGGGTCGCCGAACCTGTGCAGCGGGATGCCGAACTCGGCGCAGTTGGAACGCATGAGCTCGGCCTGCCGGCGGCCCTCGCGGTCCTTGATGACCCGGTCGAGGGCGAGGGTGGGCGTGTTGTGGTCCTCGGTGCCGACGGTGAGATCGGGGCGGCGCACACCGCGGCCCGCGGCCCGCAGCCGGTCGAAGGCCTGCGGGGTGTTCACCTCGTGGAGCAGCTGCAGATCGACGTAGAGCAGATCGTCGCCGCCGCTCGCACGCCGCACGACATGGGCGTCCCATGTCTTCTGCGCCAGTGTCGTACCCATGATCTCCCTCGACTCGCTTCGCTGCCGTTCTGCCTGCGAATACGTCGATCATGGTCCGCGCGAGGGGGCCTGCGCAGCGGTCCGCTCATGGCCGCGAGGGGAATGACCGGTCGATGCCACGGCGGCCCGGGACGCGAGCGCCCCCGTGCCCGCGCCGAGGATCGCTCGGCGCGGGCACGGGGGCCTCTGTGGGACGCGGCGGTGCCGGTCAGTGACGCGGGGGTGCTGGTCACTGACGCGGGGGAGTGCCGGTCAGTAGTGGATCCGGCGGTTCTCCTCGGTCACGCGGTAGCGCACGTTCCACAGGCTGCGGCGCACGTAGGTCCGCTGCAGCCAGCGGTCACGGCCGTCGTAGCGCGCGGTGAACGTGGACCGGGCGTGCACGCCCTTGCGGTTGTTGATCAACAGGGCCTGGCCCGGCCTCAGCTGTACCTGGTGGGCGACCTTGCGGCAGACCTCCTGGAGGGTGTCCAGGGCCTCGCGGGCACCGCTGGTGAGCGGGTGCACGCCATTGGCGGAGATCGCGATCTCGGGGTAGTCGGCATGGCCGTTGATCATCGGCACCGGCTCGGACAGGACGTCCTGGCCGCCCGCGACGTCACGGACGTAACTGCCCGGCGCGTTCAGGCGGAACAGCGGGCTGCGCAGCGTCTCCAGGGTCTCCGGAGGCAGCGCGGCCGAGATGTCACGGGCGTCGGCGTAGAAGGTGCCCGCGATGCCCTCGTGGTCGGAACGCAGGCAGCTGAGCACCAGGAAGTCGGGGTTCGCCACGTCATAGCGGCCGATCACGTCGTGCATGATGTCGCTGTGGAAGTTGAGGAAGACCTCTGAACCCTGGTTCGTCTGGGTCATCGAGCCACCCGCGACCGGGATGACATCGTGCACCAACTGCCCGGCCTTCTCGGTCAGTACGCCCATCGGCTCGCCGAGCAGACCGCTGAGCCCGAGCAGCACGCCCTCGGCCACGAAGGTCTTCTTGTCGGTGCTCGGACCGCCGTCCGAAGGGGTGTCGGGCAGATCGGCGTCCACCGGCAGATTGCTGACCAGGGAGACGCCCGGGGTGTCGATATGACGGCCGAAGTCCAGGATCTGCTGGAGCAGTTCGGTCGGCAGGTCCGCGAAGATCTGCAGCAGCCGGGTCATCGAACGGTCGATGTCGGTATTGGGGTCGGGCAGCTGCGCCAGCTGCCCGCCGAGAGCGTCCCGCACCGTGTCGGGCAGGGCTATCTCGCGGAAGGTCGGGGTGAGGACGGGGGCGGCCGGGACGCCGTGGTCGGTGGTCGCGGTCATCAGTGTCAGGCTCCTTGCATCTCTAGCAGTGGCGCGTTCGGGTCCACGTCCGCGCCGGGACGGTTCACGTAGTCGTGCAGGCGCTGCGAGACGTGCAGCGCGTCTTCCTCGTCGGCCGCCAGCTGGGTCGCCACCTGGCTGCCGCGCACCGCGGTCACCGGCACACCCGCGTACTCGCCCGGGGTGATGCCGTTGCGGCGCTGGAACTCCGGCAGGTCGACGAAGCCGCCCGTGATGGCCACCAGCGGCCCCGAAGTCAGGCGTACGACATCGATGTTGGCGCCGTGGAAGACGGCGAACGCCTGGTCGGCGAGCTCGTCCGTGGCGTACCGCAGGGCCGCGGAACGCTGGTTGAGCACCACGGCGGCCACCGACGAACCGGCGGTCCCGATCACCGAACCGGTGGGGAACGGCGCCCTGTTGTAGCGGCAGACGATCTCGATCTTGTTGCGCTGGGCGAGCCGCACCGCCCTTCGGTGCAGCACCTTCGCGCCGTAGAGCGACATCAACGCGGCCGTGTTGTACGACACTTGGCCGAGCAGCTGCGAGCCCGTGATCAGATGCGGGTCCGAGCTGTAGATGCCGTCGACGTCCGAGTGGATCTCGCAGGCGCGGGCGCCCACGGCCGCGGCGACCGCCACCGCCGACAGGTCCGAGCTGTTCTTGCCGAGCCAGGTCGGCCGGCCCTGCTTGTCCGCGGCCTGGCCGCCCGGCACCACCACGATCTCGTTCTCGCTGAGCGCGGTGCGCAGCGGCTCCGGGTCGGTGTGCTCCAAGCGCGCCCACATGAACGCCGAGTCGGTGACCAGGCCGAGCTGATGGCCGGCCAGCACCGTCGCGCTGCGGCCCGCCCGGTGCAGGGCGGTGGCCAGGAGCTGCGCGCCGACCGTGTCGGCCAGGGTGAGCAGGCCCGCGACGGTCTCGTCCTCGGGGTGCCGGTTGACCTGGCTGAGGCGCTCACGGAACTGTTCCGTCTCGCCCGGCTGGCCGCTCACCACGACCACCAGACGGGTGTTCTCCTCCTCGACCCGCTGCGACAGTGCCTCGGCCAGCTGCCCGTACGCGGCCAGGGTCCGGAAGCTGGACCCGCCGAACTTGAGGACCTTGACCTGCTCCGCTGGCGCCGTCGGCGGCGAGCCCATCACAGCGTCTCCCGGGCGATGAGCTCCTCGGCGATCTGGATCGCGTTGAGCGCGGCGCCGATGGTGAGGTTGTCGGCGACCAGCCACAGCCAGAAGGCGCGCGGGTTGTTGGGGTTCACGCGGACCCGGCCGACGTGCACCTGGTTGGGGTCGTCGATGGTGGCCGGGGTGGGGAACTCGCGCGGCGACTCACGGTCGTGGACCGTCACCTCGGGCAGCGCGGCGAGTACCTCGACGAGCTCCGTGCGGTCCACGACGCCCTGCGTCTCGATCCACACGGCCTCCGAGTGACCGTTGACGACCGGCACGCGGACACACGTGGTGGTGACGTCCAGGTGCGGGATGCCGAGGATCTTCCGGGACTCCTGGAGCATCTTCTGCTCTTCCAGGGTGAAGCCGGTGTCCAGGAAGCGGTCGATCTTCGGGATGACGTTGAAGGCGAGGGAGGGCGTGAACTCCTTGTTGGGGTACGCCTCCTCGGGGTGCTCCAGGGTCGCGCGGCTGGCGTCGCGCAGCTCGTCCACGCCGGGGTGGCCGAGGCCGGACGCGGCCTGGTAGGTGCTGACGACGGCCTGGCGTATGCCCCACCTCTCCTCGACGCCCTTGAGCAGGCGCACCAGCGGAATCGTCGAGCAGTTGGGGTTGGCGATCACACCGGACTTCGGGCGCCGGTCCAGCTCGTGCGCGTTGACCTGCGGCACGACGAGCGGGGTGTCCGGGTCCATGCGGTAGGCGATGGTGTTGTCGATGACGACAGCACCGGCCGCGGTGGCCTTGGGCACCCACTGCTCGCTCGCCTCGGTGCCCGCCGAGAAGAACGCCAGGTCGACGGTGGAGAAGTCGAACTCGTCCACGGCCTGCACCGGGTAGGCGACGCCGTCCACGGTCAGCTCCGTGCCGGCCGAGCGGGCCGAGGCGACCAGCTTCATGTCGCGGTAGCGAAGGCCGCGCTGCTCGATCAGGCCGATCAGGGTGTTGCCGACGGCGCCGGTCGCGCCGACGATGGCGACGCGCGGGGCCTTGGGGTCGGTGACGAGTGTCATCGGGTGCCTCCGGACTTGATTTCGATCTTGGTCTCGTTGTCGGCGTCGGTGTCGACGGCCGGCTCCTGGGCGGCGGGCTCCTCGACGGCCGGCTTCGCGGCCGCCGGGGCGGCGGCGGTCGTGGCGGCCTTGCCCTTGAAGGACCAGCCCAGGTTGATGCCCAGGCTCGCGGCCACGATCAGCGGAATGCCGAGGGCCTGCAGCAGGCTCACGCTGTGGCCGTAGACGGCCCAGTCCATGAGCATCGCGACGGCCGGGTAGACGAACGCCAGGACGGCGATCTTCGGGGTGGGCAGCTTCTGGTACGCGGAGTACATGAGGACGTACATCACGCAGGTGTGGATCAGACCGAGGCCGATCAGCCAGCCCCAGTCGGCGCCGAGGTCCTTGGTCTCGCTCAGCGCGGTGAACGGCAGCAGCAGGAAGATGCCGAGAACCAGCTGCACCAGCGCCACCAGGTGCGGCTTCACACCCGTGACGCGCTTGGTGATCACCGTCGAGGCGCCGTAGAACACGGCGGCGAGCAGGGCGAAGCCCAGGCCCTTCAGATAGGCGCTGTCACCGCCGCCGGTCAGGTCCGACGCGGACACCCCGGCGACCAGGATCAGACCCACGAAGGCGACACCGAGCCAGCCGAACTTGGTGGCGGTGAGCTTGTCGCGGAACAGCAGGGCGCCCAGCAGCACCACGTAGAAGGGCTGCGTGTGATAGACGACCGTCGCCACCGAGATGGACGTGCCCTCGTACGACTCGAAGAGGAACGCCCAGTTGAAGACGATGAACGCGCCGCCGAGCGCGGCCAGGCCCAGCTTCTTCGGCGTGAACCCGTGGTTCTTGAAGAAGCCGCGCACCAGGCAGTACAGACCCAGGGCGATGGTGCCGAACAGGCAGCGGAAGAACACCACGTTGAAGGGCGAGGCGCCGGACTCGATGACGAAGACGCCGAGAGTGCCGGAGAGCACCATGGCGGCGGTCAGCTCTACCGCGCCCTTCGTCTCGCCGGCCGCGCGGGTGTCGGAACTCATGGGGAAGGAGCCTTTCTCGGGGGTGAGGAACTCGGTGGTGAGGAACTCGGTGGTGACGCAGGAAGTTGGCGGGCGGTCAGTGCAGGGGCACCGCGTACTGCAGGCCGCCGCGGGTGAACAGCTCGTTGAGGCCCCGCGGCACGTTCAGGCCCGTGGCCGGGCCGAGGTTGCGCTCGTAGACGTCCGCGTAGGTGCCGACCGCGGCCAGGACACGGGCGGCCCAGTCCTGGTCGAGGCCGATCGCGGGACCGTGCGCGCCCGCCGCCTCGGCGGCCTGGGCGAGGGCCTTCTCCCGCTCGCCGACCTCCTCGACGTGGTGCTCGGCGGAGACCAGGAGCTGCAGCACCCAGCGGCACAGGCGGAACCAGCTGGCGTCGTCGTCGCGCACGGCGGCGGCCATCGGCTCCCGCGAGATGGCGGTGTCGAGGATCCGGTGCGCGTCCGGGTCCGCGAGCGCGGCCCGCTCACCGGCGAGCGCCACCCGGTCCAGTACGTACGCCACACACGCGCCGTCGGCGTAGGCGGCCAGGGTCTCGGCGGGCGTGGCGTGGGCGACCGGCTCGACCGCGAGGCCCCGCTTGCCGTACCAGGAAGCGAGGTTGGCGGCGCTGGTGGTGCCCGCCTGCACCGCGACCCGCTGCCCGGCGAGCTGTTCGGGAGTGGTGATACCGCTGTCCGCGCGGACCAGGAAGCCCTCGCCGTCGTAGCAGGTGACCCCCGCGAACAGCACGGGCACGGACGCCTCACGGCCGAGCGTCCAGCTCACGTTGGAGACCGTCAGTTCGGCGTCCCCCGCGGCCAGGTGCGTAAGCCGGTCCGCCGGATCCGACGAGACCCACTCGACGGCCTCGCCGTCGCCGGCCGCGGCGGCCGCAACGGCCCGGGCGATATCGGTGTCGAGCCCGACCCAGCGGCCGTCGTCGCCGCGCTGCGACAGGCCACGGATCCCGCGGCTGACCACGGCGCGCAGGGCGCCGCGTCCGCGTACGGCATCGAGGGTGGGAGTGCTGCTCACGAAGTGCTCCTCGGATAGGAACGGAAGCTCTGGCAAAGGCTGTTGACGGCGCGCATCCGCAGGACGCGGATACGGCGCAGGCTCAGCGAGGAGAGACCGGCGGGAGGACGCAGCGCGCCGTGCCGGCGAAGCCCGCTTTGGCCCGGTGCACTCACGACAGGCTCCGCCGCGCAGTGCGCCCGGGGTACTGCAGGCCCCGGAGGTGGCCGTGGGTCAACTGCTCGCGGTCGAAGCGCTGTTCGTTGAAGCCGAGCATCGAGAGCAGGCCCTTGGCGCTGACCGGCCGCCGCGAGGCGTCCCGCTCCACGCGCAGCGGCATCCGGCCCGCCTCGGCCCACTGCAGCATCCCGGCCGGGTCCACATACGCCCGCGACTTGTTGGCGTTGTCCTGGTGCAGGCAGTACGGCACGTCCAGATGACCGCGCTCGAACGCCTTGATCAGCGCCTCGCCGACCGTCGGGGCCAGCTCCAGGGTGCTGTCCACCAGGAGGCGGGCCTCCTCGTAGATCCCCGACTCGGTCGGTGCGACCTCCGTGCCGCGGGCCGCTTCGTCACGCGCGATGGACGCGGCGAACTCCAGGGCGTCCACGTTCTCGGGGATCGTCGGAATACGGTGCGCCTCCGCCGGGGTCTTCACGATGAGCCGCTCGCTGCCGCTGCGCACCGCGAGCCGGACGCTCTCCTCGAGGATCCGGAACGACCCCACGGACGTACGCGGGAACACCCCCATGAACGTGTAGAGCACCACGTGCCAGTCGGCCTCGGCGAGCCGCTCACCGGCCAGGCGCCGCAGCGCGGCGATGGCCTCCAGGTCCTGGCCCGGGTGGGTCTGCTGGGCATAGCTCAGCGAGATGTCGCTCAGGCCGTGCTCACGGAAGAACAGCCCTTCGAGCACGCTCAGGGCGACCAGCAGACTCGGCGGGCACAGCTGGCCCAGCATGCAGCCGCCGAAGCTCTCCAGGTGCATGGGATCGGGCTGTGCGGCGATCAGTTCGCAGCACAGCGCCCACGCCTTGACCGCCTCGCTGATGGGGGCACGGCTGTAGGGCAGGCAGTACGACACGGGGCCGCCCTCGGTGGCGTCGACACCCGCGGCGACCATCGCCTTGAACAGCGGATAGGGCAGCGCGGAACCATGGCGGACCTGCACCGGGAACCCGGGACCGGACACGGCGTCGAGCAACTGCCGTGTCGTATCGGGCCCGTGGGCCACCAGCGGGAAGCCGTTCAGCTCCGCGCCGGTGCGCAGCGCCTCCCGCGCGGAGTCGTGGTCGTTGACGCGGGTGTAGCTGTCCAGGGTGATCGTGCCGGTCGCCGTGGCATCGGCGCCGCGCACCCCGAGCAGCCCTTCCCGCATCGTGGCGAGGTCCGCGAAGCCCATCCGCGGCTGGACCACGAGCCGGCCGTCGGCATGCGCCTGGTGCACATAGCGCGAGAACCGGCCCTGCGTACGGGCAGCGGCCACGGCGCCGTCGGAAGTGCGTACCGGAGTATTCATGCGGCCACCGCCGCGGAAGCGAGCGCGGGCCGCTCGGCGGGAGCGTCGAGCGTGCCCAGGAATTCCTGGAAGTTCTCGATACCGCCGTCCGCCTCGAACACCGCGTCATAACCGCTGAGCGCCAATTCCTCGGCGAATACGATGTTCTCGGCGCCGCGCACTCCCAGCTTCCCGCCGATCACCACCCGCAGATCCGCCAGATCTGGTTCGCTGCGTATTCGGCGGATCAGTCGCAGACCGTCGAGATGTCCATGTCCATTGACCGTGCTGATGACAAGGGCATCGGGTCGCGAGCGACGGCATTCTTCGATGATGAGATCGTCGGGCACACAGGCTCCCAGGTTGGTGACGTGCGCGCCCTGCTCCTCGAGCAGCAGCTGCAGAAAGACGAGATTCCACATATGGGCATCGGAAGACACGCTCGACACGACAAACCGCTTCGCCGGGAGCATGACCTGGGACATGGGGTTTCTCCTTGTTGTGTAACTGGGACTCTAAAAGTCTCTGCGGTGCCGAGAGGGAAGTCCAGGAGATGAGTTCGGCGTGACAGATGGCCGTAATCGGCTCTACCGATCGATAAAGCGAATCCATTCATGCGCAGCATGCGGAACGCTCATGCGAGGGCTTTTCCGGAGACCGGGAGTCGGGGCCGCGAGGTCAGGTATCAGCCCTCCTGGTACTCCTGGCTGAGGAAATTGATGACCTGCTCCACGAACACCTGGCGCTCACGGGACAGCTGGGAGCCCTTGCGCCAGGCGAGCTGCGTGTAGAGCTCGAACGGCGGCTCCCAGGCCAGCGGCACCAGCGAGCCGGCGGTCAGCTCGTCGGCGACCGTCATCCGCGGCAGCATGCTGACGCCGAGGCCCGCGCTGACGCCGCGCTTGATCGCCTCGATGTTGCCGAACTCCAGGAACGGCACCGGCTCGCCCGTGCCGTTGTTCAGCTCCGCCTCCAGAAGCTCCCGGTAGGCGCAGCCGGCCTCGGGCGCGAGCACCGACTCGGCGCGCAGCTCGTCGGTCTCCACCTTCACCTCGTCGGCGAGCCGGTGCCCGGGCGCCGCCACGATCACCAGCGGCTCCACGCCCAGGACTTCGCTGTGCACGCCGGAGTGCTGCGTCTCGGCCTCCATCAGGAAGCCCGCGTCGAACACGCCCTGGCGCAGCGAGTGCAGCGTCTCCGCGCACAGGCTCGGCCGCAGCGCGATCTGCAGCCGCGGGTAGCGGTGGTGGAAGTACTCCAGGACGGTCGGCATCCGGTAGGAGGTGATGCTCTCCATCGTGCCGATCGTGAGGACGCCCTCGGGCTGCGCGTCGGGCGAGGCCGCACCGCGCGCCTCGTCCGCGAGCGACAGCATCTGCCCGGCGTACGGGAGCAGCCGGGTGCCGGCGGGGGTGAGCTTGACCTTCCCCGCGACCCGCTCGAACAGCTCACTGCCGAGGGACACTTCCAGGCTCTTGATCTGCGCGGTCACGCTCGACTGCGCGTAGTTCAGCTCGGCCGCCGCCCGGGTGAAGCTCCCCAGCGCGGCTACACGGTGAAAAGTCCGAAGTTGCCGAATATCCATTGGTTTCTCCCGGTGGGATTCGAGACGTTGATCCACAGAGGGGTCGAGATACCGAGCCTGCCGAGCAGGCCCCGTCGGGCGGAAGCGGAAGGCGGTGGCACACAGTGCCCCCGACCGGAATGTGCCGCGGTCGCCGGGACCGGACATGACGAGGCCCCGCCCCCGCCGCACGGGCGGCGAGGGCGGGGCGGCAGGAGGCGAGCGCGGGGGCGGGGGGCAGGTGACGGCTACGCGGCCGAGGCCACCTCCGCCATCTGAACAGCCACCCGGTTCACCGCGTCCGGCACCGGCTCGCCGGCAAGCGCGAGGCGCACCGATTCGGCGGCGGCGACCCCGGCCTTCTCCTGCGCTTCGTCGGTGGAGGCCCCCAGGTGCGGGGTGCACACCACCTGGTCGAGAGCGAACAGTGGGGAGTCCGTGCAGGGCTCCCGGTCATAGACGTCAAGGCCCGCGCCCCCGACCCGGCCCTCCGTGAGCGCCGCGTACAGCGCCTCCTCGTCGACGATGCCGCCACGGGCCGCGTTGACGATCCGCACGCCCGGCTTCACCCGGCGCAGCGCATCGGCGCCGATGAGCCCCACGGTCTCGGGCGTCCTGGGCAGATGCACGGTGAGGAAGTCCGCTACGCCGAGCAGCTCGTCGAGCGGCAGCAGTTCCACGCCCGCCCTGGCCGCGTGCGCCTGCGGCACGTAGGGGTCGTACGCGACGACGCGCATCCCGAACGCGGCCATCCGGTGCGCCACGAGCGCGCCGATCCGGCCCAGGCCGATGACGCCGAGGGTCTTCTCGCTGAGCTCGACGCCGGTGTACTTCGAACGCTGCCACGCGCCGTTCTTCAGCGCGGAGTTGGCCTGCGGGATATGGCGCGCGGTGGACAGGAGCAGACCGCAGGCTAGCTCGGCCGCGGTGACGACATTCGAGGTGGGCGCGTTCGCCACGAGCACACCCGCACGGGTCGCGGCGGGCACATCGACGTTGTCGAGGCCCACACCGGCGCGGGCGACGACCTTCAGACGCGGCGCCGCGGCGATGGCCTCGGCGTCCACCCGGGTCGCCGAGCGCACCAGGACGGCGTCGGCGTCCGCGAGCGCGGCGAGCAGCGCAGCCCGGTCGGCGCCGTCGCAGTGCCTGATGTCGAAGGCGGGGCCGAGCGCGTCGAGGGTGGCGGGGGAGAGGGGTTCGGCGATGAGGACGACGGGCTCGGCCGTGACGTGCGGTTTGCTCATGACGTACCTCCCACGCGGTACTGCCCGTCGCCGTACAGCACGGTCGGGGGCCGCTCGTCGGCGTAGGTCCACAGCACGGTCCCGGCGATGAGCGTGTGGTCGTGCAGCCGTACCGTGTCGCCGACCTCGCACACCACGCCCACCGCGGCCGCCGTGAGCACGGGCGCACCGTGCCGCTGCTCCCAGTCCACGCCGGCGAAGCGCTGGGCGGCGGTGCCCACGGCGAACTGCCCCGCAAGGTGCCGGGCGGACCAGGGCAGCACGTTCACGCCGAAGGTCCCGCTGTCCAGGATCTGCCGCAGCGTACGGCTGCCGGTGGTCAGCGACACCAGCAGGGAAGGCGGCTGCAGGGACAGCGACATGACCGCGTTCACGGTGCAGCCGACGGGACCGTCGAGGCCGGTCGCGGTGACCACGGAGACCCCCGTGGGCAGCCGCGCCATCGCGTGCCGGAAACGGTCACCGGACACCGTGGGTGGCGCGGAGGCCATGGCGGGCGCGGCCAGGGCGGGCGGGGAAGCCATGGGAGGCGGGGAAGCCATGGGAGGCGCGGACGCCATGGGAGGTGCTGACAGCAGACTTTCGGGGCTCATCTCGGCTCACCTTCAGGCGTATTGGGCGGCGACCTCGGCGGTCACGGACTTGCGGTCGACTTTTCCGTTGGCGTTGAGCGGCAGCTCCTCGTAGCGGCTGATGCCGCGCGGCACCATGTACGCGGGCAGCCGCAGCCGCAGCGCGGCGAGCAGCTCCTGCGGCTCGGCGGCCGCCCCGGTGCACACCGCCTCCAGGTCGCTCTCGCCGTCCGCGCCCGGCACCGCCACCACCAACGCATCGCGTACACCGGGCAGTTCGCGCAGAGCGGCCTCGATCTCGCCGAGCTCCACGCGGTAGCCGCGCACCTTGACCTGCTGGTCGAGGCGGCCCAGATGCACCAGGTGGCCGCCCTGCCGGGCGACCCGGTCGCCGGTGCGGTACCAGAGCGCCCCGGGCACCGGGCCCGCGCCGTCGAAGTCCCGGGCCCGGCCGCCGTCCTCGTACGCGACGAAACGGCCCGCGTTGTTGGCCGGGTCCAGATAGCCGGGGAAGCGCTGCGGGCCGCGGACGCACAGCTCGCCGTCGTCGCAGGGCCGTCCGTCGGCATCGATGATCACCTGCTCCAGGCCCGGGTACAGGGTGCCGATCGGCACCGTGCCGTTGGCCGGCCGCGGCCAGTCGGCGCTGTCGGCCGGAAGCCTGAACTCGGTGCAGCTGATGGTCAGTTCGGTGGGCCCGTAGAGATTCTCGATCCGGCTCCCGGGCGCCGCCCGCCGCCAGGCCTTGGCCTGCTGCAGGGTCAGCGGCTCCCCGCAGAACAGGCTCCAGCGCAGCGACGGCATACGGCCCGCCGCCAGGCTCCGAAGGCGGCGCGCCACCGACACCACCGACGGCACCGAGAACCAGTGGGTCAGCTCCTTGGCCGCCACGAACCGGGTCGGCGCCATCAGGTCCGCGCGGCCCGGCACGACGAGGGCGGCCCCGCTGCCCCAGGCGGCGAACATATCGAAGACCGACAGGTCGAAGGTCAGGTCGAAGGTCTGCGACACCCGGCTGCCGGGACCCATCTCGTAACGCGGCACCACATGCCGCAGATAGGCGCTGACGTTGCGGTGCCGGATGGGCACACCCTTGGGCGCGCCGGTGGAGCCCGAGGTGAACAGGATGTACGCGACGGAGTCCACATCGCCCTCGTACGGCGGCAGTTGGGGTACTGGAGCCGAGTCCGCCGCGTCCGACGGCCGGGTCAGCGCGAGCACCGGCACCGGCAGCTCCTGACCGTCGCCGCCCTCCGCCAGGACCAGGTCGAGCTCGCCCGCGCGGGCGATCGCCGTGTTGCGGGCGGCCGGGAAGGACGGGTTCAGGGGTACCACCGTGGCGCCCAGGCGCTGCACCGCGAGATAGCCGGCGTAGCCGAGGACGCTGCGCTCGGCCAGCAGGCCGACCCGCCCCGGCACCGTCCCGTGCGCCGCGAGGAGTTCACCGGCCAGACGGTCGACGAGCTCGCCGAGGCGGCGGTACGTCAGCTGCTCCTCGCCCACCTCCAGGGCGAGGTCGTCGCCGTGCGCGGCGACGGAGGCGGCGAACCACTCGTACAGGGTCCGGTCCATGGTCATCCTTCCTGCGGTGCGTCCGGGCCCAAGGCGCCCTGGGCGGCGATGAGTTGGTCGATGGAGCGGTCGACCACGGCGGGCCGTGGCCGGCCGCGGGCCGCCGACTGGGCGGCGAACCGCAGGGTCTTGGGCAGCTCGCCCCAGGCCGCCGTCGCGGCCGCGGCCCGCTCGGGGTGCAGGGCGCCGTCGGTGACCGCGAAGGCAAGTCGGTAGGTGTGATGGCGGGCGGCGGCCCACAGGTCGTCGGCGTACCTGGCCAGCGCCTCGGGGTGGCTGCGGAAGACGGCCGCGACGTGCCTCAGGGAGGCGGTCAGTTCATGGCTCCATGTGCCGGGGCCCGGATCGGCCGCCGCAGCCGTCGCGGGCTGCCGGACGAGCCAGCGGTGGGGGCCCGCGGGCACCGGGATCTGCCGGCCGAGCGCAAGCCGGTCGCGGCGGGCCACCTCGGGCGGCGGGTCCTGCGCGAGGGTGAGCGCCGCGGCCAGCTCGTCGTCGGTGAGCCAGCCGAGATACGGCTCCTGCTCGCCGTGCGGAGTGAGGGCGGTGAAGTGGTCGGCCACGAGCCAGCGGCCGTCACGGTGTTCGCGCAGGAGCAGCCAGTGCGGCGCGTCGGCCTGGCCGTAACCGGGCGCCCAGGGCAGTTGGCGGACGCTGCCGACGGCAAGGACCCTTCCGTCGCGGCCGAGTCGGTCAAGGAGCGCGGTACGGGCCGCGGGCCAGTCGGGCGCGCTCCGGTAGGCCAGTTCACGGCCTTCCGGTGTGCGGTCGACGCGGGGGTGATGCGAGAAGGCCAGCTCACCGTCGGGAAGGTCGAGGCGTACGGCGAGGCGCACGGACTCGGCGAGCCGGCGCCGCACGTCGGGCACGTCGGGGGCGAGATGGGCGAGCAGATTGGTGGTGTAGCAGCTGAGGTCCGGCAGGGTGGCCGGGGCACCGGTCAGGAACACGAGGTCTCCAGAACGCCGCGCGGGGAGGCGCCGCCGATTGGGTCGGTGGGGGCGCCCGCGGTGGGGGCGCCGACGGTGTGGGTGCCGACGGTGTTGGTGCCCGCGACGGATCCGGGCGCGGTGGACGCCGCGTGGCCGTTCGTGACACCCGGCGCGGTGAAGGCACAGCTCAGCGGGGTGCGGGAGCGCCCGCGCAGGCTGACCCAGGTGAAGTCGTCCCACCGCCCGTGGCGTACCCCCGGAGGGATGTCGATCGCCCAGGGCCGCCCGGACAGGCCGGTGCCCGCTGCTTTGACGCAGGCCTCCTGCGCGGTCCACACCCAGGCGAGTTCGGCCGCGCGGCGCCCCTCGGGGAGCGGCAGCACATGAGGGAGGTGCTCGCCCATGCAGCGGCGCAGGAGGGCCTCGGGCGCGGTGTCGGGCGGCAGTTGTACGTCGACGCCGACCTTGCGGTCGGGGGCGACCGCGACGGCGATGGCGTCACCGTCGTGGGAGATGCTGATGCCCGTGTCCGGGTGCCCGTCGAGTACGGGCCTGCCGTGCGCGTCGGCGGTCACCACCGCGTCGGCGAGTTCGGGCAGGGTGGCGCGCAGCAGATGGCGCAGCAGGGCCCGGCTGGCGAGGAACTCCTCGACCCGCCACTGCGGCGGCCCGGCGGCCGGCACCCGGTCCAGCGGGTGCGGCGGTGCGGCGGCCCAGCGGCGCCGACGGTCGCCGGCTACCCACACCTTCGGGGCCACCTGCGTCATCAGGTAGGTCATGAGCGCAACTCCTTCAGCACCTTGTCCGCGTGGTCGGCGACCGCACCCAGGACCAGTTCGGTGACCCCGCCGCCGATGCCGAACACGGCGGCCTCGCTGCGGGTCTGCTGCACGCCGCCGCGGCGGAACCCGTCGGCGCCCTGCAGCTGGGCGCAGGCCGCGAGGACGGGCTCGGCGGTGAGCGCCGCCGCCGACTTGAGCAGCGCGGCCGCGGCGAGGTCGTGATGGCGTACGACGCGTTCGCCGAGGCTGTCGCAGAGCGCCCGCAACTGGCGTACCTGCACGAGGCAGTCGGCGAACCGCCGGCGCACCGACGCGTCCTGCCACAGCGGCCGTCCGTCGACCTCACGCAGAGCGAGGCGCACCTTGGTGTCGCTGAGGACCCGGGCGGTGAGCGCCACCGCCCACAGCGCGCCCGCGAGCCGTTCCGTGCCCATGTGCTGCGCGAAGCTCAGCATGCCGCGGCCCGGCCTGCCCACGATGTGCCCCGGGGGCAGCCGCACCCCGGTGAACCGGACGTGCCCCACGCCGCCGCCGGTCAGCAGATGGCTGTCGGCGGCCTCGACCTCCACCCCCGGCGCACCGGCCGGAACCAGCACCCACGTGAAGCTGCTGAAGTGCCGGCCCGCCTTGTGCCGGGCGAGGACGAGGAAGTGGTCGGCCGCGCACGCCGTGGTGATCCAGCGCTTGCCGCCGTCCACCACCACCTCGTCAGGGCCGATCGACACCTCGGTGCCGAGCCCGGCCAGATCGGAACCCGCGGCGGCCGCGTCGGTCGCGGCCAGCGCCAACGTCGCGTTCCCGGCGAGCACTTGGTGCAGGGCGTCGAGCACGGGGCCCGCTGCCGGTGCGGCCCCGGCGAGCACCGGCAGCGCACTGGACACCTGGACCAGAACGCTGAGCGTGACGCCGTTCTCGCCGCGGGCGTCCACCGCGCCGAGGAGCCCGGCGAGACGGCCCGGATCCGGGGTGGCGGACAGCGCCGGGGTGTAGAGGTCGCGCAGCACGCCCGCCTCGCCGAGCGCCGCCCACACCCCGGACACCGGGGCGTTGGCGGGCAGTCCGGCCAGGGCGACCGCCGTCCGTTCGCGGTGGTCCGCCACGGTGGGAGGCGGTGCGGTGGCGGACGGGGCCGTGGGAGGCGGTGCCGCGCGCGTCTCAGGCAAGGCGCACCTCCTGGTCGAGCAGGGCGAGCTTGCCGTCGACCAGGTGGAGGCGGTCGTTGCTGTAGTTCAGGGCGGCCGAGCGCAGATCGCGCAGGCTGTGCTCAAGGCGGGTGGGCGAGTCCTTCAGGTAGCCGTGCCGCATGCCGACGGCCTCGACCAGGCCGTCGACGGCCAGGTGGCACTCCTCGGCCGCGGTGATCTTCAGCGCGTTGAGCAGCAGCTGGATACGCGGCGGGCTGAGGTCGCCCTCGGCGGCGACGACCTGCTGGGCGCGGGCCAGCAGGGCGTGCACGGTGTCGAGCCGCTGCCGGGCCCGGGAAAGCCGGGTGAGCAGCAGTTCCGAGTCGAGGTCGACACGGCCCCGGCTCTGCGGGCCGCGCAGCAGCTTCACGACCCGCGACAGGGCGCCCGCCGCGGTGCCGAGCCAGCAGGCCGACCAGCCCAGGTGCGCCATCGGCCCGAACACGGCGGTCACCATGTTCCGGAAGTCACCGTGTTTCCCGACCACTTGATGGCCGGGCACGGTGCCTTTCAGGCGCAGGGCCACGCTGTGGCTGGCGCGCATACCGAGCGGCTGCCAGTCGCCCGACCGCTCGACGGTGAGCTGCTCGCGGTGGGCGTACACCAGCGACACCTGGTTCGGCGACGTCGACTCCGGGCTCTGCATGGTGACCAGAAACCCGTCGGCGTACTCACCGCCGGTGACGATCGGCGCGAACCGGTCGAGGACGAGGCGGCCGTCCTCGCTGCCGAGCGCGGAGGCGGAGCTGAGCAGATGGCCGCCCTTGCCCGCCTCGGTGGTCACCGACGCCAGGTAACGGCGGCCCGCGGCGATCTCGGGCAGCAGCTCGTCACGGAGCCGCTCGTCGCCGTAGCGCACAAGGGCCGCCACCTGCTGGCAGTGCATCGCGAAGATCATCGCTACGGACATATCGACCCGGCCGAGCGCGATGCTCGCGGTCACCACGTCGTCGGTGTCACCGCCGAGCCCGCCATGGCCGGTGGGAACGAGCAGTCCCAGCAGCCCGGTCCGGCGCATCTCGGCCAGCGCCTCGACGGGGAACGACGCGTCACGGTCGGTACGGGCCACGTGCTCGGCCGCGACGGCGGCGACCTGGTCGGTGCGCTGCGCGAGTACGGCGGCGGTGAGCTGACCCGGCGGCGCGGCCGGGTGCGTCGGCTCCGATGGTGCGGCCGGGTGCGAGGGCTCCGGTTGTGCCGGGGCGAGCGTGGGCGCGGTCATGCGGCCAGCTCCTGG
This sequence comes from Streptomyces monticola, assembly GCF_042665355.1. NCBI lineage: Bacteria > Bacillati > Actinomycetota > Actinomycetes > Kitasatosporales > Streptomycetaceae > Streptomyces > Streptomyces monticola. Next base: position 102,267 of record NZ_JBHTCF010000020.1, on the reverse strand, counting down.
GTGCCGCCGCCCGGCTGCTGGGCGTCGATCGCCGCGCTCACCACGGCCCAGAGGCTGCCGGCGGTGGCGAAGGTCTCGTCGTTCATGTCGTCGTCCGGCAGGGTCACGCCGAAGGTGTCCTCGACGGCGAAGAGCAGCTCGATGGCCTGCATCGAGTCGAGGCCGAGATCCCGCAGCGACGAGTCGGCGGTGACTTCCTGGTCGCCGAGGAACTTCAGGAACGGGGTGAGCAGTTCGGTGAGACGGGGGTCGATACGGGCATCCATCACTTCACTCCAAGGGTCGCGGCGGGGGCTGGGGCGGTGGCGGGCACGGGGGCGGGTCCGGTGGTGCGGTCGTGGTGCGGACGGCTCCGGGGCCGGGGCTCCGGGGCCGGTGCGGGCAGGTGCCCGGCGGGGCGGCGCTCGAAGGCCAGACGCGTGACATCGGGCGCGGCGCCGGGCCGGTCGCCGTCGATCACGGCCTCCGCGGGCAGCGGGTGGCCGAGGAAGGCGACGAGGCTGGCGCTGAGTCCGTAGGCGCCGACGTTGGGCACGGCGACCAGATCGCCGGGGCGGAGCGCGGGCAGTCGCGCGGAGCGCGCCCAGGTGTCGAGGGGCGTACAAAGCGGTCCGGCGACCAGGGCGTTGAGCTCCACCTGCCGGTCGGAAGCGTCAGGGCCGGAACCGTCGGGACCGGAACCGTCAGGGCCGGAACCCGCCACCAAGTGCGGATTGAGTGCCGGAAGGCGGCGCAGGCCCGACATGCCGCCGAGGTGGTTGATGCCGGACTCCAGGACGACCACGTCCTTGCCGTGCGACCGCTTCACGTCCAGGACGGCCGAAAGGAGAACACCCGCGGTGCCCACCAGATAGCGGCCCGACTCGAAGACCACCTGCGGCACGTCGTCCCCGGGGCGCCCGGACGGGCTCGCGGCCGCAGGGGTCAACTCCCTTGCCAGGGCGACCAGTTCCTCGTCCAGAAGCGCGGTCAGCTTGGGCCGCAGCCCTGACAGGTCGATCCGTTCGCCCGCCGTGGCGAAGGGCGCGCCGAAGCCGCCGCCCAGATCCAGGACACGGATGCGCACGCCGTGACCCGCGAGCGCCGCCGCGAGGGTACGGGCTGTCCGAAGCGAGCGGGCGAACTGGCCGACCAGCGCGTCCACATCGCCGAGGTTGGTGCCCATGTACAGGTGCAGGCCCATGACTTCGGCGTGCGCACGGCTCGCGAACCGTTCCGGCTCGTCGAGGACCCAGCGGGTGTCGGCCCCGAACTGCGAGGCCACACCGGTCATCGCCAGGCCCTGCCCCGGCACCGGCTGGTCGTCGTTGATCCGCAGCAGACACCGGGCGGTCGCACCGAGGCCGCCCGCGCGCCGGTCCAGCTGCTCGATCGCGTAGGCGGAGTCCACGGAGAAGAGCCGCACACCACGGCGCAGCGCGTCGTCGATCTCCTCGTCCCGCTTGCCGGGCCCGGAGTACAGCACGTCCGCGGCCGGCCAGCCCGCGCCGAGCGCCGCGTCCAGCTCGCCCGTCGAGCACACCTCGGGCAGCGCCCCGCGCTCGCGCAGGACCTTCAGGACCGCCGGGTGCGCATTGGCCTTCAAGGAGTAGTAGAGACCGGCGCCTGCGGGCAGCGCGTCGCTCAACGCCGCGTGATTGCGGCGCACTTCGGCCACGTCGTAGACGTACGCCGGAGTCGGCACCGACGACAGGACCTCGGGCGCCACCGGCAGGGCGGGCGGCACGGCGGGGGTGGGCGGCACGGTGTGCGCGGGCGGCACGGTGTGCGTGGGCGGCACGGCTCCGGTGCGCGGCAGCGCGTTACTGGGCTCGGACACGGTCCGCCTCCTGGGCCATCGCGGCGAGCGCCTTGCGGTCGACCTTGCCGTTGCCGGTCAGCGGCAGCGCGTCGACGACCAGACAGCGCCGGGGGATCTTGAACTCCTCGATCTGCTCCCGCATGCCCACCAGGACATCGGCGGACGGCACGTCGCCGACCGTGAACAGCAGGGCGGGCGTGCCGTCCTGCGGTGCCAGGACCGCGGCCTGGCCGACCCCCGGCACACGCCGGGCCGCGGCCTCGACCTCGGTGGCGCTGACGCGGAAGCCGTTCTCCTTGTAGATGTCGTCGCGGCGTCCGTCGAAGTACAGGAAGCCCTCCTCGTCGACCCAGCCGTAGTCGCCGGTGTGCAGCTGCGGGAACAGGCCTTCGGCGCGGTGGAAGCGCTGCGCGGTGAGTTCGGGGCGGCGCCAGTAGCCGGACATCACATGCGGGCCGCGCACCACGATCTCGCCGATCTCGCCGGGCGGCCTGCGGCGGCCCTCGTCGTCGACGACGAACACCTCGGTGCCGGGCAGCGCGACACCGCTGGAACCCGGCCGGGTCAGATCACCGTCGGGCGGCATGATCGTGGCGCGCTTGCACTCGGTCAGGCCGAACATCAGCTGCACCGAAAGGCCGGGCAGCGCCGTGCGCAGCGCCTGCAGGGTCTCGGCCGGCATCGCCGCACCGGTGTTGGTGAGCAGCCGCAGCGGAGGCTTGTCCGCGCGGGCCCTGCGCAGCAGCCGGGCAAGGGCGTCCGCCACCGCCGGGACCGCGGCGAGCACGGTGGCCCCTGCGCGGACGAGGTTGCCGAGCAGCGCGGGGCCCACCTCGGCCGGCCGGCCCAGCCACAGCCGCCCGCCCGCCGAAGTCGCCAGGAACAGCTGGTAGAGGCCGTAGTCGAAGGAGAGCGGCAGCGGGCTGTAGACGACGTCGTCCCGGCGGTAGCCGAGCACCGACTGAATCGCCCCTACGGCGAAGGTGAGCTGCTGGTGGGTGGTGACGACGGCCTTCGGCAGCGACGTGGTGCCCGAGGTGTAGATCAGGCACACGGGGTCCACGGCAAGGGGGCCGTTCTGCGGCGCCGCGGGCGCGGGCCCGTCGGCGAAGGCGAGGGCCGCCACCGCCGCGACGTTCGCGGTCCTGATGCCCCGGCGCTGCGCCGCGGCCTGCGAGTCGGGGTCGTCGGTGACGAGCAGCGCGGGCTCGCAGTCGTCGAGTACGTGGTCCAGTTGGATGCCGCGCACCTGCTCGTGCAGCAGCGAGAAGGCCACTCCGGCGCGCGAGGCCGCGTACACGAGCGCGGGCAGCGCGACATGGCCGGGCGCGCAGATCACCAGACGGTCACCGCGGCGCAGTCCGCCGGCGGTCAGCCAGGCGGCCAGCCTGCACGATGCGGCGTCCAGTTCGCGGTAGTCGAGGGTGTGCTGGCCGCTGGTCACCGCGGGCCGCTCCGGGTGGCTCCCGGCGGCCCGGTCAAGGAGCTCGTGCAGCAGCGTGGGTTGGGTGGACATCAGTTCCCTCCGGTGCGGGCGACGGTGCGGGCGTCGTCGGCGGCGGCCGTTGCGGTGGCTGCCTGGGCGCGCAGGACGATGCGGCAGATGCCGTCGACGTGGTGCAGGTTCTCCGGGACGAGGTCGTCCGCGGCGAACTCCAGGGACAGCTCGCGTTCGAGGCGCTCGACGATCTCCACCACGCGGAACGAGGTGAAGCCGGGTACGTCCGCGAGCTCACGGCCGTCGAGCAGGGCTGCGGGGTCGGCCTTGAGGACCGCGCCCGCGGCCGCCGCGACATGTCCCCTGAGGGCGTCGGCCGCCGGGGCCTGCGGGACGGTGGCGCCCGCCTCCGGTGCGCGGGCCGCCGGTGCGGGGCCGGCCCCCGTCGCCGCGCCGAACACCTCGACGTCACCGCGCAGTTGTGCGGCCAGGCGCGCGGTCAGGTCCCGCGCCTCCGGGCGGCCCCGCTCGACCCGCCGGTAGCCCAGGTAGACGGCCTCGGCCAGGGACTCCCACGCCTGCACATGTGCCTCCGCGCCGTCGGGCAGCGCGCCGTGCTCCGCGAGGAAGCGGGCGTGCAGCCTGCGGGAGCGGGCCAGGAGCCAGGTCTCCAGGGTGAGCCGGTCGAGGGCGGCGACCCGGTCCTCGTGCCCGGCGTACGCCGCGACGTACCGGTCCCGCACCTCCTCGTCCGCGAAGTCGAGTTGACTCGTGCCGGTGGCAGCAGGGCGCGTGCCGGGTGTGAGCGTGACGACCAGTGCGCCCGCGGGTACGGCGGCCGCGAGCTCGGCCCCGCTCAGGACCCGGCGTACCGGCCGTGCGCTGCCCCAGGGGGTTTCGTTGTGATAGCCGTCGACCACGATGCCGCTGCCGTCGCCGTCGCCGTCGCCGTCGTCGCCGTCGCCGTCGTCGATCGGTTCGAGCAGGAAGCTGTGGTCCATGTGCCGCTGTCCGAAGTACGGCACCCACGGCAGGTGGTAGGCGTCGGCCACCACATAGCGGCCCTCGGCCGGGGCGATCGGCTCGCCCGCCGCGGCCGTACGGTGCTCGCCGGCCGTGAGGCCGAGTGCGCGGGCGGCGCGCTCCAGCTGGACGGCCGCGGGCTCCTCCACCGTGGGCAGGCCGCCGGGGCCGGGCACGGGACGGAAGCGCAGGGCGGCACCCAGGTGCAGGTGGGCGCCGGGCCCGTGCAGGCGGTCCGCGAGGAGCGCCAGGTTGACCTGGACGCAGTCGAAGATGCGGCAGTCCACCGAGCCGGTCGAGCCGGTGTCCGGGTCGAGGATGCGGCAGTCCACCGAGCCGGTCGAGCCGGTGTCCGCCGTGACGTCAGCGGCCATGTCCCGCTCCGGCGCCCGCGAGCTGTTCCACCCGGTCAAGGCCGCCCATGGCCAGGCGCAGCGCCCCCGGGTCCGGCGCCTCGTTGGCCAGCTCGCCGTCCATCAGCTGCTGGTAGGCGCCCAGGTCGAGATAGCCGTGGCCGCTGACGCACACGACGACGCCCTTCTCCGCGCGCAGCACACCGCTGTTGGCCTCGGCGCCCCGCCCCGCCAGGCTCGCCGCCGCGGCGAGCGCGTGCCCCGACTCCGGTGCGGGCAGCACCATTTCGCCGCGCGTGAAGATCCGGCCCGCGTCGAGCGCCTCGACCTGACCGACGGCCGTGGCCGCGATCTCGTCGCGGTGCCGCATCGCGGACAGCACCTTGGCGGCGCCGTGGAAGCGCAGCCCGGCCGAGTGCGAGTCAGGGATCGGATAGGAGCTGCCGATGGTGTACATCGCCTCCATCGGCCCGGTGCCGGTGGCGTCCGTACGGTCGTACGCGTACGTGCCCCGGGTGAGCTTGGGAGTTGTACTGGACTCGGCGGCGACCAGGAGCGGCGGCTCGGCGCCCCGCTCGGCCGCGGCCGCGAAGAACGGCAGGGCGATCCCGCCGAAGTTGGAACCCGCGCCCACACAGCCCACGACCGCGTCGAACTCCGCGTCCAGGGCGGCGAGTTGGTCGGCGGCCTCCAGGCCGATCACGGACTGGTGCAGGATGCTGTACGTCTCGCCGCTGCCGATGCAGAACGCCGCGCCCTCGGTGCGGGCGGCGTACTCCACGGCCTCGCCGATCGCCAGGGACAGGCTGTTGACCCCGGCCTCCGACTGCCGGGCGACCTCGGTCAGGTTGGTGGGGCTGGCGTGCACGGTGGCGCCGAGGGTGCGCATCAGGGTGCCCCGGTAGGGCTTGCGGCGCAGGCTGCCGCCCACCATGAAGATCGTGCACTTCATGCCGAACAGCGCGCACGCCGCGGCCAGGGCGGTGCCCCACTGTCCGGCGCCGGTGCCGCTCACCAGCTCCTTCACGCCGGCCCGCGCGTAGTAATAGGCCTGCGCGAGCGCGGTGTTGAGCTTGTGGCTGCCGGAGATGTTGCCGCCCTCGTACTTCACGTAGATCGGCACCCGCGCGCCGACCGCGCGCTCGAAGCCCTTCGCCCGCCACAGCGGGGTCGGCCGGAACGACCGGTAGGCGTCCACGACTTCGGCCGGGATGTCCCAGTACTCCTTCTGCTGCACGCTCTGACGCACCAGCTGCAGGGGCAGATTGACCTGCACACCGCCGCCGGCCGCGGTCTGCGGGGAGTGGTCGGGCGGCAGCGGCTCGGACAGATGCGGCAGGACGCTGCGCCAGCGGGCGGGCGGCTCGGGGTGGCTCATCGGGACGCCTCCGCACCGGCGAGGACGGTCTCGATCAGATCGTGCACGGTCTGGAAGCTGCGGCCGACGAACAGGTCGTCGGGCAGGACGATGTCGAGCTCGTCCTCCAGGCGCACCAGCATGCCCACGAAACCAAGGGAGTTGACCCGCAGGATCTCCCCGTTGAGGGGCTCGTGGTCGTCGATGCCGGACGGCTGCAGGGACAGCCGGGACTCGGCGATGACCACGCGCTTGACGCACTCGGTGACCGCGGCTCGGTCAAGGCCGGTGATCATGTGTTCCTCCATGGAAGGTCGGGGTCAGGACTGGTGGGCGGGGACGGAACTGCGCAGCGTGCCGTGCGCCTCGACGACCCAGCTGTGGGTGACGAGGGCGCCGAGCGTGACCGGGCCCCGCACATGCATGCGCCCGGTGCTGATGGAGATCTCGGAGCCGAGCCCGAGCGTGGGCCCGTCGTGCAGGCGCAGGGAGCCGTTGACGACGATCGCGGCGGCGTCCACGCGGCGGGTGAACTCCTCGGCCACGGCCGGGTCGGCGGCCAGGACGCCCTCGGTGTGCGCGGAGCCGTGCCGACGGATGTGCGCGACCGCCTCGTCCAGGCCCTCGACCGGGTACACGCCGATGGTGGCGTCGAGGAACTCACGGCCGAAGTCGTGCTCCTTGAGGTCCTCGATCCGCCACGGACCGCCCTCGCCATCGCTCCCGCCCTCGCTCCCGCTGTCGGGCCGGGAGCTGTGCCCGCCTTCGGGCCGGGGCACCCGCGGGTCGAGGCGCACGGTCACCTGGCGGTCGTCGCGCTCGGCGGCGGCGATCACCTCGGCGACGAAGGCGGGCGCCACGTCCGCGTCGACGAGCATCAGCTCGGCGGTGTTGCAGGCCGTCGGCTCCGGCAGCTTGCTGTCGAGGGCGACCTCGGCCGCGAGCGTCAGATCGGCGCTGCGGTGCACATAGACGTGGTTGACGCCGCCACCGCTGGCGATCACCGGGATCGAGCTGGCGCTGCGGCAGTAGTCGATCAGGGAGGGGCTGCCGCGCGGCACCAGGACGTCGATGGCGTCGGGCCGCTTGAGCAGCGCGCGCAGCTGGGCGCGGTCCGGGTCGTCGAGGACGGTGACCAGGTGCGCCGGGAGACCGGCGGCCTCCAGGGCCTCGCGCGCCACAGCGGCCAGGGCCGCGTTGGTACGGGCGATCTCCTTGCCGCCGCGCAGCAGCACCGCGTTGCCGACGGCGACGGGCAGCAGGGCGCCCTCCACCGTCACGGTGGGCCTGGCCTCGTACACCATGAACACCACGCCGAGCGGCTTGGGCGCACGGCGTCGCACACCCCAGCCCGCGATCGGAACGCCGGGCCCTGGCCTGGTCACTTCGTCGAGTTCACCGAGCACGGTGGCGGTGAGGTGCCGCAGCTGGCCGAGGTGGGCGTCGGTCAGCCGGAGCCGGTCGAGCAGCACCGGCGACAGGCCGCGCTGCTCGGCCCGGGCGACGTCGTCGGCGTTGGCCTTCAGGACCGTCGGCCAGTGGTCGGCGAGGCGGTCGGCGAGCTCACGGCAGTAGCGTGCGTACGCCGGGTCGCCGGTCGGGGGAGCGGCCGCCACGGCGGCGCGGGCAGCGGTGAGTATGTCGAGCGTGTCTTCGGACATGGGTCTCCTACCACATGAACTGGCCGCCGTCGACGATCAGTTTCTGACCGGTGACGTAGCCGCTGAGCGGGCCGACGAGGTACTCCAGGGCGTCGGCGATGTCTTCGGTGGAACCGATGCGTCGTTGCGGGATCTCGGACAGCACGGCGGCGCGGTGCTGGGGTTCGTCGAGGCGGAACCGGGTGATGAGTTCCTCGGTCTCGGTCATGCCGGGGATCAGGCAGTTGACCCGGATCGTGGGCGCCAGCTCGAGGGCGAGGCACTTGGTGAGCTGGAGCAGTCCCGCCTTGGCCGCGGCGTAGTTGACGCCGTTGGCGCGGGGGCGGATGCCGGTGGTGGCACCGATGTTGACGACCGTGCCGGCGCCCGCGGCGAGCATGGCCGGGGCGAGCGCCTGGGTGAGGTGGAAGGGCCCGGACAGATTGGTGTCCAGGACGCGCTGCCAGTCGGACTCGGAGAGGTCGAGGAAGGGCCGGTCGATGTTGATGCCGGCGTTGTTCACCAGGACCTGCGGGGTGCCGTGCGCGTCGAGGATCTCCCGGGCCGCCCGCCGCACCGAGCCGGGGTCACCGACATCCGCACGGACCGGGATCAGCCCGTGCTCGTCGGCCGCCGCCCGCGCCGCGTCCTTGTCGGCGCGGTAGAGGGCGACGGTGCGGTGCCCGAGCCGGACGAGCCGTCGCGACAGAGCGAGCCCGATACCGCGGGTGCCGCCGGTGACGACGGCGAGAGGGCCTTCCATGGGTGCGGCGGTCATGGCGCGTTCTCCTGGGGTACGTCGTCGGGGAGCCGGGCCAGGAACGCGTCCACATGCCCGAGCAGCGTCGGCTGGTGTGCGGGGTCGAACACCTCGAAGTGCCCGCAGTCCAGGTCGCGTACGGTCAGCCGGTCCGCCAACTCGCCCCAGTGCGCCACCTGTTGGTCACGGCGTTCGCCCGCGCAGGCGACCAGGAGCGTCGGGGCGGCGGAGCGGACCCGGGTGCGGTGCGCGGCACTCGCGGTGATGTGGGCATGGGCCGTGTCCCGGGCCCTGTCGCTGTCACTGCCGCCGCCCAGGGAGCTGACGGACCGTTCGACGGCGGTCAGGAGATCGGCCCGGACTCCGTCGCCGACGGACTCGCGGGCGGCGAAGCTGTCGATGAGGACGAGGGCGGGTGCCGGTCCGTCCTCGGCGAGCCGCGCCGCCAGCTCCCAGGCCAGGACGCCGCCGAGCGACCAGCCGACGAGCAGCCGCGGCCGCTGCGGCAGTCCGGTGATCAGCCGCAGATAGTCGCGGGTCATGTCCGCGACGCTGTCCTGCGGTTCCTCACCGGGCAGCAGTCCGGCGGCGCGGATGCCGTGCACGGTGCCGTGCCGGGCGAGCCGGCCGGCCAGGGCCAGATACTGGCCGAGCCCTCCGCCCGCCGGGTGGATCAGCACCCCGGGCAGCGGTCCCGGCCGCTGGGCGAGCGGGATCAGGAGCGACGTGTCGAGCGAGGAGGCCGTCATCGGGCACCCCCACGAGCCTCGTCGATCATCACGGCCTGGGCGCGGACGGTCGGGTCGCGGAAGAAGTCGAGGATCGGGATCTGCACGCCGTAGCGCTCCTCGATGGTGGCGCGCGCGGTCATCACGTTCAGGGAGTGCGCGCCGAGCGCGAGCAGCGAGCCGTCGAGGGGCACGTCGGTCCGGCCGAGCAGGCCCCGCCACAGGTCGAGGAGCCACGCTTCGAGCGGATCGCCGCTCGCGGTCACCGCACCGGTGTCGGAGGCGGCCTCCTCGCGGATCGCCCGCTCCGCCTCCTTGAGGAGGGCGGTACGGTCCACCTTGCCGTTACGGGTGGTGGGCACGGCGGCCACGGCGAAGACGCGGGTGGGCACCATGTAGCCGGGGAGAGCGGTGGCCACGTGTCGGCGGATGCCTTCGGACCCGGCGGCCGAACCGTCGGGCTCGGGCCCGGTCTCCGCACTGTGCTCCGGCCCCGCACTGTGCTCCGGCCCCGCACCGTGCTCGGGCCCCGCACCGTGCTCGGGCCCCGCACTGTGCTCCGGTACGTAGAACAGCACCAGTTGTCGCTCCGCCCCGTCCCCGCGCACGGCGGCCACCGCGAGGCGTACGCCGGGGTGTCCGGCGGCCACCGTCTCCAGCTCGCCCAGCTCCACCCGGTAGCCGCGGATCTTGACCTGGTCGTCGTCACGGCCGAGGAAGACCAGATCGCCCCGCTCGTCGCGCAGGACCTGGTCGCCGGTGCGGTACATCCGGGCGCCGGTCCCCTCGCCGCGCGGGTCGGGCAGGAAGCGTTCCGCGGTGCGCTCGGGGTCGTCGACATAGCCGCGCGCCGGGCAGACCCCGCCGAGATACAGCTCACCGGGCACCCCGCTCGGCGCGAGATGGCCCGTGGCGTCCAGGACATGGGCGTGCACGCCGGTGACCGGGCGGCCGATGGGGACATGCGCGGGCCACGACGCGGCGTCGGCGGTGAGCCGGTGCGTGGTGACGGCATGGGTCTCGGTGGGGCCGTAGAGATTGACCAGCCGCAGATGCGGGCGCTCGGCGAAGAAGCGCCGGATGCCGTCGTCGAGCAGCAGCTGCTCGCCGGATACGCATACATAGCGCAGGCCGGGCAGTTGGTCCCCCGCGTCGTGCGCGGCCCGCGTGAACGGACGCAGCGCGGCGACCGGCAGATAGACATGGGTGACCCGCCGCGCGCCGATCCGGGCGACGACGGCCGGCTGGTCCCTGCGGTCGGCCGGTTCGCGCGAGACCACGGTGCCGCCCGCGGCGAGCGTGGGCAGGATCTCCTGGAACGACACGTCGAAGCCGAGCGGCGCGTACTGCAGGAAGCGGGTGTCCTCGCCCATCTCCAGGGCGTCGGTCTGCCAGGCGGTGAGATTCACCAGCGGGCCCTCGGTCATCAGGACGCCCTTGGGGCGGCCGGTGGAGCCGGAGGTGAACATCACGTACACACCGTCGTCGTCCCCCGGCGGACCGGCGTCGTGACCGAACTCGCCGTCAATGGCGCTGAGTTGACCGGGCGACAGCACCTCGGCGCCGTCGACCTCACCCGTGCCGATCACCAGTCGGCAGCCGGCCTTGGCGGTCATATAGGCAAGGCGCTCGCCCGGCAGGCTCAGGTCCAGGGGCAGGAAGACGGCACGCCGGGCGAGCAGCGCCAGGATCGCCACCACGGTGTCGACCAGGGACGCCGTGGTCAGTCCGACGACCGTGCCGGGACCGACGCCGCGCCGCGCGAGTCCGGCCGCGGCGTCGCGCACCAGGGCGTCGAGTTCGCCGTACGACACCGAGCGGCCGTCCTCCTCGACGGCCACGGCCTCCGGCCGCCGGGCCGCGGTGGCGTTCAGCCAGGCGCGCAGACCGGACCCCTGCGGCTGCTGCCAATGGCCGTCGGTGGCGCGGGACTCGGGGAGCGAGGCATCGTCGAAGAGTGAGCGCAGGGGCGTGTCCGGATGCTCCACGACGCGGCGCAGCACACCGGTCAGCGAGTCCACGAGACCGTCGACCACCGGCGCGGGCAGCAGCTCACGGTCGTGCTCGAGGTCGAGGAGCCAGCCGTCCGGTGTGGGCGTGACACCCAGCCAGAGGTCGAACTTGGCGGTGCCGTTGCCGTGTTCGCGCACCGCGCGCACGGGCTCTCCCGGCTCACCGCCGGTGGTGTCCTGCATGGCGAGCATGCAGGAGAAGACGGGGTTGCGGTTGGTGGTGCGGTCCGGCTCCACAAGGCGCACGACACGGTCGAAGGAGACGGCGGCGCCCGCCTTCACCCGGTCCGCCTCGCGCTGCACGCCCTCCTTGGCGAACGTGTCGAAGCGCTGCTCCCAGGGGACGTCGACGACCAGCGGCAGGGTGTTGACGAAGAAGCCGCACAGATCGAAGGAGCCCAGGGTGCGGCGGGCCACCACCGGACTGCCGAAGACCACCGCGTCGTTCGCCGAGTGCCGGGCGAGGACGGCCGCGTAGACGGCGGAGAAGAACACGAACGGGCTGACGCCGAGCGCGGCGCAGGTGGCGTCCACGGCCTTGGACCGGGCGGCGGAGAGCCGGATCTGCCGGCGCGCACCCAGGAACCGGGTGGTCGCGGGACGGCCGGGGCGCGGGTACAGCACGGTCGCGGGTGTCGCGCGCAGCCGCTCGGCGATCCCGGCGGCCGTCTGCTCGACGTTCTCGCCGTCGGCGGCGGCCAGCTGTGCCGCCAACTCCTTGTGCAGCGCACGCTCGCGGGCGGCCCGCAGAGCGTCTACGTCGAGTTCACCGCGTACGGCCGAGGTGAGGTCACGGACGAACTGGCGCAGCGAGAAACCGTCGAAGACGAGATGGTGCACACAGAGCAGCAGCGCCGCACGGCCCGCAGGGTCGGCGCGGTCGGTGCCGTCGGCGTCTTCGGTGCGCAGGAGTACCGCCCGCAGCAGCGGAGCCTCGGCCAAGTCGAAGGCGGTGTCGCCGAGTTCGGAGAGCAGCCGGTCGCGTTCCGCGTCGAAGTCCGCGGCGGTCGTGGCGACACCGCGCAGCGGGACCGCGGCCGCGGGCACGTCCCGCAGTACGGCGTGCGGGGCGGCGCCCTCCTGAACGGCCAGACGCAGCGCGGGCTGCACGGCGAGAACCGCGGTGAGGGCCGCGGCGACGGTGCCGGGCTCCAGGGCCGGGTCGAGTTCGAGTTCGGCCACGACGTTGTAGAGATGCGGCACGGGCACCGTGCGGTGCACGACGAGCAGGCCCTGCTGGGCGGCGGTCAGCGGCAGGGTGTCGAGCTGCGGCGCGACGGTCATCGGACGCTCTCCGCTGACTCCGCTGACTCCACCGACTCCACCGACTCCACCGACTCCGCCGACTGCGCCGAGGTGAGCAGACCGCGCAGCCACTGCTGCAGATCCGCGACGGTACGGACGGCGGCGAGACCCGTGGGGTCGATCTCGTGGTCCGGATCGGGAATCAGCTCGCCGGCGATCCGCAGCACGGAAAGGGAGTCGAGGCCGACCTCGGCCAGCAGAGAGGTCTCCACGAACGGCACGCGTATGTGCTTTCTGATGACCGGAACGATGTCCCTGGCGGTCGTTTCGTCCGAACGGCTCATTACGCAGAATCTCCTCGGGCAGCGGTCACTCTTGATGACGCCCGACGGATGATTCAGTAATGGCGGAAGAGCGGTCAACGGCCGAATTACCGGGCCATCAATGAAGTTGATGATGGCCGGTAAGGGACATTCGGCGACGCCGATGGGGCCCATCGAGAAAAGGAATTCGCGGCGCCGGGAAAGGGAAAAGGGAGGCCGGATTCCGGCCTCCCTTGTGCGGCTGACGCGGGCCGCAACTCGCAGCCCGCCCCCCCCGTCAGTTGGTGCTGGTGCTGGTGCTGGTGTTCGTGTCAGCGCCGGTGCGCTCGTCCTCGAAGACCTCCGCGAGCGCGCCCGGGGTGACCACCCGCAGGAACGGCACGATGGTGACGGCGGCCGCCGCGGCGAACAGCAGGAACGCGGTGCGCATGCCGAGCCATTCGGCGAGCAGGCCCATCAGGCCCGCACCGATGGGCAGGGCGCCCCAACTGAAGAGCCGGCTCACCGAGTTGAACCGCCCGAGCATGTCATCGGGCACCAGACGCTGCCCGATCGTGCGGGCGTTGACCGTCCACACCGTGCCGCCCATGCCGCCCGCGAAGGCCGCGGCCGTGACGGCCCAGAGGCTGGTGGTGAGGGCGGGCACGGCCATCATCGCGAAGGTGCCGACGAGGTCGGCGAACATCACCCAGCGGCGGCCGAAGGTCCGGTTCAGCCAGGTGACCGCGACGGCGCCGGCCAGACCGCCGATGCCCAGGGCGCTCAGGACCGTGCCGTACTCACGCGACGTGAGGCCCATGGTCTGGGTGGCGAACAGCGGCATCAGCGCGAGCCACGCGCCCCAGCAGGCGCACAGGCCGGTCAGGATCAGGGCCATGGTGCGCAGCAGCCGCTGCTGCCAGAGATAGCGCAGGCCGCCGGTGATCTGCTTGTTGACGGTCTCGGGCGCGCGCTGCTCCCCGGCGGCGGTCTGCTGCCGCGCGGCCCGGAAACGTCCGGTGAGCAGCACCAGGACGAGCGCGGCGGCGAGATAGGACACCCAGGTCACACCGAGGGCGACACTCGCGCCCGCGGCGAGCAGGAGGCCGCCGACGAAGGGGCCGCAGAACTCGTTGCAGACCGTCTCGGCGCCGGTGATCCAGGCGTTGGCGCGTTCGCGCCCGGCCGGCGGGACCACGGCCGGGATCAGGGCGGAGGCCGCGGTCAGGGCGATCACCTCGGCGACACCGAGGACGGCGCCGACGGCGAAGAGGACGGCGGTGGTGATGCCGTCGGAGAGGGCGATCTGGATCAGCGCGCCGACCGCGAGCAGCCGCAGCGCGTTGGCCCCCCACAGCAGCCGGCGGCGGTCGACGCGGTCGACCAGGACACCGACGTGCAGGGCGACGAGGAGCCAGGGCAGCGACAGGCTGAGCGATACGGCGGCGACCTGGGCGGGGGAGCCGGAGGCTTGAGCGGCGAGCAGCGGCAGTACGACCTTGGTGACACCGTCCGCGAGGTTGGTGACCGCGGTGAAGACCAGCAGGACCACGGTGTTACGGGTGCCGCGCGCGGCCTGCGCCGTCGTGGCCGGTTTCGTCATCGCCGGCGGGGGCGCGGGCAGAGGGTCGAGCACCTCCGCGGGCGCTCCCGCAGACGCCCCCGCAGGCGCTTCCGCGGTCTTCACGGCGTGGTCGCTCATCAAGTTCCCCTAACCGTCTAACGGCTTTACTGGTGAGGTCGAGAGCCTGAGTCTGACACGGACGGAGTGCATCTGGCTACCCGGCAAAACGCTTAGCCGGTTACTTCGGGTGTAGGGTGGGAGGCAGTGGGAGGCATACGAGGAGGTGGCTCATGATCGACGCCCCGGTTTCGGCCCAGCTGGTGGAGGCCTTCGCCAACACGGTCGACGTGGAGCTCGGCACCGACGACCTGGACACGGCGAAGAAGCTCTCCGACTGGCTGACGGGCCGAGGACTCCTCGACCGGGGCCGCCGCGTGAGCGCCGATGACCACGCCCTTGCCCTGCGCCTGCGTGCGGGCATCCGTGAGGAGCTGGGGGCCAATGTCGGGGACACCGCAGAGCCGGGACAGCTCGTCGGCGCCGACGAGGCGCTGCGCGAGCTGCCCGTGTTCGTCACGGTCCGCGGCGGCGACCGGCACAGCGCCCTGACACCCGACCCGGAACTCCCGCCGGTCAGACACGCCCTGGCCGGGGTCGCCATCGCCTGGAGCGACCTGGTCGTCACCGGCGACGCCGCCCGCCTCAAGCGCTGCGCCGAGCACGCCTGCGCCTGGGTCTTCTGGGACGTGTCCAAGAACCGCAGCCGCCGCTGGTGCTCGATGCGTGTCTGCGGCAACAGGAACAAGGCCAGAAGGTACGCCGCGAAGCAGACGGCGACCACGGGGGCCGGGGTACCCCGGCCGTAGCGGCGCGGACGCCTCACCGCTCACGGTGCCGTGACGGGCAGCAGGCGCGCCATCAGCTGGGCAGCCCGCCGTACGGCCTCGCCCTGTCGCAGTGCGTGCGGGGGGCACCGGAGTTCCCTGCGGTCTCAGCGCGCCGTGACCGGCAGCAGGTGCGCCACCAGTTCCGCCGCACGCCGTACCGTCTCGCCCCGCAGCAGCGCGTAATGGTCCGCGGGCAGCCGTACGACGTCGAGGTCGCCGGTGAACTGCCGCCGCCAGCGGGCCACTTCGGCCTCGCTCAGGCCGGCGGCCACGAGGAGCGTCGGGGTGTCGACCACGGCCGCCCGCTTGTAGGCGGCCATCGCGGCCACATGGCGGGCGTGCAGCGCGTACCGGGCGTGCAGGGCCTCCGCGCGCGTCTCGCCCGCGGTGGCACGAAGGAGCGCGGTCAGCAGATCGATCCCGCGGCCGGTCCGGCGTCCCGGGCGCAGTACGTCGGGCGCTCCGGCCGCCGGGGCCGCGGCGCGCAGCACATCGCGCGCGAAGGCACCCAGGTCTCCCACGTCGGCGGCGGTGAAGTCCCCGGGGACGGGGGAGTCGAGCAGGACGAGTGGCGGGCACGGAAGGCCGCGCGTCTCGATCCGGGCCGCCATCGCATGGGCGAGCAGCCCGCCCATGGACCAGCCGCCGAGGACGTCGGGCAGCCGCCCCGCGGCGAGCAGCGGAGCAAGATACCGCTCCGCCAGCTCCTCGACGGACGTCTCGCCCGTGCCGTCGTCCTCGCTGACGGTCACCCGCCAGCCGGACGGCAGCGCGTCGGCCAGCTCGCGGTAGGGGATCCGGCCCACGCCCGCGCCGTGCACCAGGTGCAGATGCGGACCGTCCGCATCACCCTCGCGCAACACGGCGGGCCCGGCGGGCCCGGCAGCACGGGCAACTTCCGCCGCTTCCGCCGCTTCCGCCGCTCCCGGCGCCCCGGGACCGGCCGGGGCGAGCAGCTGCGCCATCCGCCGCGGCGTCGGCTCGTCAAGCCACTCCGGTACGTCCAGCTCACGGCCCGTCCGCTCCTCGACCAGGGCCACGAGTTCCAGGACCTGCAGGGAGTGCCCGCCGAGTTCGAAGAAGTCGTCGCCGGTGTCAACGGCCTTGCCGAGCACCTGCTCCCAGTCGGCGAGCAGACCGGCCGCGGAACCGGCCGCGGACCCGGCCACCGACATCGCATGGGGCGCATCCGCAAGGGACGCCACCGCCTCGGGCGCCAGCGGCCCAGGTGCGGCAGCAGCCGTCGCCGACGCCACCCCGGCCACCGCCCGCGACGCGACCCGCAGGCCGCCCACGGACCCGCCCGGTCCGGCCGAGCCGAGGAGTACCTCCTCGATGTCACGTACGAAGGCGCGCACCGTGTCCGGCCTCAACTGCCCGGTGTCGTACTCGATTTCAAGGACCGTGTCCTTGCCGTCCCTGCCGTCCCTGCCGTCCTCACCGTCCTCGAAGACTCCGATCAGGAGCTGGCAGCGGGCGCTGGTCGACGGCGTGGGCAGCAGCTGCGCGGGGCGGCCGCCGAGCGAGAGCCCGGAGCCGATCCCGCCGTGATGGGTGATCAGGACGGGCGGTGTCGAGCCGAGCGCGGCACGGTCGCCGGCCGGCAGCTCCGCGAACACCTCGGGAAAGCCCACGTGCTGGTACGGCAGGCTCTCCCACAGGCCGTCCCGCGCGCGGCCGACGACGGCGTCGAAGGGCTCGTCGTCCGTGACGGTGTCCGCGAGCAGCACGGTGTTGGCGCAGTAGCCGATACGCCGCTGGTCGGCCAGGCTCATCCGGTTGGCGACGACGACACCGAGCGCGGTGCGTCCCCCGGCCCCGCCGCGCGCGAGCACGGTGCGCACCGCGGCCAGTTGCACCGCGAACGGGGTGCACCCCACCCGCTGCGCGATACCGGCCACGGCCGTCTGCGCGGCAGGGGACAGCCGGTGCCGAAGCCCGGCACCGGACGAACCGGTGGGCGAAGCGGTCGAGGCGCCCGTGGGCGTACCGGCGGACGCATCAGTGCCCGAACGCGGCCCCGGCCCACCGTCCGGCAGCAGCGCCGCCGCCCGCGCCCCGCGCAGCCTGCTGGTCCAGAACTCCCGCTCGGCGTCGGCCTTCGGCCCGCTCCGCTCCGCCACGCCGAACTCCCCGTACGGCACGGCAGGTTCGGTGAAGACCCGGTCGGCACTCACGTCGGGGCCGTGCTCACGTACGGCCTCGTAGGCGGTCCGCAGATCGTCCATCACGAGCTGCAGCGCCCAGCCGTCGAGCACCGAGTGGTGCACGGTGACCAGGAGTTCGTCGACCGGCCCGACGCCGATCTGCGTGAGCCGGGCCAGCGGCGCGGACTCCAGGTCGAAAGGCAGCGCGTGCAGACGTGCGGCCACCTCGTCGAGCAGGGCATCGGGTGCGGTGCCCGCGGGCGCGGCCGACCAGACGACCTCCTGCACATCGGCCTCGGCCGCCGGGCGGATGATCTGCACGATCTGCTCGCCCCTGCGGGCGAACCCGGTCCGCAGCGCCTCGTGCCGGTCCACGACGAGCTGCCACGCCGCGGCCAGGACCACGGGGTCGAGCTTGGTCACCCGCAGCCGCCAGGTGAGGTTGTAGACGTCCTTGTGTTCCGCGCGGTGCTGAATCCACCACAGCGCTTCCTGAGCGGGCGAACTGGGGAGTTCCACGGGTGCCGGGGTCATGACGTGGAAGGGTCACCGCCGAGTCTCCTGTCCCGCAAATCGCGAATTCAATTTCTCTATGGGACGCGCCCGGCGGGGCAGTTGAGGGCGCCGGCCGCCTTGACGGAATTCGCCCCCGTACAAATAGCATCCTGAGTAATTGCGAGCCCCCTTGGCATGGCATGGCATGCCTTTCCTTTCGGAGGACCCGACACGATGACCGCCGCCGACAGGACCACGACAGGAACCGGGACCACGGCAGGGGCCGGGACCGAGGCCCGGACCGGGAGCGAGACCGGGGCCGGGACCGGGAGCGAGACCGGGGCCGGGACCGGGGCCCGGACCATGTACGACTGGTTCGCCGCCTCCGTGGCCGAGTTCGGCGACGCCCGCACCGCCCTCGAAGTCGCCGGGGACCACCTCGGCTACGCCGAACTCGACGCGACCGCACAGCGCATCGCGGCCGAACTCATCGGCGTACACGGCGAGGTGCCCACGCGGGTCGGTCTGCTCGCGGCCCGCAGTACGGCCGCCTACGCCGGATATCTGGCCGTACAGCGGCTCGGCGCCACCGTCGTCCCGCTCAACCCGGGCTTCCCGCCGCAGCGCAACGCGGCCATCGCCCGCCGGGCAGGCCTGGATCTGGTGATCGCCGAGGAGCGCGCGCCCGGACGCACCGAACTCCCCGTCCCTGTCCTGCTGTTGACGGACGAGCGGATGACGTCCCTGCGTACAGGACCGGTGCCGGAGCTGCCGGAGTCCACGGCGGGGCCCGACGACCTCGCGTACATCCTGTTCACCTCAGGCTCGACCGGACAGCCCAAGGGCGTGCCCATCGCCCACCGCAACGTCTCGGCCTACCTGGGCCATGTCATCCCCCGCTACGAACTGGGTCCGGACGCCCGGGTCTCGCAGACCTTCGACCTGACCTTCGACCCGTCCGTGTACGACATGTTCGCGGCCTGGGGCTCCGGGGCGACGCTCGTCGTACCCGGGCAGCGTGATCTGCTCTCACCGGTGCGGTTCGTCGGCCGGCAGCGCATCACGCACTGGAACTCGGTGCCGTCGATCGCGTCCATCGCCCTGCGCCTGCGGGCCCTGAAGCCCGGCAGCATGCCGACCCTGCGCTGGAGCCTGTTCTGCGGCGAGGCGCTGACGGTGCCGCACGCCGAGGCGTGGAGCGCCGCCGCGCCCGCCGCAACCCTGGAGAACATCTACGGCCCCACCGAAATGACGGTCACCTGGACGGAGTTCAGGCTTCCGCGGCGCCGCGACGACTGGCCGGAGACGGCCAACGGCACGGTGCCCATCGGTACGCCCTACCCGGGCCAAGAACACCTCGTCATCGACGAGGACGGCCGCCCCGCCGACGAGGGCGAGCTGTGCGTGCGCGGCACGCAGCGCTTCCCCGGATACTTGGACCCGGCCGACAACACCGACAGATTCGTCACCTTCGACGGCACGCGCACGACACCGTACGACGGCGCGCGGCCGCTGACAGCCGACCACTGGTACCGCACCGGGGACCGCGTGACGACGGCCGAAGGACAACTCGTCCACCTGGGCCGTCTCGACCACCAGCTGAAGATCCGCGGCTACCGCGTCGAACTCGGCGAAGTCGAATCGGCCCTCCTCGCCCAGGACGGCGTGAGCGAGGCCGTGGTGGTGGCGGTGCCGGACGCGGGCGGCGAGACCACCCTCGAAGCGTTCTGCACCGGCCAAGTCCCGGACACGGAAGCCCTGTTGACCGCCTTGCGCGAACGCCTCCCCGCCTACATGGTGCCGAACGGCATCACGACACTGACCGCCCTGCCCCTCAACCCGAACGGCAAGATCGACCGCCGGGCCCTCACCACACGGTTGTCCGCACCGGAGGGCGACTCGCGGGGGCGTGCGGCCTGAGCGGTGGACGCGGGTGTTGTCACCGACCGGAGGGCCCGGTGGGCCGTGTCAGTCGGCGACACCAGGACCGCTACGTCTACGCAGTCTCCAGGCCGCGGAGGCGGCCCTTCAACTCACCTGTCACCTCAGGACAGTTGACGGCCCGCGCCCAGGCGCCAAGTTGCCCGTCGCAGGCATGAGGAAGGCCCCCTCCCACCCGAAGGCGAGCGGGGCACAATCTATGTGGCCGACCTCCTGTTCGCGCTAGTCGTCGATCGGGACGCCGAACTTTCCGTACCTCTGCACCGTCGGCTCGGGCGCTTCGGCATCCCGCCACTCGCGGAGGTCGGTCGCATCGTTGGGAGGCAGGTACCCATCGACGGCTTCTCCGGTTCTCAGCGCTTCGGCTGTGTAGTGCATCAGGGCAGTGAGTGACGCCCACATCGGATCCGTTGTGATGCCCGTGGGCGAGCCCTCCTTGTCGTGGGCGTGGACACGACTGTCCGTGGACTCTCCCGCGTTCAGGTAGAGCACGCCTCCGGCGCCGTCGGCTGCGAAGGGCACGTACTCAGGGAAGATGTGCAACCAAGAGTCACTGATGGAGTTGAAGTGCCACTGATCCCTGAGTACGTCCTGGAGAAGTCTCCGCTGTTCTCCGTCGCTGCCCGAGGAAGTGTCCTCCGATCGGGCGCGCGGGGCACGCTGGTGCCGCTACCGCTTCAGGACCGCTACCGCTTCAAAGACCGCTACCGCTTCAAGGCCCGGTACCGCTTCAGCAGCGCGGTGAGCTTCGCGGGGTCAGCGCCGCTGTCCAGCTCTGCGACGAGATCATCCGGGCACAGCTCGTAGAGATCGCCCCACCAGCGCCGCCCCCGGTTGTCCCAGATCCGGTATCCGCCGGGCACGCCTCGGGCGACGTACCGCCGCTTCGCCATGGTCCCCCTATGCCCCGACTCACGGACCACCGCAGTCGAACACCCCGAACACCCCGAAGACCCCGAACGCCGCGCAGTCCGAATCAATCAACCGATCCACTGCGCTTGACGATTACTACGGACGGCAGCGATGAGTTTGCCCGGCTCGGAGAGTCTCACCACCGTTGTCGACAGCACAGGAGGAACGCGTGGCACAGCTGCTGAGAGTCCAGAACTTCGTCGTCTCCAGGGATGGAATCGCCGCCGGTGAGGACCAGAGCCTGGAGAACCCGTTCGGGAGCGCCGTCCGTCCCGAGCGGTTGTTCGCCTGGGCCGGCGCCACGGCGAGCTGGCCCGGGCGCACCGATCCCGGGGGCAGCCGGGGCCTCGACGACTACTTCACGCGGGACTTCTCCCACAACATCGGCGCCGAGATCATGGGCCGCAACAAGTTCGGGCCCCAGCGCGGGCCCTGGCAGGACGACAAGTGGCGCGGCTGGTGGGGGGACGAGCCCCCGTTCCACACCCCGGTGTTCGTCATGACCCACCACAAGCGTCCTTCGTTCACGCTCTCCGACACCACGTTCCACTTCGTCGAGGGTGACCCGGCCGCGGTCCTGGAGCAGGCGCGGGAGGCGGCGCAGGGCAAGGACGTCCGGCTCGGCGGCGGGGCCACCACCATCCGGAAGTTCCTCGACGCCGACCTCGTCGACACGATGCATGTCGCGGTCTCGCCGGTGGAGCTCGGGTCCGGAGTACGGCTCTGGGATTCACCCGATGAGCTGCTCGACCGGTTCCACCTGGAGGTCGTGCCCAGCCCGAGCGGCGTGACACACCATCTGCTCTGGCGAAAGTGACCGGACCTCAAGGCGGCCCCAGGAGACAGAAAAGTCGACCGGGGCCGCCTTGAGGCGGGCCGTCGGGTCGCGTCTCGGGCGGTCAGCCGGACCACGCTGCCCAGCAGATCGTCTTGCCGTCCGTGAGCTTCCCTGCGTAGGTCAGCGTGGTGGCCGTGAGGCTTGAGTCTCCGGTAGGGGGAGACGTGAGGGTGGGGGCATGAACGGCGAGACGCTCTATTCGATCGGTGATCTGGCCCGGCGGACGGGTCTGACGGTGAAGACCATCCGGTTCTACGCGGACAACGGCATCGTGCCGCCAACCGACCGCTCCCCAGCCGGATACCGCCGGTACGGTGCCGATGCCATCGGACGTATCGAACTCGTGTGCACCCTGCGCGAGTTGGGAATCGATCTGGCCACGATCCGCAAGGTCATGGCCCAGGACGTCTCGCTGACGGATGTCGCAGCGACACACGCCGAGGCACTGGACGTGCAGATCCGCGTCCTGCGGCAGCGCCGCGCCGTGCTCATGGCAGTGGCTCGGCGCGACTCGACTCCCCGGGAGATGGAACTCATGCACAAGCTTGCACGCCTGTCGGAAGCCGAACGGCAGTGTCTGATCGACGACTTTCTCGGTGCCGTCTTCGAAGGCCTGCATGACCACCCCGCGTTCGCCGCGGTCATCCGTTCGCTGACCCCCGAGCTGCCCGAGGACCCCGACCCCGAGCAGATCGCGGCCTGGGTGGAGCTGGCCGAGCTGTTCCAGGACTCCGGTTTCCGCGCCACATTGCACGGCATGGCCCAAGACCTGGCGGCCGACCGGGCCCCGGACGACGCCACGGGCCTGCCGCGGGTCCTCGTCGAAGCCGTCCGAGCCCAGGTGACACCGGCCCTCGAGAACGGAGTCGAACCCAACTCGCCCGCGGCCGAGCCGATCGTCACCGCACTCGCAGCGCACTATGCGCACATCCTCGGAAGTCAGGCTTCGCACAACACCCCTGCCCTGTATCGGCGCCTTGCCGCCCGGCTGGAGCGGATGAACGACCCGCGCCGGGACCGGTATCTGTCCTTGCTGGCCGTCATCAACGGCTGGCCGTCACCCGAGAGCCTGGCGCCCGCGCTCATCTGGTCCGCCGAGGCACTGCGTTCCCGGCTACCGCAGCGGTGAGCCGATCACGCACGGCGCCAGACGTCCCTACGTCCGCAGCAGAGCACAGGCCGCTCACCTCCGGACCGGACCCGGAGCCCGGCTACCCCGCCGCCCGCAGCGCCGGCTGCATACGGTCGTCCGGGTGGGAGTCCTCGTAGCCGTCCTGTTCCGTCATCACCTGCCGCGCCGTCGTGAGCACCGTGCGGAAGAGGGTGTCGTCGTCGAGGCCGCGGCGCCAGACGCACTGCGCGTACACCTTGAAGGCGGGGCGCCAGGCGATCCGGCGCAGGCGGCCGAGGCGCAGCTCCTCCGCGACGGTGACCTCGGGCAGCAGTGCCATGCCGATGCCCTCGCCGACGCTGCGCTTGACCGCGTCGACGGAGCCGAGGCCCAGCACTCCGCCCGGCTGCGCGCCCGCGGCGGTCAACTCCTCCTCGAAGGCGCGCTGGTAGCCGTTGCAGCGGTGTGCGCAGGCCAGAGTGTGTCCCGAGAGGTCGCGGGCCGAGCCGATCGGTACCCCGGTGAGCGGATGCGCCGGGTGTGCCACCAGGGCCAGGCGCTCGGGGCGCAGCACCCGGTGGTTGACGGTGGGTGCGGCGGCGCGGGGTTCCGTACGGGGGCCTATGAAGAAGGCGCAGTCGACCTGTTCGTCACGTACGAGCGACACCGGATCGTCGTCGAGGGCCCGCAGGGTCAGCTCAAGTGCCGGGTGGCGCAGATGCAGATGCTCGATGAGCGGCAGCAGCCGGTAGGTGGTAACGCATTCGCCGGCGCCGACCACCAGGGACGGCGGGCTCTCGACGGAGTCGGAGACGGACTCCTTGGCGAGCTGGCTGAGATGGACGATGCGCCGCGCGTAGCGCTGCAGACGGCGCCCCGCAGGAGTGAGGCAGGCGCCTCCCGCGGTGCGGTCGAGGAGTGAGGTCTCCAGGGACTGTTCCAGCGACTTGATGCGCGTGGTGACCGTCGGCTGGGCGAGCCCGAGGAGCTGGGCGGCCTGCGTGAAGCTACGGGATTCGGCGACTGCCAGAAACGCGCTGAGATGCTTGATGTTCATCCGGCGAACCTCGACTCCTCGGTGAAATCACATCCGTCGGAGCTGATTGTGGGGCGGGCGCGGCCCGAACAGCCCAGGTGAGGCTGTCCGCTTGGTGCCGTGACCCCAAGGGGACCCCCGAGGGCCTCACGGGGTTCCCCGTCGAACCCGGACGGATTCGTCCGTATTCCCCCCCGCATTCCCCTTGCATTCAGGGTGTCGGTGCCTTGCCGGGCGACCCCGAACAGCCCCTGATCGGCGGCTATTTGGAAACTCTATTCCCGAGAATTTGATGTGACCTGGGTCACATAGAATTCCCTTGGGTGTGGCTACTGTCCTCCGTGTCGAGCGAACCGTTCGCTCGGAAAACGAAAAAGGAGAACCGCCATGGGTTCCATCCGTCTGGACGAGATCGTTGCCGGCGTCGTTGGTCAGGTTTCCGCCGAGGACGTGGCTGCCGCCGCGCAGGTCTCCTCGAACCTCGACGAGGACTCGATGACCTTCGGTCCGGTCAACATGTTCGCGCTCGACAAGTAAGCAAGTAAGCAGGCAAGCAAGCAAGGCCGACTTGATGAGGCCTGGCCGGGCCGCAGTAGCCGGACCGGCCGGGCCTCATCGGTCACCGGGCCCCATAGCAATAGCAATAGCAACAGCCAAAACCACGGCGTCACGTCATCACGAGATCACCAGGGTGGATTCGATGATTTCCCTGAAAGGCCCTCAGAGCGTTGTCGAAACCCTCTACGTGGTTTCCAGCGCGCACGCCACGAAGACCAAGCAGGACGTACGGGCCGACGGCGACGCCCTGGCCGCGCTGCGCGCCACGTACCACCTGATGATCAGCGATATGCAGCCGGCGCTGCGCGATGTCCTCCCGGCCGCCGACTCCTTCCCCGTGCCCGTCGGTTCGGGCGCCGCGCACAGCGGCCTGGTGAAGGCGTTCATCGGCTCCGTCGCCGGTGAGGACTCCGTCGACTACGACATCTTCGCCGATGCCGAGCAGCACACCCCCGCGGCCCTGCGGGCCAAGCACGCACCGGTCGAGGCCGCCCTGGCGGAGATCGAGGCCCACTGGCCCGAGTTCCGCAGCCTGTACGAACTCCTCGTGCCCGTCCTGCTCTACGCCCCGGACGGCGGCCTGGCCGGCGGCACCGCGAGCACCGTGCTCGGCGTCCTGTGGCTCGACCCCAAGGGCCACTGGAACAACGTCGACATCCAGGAGTTCCTGCTCCACGAGTTCGTCCACCACACCCTGTTCCTGGAGGAGCGCCGGCACGGCTTCTACAAGAACATGGGCCTCCTGGTCGAGGACCGCTACCTCACCCGCTCGGCCATCCGCCAGGACCGCCGCCCCCTGGACAAGGTCCTGCACAGCATCGTCGTGGGCACCGAAGTGCTGCTCGCCCGCCACGAAAAGCGCATCGTGCACCCCGAGGGCGTCGAACTCAGCCTGCACCCGGCGAGCGACGAACTGCTCGCCGGCGTACTGACCAGCCTGGACGACGTGTTCGCGCTGCCACTCGGTGAACTCCTGCGGCCGCGCCCCATCGAGATCCTCGAACTCTGCCGTGAGCGTCTCGCGGCGATCAGCGACTCCTGATCCCGCCCCGCATCTTCGCCGCGTAAGGAAGGCAGCCCATGTTTCACCTCGAAGGCAGTTCAGAGATCCTCAGGAACGCCGCCGTACTCAGCCACCCGTATCTCGACGACCCGGGATCGGTGTCATCGGAATCACTGCGGACCGCGTATCTGAAATTCCTGCGGGAACTGGCGGGCTCCGGAGATTACGCGGACTATCTCGACGGGCGCCTCAAGCAGCGCGACGCGGAGAATGGCGCGGACGGAGCCGGCGCCGGTGACGCCACGGAAATGCTGTTCACCGACAGCAGCCTCGAGATCGGCATCCTCGGCGCGATATTCGGCAACCCGGACAAGAGCGGCCCCGACCAGTTCTCGCCCGCCTCCGCGTGGCAGCTGGAGAAGTGCCGTGACGGCGGCGAGTTCCTCGCGCGGCGCGACCCGCAGCTCGCCGGGCTCATCACGCTCCTCACACACACCGTGTTCACCGTGCAGACCTCGTGGCGCGGGTCCATGTCGGACCGGCGGGCCATCGGCGCGACCCTGATCATCCCGGGCGAGCACTGGCACGAGAACGACATCGCCGAGGCGTTCATCCACGAGTTCACGCACACCGCGCTCTTCCTCGACGAGCGCGCCAAGGGCCACTTCCGCGTCGGCGCCGACGAAGTGCTCCTGCACTCCGCCATCCGCAAGGACGAGCGCACCCTGCCCGCCGTCGTGCACAGCCTCCTGGTCGCCACCGAGGTGCTGTCGTGGCGCACGGCCCACGGCCTGTGGGACACCATCCCCTTCCGGCTGCACGGCAGTTCGCGGGAAATGCTGGAGAAGGCCCGCGACTCCCACCGCACCCTGGTCTCCCTGCCGAACTGGCACGCCGACGAGGGCGGCATCGTCAAGGAGCGGATGTTCCAACTCGTGGCCGCGGCCGGAAGCCGCCTGGAGACCTTCTGACTCCCGAGCCCGGGCCCGGACCTGTGGGTTACGAGTCGTGAACTCTCAGGTCCGGGCGACGCGCGCAGCTTCGATCCACGCCCGAAAAGGAAGCGACATGAGGACGTCCGCCCGGTCACGGCCCGGCCACGGCGAAGGCGGCCGCAACGGCCTGGCCATCCTGGTCTTCACCGCCGTCACCAACCTCGCCGACGGCGCCCTCAAGGTCACACTCCCGCTGCTCGGAGCCGGACTCAGCACCTCGCCCCTCGCCGTGGCGAGTCTGTCGTCCGTACTGCTGCTGCCCACGCTGCTGCTGTCCCTGCACATCGGCGTCCTCGTCGACCGCTACGACCGGCGGGCGCTGCTCTGGCTCTCCAACGTCGCCCGCGTCGGCTCCCTCGGCGCGCTCCTGGCCTGCTCGCTCACCGGGACACTCTCCCTGCCCGTCCTGTACGGCCTCGGATTCGTCCTCGGCGTCGCGGACGTCGTGGCGGCCACCGCCGTCAGCGCCCTCATCCCGAGCGTCATCCCGAAGTCCGGCTGGGAGAAGACCAACGCCTGGGTCGCCGGTGTCGAGACCGTGGCCCAGGAGTTCTGCGGCCCGGTCGTCGGCGGCCTGCTCGTCGCGGCCGGTGCGAGCGCGGCCGCGGGCGCCAACGGCGCGGCGTACGTCTTCGCCTCCCTCACCCTGCTGCTCCTCGCCGGCGGCGCGGGGCGGCCGCCGCGCACCGGTACCGGCACCGCACCGGTGGGCATGACCCGGCAGATCGTCGAGGGCGTCACGTTCCTGTGGCGCCGGCCCGTCCTGCGCTTCACCTCCGTGGCGCTCACCGTGCTGTGCGCCTGCTGGGGTGCCTGGATGGCCCTGATGCCGCTCATCGCCACCCGTCAACTGGGCCTCGCGCCACAGGAGTACGGCATGCTCCTGAGCGCCCTGGGTGTGGGAGGTCTGGCCGGAGCGGCCGCCGTCGCACCTCTCAACCGGCTGTTCGGCCGCCGCTGGGTGATGTTCGCCGACCTCGTCGGCACCTTCGCCATGGTCGCCGTGCCGCTGCTCACCGCGCAGCCGTGGCTCATCGCGGCGGCCGCGTTCGCCGGTGGCTTCGGCGGTGTGCTGTGGTCCGTCAACGCCCGCACCATCAGCCAGCATCTGGTCCCCGACGAACTGCGCGGACGCTACGCCGCCACGGCCCGCGTCTTCACCTTCGGGGCGGTCCCCGTCGGCGCCGCCCTGGCCGGAGCGCTCGGCGAACTCCTCGGCCCACGCGCCGCCCTCGGACTGCTCGCCGTGCCCGTGGCGCTTCTCGTCGTGCCGTTCCTGCGCATCCTCACACCCGGCCAACTGGCCCTGATCTTCCCCGAGTACGAGCGCACGCGCCCGCCCGCGGACCAGCAGGCCATCCGCTGACCACCGAACCCCCCACGTTCCACGACCCACCGACCCACCGATCCACCCGAGGGGACCCCACCCATGAGCCCACGCCACGCGCCTGTCTCCCACGAACAAGCCCTGATGCTGCGGCGCATGACCCAGTCCCCGTACCCCACGGCCTACATCACCGCCGTCCGGATCACCCTGACCGGACAGGTGGACCCCGCGGCCCTGCACAGGTCCCTCGACGCCCTGGCCGTACGTCACCACGCGCTGCGCACCCGCTTCGCCCCGGCCGAAGCCCCCGCCGGAACCCCGGCCGAAGCCCCCGCCGAAGCCCCGGTCGACGGCACCCCCGACATCGTATGGACCCAGATCGTCGACGTCCCACGCCCGGTCGACCACCAGCAGTACGACTTCACCGACCGCGGCCCCGACGGCCGTCACGAGGGCATCCGCGCCCTCGTCGACTCGTTCATCGGCCGTCCCTTCGACATCGCCGAGGGCCATCTGCTGCGCACCGCACTCGTCCGCACAGGCCACGACCGGTGGGAACTGCTCCTCGCCTACCACCACCTGGTCGTGGACGGCTGGTCGCTGCGGATCCTCCTGGAGGATCTGTCCGCCCTCTACGGCGCGGAGTCGGGCATCCCCGCTCCGGCTCTCGCGGCCGCGCAGCCGCAGCCCGCCGACCACGCCCGCGCCCAGCGCGCCACCGTCGACCCCGAGCGTCGCGCCGACGGCCTGCGGTACTGGCTCGACCTGCTCGGCGACCGCCCCCAACTCCTCGACCTGCCCGTCGACTTCGAGCGCCCGGCGACCTTCATGGGCCAGGGCGCCGACCACGGCTTCTCCCTCGGCCCCGAACTCCACGCGGCGGTACGCCGCATCGCCGGGCAGTGCGCCGTGACCCCGTTCGTGGTCCTCGCCTCCGCGGTCGGCGTCCTCATGTCACGTCTGACCGGGCAGCACGACATCGTGCTCTCCGTGCCGTTCTTCAACCGCACGGCCGACTACGAACGCGTCGTCACCTGCATGGCGGGCCCCCTGCTACTGCTGTGCGAGATACGGCCCGACGACACCTTCACCACCCTCGTCGAGCGCACCGGCGACCGCTTCTTCGAGGCGCTCGAACACAACGACATCCCGGTGACCGAGCTGCTCGACGCCCTGGTCACCGAGCGCGGCTGGACCCGCCAGGATCCGCCCACCGTCGCCGTCGCCATGCAGAACTACGGGCTCGACGACGCCCTGACCATCGCGGGCGTCACCGCACGGACCCACCTGGAGTCACTGCACATCGCCTACACCGACCTCGTCCTCAACATGCTCGACACGGGCGACAGTCTCGACGGCATCGCCATCTACCGCAGCGAGCTGTTCCACCCCGGCACCGTCGCCGACTGGACCCGCGACCTGGGCGTGCTCCTGGCCGATCTGGTCGCCGAACCCGCCGCCCCGCTCGCAGCCGCGCCGCTCGCCGCCGCGCCCCTGGCCCAGGCCTGACCCCGGAGAGAGCCAGCCATGAACCCCACCACCACCGATCTCCAACCGACACCGACGGGCCTCGACGCGGTCATCTCGGCTTACGCGACAGGGGAGTTCGACGACAGCACGCTCCTGGCCGAGGCCGGTGTGGCCTCCCTCGCGGTGCTGCGTATCGTCATCGACGTCCTGCCCGATCCGTCCCTGGAGCTGGACACCGAATCCCTCGCCACGGTCCGGACCGTCGGCGACCTGAAGCAGTGGCTGGCCGCGCTGCCGGGGGTCCGGCCGTGATCCCCACCGAGACAGCCACCGGCACCGGCACGCGCACTGACACCGGTCTGGTCACCGGCACGCGCACTGACACCGGTCTGGTCACCGGCACTGGCGCAGGCACTGACACCGAACAGCCGGCCCTCTCCGAGTCCCAGCGAAGCCTCCTCGTCATCGACCGGCTCATCCCCGTCGAGCACCTCTACAACGGCGTCTTCGAACTGGAACTCACCCCGGGGCACAGCCCGGAGCAGCTCCGCCGGGCCCTCGCCGAGGTCGTCGCCGTACAGCCCGCGCTGCGCCAGCGCTTCGGTCTCGTGCCCGAGCCGCACACGTTCCTCGGCGCCCCGCCCGCCCCCGCCGACCTGGCGTACGAGCACATCGCAGACACCGGCGCGGCCACCCTGAGCGCGACGGTCGGCCGGCTCGGCGGCCAGTCCTGGGACATCGAGCGGGGCCCGCTGTACCGCTTCGTGTATCTGCACTCCGCCGAGCGGTCCGTGCTGCTGTTCGTCGTGCACCACCTCGTCTTCGACGCCGTGTCGGCCGGTCCCTTCGTACGCGATCTGCAGACCGCCCTGGCCGGCGGGTTCACCCCCACCGCGCTCGATGAGCTGCGTGTGCGCCGCGAGCGGGAACTGGTCCGCGAATGCGCCGCGCAGGCCCGGCTCGCGGCCGAGCCCGCGACGGCGGAACTGGCCCGCGACTGGGCGCGGGAACTGGCCGACCGCCCCGCCCTCGTCGTCAACCCCCGCCCCCAGCGCCCCGTCGAGACCTCCTTCACCGGCGCCCGCGCCGAGTGGCAGCTCGGGCCGGCGGAGTCGGCCGCCGCGGCCGCGATCTGCCGCCAACTGGGCATCAGCGCCTACGAGTTGTTCCTCTCCGTGTACGGGGCGGTGCTCGCCCGGCACGCCGCCACGGAATCCGTGGTCATCGGCAGTCCGTTCATGTCACGGCGCACCGTCGGCTCCTTCGACCTGTGCGGCTTCTTCGTCAACACCCTGCCCGTGGCCTTCGACGTGGACTGGCGGCAGTCCTTCGCCGACTACGCCTGCGACGTGGTGCGGCCCGCCGCGGGCACCGCACGCTCTCGTATCAGGGTGGCGTTCAACCAGATCGTCGAGCACGCCCGCCCGGACCGCACCAGCGACCGCAACCCCGTGTTCTCCTGCATGCTCGCCATGCAGGACGAGCTGACCCCCGCCCCCGGCGGCGCGGTCACCGCGGTGCGCGAACACGGCAACGGCACCGCCAAGTTCGACCTGTGGCTGGGCGTCACACCCGTCCAGGACCGCTGGCGCCTGGAGCTCGAATACGACACCGAGCTGCTGCCCGAGCCCGTCGCCCAGGCCGTCATCGACTCCCTGCGCACGGCCCTGGCACGGGCCACCGCCGACCCCGGACGCCCCCTCGCCGACCTGTTCGTGGACGCCTCCCTCGCCGAGTCGGCCAAGGACGACGGCCACCGGGCCCCCGCGGGCGCCGCCACGCTCATCGACTGGGTCCGCCGCACCGCCGCCGAACGCCCGGACGCGGTGGCCCTGTCCAGCACGGCGGGCGACCTCACGTACCGCGAACTCGCCTACCGCACCCGCAGGACCGCCGCCGCACTGCGCCGCCACGGCGTCGGGCCCGGCGATGTCGTGGGCGTCGCGGCCGATGACTTCACCGACACCATCGTGACGATCCTCGGGCTTCTCGCGGCCGGTGCGGCCTATCTGCCGTACGACACCGACCTGCCCGCCGAACGCATCCGCTACATGCTGCGGCAGGCCGGCAGCACCCTGGCCATCGGGGACCCCATCGGCGACCCCACCGGAGGCCTCATCGGCGATCCCGACGACGCCATTGACGGGGGCGAGGACGGCCAGAACGACGTACGCACCCTCACCCCGGCCCAGCTCACGCACACGCCCGTCGGCCACGACACACCGGACGACACCGCCACTGCCAACGCCGCGGCCCGGCCCGCGGAACCGGCCGGTGACCGTGCCGTCTACGTCATGTTCTCCTCCGGCTCCACCGGCCGCCCCAAGGGCATCGAGATGACCGAGGGCGCCCTCCTCAACCTCACGGCCTGGCAGATCGACGCCCTGGGCATGGGCGGGGACACCCGGTTCGTGCAGTACGCGCCGCTCGGCTTCGACGTGTCCTTCCAGGAGCTCCTTCCCACCCTCGCCGCGGGCGGCACGGTCATCTCCCGAGAGCCCGCCGACCGCCGTGACTTCCCCGCGCTCGTGCGGCGCCTGGAGGAGTCCCGCGCCACCCACCTCTATCTGCCGGTGGCCGCGCTCCGCACCTTCGTCCAGGCCGCGGGGGACGCCGACGTGCCGTTCCCGGCCCTGCGGCAGGTCTGTGTCTCGGGCGAGCAGCTGATGCTGGACGACGACATCCGCGCCTTCTTCCGCGTCCGCCCCCACCTGCAGCTCATCAACCTGTACGGGCCGACCGAGACGCACGCGGTCACCACCCACCGCCTCACCGGCGACACGGACTGGCCCGACCACGTGCCGATCGGCGTCCCCCTCAGCGGCGTACGCGCGTACGTCGTCGACACCACAGGCCATCTCGCGCCGCCCGGCGTGCAGGGCGAGCTGTACCTCGGCGGTGCCTGCCCGGCCCGCGGCTACCGCAACGCCCCCGAACTCACCGCACGCGCCTTCCACCCCGACCCGTACGCGGACGGTGACGGGCGGATGTACCGCACCGGGGACCAGGTCCTGCGCGACGAACACGGCACGCTCCTGTTCCTCGGCCGGGGCGACGACCAGGTCAAGATCCGCGGATACCGCGTGGAGCTGGGCGAACTGGAGACGGTCGCGCACGCGGCGCCCGGCGTCGCCCAGGCCGTTGCCGCCGTACGCGACACCGGAACCGGAACCGGGACGGGAATTGGCACCGGCACTGGCACCGTCAGCGACCGTGCACTCGTCCTGTTCGTCCGCCCGGAGACCCCCGGCGCGCCGGATGAACCACAGCTGCGCGACCTGCTGGCCCAGCGCCTGCCCGACTACATGCTGCCGCGCTGGATCCTGCCCGTGGCCACCATCCCCGTCACGGCGAACGGCAAGGTCGACCGTGCCGCCCTGCTGCGCGACGCCGAAACGGCCATCGCCCGTCAGCAGGCCGAAGCCGACCACACCCCCGCCTCCTACGAAGACGCGCTCGAGGAGGAACTGGCCGCGATGTGGGGCGAGTTGCTCGGCACCACGGCACCCCTCCACCGCGACACCTCCCTCCTGGAGCAGGGCGCCCACTCCCTGATGGTGCTCACCGCCCTGTCCCGTATCCGCCAGCGCCACGGAGCGGAGATCCCGATGCGGAAGTTCTTCCAGACGCCCACCATCGCCGCACTCGCCGCCGCGGTGCGCGCCGGCCAGGCCCAGAGATGAGAAGGCCCTCCATGCGCCCCGACACCCTGCACCGCGCCTTCGAGGCCACGGTCCGCCGTCACCCCGCCCTGACCGCCGTCACCGCACCCGACGCGAGTCTCACCTACGCCGAACTCGACGCGCACGCCGAGCAGTTGGCGGCCAGGCTGCGCGCCCACGGGGCCGGCCCCGGCAGCCTGGTGGGCCTGTGCACCGGCCGTGACAGCCATCTGGTGACGTCCCTGCTCGCCATCCTCAAGACAGGCGCCGCCTACGTCCCCCTCGACCCCGCCTACCCGGCCTCACGCATCGAGCTGCTCCTCGAGGACACCGGCGTGACGGTCGTGGTGGCGACCCGGCAGACCGCCGCCGTGGTCGAGGGCGCGACCCGGCACACGGTGCTCGCCGACGACCCCGGCAACGAGGCCGTGCCCACCGACGAGACAGTGCGCGCCAACAAGACTGTGCGCGCTGACGAGGCCGTGCCCGCCGACAAGGCCGTGCGCGCAGACAAGGCCGTGCGCGCAGACAAGGCCGTGCGCGCAGACACGACGGGAGAGCCCGCTCGCACCCCGCCGCCCGGGCGGCGCGAGGCGGGGCCGGACGACGTCGCGTATGTCATCCACACCTCCGGCTCCACCGGCACCCCCAAGGGCGTTCTGGTCGAACACCGCCAGGTGCTGCGGCTCTTCGAGACCTCCCAGGACCTGTTCCGCTTCGGCCCGCAGGACGTCTGGACCCTCTTCCACTCCATCAGCTTCGACTTCTCCGTCTGGGAGCTGTGGGGCGCCCTCCTGTACGGCGGCCGCCTGGTCGTCGTCCCGCACGACACGGCCCGTTCGCCGGAGCGCATGCTCGACCTCCTGCACGCGGAACAGGTCACGGTCCTCAACCAGACCCCGTCCGCCTTCCGCGGCCTCGTCACCGCCGACGCGGCCCGCGCGGACCGGCCGCGCACCGCCCTGCGCACCGTCGTCTTCGGCGGCGAGCGCCTGGACACGGCCATGCTGCGCCCCTGGATGGAGCGCCACGGCGACTCGGCACCCGAACTGATCAACATGTACGGCATCACGGAGACCACGGTCCACGTCACCCACCGCCGTATCCGCACCACGGACCTGGCCACCCCCGAAGTGAGCCCCATCGGCGCCCCGTTGGCCGATCTGCGGATCCGGCTCCTCGACGAGAGCGGCGCCCCGGTCCCCGACGGCACCCCGGGCGAGATCCATGTCACCGGAGCGGGCCTCGCCCGCGGCTACCTCAACCGCCCCGAACTGACCGCCGAGCGCTTCCCGTCGACCGACGGCGAGCGCTGGTACCGCTCGGGCGACCGCGCCGTGCGCACCCCCGACGGCGATCTGCACCACCTGGGCCGGGCCGACGACCAGGTGAAGGTGCGCGGCTACCGCATCGAACCCGGCGAGGTCGAGGCCTGTCTGGCGGCCGATCCCGGGGTCGCCACGGCCGTCGTGACGGCGCGCGACCACGGCGAGGGCGATGTCCGCCTGACCGCGTACATCCTGCCGGCGGCCGACCGGCCCGAGCCCGGCCTGACGCAGCGCCTGGACGGGCTCGCCCGCGCCACCCTGCCTGCGCACCTGCGCCCCTCCGCCTACCGCACCCTCGCCGAACTCCCGCTCACCCCGCACGGGAAGACGGACCGCAGACGGCTCGACGACTTCGTCAGCGAAACTTCCGTACATGCATCTCCCGTACATGCGGGGGCGGCGCCGGCGGCGGAGTCGGGCCTCCTGGCCGCCGTGGACGCCATCGTCCGCGAGATCCTCGAATGCCCCGCCATCGACGCGGACACCGACCTGCGGGCCTATGGCGCGACGTCCCTGTCCTTGGTCCGTATCGCGCTGCGGATACGGCAGGACCTGGGCGTCGACCTGGCCCTGACCGAACTCGGCGAGCAGGTGACGCTTCATCAACTCACCCGCTGCGCCGGCCTGGTGAGGAGCTGACCCCGACATGACGACCACACGCGTGGCGACGCGCGGCCGCGAGCACACGACCGTCCGGGCGGGGGACGGCGCCCTGCTGCATGCCTTCTCGGCGGGGGACCGGCACCGCCCGGCCGTCGTCATCGCGCCCGCCTGCGGGATGCCGGTGGCCCTGTCCGACCCGTGGATCAGCGCCCTCGCGGCACATGCGTACGTCCTCACCTGGGAGACCCGCTGCCTCGCGGCCTCAGACCCCCACACCTCCGACGACGCCCTCGTCCCTGACGACTTCGACACCCTCGGGCACGACGCCGCCACCCAGGCGAACGACCTGCTCACGGTTCTCGACCACTTCGGTGTGGAGCGGGCCCACGCGGCGGGCTTCTGCGGGGGTGCGGTGCTCGCCCTCCAGGCGGCCGCCGCGCAACCGGGCCGCTTCTCCTCGCTGAGCCTGTGGCACGGCGACTTCCCCCTGCTCGACGCGGCCACCACCGCCCACCAGCGCAACCTCAACGCCATCCTCGCCATGGCCGCCGCGAGCCGTGACACGGCCGCGGAACTCCTCACCATGCTGCGCCAGTTGATCTCGTCCCAGGCGCCACCGCACCTGGCCGAGCTGCTGCTGCATCCGTACGCGAGTGCGGAGCGCTTCCACCGCTACAGCAAGCTCAACACGGCCCTCACCACCACCGACCTGGCGCCCCTGCTGCCCCGCATCACGGTCCCCGCCCTTGTCGTCACCGCGGCCACCGACGCGACCACCCACCCCGCGGGGTCCCGGGCCGCGGCCCGTCTGCTGCCCGGGGCCGAACTCGCCGAGGCCCCCGAAGGCGCCCACCTCGACGCCTTCGACGCCACCCCCGCCCACCAGTCCCTGCTGCGGGACTTCCTGACGGCCCACCCGTGAAGTCAGGCCGTGAAGTCCGGCCCGTGAAGTCCGGCCCGTGAAGTCCGGCCCGTGAAGTCCGGCCCGTGAAGTCCGGCCCGTGAAGTTCGGCCGCTACGCGGCGGTCACCTCATCCGGCCCCGCCCACTGTGCCCGTGCCAGGGCGGCCAGTTCGTCGAGTACCAGGGTGGGGCGCCGGTCCTTGTGCAGGACGAGATGGACGCCGAGCGTCGGCTCACAGGTCCAGGGCAGCACCGTCAGCTCGCCCCTGCGGACCTCGTCCGCCACCGACGTGGACGGCAGCATGGCCACGCCGAGCCCGGCGGCCGCACACCGCTTGAGCGCCTCGATACTGACGAACTCCATCGTCGGCGGATGAATGCCCGCACGCTTCAACTCGTCGTCCATGACGTCGCGTTGGGCGCAGCCGGACTCGATGAGCAGCAGCGTCTCCTCGGCGAGCGCGGCGGTCCGCAGCCGCTTGCTCCCGGCGAGCCGGTGCTCCGGGTGGCACACCAGGCTCAACGGCTCGTCGGCCAGGCGCTCGGCCACCGTCATGGGCGCGTTGACGCTCTTCTCCATCAGGAACCCGGCGTCGAGCGAACCCTCCGCGAGCGACGCGAGCAGAGGCGCCCTGCCCGCGGGCCCGAAGACCACCCGAAGCAGCGGGAAGCGGTCCTGCAGTGAGCGAAGCACCGGTGGCAGCCGATACGCGCACAGGCTCTCCGGCGCCGCGATCCGCAACGTCCCCCGCACCAGGGCGGGATCGCTGCCAGCCCCCACGACGGCCTCCCGCGCCTTGGCCGCCTG
Organism: Streptomyces monticola; assembly: GCF_042665355.1. Lineage (NCBI taxonomy): Bacteria > Bacillati > Actinomycetota > Actinomycetes > Kitasatosporales > Streptomycetaceae > Streptomyces > Streptomyces monticola. Next base: position 66,020 of record NZ_JBHTCF010000020.1, on the reverse strand, counting down.
GCCGATCAACAGCTGTGCGTGGTGGCGCAGTTCACGCCCCGCGTCCGTCAGGACGACCCGGCGTCCGAGGCGCTCGAAGAGCGGCACCCCCAGGTCCTTCTCCAAGGCCGAGACATGCGCCGTGACGCTGGACTGCGCGTAGTCGAGCTCGCGTGCGGCGCGCGTGAAGTTCAGGGTCCGTGCGACGGCGAGGAACGTGGCCAGATGCTTCAGATCCATGGGTCCGTCTCCCTGACTCGGCTGGCCCGGCTGGCCCGGCGGGTAGGGTCCAGTCCCCAGAATCAATCGTAAATGCCGATCCAATCAATCAGGATCATTCGTTGGACGCGATTGATTGAGCATCGTACAACAGATATATGGCTTCCACTCCCCTCCAGCACGAGCCGCAGCGGTCCGCGGCCGTACGGCCCGCCACAGGGCTTCGCGGCCGCGACTTCCTGCTGCTGCTCGCCGCCACGCTCGGCACCTTCTCCAACTACGCGCCGCTGCTCTCCGTCGCCCCCCTGTGGTCGGCCGACGGCGGCTCCGGACATGGCGGAGTGGGCGCCGTGACCGCCGTGACCATGGGCACCACCGTCGCCGTCCAGCTGTGCATGGGCCGTCTCCTGCGCAGGCTCTCCCTGCGCCAGGTGCTCGTGGCCGGCGCACTGCTCCTGGGCGTCCCCACCTTCGCGTACGCGCTCTCCTCCGGCCTCGGATGGGTCCTCGCCGTCTCCGCCGTACGCGGCGTGGGCTTCGGCATGGTCGCGGTGGCGGGCAGCGCCCTGGTCGCCGAACTCGTTCCCGCGGGCCAGCGCGGCCGTGCCGTCGGCTGGTACGGCATCGCCGTCGGCCTGCCCCAGGTCGTCTGCCTGCCGCTCGGCCTCTGGATGGCCCAGAACGTCGGATTCACCGCGGTCTTCGTGGCCGCGGGAGCCCTGAGCGTCCTCGCCGCGCCCCTGGTACTCGCCATGTCGGGCCACCGCGCGACCGGTGCGGGGGAGGAGCCGGGACATGAACCGGGGGAGGCGGGGCGCACCGAGCCCGGCCGCACCGAGCACACCGAGCCTGACCGCACCGAGCCCGGCCGCACCGAGCCTGACCGCCGCCGCACCACATGGCCCCGCAGCTTCGCCGCGCCTTTCGTCACCCTGATCGTCACCGCCTGTGGTCTCGGCGCCGTCACCTCGTTCCTGCCGCTCGCGCCGACCACCTCCCAGGCCGCGCCCGCCGCGCTCTTCACGCTCACCGCCGCGGTGATCGCCGGACGCTGGGGCGCGGGCGTCTGGAGCGACCGCTCGGGGTCCGGCAGGCTCACCCTGCCCGGCACCGTCGCGTGTGCCGTCGGTCTCGGTGGCCTCGCACTCGCCGCCGGAGGGACCGCGGACGGCGCCCTTGTGACCACCGCGGCGGCGGCCGTGTTCGGGCTCGGCTTCGGAGCGCTGCAGAACGACACGCTCGTCGTGATGTTCCGCAGGGCCGGGCAGCACGGGAACGGCGCCGCGGGCACCGCCTGGAACATGGCGTACGACGCGGGCACCGGAATCGGCGCGATGGCCGTCGGCGCGCTCTCCCAACTCCTCGCCGTCAACGGTGCGTTCGCCGCCACCGCGGTCCTGATCGCGCTCGCGCTCCCGTATCTGTGGACCGACCACCGGCGTGAAGCAGTTGCACAAGAAGCGAAGTAGAGCACCCGACCCGATCAGTGGAGCACCCGCCCCGATCACTGGAGGACCCGCCGATGGTGAACGACTCGCAGTCCCCCCGCAGCCGGCCCACGCCCGGCAGGACAAGCCCCGAGACCGAGTTCATCGACCTCAGCCACGAGATAGTGTCCGGCGCGACCGCCTACCCCGGTCTGCCGCAGCCCGAACTCGTCGACCACATCACCCGTGAGCAGTCCCGTGACCTGTACGCGCCGGGCACCGAGTTCCACACCGGCCGCCTCTGCCTGGTCGGCCAGACCGGCACCTACCTCGATGTGCCCTTCCACCGGTACGCCGACGGGTTCGACCTCACCGCACTCGACCTGCGGCGCGTCGCGCACGTACCCGTTCGTGTCATCGACACCGACAAGCAGGAGATCAGCGTCGACTGCCTCGACGGCGCCGACCTCACCGGACAGGCCGTACTGATCCGCACCGGCTGGTCCCGGCACTGGGGCACCGACACCTACGGCAACGGGCAGCACCCGTATCTGTCCGCCGAAGCCGCCCGTTTCCTCGCCGGGGCGGCACCGTCCGTCGTCGGCATCGACTCCCTCAACATCGACGGCACGCATACGAAGGAACGGCCCGCCCACACGGAGATCCTCGGCGCGGGCATCCCCGTCGTCGAGCATCTGACGAACCTGGACCGGCTTCCCGGCAGCGGCGCGCACTTCACCGCCGTACCCGTCAAGGTCGCGGGCCTCGGCACCTTCCCGGTACGCGCCTTCGCCACCGGGCCGCGGTGACCGTGAGTCCACGCACATGTGGTGCCCGGCCACGCCCTTCGGGGCGGACAGCCGGACACCACACGGGGTCAACGCGACCTCCTCACGCCGCCGCCGGAAGTCCGTCGACGGCGGCGGCGCCCGCCGCGGCGTCGGCGAGCGAGCGGGCGAACGTCCGCCTGCTCTCGCGTATCTGCGTGTCCAGCACGGCACCGGCCTCGGCGGAGCCGGGCGCGGCCGCCACCTCGGTCTCCCAGCTGGACCACCAGGTGCCGCCCGCCGGACCGTCCTCCCGGAACGTCACATAGAAGTGCAGCCGGGTGCCGCCGGGCACGGTCTCCAGGCGTATCCGGAAGTCCCCCTCCGGAAGGTCGATGCGAATGACCTCGCCCTCGCACGACAACCGGCGGGCATCGGGCACGACTTCACTGCACAGCACCAGCGCGTGACGGACGGCGGGACCCTGCACCCGCACGTCGTGCCGGCGGCCTGCGCGCCGCGGAAGCGAAGACATCACGTACTCCCGGAGAGACTGGACTTCCCCGCCTGCGCGGAGCTCTTGCCGATGCGCCTGACCTCGCGGACAAGTCCGCGGTAGAAGTCGGCGTAACTGTGCTCGACATGGACCGCGTACCGCTGCACCTCGGCATGCCGTTCCCGCAGCCGGTTGATGGGCACCACCATCGCGGCATGGTGCTCGACGTGCAGATTGTTCCCGTTGGTGAACCACGTGCTGAACCGGCTGCCACGGATGGAGCGCGTATTGCGCAGGACATCGGTGGTCGAGGTCTCGCACAGCAGGTGCTCGGGCAACTCCACCAGGAAATGCATCGGAATGGCGAGCACCAGGGGAAGAACCCACAGCCGCAGTACGGGCATGCCGTGGCCGAACACCGCGGCCAGGGCCGCCGCCGACAGGACCACACCGAGAGCGCGGTACTCCGTGATGATCTCGCGTCGGCGCCGCTCCGATATCTGCCCGATGTCGTACGACCAGCGCCCGGAAAAGCTGCGCGCGATCTCTTTGAGTACGGTGACGACGCGCGCGTAGTCGAGCAGGCCGCGCAGCAGGGCCCGCCAGGTGAGGGGCTGACGGGTGTCGAACCCGAAGAACTCCGAGTCCTGCGGCGTCCCCAGGAAGCGGTGGTGCTGCAAGTGCCTGACCCGGTAGTGGCTGTACACCACCAGGAGCGGAACACCCAGCGGAATGCCGCATATCCGGTGCCACTTGGAGGTGCGGAACGCGGAGTGGTGCAGGCACTGGTGCTGCAGTTCCACCAGATGCGTATACGCGGCGGCGAGCAGCACCGTGCCGCCGACGGCGGCGCCGGGCACGGAACTCAGCGCCAGAAGGCCGCCGATGGCCACGAGGACCGCGGCAAGGAGCAGTTTCGCCACGAACACCCGCTGATCGGCCCGGGTCACGCGTGCCTTGGTGAACAGGAGGAAGGGCGATGGCTGTTGAGGTGAGGCCTTTGCCGCCCTGCTTGTTGCGCCCTTCTGTACGGTCCGTACCGTCTGTTCTGTCTTCTCAGTCTTTTCGGCCATGGAGCCCTCCCTCAGCCACGAATGCGGCGCATGGCGTCCCAGATGTGCCGGTAGTAGTCGTCGGCCACGCGCATACGGGTGGCGACGCCCAGGGAGATCTCCCGGAGCAGCTCGGGGGAGCGGTCGACGAGCGGTACGAAAACACCCTCGAACCACTCGGCTCCGTGATCGGCGTCGACGTGCACATGCACGCGCTGGTACTCGATGACGTCGTCCGGGACGCCGAGGCGCAGACAGCCGTCGACCATCGCCTGGAAACGTGGTGAGGCGCTCTGCTCGAGAACGCCCATGGCGCCGAGCGCCCGCGGGTTGAGATGCCGGTGGATTCCGTACATCAGCAGCAGGCAGGCGTTCTCGAAGGCCTGCGAGCAGTAGAGCTGTGCACGGTCGATGCCCGCCTCGTCCAGGCGCGCCCGCATGTACACGGCGGAGTGCTCGAACATCCGGGTGTGGACGCCCTTGATGTCGCCCTCACCCATCTCGTCCCAGTAGTTCTCGGCGATGGTGAGCTTGGTGTGGCCTTCCGTGCCTATCTGCACCATGGCCATGAGGTCGTCGAATTTGCTGTCGACGAGTTCTTCGCCCATGAAGAACAGCGCCATTTCCTCCAGGGTCGCCTCATGGGCGAGGTAGTGGCAGAACTCCGGCTGGGTGTGGTCGGCGGCGACGCTGAGAAACCAGTCGCGGAACTCGGCGCCGTTCGCGGGCAGTCCGCCCAGATCGACCTGGGCGTCCTCCCAGTCGAGCCAGGCGGCCTCGATCGCGCTGAGCTCGGAGTCGGCGTTGAGCCGGGGGATCGAGGCGTAGTCCTCGGGGCCCGCCATGTAGGCGAGGTAATGGGCGTGCAGCCGGGACAGCAGACGCTCGCGCACCTTCTCGTCGGGTTTCCCGTGCCGGGGAAACGCACGGCCGAGTTCGGTGTCGAACGAAGGCAGAGTCGCGGTGTGGGCGACGGTCGCGGTCATGGGGGTGACCCTTCTTTCTGGGATGGAATTCCGATTGAGTTCTTCTGCGGGCAGCCGGAACCGCAGCCGGAACTGGGGCCGGAACTGCCGTGTGCCGCCAAGGAGTTCAGCGCGGTGCGGTGCCCCGCGTGATGACGTCGATGAAGACATCCCGGTGACCGGAAGCAGAAGAGTCGGCAGGGGTGATCGGAGTGGCGTCGTGCAGGGTGCGCTCATCGTCCGCGATCACCATGTCGCCGGGCCGCAGCAAGGTCTCGGAATGGAGCTGCCGGCGCGATACGGCGTCGTATATCCCGGTCCGTCCGCCGTCGATGTGGTGCCGGTCGATGAGGAGCGTGACCACATAGTCGACACCGTCCCGGTGGATTCCCTCAGGGGTGGGATTTCCCGTCTGCCGGCGGTCCGTGGTGATCCTGTTCTGGAAGCACTGGTGGTGCCAGACATCGGGTCCGTGAACGGCCGTGAGAACCGCGGTGATTCCCTTGAGCAGATCGGTGAAAAGGCGCCCGGAGACGATCGGTTCCTCGATGGGCGCGTAGCTGCGCCGGACCCCGCCGTTGAGGTGGTTGATGTCCGTGGTCTGCAGATACGGCCGCGACGGCTGCCCTTCGACGGTGCCGTCCGCGCGCACGTTGAACACGGAGTGGCGGCGCAGCCGGTAGGTCTCACCGTGCGCCATGAAGGCGTCGACCGGAAGCCGGGACCAGCTCTCCCGGAAGTCCTCCCATTCCGGTGTGCCGGCGACTTCACGCCCGATGAGTTCGGTCACCCGACCCCGTGCGTACAGATGCTCGTCGAGTTCTTTCGCCCAGAGGTCCTGGTTCATGAGCATGGCTCTCCTTTCGCAGGAACTGGCCACAGCAAATGTTTCCGGAACCGATACGGAACGGCCACTATCGTACCGAACAACAGAACAGTCGATATGTTTTGAAAGTCGAAATGAACGCACAACCGCTCGCGCTACCAGGGTGGTTGGCGACACCGGCACGCCCGTGTCATCGCAAGGCCGACCGACGCCACCGCTCCGGAACGTGCGGGATTCATGCACATTCGTTTCCGGCACCGCGGCCGGCGGTCATCATGCGGACAGACAGCCCGAACCGAGAGGCGTGTGAGTGACGGTGTCCGACGGGAAATGTTTCTACAGCGGCGGTGCGAGGCGCGTACAACAGGCCATGGGTACAAGCGCCCTCGCCACCCATATCGCGGAAAAATACGTGAGCGATCGCCTCGGCCCCGCCGAAACAGAGCTCATCCAGGCGGCCGACTGCTTCTACCTGGCCACGGCCAACGCATCAGGAGAACCCGACTGCTCCTACAAAGGAGGGCTGCCGGGATTCGTACAGGTACCAAGGCCCGAGGTCCTGCTCTTCCCCAGCTACGACGGAAACGGAATGTTCCGGAGCCTGGGCAACATCACCGAGAACCCACAGGTGGGGCTGCTCTTCATCGACTACGGCAAGCCCATCAAACTCAGGGTGAACGGCATCGCGCAGCTGTCGACCGACCCCCGCCTCCTCGGCCTGTTCCACGAGGCCGACGCCGTCGTCCAGGTCGACATCACCCGGGTATTCGAGAACTGCCCGCGCTACCTCCACGACACCCGCCGCGGCCGGCACTCGGACTACGCCCCGCGCCCCGGACACATACCGCCCGACCCCGAATGGAAACTGAAGAGCGAATACGAAGGGCTTGTCCACCTGCGCAACCCCCAGTAACACCGCGGCACGGCAAGGTAGTTCACGAGGTGTGCGCGGGGCCCGCCGTCCGCGCGTAGACCCGCCGCAGCCGCTGCTGCAGCAGACCGAACCACGGCAGGGCCGCCACAGCGGGCCTGCCGACCAGCACGATCGTCCGTGAAGGCGCCGCGATACCAGCCGCCTCCAGCGCCCGCCCCAGATCCGGACGGAGCACCAGGGCCGACGACGGCACATACGCCACCGCGTCGAGCGCCGCGCACATCGACTGCGCCAGATTCCAGTCGTCCGTGCGCCCCACCACCCGGGGCACGATGCCGTGGCGGGCGAAGTGCACCGACACCAGCCGGTCGTCGTCGGACCCCGCCCGCGGCAGCACCCACGGCACCCCGGACAAGGCGCCCGCCGCAGCCGCCGCGACGGACGACAGCAGCGGCGCGGGACCCACAAGCGCGAACGGATCATGACGAAGGGGTACGGCGCGCAGCCGCGCGTCCAGCGCGTCACCGGCCTCACCCACCGATACCGCCGCGTCCAGGTCGCCCGACTCCACCAGCTCGCGCCCCTCCGCCGGATCGGCCTCGTACAACTCGAAGTCCACCGGCAGCACTTCACCGCGCATGGCCGGCAGGACCGCCCTGGCCATCGCCGACGGAAACGCCCCGAGCCGCACCTTGCGCCGAGTCTCACGCGGCTGCCCGCCATCGCGCCGGCTCTGCGACACCGACCGCTCCCACAACTCGGTGATCTGCCGCGCCACATCGGCGACCGACCGGCCGTTCTCGGTGAACCTGATCCCCCGCCCATCGGGCTCCACCAGCTCGAAACCACAGCTCGAACTCAGCGACTTGATCTGCTGGGAGACCGCGGAAGGCGACAGATGAAGCGCCTTCGCCGCTGCGTGGATGCCGCCGAACCGCTCCACGAAATGCAGCGTCCGGAACTGCTGAAGGCTGGTCATGTCTTCCCCTCGGCCGACAGGACAGGGTGAGAGAACGCGAATGCCTCGGCGCGACGGCACCACGGGGTGCAAGGCGGCCCTCCGCGCAGGGCGGGGCAACGCCGACTCCCGTGCCGAGGCGCTTGACCGGGGACCGGCACGCCGCGGCACCCACCAGTCTCCGCACCGCCACGGCCCCAACGGAAGGCACCCCGGCTGGCAGCAACCGTGCCTGGCACGAGCGTGCCTCGATCAGGCCCTCGATCAGGCCCTCGATCAGGCCCTCGATCAGGCCCTCGATCAGGTCTTCGATCACGGACCAGATCACGGACGGCCCGGCCCGACATGCCCATGAGTCCCGGCATGCCCATGAACGAGGTGAATCCCGGACCGAAAACCCCGTCCGCACTTGTTCATCTGAGGAGCCGCTCGTACGTACCCGCGCAACCAGAGGGACTCACCATGCTTGATGCCCTGGGACTCGACGAGAAGACCGAGGCCGCCTACCGGGTGATGCTGCGCCAACGCGACTGCGACCTGTGCGACATCGCCGGGATCGCCGAAGAGCTGACGTACTCGGAACAGGAGACCAAAGAGGCCCTCGAACGCCTCACCCACCTGCGTCTGCTGCGCCGCTCCCTGCAGGACCCCAACCATCTGCGGGCCGTCAGCCCCGAAGTCGGCCTGCGCCTGCTGCTCCAGGAGCGCGAGGCCGAACTCCTGCGGGAGAAACAGGAGTTGGCCGCCACGGAGGCCGCCGTCACCCGCCTGCTCGGCGAATACGCCCACACCGTCCCGGCCTCCGGAAGCCACGACGTGGAGTATCTCCTCGGCCCGGACACCATCCAGCGCCGCACCGAGGAACTCGCCCACCGGTGCACCCACGAGTGCCTGTCCGTGATGCCCGGCGGCGCACAGCCCGCGGCCGCCCTGGAGGCCGGCAAGCCGCTTGACGAGGACCTCCTCGCCCGCGGTGTCCATGTCCTGACCCTCTACCAGGACAGCGTCCGCAACGACCAGGCCACCCATGCCTACGCCCAGTGGCTCGCCGGCCGCGGCGGCGAAGTCCGCACCGTCCCCACGCTGCCCGTCCGCATGACCCTGTTCGACCGGGAGAACGTGCTGCTGCCCATCGACCCCGACCACCCCCACAAAGGCACCGCCCTGATCCACGGCGCCGGAGTCGTCACGCTGGCCGCGGCCCTCTTCGAACTCACCTGGCAGGCGGCCACCGAATACGCCCCCTACCGGCACCCCGAACGCAACGCGGCAGGCCTCACCCCCCAGGAAGCGGACCTCTTACGCCTGCTCTCCCGTGGTCACACCGACGAGCACGCCGCCCGCAGACTCGGCGTCGGCCTGCGCACCGTCCGCAGGATGATGTCCGACCTCATGGGCCGCCTCGACGCCCACAGCCGCTTCGAAGCCGGCGCCCTCGCCACCCGCCACGGCTGGCTGGACTGAACTCCACCCGACCGCGCACCACCGCACGGCCCAGGACCGGACTACGGCGCCGCGTTCTCCACGGCGGGAGCTCCGGGAGAGACGTCGGTGCCGGTGCCGGCTGCTGTGCCGGTGTCCACTGCCGTGTCGGTGCCGGTCGCGGTCTCGAGTACGGCCCGTGCCGCCAGGCGGGCGTGCAGTGCCGCGTCGACGTCACCGGCCAGCGTGGCCAGGGCCATCGCCCCGTCGAAAAGGACCGCCAGCTGCGCCCCCACCGCGACCGCGTCCCGTACGCCCGCCTCGGCCACAAGGTCCGTCAGGAGCGCGCGCAGGGCCTGCTTGTGGGTGTGTACGGCGGTGACGACGATCGGCGCCGCGGCCCCCGCCTCTCCGAACGCCCCGGCGAACACACAGCCACGGAAGCCCGGTTGGCGGAACCAGCCGTCCAGGAAGTCGAAGGGGCCGAGAACCTTCGCCAGCGGATCGTCGATCGTGTCGAGAAGCTCCCCGATCGCGGTACGCGCCACCTGATCACGACGGTGGAGGCAGGCCGCGAGGAGCTCGTTCTTGGACGGGAACATCTGGTAGAGGCGTTTCAGCGGCACCCCCGCCTCGTCCCGGATGCGCTGCATCGTCACGGCCTGGACGCCATGGGTGAAGAACAAGTCGTCCGCGACCGCGATCACATGGGCATGCATGTCATCAAGCATCGACTGCCCGTCCCACTCAACCCACCCGTCCTGAAAGTGACTTCAGTACCCGTCGCGCCCTCGTGTCGGCTTGAGAACGGCCGTTCTCGCCCCTATGGTCCCAGCATAGGGCAGCGCTGCTCCGGCTCGTCAGAGTGCCCGGAGCATCCGTACGCCCTCACAGAACGCCGTAGCGGACTATCGGGGGAAGCCGTGCTGCGTATCCATTTCAGTGCCGGAGACCTGGCCCGCACCAGGATCGCCGAGGAACCGGACCCCTTATGGGAAACCGTCCTCAGCCTGCACCAACTGCACGAGAAACGAAGGGAACCGGTACTCGACGCCTGGCGCCGCCGCCGGTGCGCGCGCGGCGCGGGGGCGCTGCGGATGCTGTCGCCGCTGATGCCGCCGCGCGGCTACTTCCCCGACTTCCTCACTCCGGCCGCCGCGTCGGGCGGCCTCGACTGCGGCATCGACGCCGTACTCGCCACACCGCGACGCCAACTGCGCGCCGAACTGGTCCTGTTGTCGGACGGCAACCCGCTGCCCCGCTGGGCCGGGCAACTGGCCGACGGCGAGACGGGCATCCTGCACCGCCTCGGCCGGGCCCTGCGCGACTACCACGCCTCCGTCCTGCAGCCGGCCTGGCGGGACATCGCCGCCCACGTCGAGAGCGACCGGCGGCACCGCACCGGAGCCCAGTGCCGCCTCGGCACCGAAGAGATGCTGCGCACCTTCGCGCCCGTGCTGCGCTGGCAGTCACCGGTTCTGTGCGCGGATTACCCCGTCGAGCGGGATGTGCACCTGGACGGCCGCGGACTGCTGCTCGTGCCGTCCTACTTCTGCCGCCGTACGCCGGTCGCCCTCCTCGACGAGACCCTGTGGCCGGTCCTCGTCTACCCCGCCCGGCCGCCCCGCCCCGAGGCCCCCGAATCCCCGGCCCCGCGCCTCGCCCCCCTGCTCGGCCACACCCGGGCAGCCGTGCTGCAGGCACTCCAAGAACCCTGCACCACCACTGAGTTGGCGCGCTGCGCAGGAGTGTCCCTGTCATCGGCGAGCGAGCACGCCGCCGTACTGCGCCGCGCCGGACTCGTCGCCAGCACCAGGGAGCGGCACTGTATGCACCACACGCTCACCCCGCTCGGGAACCATCTGCTCACGGGACAGCTGGTGGGCTGAGCCGAGGCGCCCGGCTCAGCCGCCGTCCCCCCTCACGCAAGACGACTCACCCACGACGACGTGCCCCGCCCGGCATCACGCCGGACGGGGCACGCCACTTCAGCCGGTCAGGGCAGCTCGGTCAGCCCGGTCAGCTCAGGGTCACCTTGGCGTCCCGTGCGGTACGCCAGCCGGTGTTGAACTTGGTCGTCGCGCCGCCGCAGTCCTTGTAGTGCTTGGTGTAACCGCTGGGCACGAAGCGGATCTTGGCGTAGACGCACCGGCCGTTGTTCTTGGTGTCGTTCAGCACGCCGTGCACCAGCCGCTGCCTGCCGTTGTCGCACTCGCGGTACCTCAGGTTCCCCCCATTGACAGTGATCTTCCGGACGCCGCTGCAACGCACCGCGTTCGCGTCGGCCTGCCCGGCGTTGGTCATCGCCGACACAGCCGTACGCTCCGGAGCCTGCGGGGCACCGGCGGAAGCCTGCGCGGCTCCCGCCGGAATCGCGAATGCGGCCGTCCCCAGCGCGGCGGCCCCCACCAGACTCATGCGGATCTTGCTCGTCATGTCTCTCTCCCCGATTGGTTGCTTGCGGACAACCAACAGAGAAGGGCATGGGGAGACCTGGGGTACAGGTGCTTCGGCCCCGCCCGAAACAGTCCTGTCCACACAAGGGCTCGTCGGGGTGCGGCGCCCGTCACATCTGGCGGCTCACCGGCCGCCGGACCTCCGGGTGGCTAGGCCGACGCCGTCACGTCCTCGTTCTTGCCCTGCGGGGCGGACGACGAGGCCTTGGCCTCTGCCGTGCCGGGCTCGAGGTAGGAGAAGCGGACCGTCTTGTCCTTGCGGTCCTTCCCGATGACCTTGTTGATGGCGAGCGTGTCCAGGTTGACGCGTACGACCTTCTCTGAGGTCGCCCGGTCGGGGTGCGTCTTGTTCAGCGTGTCGCAGACCTCGTTGACCGCGAACGACTCACCCGGACGCTTGGCCAGGATGTCGACGATGAGGTCACGCAGCGGCAGCACTCCGGTCTTCCGCCCGGTGCTCCTCTTCGGAGCGGCCGTCTTGGCCGAGGTCTTGGCAGGGGCCTTGGCGGCCACCTTGGCAGGGGCCTTCGCGGGGGCCTTCTTGGCCGCGGTCTTCGTCGCGGGCGTACGCGCGGCGGTCTTGGTGCCCGCCTTCGCGCCTGCCTCCTTCGTGCCCGCCTGCGTGTCCGCCTTGGTTGTCTTCTTCTTCGTCGTGCTCGTGGCCGCGGTCTTCTTCGCCGGACGACCCTGCGCGCTCTTGGCGGCGGCCTTCTCCTTCCGCTGCTGCGGGACGGGCGTGGGCACAGCGGCCTCGGCCGCGTCCTCGGCAACTGTGCTGCTGGAAGCGGGCGTTGTACCGGCCGCGGGCTCCGACGATGCGGCCGGGGCCACAGCCGGCACCTGTGCCTGCAACTTGGTCAGGAAGGCCTCGTCCTCCTGGAGGCGCTTCAACTGTGCCTCCAGCTCGACGATCTGCGCGGTGATGCCCTTCTGCTCATCCTGGTTGCCGGCGAGACGGGTGGCGACCCAATCCGCGTGCTGGGCCTGGATGGGGGTGTCGTCCGATGCTTGGGCCACGGCCAACTCACTTTCCTCGTACGGGGGTGTTGCTGGCGGATGCTACCCACCGTTGTGCAGTTCAGTGGCTCGTTGCATCATCGGCCACCCCTGCGAGGGGCCGGTCCGGAAAGTTGTCTCCGGTTCCGGGAGTGGATTCGGCGGGCGCGGAGGTCCTTGAGGTCCTTGTCAGGTGGTGCAGCGTGAAGGCGCCGAGCGCGGCGTGGAGGGCGGCGGCGATGACGGCGGCGGCGTGCAGTCCGGCGACGAAGGCCGACTTCGCGTCGCCGGTCACGGCGGCCGTGAGGCCGGGGATCTGCAGCGTCTCGTTGAGGGTGCCGCCGAGGCCGGGGCCCTGGAGCCGGAAGATCAGGGCGGCCAGTGAGCCGAGGAGCGCGATGCCGAGGGCGTTGCCGATCTCGTTGCCGGTCTCGGCGATCGCCGCCGCGGACCCGGCGCGCTCCGCGGGAACCGCCGCGACGGCGGTGTCCGCGACGACGCTGAAGGAGATGCCGTAGCCGATCCCGGCCACCACGGTGGAGGCCACGTACCAGCCGATGCCGCCGGAGACACCGGTGGCGAGCAGCAGGAGCAGACCGGCGGCGATGAAGAAGTGGCAAGTGACAAGCGCCGCACGGGTGTTGATACGGGCGACCAGAGCCGGTGTGGCCACGCACGTGACGGTGAGCACAGCGGCGCCCGGGAGCGCGACGAGAGCCGCCTCCATGACGGTCAGGCCGAGCACCGACTGCAGATAGATGCCGCCCAGATACGCCACGGCCGACCAAGCGGCCAGCGGCAGCAGCCCGGTGACGGCCGCGATGGTGAACACCCGGTCACGGAAGAGACGGAAGTCGATCAGCGGTTGTTCGAGGCGCAGTTGGCGCCGCACGAACCACACCAGGGCGGCGACACCGACGGCCCCCGTGGCCGCCGGGACCGCGGCCAGGCCCTCCGCGGCGGCGTGCTTGATCCCGTGGACGGTCAGCAGGATGCCCGCGGCGGAGAGCAGCACGCTCAGGACGTCGATACGGCCGCTCCGCGTGGCCCGCACCTCGCGCAGCAGGCCGGGGGCCAGGACCAGGAACAGGACGACGACGGGGATATTGATCAGGAAGACCGATCCCCACCAGAAGCTGCTCAGCAGATATCCGCCGACGACCGGTCCGATCGCGAATCCGGCGGCGAAGGTGGCGGCGAAGATGCCGATCGCCTGCGCCCGCCGGCGCGGGTCGGGGAACAGTCCGCCGAGCACCGCGAGCGCCGACGGCAGCAGCGTGGCACCGGCCACCCCCATCAACGCCCGGAAGACAATGAGGAGTTCGGGCCCGGGGGCGAGGGCCGCTCCCGCCGATGCCGCGCCGAACACCGCCGCGCCGGTCATCAGCAGCTTCAGCCGTCCGTAGCGGTCTCCGATGTTCCCGAACGTGATGAGCAGCGACCCGACGGCGAATCCGTAGACGTCCAGAATCCACAACGCCTGACCGGCGCTCGGTGACAGCGCCTCGGAGACCTTGGCCATCGCCAGGAACAGCACCGAGCCGTCCATCGCCACCAGCAGCACCGGACCGAGCACCACGAGCAGACCGAGCCAGGCCCGCACACCGGTGGGGCGAGAAGAAGAAGTTGTACGCATGCCACCGACGGTGCGCCGCCACCCGCCCCACAGCCATCCCCGCCTCATGGGTACACCTCACAGGGTCACCCAGGACCGGCCCGTGGCACCTACGCTCCAAGTCATGGAACTGGAGAGCCTCGGGGCCTACCTCAAGACCCGCCGTGACCGGGTGACGCCTGACGACGTCGGACTGCGTACGTACGGCACGACCCGGCGGGTGCCGGGCCTTCGCCGTGAGGAGTTGGCTCAGCTCGCCGGGGTGAGCGCCGGGTACTACACGCGGCTCGAGCAGGGGCAGGCCGGTACCGCATCGCAGCAGGTGCTCGACGCGCTCGCCCAGGTGCTGCGGCTCGATCCGGCGGAGACGGCCCACCTGCACAATCTCGCCCGGCAGCCGACCACGCCGCGCCTGGTCAGGCCGCGCCCGGAGAAGCCGCATCAACGGGTGCTCTCGCTCCTGGAGTTCCTGGGGGAGAGCACGCCCGCCGTCGTGCTCGGGCGCCGCGGGGACGTGCTGGCCTGGAACCGGACCGGGCATGCCCTCGTGGCGGAGCATGTCGACTTCGAGGCGCCCGGCGATCCCGCGCGGCGGCCGTCCGTGCCCCGGATGTTCTTCCTCGACCCGCTCTCCCGCGACCTGCACCGGAACTGGGACGAGCTCGCCCGTGTCCATGTCGCGTATCTGCGGCTCACCGCCGGCCGGTATCCCACCGACGCCAGGCTGGCCGAGCTGATCGGTGAACTCGCCATGCGCAGCCGGGACTTCGCCACCCTGTGGGCGAAGGGCGAGGTCGCGGACTGCACGGTGGGCACCATGCGCCTGCAGCATCCGACGGCCGGGAGCGTCGACGTCGACTACCAGGTGTGGCTGCAGCCCGAGAGCCCCGACCACCGCCTTGAGGTCTACACACCCGGCGACACCGCATCGGCGGACGCGCTGCGGCTGCTGTCCGACCAGGTGCGCTCTCACCTGGACCGGTCCGGCGTACTCCCGTCCCGCGAGCTCCCGTCACGCGGGCCGCTGTCCAGTGCGAAGGCCGCCGCGACCGGCAGATGATCGCTGCCCGTCGCCGGCAGGGTCCACGACGCCACCGGGGTCACGCCCCGGTACAGGATGTGGTCGATACGGACCATGGGGAACCGCGGGCCAGCTGAAGCCGAAACCCGCGCCCACCGCGTCCTGGGCCGAACGCATTCCTGAAGTCAGCGGGGACAGGGCACCGTCGGCGGTGCTGCCGTTGAGGTCGCCGGCCAGGACCGTCCTGTCCAGCGGCTCGGCGGCGAGCGCCTCGGCCAGGAGCCGTGCCGCCTCACGGCGGGCCGTGGTGAAACCGGAGTCGGGGCGGACACGTACCGACGCGAGATGGGCGACGTACACCGCGACGGGGCCCTGCGGCGTGGCCACCGTGCTGCGCGGCGCCCGCATCCACTGCCTCTCCGGCAGGTCGCCGTCGTACCAGGTGGCCTGCCGGCCCGCGCGCACCTCCTCGCGTACGTCCTCGGGCAGCGCCTCCAGGGGGGTGAGTTCCGCACCGGGCCGGGTGTCGTCGGCGGGGGCCTCATGGAGAGCCGCGAGCGCGCGGTCGCGACCCAGGGAGAGCGAGCGCTCCCAGGTCGCCCGGGGCACCAGCTGGCCGACCAGCGCCGCCACGGCGCAGCACGCCACCGCGACAAGGAGGGCGACCTTCCACCGCAGCGACCACAGCGGCCGTCGCCGGTCGGGGTCCCGGGGGCCCGGTGACTTCCGCACGTCAGCGCCGCAGCTTGTAGCCGAAGCCACGGACCGTCTCGATCCGCTCGGCGCCGATCTTCTTGCGCAGCCGCTGGACGCACAGGTCAGCGACGCGGGTGTCGCCTTCCCAGCCGTAGTCCCACACATCGCGCAGCAGCTTCCGCCGGTCGAGGACGATGCCGGGGCCGGCCGCGAACTCGAGCAGCAGCCGCAGCTCGGTCGGCGTCAGCGGCACCGGTACACCGGCGCGGCACACCTCCAGGCCCCGCGGGTCGACGGTCAGATCCCCGAAGGCCAGCGGGCCCGGGGCGGCGGTCCCGGTCGGCCGACGGGGCGCGACCGGCAGCGAGCCACGGCGCAGCAGGGTACGGATCCGGGCCACCAGGACGGCGGTGTCGACGGGCTTGACGACATAGTCGTCCGCCCCCGCCTCCAGGCCCGACACCACATCCAGGGAGTCCCCGCGGGCGGACATCATCAGGATCGGGACCTGGCTCTCCTCGCGGACCCGGCGGCTCAGGCCGATGCCGTCGAGGTGCGGCAGCATCACGTCCAGAAGCAGCAGATCAGGCCGCTCCTCGCGGAACAGCTCCAAGCCGCTGAGGCCGTCGGCCGCCACCGACACGGCATGGCCGTACCGCTCCAGGGCGAGCTGGAGAGAACGCCGGATCGTCGGATCGTCCTCGATCACCAGTACCGCCACCATCACCGAGGATCTCTCCATCGGCACTGTTCTGCCGTCACCGCCCGGGGCGCCGCCGTACGTACGTGGTCCAGTTTGTCGCCAAAAGGCAGAATGACTAAATCGTAAATAATGCGCTATACCTGTTCCGCAGTCGGCCCTTTGACTGGTTATGCGGACTGGAGCGCCCGTCACCATGAACGCCTCATGACCTCCATGAACCCCGAACTGACGCCCACGCCAAGGGCGTTGGAGCGCATACGCAAGCTCTCCGCGCCGTGGTGCGCACGGGTGCGGCAGCGCGTCGACCGCCTGGCCACCCGGGTCTTCGACGAGCCGGCCACGGCCGCGGACGGCCGGCGCTCGGATCTGCTGGTGGCCCTGACGTGCGGCGTGCTGTCGACGGGCGCCGCGTACGACCTGCACCCCCAGGGCCTCGTCTCCGGACTCGCCGCCAACGCCGCCCTCGGCTGGGCGGCCGCCGCCGCGCTGCTGCTGCGCCGGCGCCTGCCGGAACTCGTCACCGTCCTCGCCCTGGCGGAGTCCGCGGGCTCCGGTGACCGAGCGCCGCTGATCTTCGCCTCGTACGCACTGGCCGTCTACGGCAGGCGGAGCCCCTGGCTGTGGGCCACCGTCCTGGTGCTCGGCTACATCACCGTGGACCAGGCGCTGCTGCCGGACCTCGACCGGCCGCCGGGCTACCGGGCGAGCGGGGCGATCGTCGTTCCGTTCGTCCTCGGCCTCGTCGTACGACGCCACCGCACGGCGATGGCGGCACTGCGGGAACGGGCCTCGCAGGCGCGGTCGACCGTGGGCCGGGCCGTCGAGTTCGCGCTCCTCGAAGAGCGCACCCGGATCGCGCAGCACACCCACGACGAGCTGGGCCACCGGCTCACCGTCCTCACTCTGCAGGCCGCGGCCCTGCGTCTGAAGGCGGAGCCGGGCAGTGAGCTCGCGCAGCGCGCCGAGGCCATCGAGGACACGGCGCGCGGCACCATGTCCGACGTCCGCTCCATGCTCGACATGCTCCAGGGCCCGGCGGGCCGGGAGTCCGGGGTGAGCAGGCTCGACTTCCCCCGGTTCGTGGAGTCCCTCGCCCGCAACATGCGCTTCGCGGGCATGGAGGTCGAGACGGAGATCGAGGAGCCGGGCCGCGAACTGACGGCGAGTGAGGTCGCCGTGCTGCGCAAGGTGGTGGGCGAGGGCCTCACCAACGCGGCCAAGCACGCCGCGGGGGCACGCGTGACGATCTCCCTCGCGCACCGTGACGGCATGCTCGAACTCCAGGTGGCCAACGGCCCCGCCCGGCAGCCCCGGCAGCTGTGGGACAGCGGCGGCCTCGGGCTGCGCGGGATGCGGGCGGCCGCCACCGACGCCGGCGGCGACCTGAGCTGCGGACCGACCGCGGCGGGCGGCTACCGCCTGCGGCTGCGGCTGCCCGAGCCGGCCCCGGCGCCGGCCGCCGCCGCGCCGCTGTAAGCGATCGTCGTCGCCACGGGCAGTCATCGTCGTAGCCGCCAACTCCCAAGGGCACAGCCCCCGGCGGCTACGTTCGACACCATGGAACTGGAGATCGTGCACGTCGTCGAGGGCGCCCTGGAGGACGGGGAGGGGCGGAACGTGCCCCTCTCCGTACGCCTGGACTACCGGGCCGCCGCCCCCTACGCCGTCGAGTTCGAGCTCTTCGCGTACGACATGTCCCTGATCTGGACAGTGGGGCGCGATCTGCTGATCGACGGGCTGAACAGCGTGTCAGGACACGGGGACGTGGTGGTCTGGCCCGCGCTCGACGGCCGCCATGATCGCGTGGTCCTGTGCCTGCGCAACGGCTCCCGTTCGGGATTCTTCTCCCTCTCCCGGTACGACCTCGACGTCTTCCTGCGCCAGACCCTGGACATGGTCCCCGCCGGGTGCGAGGGCGGCGGCACGGACCTCGAACGGAAACTCACGGACTGGCTCGCCGACGACTGAACCCGGCTGCACTGGCCGCATCGGCCGCACCGACTCATCAGGAGGGGGGCGCTGTTGGGAACTTAAACCCCATATGGTGTGATGACGGATCTAAGTCCAGAAACGGCGGAAAGGTCCGAACGTGATACGCGTGGTGCTGGCCGACGACGAAGAGATCATCAGGGACGGGCTGCGGACCGTACTCGAGTCGGCGGGTGACATCGAGGTCGTGGGCGTCGCGAACAACGGCACGGAAGCCCTCACCGCCGTACGCCAGTTGGTCCCCGATGTGCTGGTGCTCGACCTCAACATGCCGGTCATGGGCGGCATCACCGCGCTGCGCCACCTCGAAGGCGTCCATCCGCGGCCACGGGTCCTCATCCTCACCACCTTCGGTGACGAGGGCAGCCTCCTGAAGGCCTGGGAGTGCGGGGCCGACGGCTTCATGCTCAAGATGTCCAGCTCCGCCGACCTGCTGCACGCCGTGCGCAACGTGGCCGCCCAGGGCAACGCTCTCGCGCCGGCCCTCATCAAGCAGCTCCTCGACCGGATGGTCGCCGGGAACGACAGCGAGGCCGAACTCTTCAAGCAGCGCCTGCACTTGCTGTCCGCGCAGGAGCGCCGCACGGTCCTCGGCGTCGCCAAGGGCAGGTCGAACCGGGAGATCGGCCGCGAACTCGGTGTCGCCGAAGGCACCGTCAAGGCGTATGTCTCGCGCGCCCTGCAGAAGCTGGAACTCTCCAACCGTACGCACATGGCGGTGCTCGCCAACAAGGTCCTGGCCGCGGTGGAGCAGGCCGGGGGAGAGCAGGCCGGAGGGGTGCAGGCTGGGGCCGAGCGGGCCCGGGCTCGGCGGACCGTTCTGTAAGCCTTCGTCGTCTCTGTAAGCCTTCGTCGTCGCGGCGGCCGCCTCTCGCTGACAACCCGTCAAATGATCATGGTGGGGAAGTCTGTGCAGCGACGTCCGAGAGGAACGCGATGAAACCCGCCCCCGTCTTCTATGAACAACCCCCGGCCGCCGACTGCGCCTGCCGCGGCTGCCGCTCCGAACTGGCCCTGAAAAAGCGCGAGTTGGCCTCGGCGCCGGGAGCCGTGTGGTGTGCACGCGCCGCGACCGCGGTGCTCGCGGGGGCTTCGGTGGCCGGTACCGCGGGGGCGGCCGTGGCGGCGGAGACGGCCCCGGGCCCGCGTCCCGGCACCACCCCGAGCGCCTCCGCATCCCAGTCGGCCCAGCTCTCCCTGCCCACCGGCCACGAGCAGGGTAAGGTCGGCCCCCTCCAGGGCCAAGGCGCCGGCGTCCAGCGCTCGATGGGCACACAGTCCCTGACCCGCGCACAGATCCTGGCCCGTGCCCAGACCTGGGTCGACCAGCGGGTGCCGTACTCCCAGTCGTCCTACCGCGGCGGCTACCGCACCGACTGCTCCGGCTACGTCTCGATGGCCTGGGGCCTCGGCAGCAACCAATGGACCGGCAGCCTGGCGCAGTTCGGGGTGCGGATCGGCAAGAACGACCTCAAGCCGGGCGACATGCTGCTGTACCACAACAGCGCCAACCCGGTGAACGGCTCGCACGTGACCATCTTCGGCGGCTGGGCCGACGCCTCGAAGACCAGGTACATCGCCTACGAGCAGACCCGACCCACCGCCCTCAAGCGCACCACCCCGTACGCCTATTGGAACAACTCCTCGAAGTACGTGGCGTACCGCTACAAGAACGTCGCCGACAACGGTGGCGGCGACCAGGGCGGCGGGTCCGGCGGCGGCGACCAGGGCGGGGGCTCCGGTGGCGGCTCCGGCACCGCCTTCCCCGGTACGGGCAGCTTCGGCCCCGGCGCCAACAACGCCCATGTCACCAAGCTCGGCACGATGCTGGTGGCCCGCGGCGCGGGCGGCTACTACTCCGTCGGCCCCGGCCCCCGCTGGGGCGAGGCCGACCGCAAGGCCACGGCCGCCTTCCAGCGCGCCCAGGGCTGGTCGGGCTCCGGCGCGGACGGCATGCCGGGCCCGAAGACCTGGCAGTACCTCGTCGACGGCGTGGGCAAGAACGTGGGCGGCGGTGACCAGGGCGGCGGGTCCGGAGGCGGCTCGGGCGGCGGCTCCGGCACCGCCTTCCCCGGCACACAGCACTTCCGGCCCGGCGCGAGCAACGCCCATGTCGCCGCCCTGGGCAAGGCGTTGGTGAGCAAGGGCTTCGGCCGCCACTACGCGGTGGGACCCGGCCCGAAGTGGTCCGAGGCCGACCGGCGGAACGTGCAGGAATTCCAGCGGGCGCAGGGCTGGAGCGGCTCGGGCGCGGACGGCTACCCGGGTCCGAAGACCTGGCAGCGGCTGTTCGGCTGAGCGTCGCGGGGACGGGGGTGACCGGCCGGGTCCGCCCTGGAAAGTGGGCCCGGCCGGTCTTTGCCCATGGAGACCACGGGTGTTGCCTACCAGGCCCGGTGCCAGTAGAGGGCATTGCTCGCGACGCGTATGGGAGCGGCCCCATTGGCGTGCTGCCACTGCGTATCGGGGGTGTTGAGGAAGCGCATCGGGAACGAACCCGACGTCTCCGTGAAGATGGAGATGTGGTTGATGGCGGCCTCGGGCTTGTAGACGACCTTGTGGTCGACCGGCATGGACGTCGCGGAACCGGACCTGACCACCGGGTCGCGTTCGGAGCCGACGGTCGTCCAGTCCGTCTGCTGTGCGGACTGGGGATTCTTGATCTGGTTGGCGAGGAAGTCGGAGTTCGGCTTCATTTCGTCGCACTGCCCGAACCGGATGAAGTAGTTGTTGCAGACGTACCCCCAGTTCGTGCCGCCGTGCGGGGAAGAGAGTGTGACGACGTCCTCGACATAGAGGTACGGGGGGAAGTCCGGGTTGCCCTTGCTGACCTCGGTGAGGGCGGACTGGATGATGAGCCCGCCCATCGAGTGGGCCAGGACGTCCACCGACTTGCCCTGGCTGGAGTACTTCGCATAGATGTCGTGGGCGAGGAAACGGGCGAGTTCCGTCAACGGGGTGTCCCGGTCCCCTCCCGGAGGCATCTCGGGATTGCGCTCCACGTATTCGAGATCACAGTTTTCGTTGCTCGAGTAGTACCCGTAGGTCCTGATTTCGCCGGTCCAGCCCCAGGAGCGCAGGGCGCCCTGAGCCTCGTCCCAGTAACCGCGGCGCCAGTTGCCGTCGTTGTCCACGTAGCCCTCGCAGGTCCAGCCGTTGCCGAGTTTGCGGGGGACGACGCTGTTGTCGAATCCGTGAATCAGGTACAGCGGTTCGTCGACGCTGTCGCCGCGCGGCGGCGGGGCGGTTGCGGCGTTCGCGGGCATTCCGGACGCGAGCAGGGCCGAACCGGCCAGGAGAAGCGAGATGAGAGAGACGAGAAGTAATCGGAATCTCTTGGCGAGCATGTGTGCCTCCGAAATCGGTGCCACTAATTGACGTGTCACCGCCGGAGGTTAAAGGCGCCGGTTCACTCCGCGCCATCCGTCGTTCGTACGGTCACTTCTTGCCTCATCTGTCTAAGGGGCAGCCCTGATGTCTTCTCGATGTCTTACTGATAGTTTCAGAATGCGGCGCGTATTCGCTTCAAATGAAAGGTGCCGCAGGTGATTTGAAAAGACCCTGGTGATCGGCGACATGACCGAGGCCTACGACGCCAGGCTCCGGGCGTCCCCCATGACGACGACCGGCCGGTCCTGCGGATCCAGGGCAGCCAGAAGCTTCCTGATGTGGTCGCGCCGCAGCGTCACACAGCCCTGGGTGCCGTCGCCGTGGTCGACGTGCAGCCATATCCCGCCGCCCTTCGCCTCGCCCTGCGGCCGGGAGCGGTCCAGGGGCGAGACGCCGACGGCCCGGTTGTAGTCGACGGCCACGACGTAGTCGAAGGTGCCGTCGAGCGAGTTGCCGCCGTCGCTGCGGCCCGACGCCACGAACAGATCGTCGCGGTGGTACGGCAGCTTCGTACCCTCCGGCCGCGCCAACCGCCCGCCCGAGTCCGAGAGTTCGTACACCCCGACCGGCGAGCGCAGATCGCCCGAGCGGTGGTCCGGGGTCCAGCCGCGGGTGCCGTTGCGGGCGGGCCAGCGCTCCCGCGCCTGCCAGCGGCCTTCGCGCCGCTCGTACAGGACCGCCTGTGCGTCGGGGGAGTCCTTGTCCTTGCCGGTGACGACGAGGACCTGCCGGGAGGCGGCGGGCACGGCGGCCGCGGTGCGGGGGCCGAGGCCCGCCGACTCCCGCAGGGAACCGGCGGGTTCGCCGGGCCGGCCGCCCGCGGGTGCCGTGTCCGCGGGTGCCGCGGTGCCGGGTACCTGCGCGCCCGCGGATGACGTCCTGCCGCCCTCCTTCGCCCGCTGGGCGACCCAGGCGGAGCCGCCCGCCGCCGCTGCCAGGGCGCACACCGACGTGAGGCTCACCAGGAGCCGCCCCTTGCGGGTGAGCCGCACGCCCACGCCGGGCCCAGCCGTGTCCCTGCCCCCGCCCGACCCGGCGGCCTGCTCAGACTGCCGACGCATCGGCCTGGCCCTTCTGCCGCGAGTGATAGAAGGCCACCGTCAAGTCCCGCAGTAGCGCGGAGCGTTGACGCTCGTCCAGCTGGACGGCGGCGCGATCGGCAAGCCGGTCGATGGCCTCCGTCGCGGAGTCCACGACCTCGTCGAGGACGATCGACCGCGTCGCCGAGTCGATCTCCGCGACCTGCCGGGCCCGCAACGCGGCCGCGAACTGCGGGTCGTAGTCGACCGAGAGCAGCTGCACGCCGTACACCTCCAGGCCCGCCGCCTTGGCACCGGCCGCCACGGACCGGGTCAGCGCGTCGCTGACCGTGGGGGCGTTCGTGAACAGATTCAGCGAGCCCTCTCCGTCCGGCCGCACGGCGGGCACCGTCTCCATCACGGCCGCCTGCACCAGGTCCCGCAGATACGCCTGGTGGTCGTCGACGACGTACAACGCCTTCGCGGTGTCCCGTACTTGCCAGATGACGAGCAGTTCCAGCTGCAGCGGTACGCCGTCACAGTCGCTCGCCTTCATGGGGGCGCTGCGCCAGTGCCGAACCCGGACATCCACGAGCCGGCGCCTGGCCAGCGGCGCTACCCACACCAGGCCGCTGCGCCGCACCGTGCCCCGGTAGCGGCCGAGGCCGCTGAGCACACAGGCGCGGCCGCCGGGAATCACGGTCAGTCCGAAGCCGATGAGGAGCAGCAC
This sequence comes from Streptomyces monticola, assembly GCF_042665355.1. Taxonomy (NCBI): domain Bacteria; kingdom Bacillati; phylum Actinomycetota; class Actinomycetes; order Kitasatosporales; family Streptomycetaceae; genus Streptomyces; species Streptomyces monticola. The sequence goes on along the minus strand of NZ_JBHTCF010000020.1, from coordinate 42,420 downwards.
CACCGCGCCCGCCCCGAGCGCCACCCGCGCCTCGAAGGAGGCGGCGCCGTACACGTGGACCACACCGCCCGCGCCGCCCGCGAGCCCGGCGGTGAGCAGGGCGATCAGCCACGCCGGAAGGCGGCTGGCCGAACGCTCCGTCAGGCGGCTGTCGGGACGCGGCGGGCGCCGGTTCGACAGCGTGGTTTCGATCGCCGACACAGGCGAGCGCTCCTTTCGGGGCAGAGGGACCCCACGCGGCGGGCCCGTACCGGAGGGCCCAGCACACAGGGGGGCGGCTACCTCATCGACTCTTTCGCACCGCGCGCACGCGGGCACGGGCCGAACGTCCCGAAGGGCCCGGGAGCAGCGCATCCGACGGCCCGACGCGGTGTCACTTTCGCTTACAGAGCGCCGACTTGGGCGGGCCGTCATCGTGCTCGACTGAATGACCGCGTCCGGCAACCCGCGCCGGCGCCGATGACGCGCCGCGCAGTGCAGTCCAGCGCAGTGCGGCCCAGTGCAGCGCAATGCGACGGAGGTGCGGTGAAGCTCGCTACCCGAAGGCCCGACTGGGGTTCCTTCCCCCGACGAGCCCCGGAGTGGGGCTCGTCGGTGCGGAACCCCGCCCCGACGCCGCCCCCGGCGGTCCCGGACGGGCGCATCGGCGCGATGGAGGGGCTGCGGGCCATCGCCGTGGCGATGGTCGTCGCCTACCACGCGGTGCCCGACGCGGTGCCCGGCGGCTTCATCGGCGTGGACGTCTTCTTCGTCCTCAGCGGCTATCTGATCGTCTCCGGACTGCTCGCCGAGTGGGACCGCACCGGCTCCCTCTCCCCGCGCCGCTTCTGGCTGCGCCGCAGCCGCCGCCTCGTACCGGCCCTCACCGTGACGGTCCTGGTCACGGCGGCCGCGCTCACCCTACTCGGGCCGCCCTTCTCGCAGGGGCTGCGCGGTGACGTCATCTCCGGACTGCTGTACGCGGAGAACTGGTGGCAGATCGCCTCGGAGGGCGACTACTTCGCGCACGGCGGCGTCACCTCGGCCTTCGTGCACCTGTGGACCCTGGGCGTGGAGGGGCAGTTCTATCTGCTCGCGCCGCTTCTGCTGCTCCTACTGCTGCGCCGTATCCCCAACAGACGTGCCCTGGCGGTCGGTTGTCTGCTTCTCGCGGTGCTGTCGGCCGTCGCGATGGCCGCCCTCTTCACCCCCGGGCAGAACTCCGCCCGCGCCTACTACGGCACGGACACCCACGCCTTCGGCCTGCTGACCGGCGCCGCACTCGCCGCCGTACTGCCCGTCGACCGCGTCCGCGCCCTCACTTCGCGTACGGCGCTGCTCCTGTACGACATCCTCGGGCTCCTTGCTGTCACGGGCCTGACGTACATGGCGCTTCGCTACAACGGCGACTCGGCCCGCGTCTACCAGGGCGGCCTGTTCGCCGCGTCCCTCCTGGCACTGCTGCTCGTCCTGGCGGCCGCCGGGCGCACCGCGATGTCCGAGCTGCTCGCGCTCCGCCCGCTGCGCTGGATCGGCGAACGCAGCTACGCGATCTACCTCTGGCACGTCCCGGTGTTCGTCATCGCGGCGCACCTCTGGCCGCGTGCGGCCACCCGCGGCTGGGCACTGCTCGTCCAGTTGGCGCTCACCCTGGCCCTGGCCGCGCTGTCCTGGGCCCGCGTGGAACGCCCCCTGCTGCGCTACGGCTGGAAGGGCGCCCTAGACCGTGTCATCGGCCCCAAGAAGCGCTGGCAGTCCCGCCCGTTCCTCGCCACGATCACACTGACGGCGTTCGCCGCGACGGTGACGACCGCCGCCCAGGGAGTGATCGAGGCGCCCGCTCTCATCGCCGGCTCCCAACGCCAGGTCGGCCACGGCCAGGAGGACGCCGACGCCACCAAGAACAAGCCCGCCCCGCCCCCGACGGTCAGGGGCTCGGACGTCGTCGCGGTCGGCGACTCGGTCATGGCGGCCGCGGCCCCGGCCCTGGTGGAACAACTGCCCGGCGTACTCCTCGAAACGAAGGAGGGCCGCCAGATGACCGACGGCCCCGCCGTGCTGCGCGCCCTGGCCGCGCAGGACAAGCTGCGCCGCGTGGTCGTCGTCGGCCTCGGCACGAACGGCCCGGTGGACACCGCCGTGCTCGACGAACTGCGCGAAACCGTCGGCCGGGACCGCAGGCTCGTCCTCATCGGCGTACACGTCCCACGGCGCTGGGAGAGCCAGGTCAACTCGACTCTCAAGTCCTACGCGGACCGCCACACCCACGTCTCCCTCGCCGACTGGCACAGCACGATCGCTCCATACGAGGACGAACTGTGGGACGACGGCTACCACCCCAAGTCGACGGGCGGCGCACGCTATGCGCGGCTCGTCAAGGAGGCGGCGCTGGCGGGCAGTTGAGACCCCGCCCGGTCACGTAAGCCTTCGCTGCGGTGGTGCGCACCGGAGTGCACGGCCATGAGGCCCGAGGTGGCCGCCCCCGGGAGCTAGGTTCAAGATCGACAATTGGGGCTGCCCGTGGGCCGGTTGAGCTTCGACCCGGCCGGGCCGGGCCTGGCCCGACGCGTCGCCGCGCCGCGCGTCGCCTCGCGTCGCCGCGCCTCGCCCGTGGTCGTCCCGCAGCTCCCCCGCCACCACAAGTGAGGACCCACCAGATGGCCCGACTGACCTTCTTCGAGGAGTTCCCGGACGACTGCACGTGCGTGGCCTGCGCGGCCGGCGGCAGCACGCGCCCCGCTGGCGTGCGCACAGGCGGCAAGCGGCGGATGGCCTGCACGGCGATAGCCGCGTCGGCGGGCGCCGCGGTGCTCCTGGGCGGAGCTCCGTCGGCGAGCGCCCTCGAGCCCGCACCGGCGTCCGCAGGCTGGGACGGCTCCAAGTACTGGTACCAGCAGAACGGCCACTGGTACTGGACGAGTCACTACGACAAGTACCAGCGCCGCTCGGGCGACAGCGCCGCTCCCGCTGCCCCCGCCGCTCCCGCCGCTCCCGCCGCTCCCGCCGCCCGGGCGTCGGGCAAAGCCCCCGCGGGAGAGCCGGTGTTCCGGGGCAGGGGCGGCTGGGACGGGCAGGTGTACTGGTACCAGCTGGACGGGCGCTGGCGCTGGACGAGCCACCACGACAAGTACGTGCGCCACGCGGGCCCCGGGGCCGGGTCGTCGGCCAAGTCCACCGCGTCGGCCGCCTCCGCCGCCCCGGCGAAGAAGCCGGCCGCGAACAGTTCGGGCTGGGTGCGCCCGGTCGGCGGCGGCTCGGTGAGCGCCGGGTACGGCCGGGCGGGCTCCTGGTCGAGCGGTCGCCACACCGGCGTGGACATCGCCGTGCCGACCGGTACAGCGGTGCGCGCGGCGGGCCCCGGCACCGTCGTCGCCACCGGATACAACGGCGCGTACGGAAACGAGGTGGTCATCCGGCACGCCGACGGCCGCTACACCCAGTACGCGCACCTCAGCGGCGCCCAGGTCCGCGCGGGCCAGTACGTGAGCGGCGGCCAGCAGATCGCGCGCTCCGGCAGCACCGGCCGTTCGACGGGCCCGCACCTGCACTTCGAGGTGCGGACATCGCCCTCGTACGGCAGCGATGTCAATCCGGTGGCGTATCTGGCGGGCAAGGGCGTACGGATCTGACCCCCGCAGCCGGTGCCGCAGCGCGGGCCTTCCCTCTGTTCCATGGACGGGGAAGGCCCGCGCCCGTCATATGTCGTAGTGGTTGACGCCGTCCACGAAGCCCCGGCTGAGCAGCTCGTCCAGGGTGTGCGGCAGGTCCTGGCGGTCCAGGCTCACCCGCTCCCGGCGCCGCCGCCCGCGCAAGGCGGCCTGCGTCCAGGACACATCGATGTGCTCGGGGAGTTCGTCCGCCCCGCCGGCGTAGAGCGGTGCGACGACGCGCAGATGTACGTGGACGACCCCGCCGGGCGGCACACGCGCGACGGTCCCGACCATCTCGTCCTCACCGCTGCCCCGCACCCTGACCCGATGCGCCGTGCCGGTGCCGCAGTTGGCCAGCGTGACGACGAAGAGACCACGCGGTCCGCTGTCGTGGGCGAACTCGGTGATGGCCCAGGAGACAACGGTCCGCGTCCGCCACAGGGCCCAGAGAGCCAGCAGGAGGGCGACGGCCCAGAGAATGCCACCGACGACGGCAATTACGGCTATTTCAGACATAAGTTCATCGTAGAGAGTGCGGGGGAGGGCCCTGCGCCCCCGGCGGAACGGACCGGGGGCGGGGGCTTCCACACCTGGCCGTTTCGGCTCCCCAGCTGGCCAGACGCGCACCATAAATCCTGGCACGCGAAAGCGGCCGCGCCCGGGGGCCGTTGGACCCGAAGAATCCCGGCGGCCGGACAACTTTCGCTGACGTGCGGCGACTTTCGCCGGCGTGCGGACCATGGCGGCTGGCGTGCGGACCATGGCGACAGAACTGGCCGGTCAGCCTCCGGCACCGTCCCGCGCCGCGCCGAGCCACTCCAGGGCCGCGGCCGTCAGAGCCGTCACGCCCGTGGTGAGCGTCGGGCCGACCTGCGGGGCGAAGTGCGGGGAGTGGTTGGAGGGGATGTCCTTCTCGAAGGTCCCCGCCGCCTGCGCGGCCGCCACCGCCGCCGGGTCGGCGCCGCCGAACAGCCAGTAGCACAGCGGCACTTGAGCGGCCGTGGCGAGAATGCCGACGTCCTCGCTGCCGGTGACAGGCCCCGGGTCGAGCACCTTCCCGGCGCCCAGCGCGCCGCCGATCGCGGCCATCGTACGGTCCACCGCGGCACCGTCGTTCACCACGACCGGGAACGAGTCGATCACGGAGAACTCCGGCTCGCGGTGCGCGCCCGCGACCACCGCCTCGCCCCGCACGATCCGCTCGACAGCGGCCAGCACCCTCGTCCGGACCTCCGGGGTGTACGTACGGATGTTGATCCGCAGCTCCGCCTCGTCCGGGATGATGTTGTCCTTGGTGCCCGCGTTGAGCGCACCCACGGTGACGACGGCCGTCTCACCACCGGCGACCTCCCGGGACACCACGGTCTGCAGCCGCATCACCGTCGACGCGGCCATCACCACCGGGTCCACCGTCGCCTCGGGCCGTGAGCCATGGCCGCCCTTGCCGAACATCCGCACCAGCAACGCGTCCGTCGCGGCGAACGCCGGCCCCTTGTGACAGCCGATCAGACCGGCGGGCAGCGGGGCGACATGCTGGCCGAGAACCACATCGGGCCTGCCGAACCGGTCGAAGAGCCCGTCGTCCACCATCGCCTGCGCGCCCCCGCCGACCTCCTCCGCGGGCTGGAAGACACCGATCACCTTCCCGTGCCAGTCGGCCCGCGCGTCCGCGAGCAGCTTGAGCGCACCCAGCAGACAAGTGACGTGCATGTCATGACCGCAGGCATGCATCACACCGTCGGTGGCGGACGCGTACGGCAGCTCCGTCTGCTCCTTCACGGGGAGCGCGTCGATGTCGGCACGCAACAGCACGGTCGGCCCGTCACCGTTCTCCAGCACGGCCACGACGCCGGTACGGCCGACACCGCTGGTGACCGTGTACCCGTACGCGGCCGCACGCTCCGCGATCCGGCCCGCGGTGCGCTCCTCCTCGAAGGACAGCTCGGGGTGCCGGTGCAGGTCCCGGTAGAAACCGGCGAGATCCTCGTGGATCGCATCGAGCCCTTGCAGCGCGGCTGAGAGGGCGGGTGGGGTGGACGGCGCGGACGGGGCGGTCATGGGGGTGCTCCTCAGCTGTTCAATGCTCACTGGCTGCTCAGTGCGCGATGCGCGATCGTCGCTTTCGCGTACCGCTCGCGTACTGCTCGTCCACCTGTCTACGTGATCTTGTAGCGCTTTGTCCGGGGCGCCACTTGTGCGTCACCCCACACGCGAACGCTTCAGCGGCCGACTACCCGTCCGCCGTGCTCGTCCGTGTCGGCGCGGTAGGGGCGGGACAACGTGAACACCACCTCGTATCCCGTGGGTCGGCGGGGGCCTGCATGGAATGCGCCGCCGTGCAGAAGGACGCGTTCCTGCATTCCTTTCAGCCCTCGCCCACCCGCGCCCCCGCCCGGTGGCTCCTCCTCCTGCGCGGGTGCGGCAGCGCCCTTGTGCGGGCGCCCCTCGTCACGGACGGCCGTCCCTGGAGTCCGTGGCCGCCGGGGCGGCGGTCAGCGAGGCCAGGCCGGCCGCGGCGGCCCCCGCGACCAGGGTGGCGATCCTTCTTCTCTTCAGCACAGCGTCTTTCCTCTCCTTCAGGTGCTGCCCGTGCAGATGCCCGTGCTCATCAGCAGGCGCGAGCGTCCTCGATCTTGATGTGGGTCACGGTGGTGTGGGCGCCGAACGAGAGCGAATTGTTCGGGCCCAGGCAGACCTCGCCGGTCCTGCCGCTGAACGTGTAGCGGATCAACGCCCGGTCGTGCCGAAGGCCTTCGCCGCCGTCTCCACCTGCGCGACGGCTGCGGAGGTGCCCCGGTTCGCGGAGGTGTTGCCGTCCGGATTCTGGTCGCACAGGTTGTTGGCGGCGAAGTCCGGCTTCTCGTAGTGCCACAGCAGGTTCTTCCAGGTCTGCGGGCCGACGATGCCGTCCGCCGTCAGGCCTGCCTTGGTCTGGAAGCGCTGCACCGCGGTGCGTACCGCCGGCCCGAACACGCCGTCCACGGCGAGCCCGGCACCCGTCTTGGCATTGAGCGCGCTCTGCAGCGCGCGGACCGCGGGCCCCGAGGAGCCTTCCTTCACCGTCTTGGCCAGCGCCGCCCAGGTCGCTGGACCCACGATGCCGTCGGCGGCCAGGCCGTGCGCCTGCTGGCAGCGCTTGACGGCTTGGCCGGTGGTGGAGCCGAACACGCCGTCGGCCGTGGTGGACTGGCCGCCCGCAGTGACCAAGTGCTGCAGGGCCAGCGCATCGGTGCCGCGATTGCCCGCGGACTGGGTGGGATAGGCGGCCCGCTCGTACGCGCTCGCCCCGGTCGATGCCCCCCCATGACGAGAGTGAGCCCCGCCGCGGTGCACAACACCCGCCCGCCAACCACGGGTTGAGGCCGAATTCAACCCCAGGGCAGACAACGCGTGGCCCTCAGGGACCGTCCAACGCCACCGGTGCCCCAGAAGCCAGAGGCACGAGCCCGTCCGACAACCAGCGGCCGGATTACCGGACTTGGCCCGGCGCTCACCCCCGGTCCGCCACGATCACCGCATGGAACCTGTAGTCATCGCGGCGCTCATCAACGGACCCGTCACCCTGGCCGTCGGCGCCCTGACATACACCGTGGGCCGGGCCGCCGCGCGCACCGCGCAGAACACCGCCGCCGAGACCGCGGACTTCGCGTACCGCGCCACCCTCGAGGCCGCGGAACTGGCCCGCACGACCGCGCTGGAAGCGGAGCGCCGCAAGACGCAGCGGGAGGCCTACGCCAACCTGGTCTCAAAAGCCCACGCGTACCTCAGGGCCACGAAGCCCATACTCGCCCTGGCCGAGGAGCTGGATGAGTACGCGGAGCAGTCGGAGCATGTGACACGGGACGACAGGACCGGCGCGATGGTCGAGGTGAAGGACAGCGGCCTCGTCGACTCGCGGACCGAAGCGCTCGAAACGCGGATCCGCAGGGCGAACGACCAGGTGCCGGTGTTGCGGGCCGCCGATGTCGTGATCCTCGAAGGGCCGCATCCGACCCTCACCCGAGCGGCACGGCAGGTCAAGGCCGATACCGAAGCCCTCCACGCGACTCTCGCGAATGCCGGCCTCTGGCCCTGGAGGCAGGAGGAGGCCCCGGACCCGCAGCGTTCCGCCCACGCCCACGCGACGCTGGAAGCCACCGTCGAGGACTTCACGGAAGCCGCCCGCGGCCACCTCAACGGCCCTACGGAGAACGGGGCATGAGGTGAGTGAAGGCGGACGGCATGCTGGTTCAGCTTCAGCTGCCGTTTTAAACCCCCATGTCCCAGTTGCCGTAATCGCGGCGGGGTGACGCCGGAAGCCGGGGTTCGGCTCCGCGCTCCGATAGCTTTCCGTCACTGAACGGGGAGAAGGGGGTGCGCGACGGTGGGCGGGCAGGGCCCGCTCGACGGAGTGAAGACCTGGTACCGGACACACACGGCGGCGGGCCGCTCGTGGCCCCATGCGTGGGCCGACGCGCTGCGGGCACGGTCGCACGTCCGGAATGCAGCGACCGTCCACTCGCCCTCACGGACGTCCCTCGCCTCGCGATGCGCAATGCCTGCGGGCCTGTGCCCGCACTGTGCCTGACGCTGCCGCTTCTTTCAACAAGTCATCGCCATAAGGGAGTTGTGTCCTGCCTGCCGACCCGGCGCGGGGGTTGCTTCCGGGCCGTTGAGGTCGCCCGACAGAGGGGGGAACGATGAAGAGCCGGATCGGTCAGCGCCTCGTTCTTACGGGGGAAGCCGGCGGACAACGGCACGCGGGTGCCCGCGGTGGGTGTATCTGTCCCGGGCCGCCGCGATGACCGGAACAACCAGTCGGACCGGTCATCGCGGCGGCCCGACCAGCCTGCGAGCCGAAGAGACGTCCCCCGGTGCGCCGCTGCACCAGCGCACCTGTCGTGCCGTCTTCTGCCTCTTCGCGGTGTACGGAGCATTGTGGGGCCCGTATCTGGCGCTGCTGCCGCAGCTGCGACGGTCCACGGGAATCGGGGAAGGGCACTACAGCGCAGCCCTGTTCATCGGCGCGCTGGCGGCCCTGCCCGCGATGTACGTCACGGGCCGCCTGGTGGACCGCTGGGGCCCCCGCTCGGTTCCGGCGTTCGTCGCGGTGTTCGCGCTGGCCGCGATGGTGCCTCCCTTCGTCGGCTCGGTACCCGGACTCTTCGTCGCCGTCACCCTGTTCAGCTGCGGATCCGGAGCGTGCAACGTCGCCGTCGTAGCCATGGCGTCCGCCACCGAGGCCGCCTCGGGACAGCGGATCATGAACCGCGCGCACGCCCTGTTCCCCGTGGGCCTGCTGAGTGCCAGCCTCCTCACCGGCGCCCTGCGCACGGCGGGGCTCCCCGCCGAAGTCATCGTGCCGCTCCTCGACACCGCCGTGATCACGGCCCTGTTGGCCAGGCGAGGCGACCTCCTCGCCCTCATCCCCACCAGGCTCGTCCGGCCCCGCAGACAGCGCATCAGCCGCCACGCACTCGACCGGACAGGTCTGACCCTCTGCGTCCTCGCCGCACTGGCCATGGTCGTGGAGAGCAGTGTCCAGCACTGGTCCGCGGTCTTCCTGGACGAGAGCCTGCACGCCCCCATCGGCCTTTCCACGGCGGCGCCGGGCATCTTCGCCGGCGCCATGGCCTTCGGCCGGCTCGGCGGACACTGGCTCTCCGGCCATGTCAGCGACCGGAGCGTGCTGATGGCCTCCGGCGCCCTCGCGGCATCCGGGGCGCTCCTGCTGTCGGCCGCCGACCGCCCCGTCTCCGCGTTGCTCGCGACGGCCCTCGTTGGCGCGGCCGTCTCGGTGGCCCCGCCCACCAGTTACGCGATCATCGGGCGCCGCGTCGCACCGCACATCCGCGGCGCCGCCGTGGGCTCCGTCACCTCGCTGGCGTCGATCGGCCTCATGCTCGGGCCCGCCCTGGTCGGTCAGGTCGCAGGCAGCCTCGACCTGCGCACAGCCCTCGCCGGACTGGCCGTGATCGCACTCGCGGTCTCCGTGCTCGCCGTCACCGTTCCTGCCACGCCACAAACCGATGAGGCCCACGCCCCCGTCGATGAGGCCCACGCCGCCCATCGATGAAGCCCACGCCACACACCGATGAAACGGAGGACACCCACATGGCCGGCATCACCCACGGACGCGGCGGTACGGAGTTCGTCGCAGGCGGCTGCCCGCGACATCTGGTGGGCGAGCTACCGATCACGCCGGGACCGCCGGTGCGACTCCTCGATGAAGCCGACGGCGTACGGCACTGGCTGGTGACCGGATACGAAGCGGGCCGTGAGCTCCTGCGCAACCCTCACTTCAGCCGCGCCCGCTCTGCCGAACAGCGCCACCCGCGGGGCCCCGCGACCAGAATGTCCGTCACCGACATGGACCCGCCGCGGCACACCCGGATCCGCCACCTGGTGAGCAAGGCCTTCTCCGCCCGCCGGGTAGCCGAACTCCGCCCGGAAATCGAGCGACTGGCCGAGGAACTGCTCGACCAGCTGACCGCGGCATCCGACGGCGCCGACCTGCTGCGCGATTTCTGCACCCCGCTCACCTTCCGGGCGCAGAGCGAGCTGCTCGGCGTGCCGCCGGCCCGCCGCGACGTGATATTCCAACTCGCCAACGAACGGCTCGGACCGCCGGGCGCGGGACCCGACGACATCCACCGTGGTGAACTGCGGCTGTACAACGCGGTCGCCGACATGCTGCACGACCGGCACGAACCACCGCGGGGACTCCTGGGCGCGCTCATCACTGCCCACGAGGAGGGGCAGCTGGGTACCGAGGACGACCTGACAGGCCTGGCCGCCTCCTTGTTCTTCGACGGGCACGCCCTGGCCGCCGCGCAAATCGCCAACGCCGTGCACTGCGTGCTGTCGAGCCCCGGACTGAGCCGGCGGCTGCGGGCGGACAGGACACTCCTGAACTGTGTCGTGGAGGAGTCCCTGCGCTACAGCCCGGCGGTCAATCTCAGCATGACCCGCACCGCCACCGCCGACGTCGAGTTCGCCGGTGCGTCCATGAGGGCGGGTGACCAGGTCAGCGTCGCCCTGCCGCTGGCCAACCGGGACGACACGGTGTATCCCGACGCGCACAGGTTCGGCACCGAACGCCCCGCGAGCGGACATCTGTCCTTCGGCCGCGGCGCCCACTTCTGCCTCGGCGCCCACCTGGCCCGCACAGAGATCAGCGTGGCGCTCACCGCTCTGCTCGACCGGGTGCCGCACCTCCAGCTCGCCGTCCCGCCGGAGGAAATGGCCTGGTGGGTGTCGAGCAGCAGACGCAGCCTCACCTCCCTGCCCGTCCTGTGGTGGGGCGCCCGCAGACAGGCCGCGTAGCACGGACGCCGCGACACCCGCCCTACGCCGGGCTCGTGCACCCACGTCGGCATCGGGCCGGTCAACGCGCAGGTCAGGCAAGTTCCGGCGTCATGGCGGCCGCCACCTTCAGATGCAGAGCGGCCTGCTCTTCCTCTCCCAGGCGCTGGAGGGTGCGGCCGAGCATGAGCCGAGCATGGGAGTCGTCCGGTACCTCGCTCACCAACTCTTCCAACACGCGTCGGGCGCGGCCCAGTTGGGCGGAGTGGAAGTAGCCGCGGGCCGCGGTCCGACGGACGTTCAGGTCGTCCGCGTGCTCATCGAGCAGCGGCTTCAGGAGGGCGAGGGAGCCGAGCGGGTCGTGCTGGTCCAGCAAGGACTCGGCCCAGCGCAGCCGCCGCTTTGATGAACGCCTCGATCAAAGCAGGGGACTTGACACCACGACGGCTCTCCACGCCACTCGACACGTCCACGCCCCAGGGGGTGAGGACCCGTACCGCCTCCGCGACGTTGTCGGGCGTCAGCCCTCCGGCCAGGAGCCAGCGGCCGGAGGGCGGGGCGAACCCGGCCGTGTCCCAGTCCCAGGCCCGGCCCGACCCGGGCACCGGTGCGTCGACGAGGACCAGATCCTCGCCGAACTCGCCGTGCCGTAGCGGCTGTTGGGCGGGGAAGGCCAGGGATCGGATGAGTGTGCGGGTCTCGGACCGCAGGGCGGCGTACTGCTCGGGCCCCTCGTCGCCGTGGAGCTGGATGGCTCCCAGACCGGCCGTACGGGCGCAGTCGCGTACGGCCGTCACGTCCTGGTTGCGGAAGACGCCCACCGTGACGACGTGGTCCGGGACACGGCGGACGAGATCGCGGGCCGTCTCGGCGCTCACCTGGCGAGGACTGTCGGCGAAGACGAACCCGACCGCGTCCGCGCCATGGCGTACGGCGGTGTCCACGTCCTCGGCCGTCCGCAGGCCGCAGGCCGCAGATCTTCACGAACGGTACCGAGGTCATACCGACTGCCCTTCTCGTCTGTCAGGGACTGCCGTCAGGGACTGCCGTCAGGAACTGCTGCCGGGACTGCCCATGTGTCCGGGACTGCCCGGCGCGGCCACCGTAATCCGTCGTACCGGCTCCGGTCACACCAGGAGATGGCCGAGGAAGACGTAGGCGAGACCGAAGTAGACGAACACGCCCAGGAGATCCATGATCGAGGTGATCAGCGGGGAGCTCAGGGTGGCGGGGTCGGTGCCGATACGGCGGGCGGCGAAGGGCAGCGTGGCGCCGATGATGCCGCCGAGCGCGGTGCACACGAGCATGCTCAGGCCGACGGTGGCCAGTACGCCCGGCTCCAGACCGCCCTTGGCGAAGTAGGCGAGGACGACTTCCAGCAAGGCGATACAGCCGCCGAGTGCCAGTGCGACCGCGATCTCCCGCCGGACCACGAACCCGACGTCCTTCCAGCGCAGCCGCAGCTGCCCGAGCGCCATGGAGCGGATGACAAGGGTCGCCGCCTGGCTGCCGGTGTTGCCGCCCATGTCGACGATGGGAGCGATGAACGCCGCGAGGATCACGATCTCGCTGAGCATCTCCTCCTGATTGGCGACGAACGTGCTGGTGACCAGGCCGAACAGCGTCAGGATGGCCAGCCAGAACAGCCGCACGCCGAAGATCCGGCGGAACGGTGACTCGCGCAGGTCCAGGTCGGGACCGCCGAGCGAGGTGGTGCCGCCGTAGCGGGCGAGCTGTGTAGCGTCCTGCTCGTGGTCGATGTCCATGGCGTCGTCGACGGTGACGATGCCGATCATCCGGTCGTCCCCGTTGATCACGGGAACGGCGAGGAGGTCGTAGCGGCGGATGTACGCGGCTGCCTTCTCGTCCGGGTCCTCCGTCCGCACGGTGATCGGGTCCGGGCGCAGCAGCTTCGCCACCGGGGTGTGCGCTTGTGCCAGGACCAGATCCCGCAGGGACACCGTGCCCTGCAGGCGGTCCTTCTCGTCGAGTACGTAGACCACGTAGATGGTCTCCGCGTCGGGCCCGGCGCCGCGCAGCGTCCGCAGCGCCTCCTCCACGGTGTCCTCCGCGCCGACCGTGGCGAACTGGGACGTGGCCGCCGCGCCCGCGGTGCCCTCGCGGTAACGCGCGAGGCGGAGCATGTCGTCCCGCTCGGCCTGCGCCAAGGAGGGCATGACGCGACGCCGGCCGTCCGCGTCGAGCCGGTTGTACAGATCGGCCCGCTCGTCCGACGGCAGGGCGCGGATCAGCGCACCGGCGGTGGCGGGGGTCATCGTGGCCAGGACCCGGTCCTGGTCGGGGTCCGGCAGCGCGACGAACAGCCGGGCCTGGAACTGGGCCGGCGCGGTGGCGAGAAGGCGGGCGACCTGCTCCGACGTACCGTCTCGCAGTGCCTCGGCCACGTCGGCCGCGGGCGCCGAGCGGACCAGTGCGTCGAAGGAGGAGGGGTCGGGCCGGTCGAGCAGGGACCGGACGCGCTCGGCTATGTCTTTACGGTTCATGGCAAGCCTCTGTAGCTCTGTGCGTGGGGGGGGAGGGGGAACGGGGGGCAGCGCGGGGGAACGGCCGCACCCGGGCAGCACAAGGCAGCCCCCGGGCAGCGGTCGGAAAGGGGAGGGAAAGGGAAAGGGAAAGAGAATCGTGCGAGCAAGGCGCGGCGGACCCACGGCATGACCGTGTTGCACACCTACGGGATGTGCGACGCGGAACGGATGCGGGTCTGTGTACGGGGACCGCCCGTGAAGGCTGGCGGGGAGACCCGGTCAGCCGCGGAAAGACGCGCGACAAGGACTCTGGTCGGGACTCATCCCAAGACCACCTCCTCTTGCGCAGGGCACGGCAGACGCCGGGTTCCGTCCGGAACCCATACTTGCGTCAACACGAAAGTAGCACGTTTTACGTGCGGGTTTGACCCGTCCTTTGCCGGATGCTCCGGCAGGGGCGCCGAGCCGTGGGCCCGTGCGGCGCAGGCCCTCACCGGGCGTCCTCGCCGGACCAGCGGATGACGGCACCTGAGCCGGCTGCCGGCTCCAGCTCGATGCGCGCGGTAGCCGCGGTCACCGGATGGTGAACTGACGTTGCATCAGCGGCCGGTGGCACCGTCGATCAGTTCGCGGATGATGTCCGCGTGGCCCGCGTGCCGCCCGGTCTCCTCGATCATGTGGGTCAGTGCCCAGCGCACGCTGGGGGCGGAGCGGCCCGGCTGCGGCCGGGGAACCGGTGCGCCGAGGTCGGCGCACCCGTCGAGCACCTCGTTCGCGCGCTCGACCGCGTCGCGGTAGCGCGCCACGACATCGGCCACGCTGTCCGTCGGTGCGGCCCGGAAGGTCGCTTTCCAGTCGGTGACGTCGTCCCCGAGGAACAACGAGCGCTCGACGAACGTCAGATGGCCGAGCAGACCGAGCAGATTCGTGCCGGTGGGCACCGCGGCCGTGCGCACCTGCGGTTCGGGAGCGTCCTCGACCTTGGCGGCGATCGACGTCCGGAGGTAGTCGAGGAATCCACGCAGGACCTCGCTCTCGCTGTTCGCGGTACGGGGCGGCGGGGTGTCGCGGCGTCGGTTGCGGCGCGTGGTGCCGGGCACAGGAGTCTCCTTGCATCGAGGGGAGGGGGGGGGCGGGCCTCACCGTCTCGGTGAGGTGAGGTGAGGTGAGGTGAGGCGGGCATTGGGCTGCGGGCAGTCGGTTGCCGACCGGGCCGCGTTAGACGCCGTCCCAGAACGCGACCGCATCGGTGGTGTCCATGGCCATCAGACTCCTTGCGCCGGTGTGCTGTGCACTCAGTGGACTCGGTGCGCTCAGTGCGCTCAGTCTTGAAGGTGCGGTGCGACTCGGCACGGAATCTTGCGGTAATGGCAAGGTGACCCCATGGACCCCATGGCCCCCATGGATCACCAGACGGACGACGACGTGCTCGACGCGGTGGGCCCGCGCCTTCGCGCGCTGCGCCGTGACCGCGGCATCACCCTGGCCGCCGTCGCGGCGACGGCCGGCGTCTCGGAGAGCACTCTGTCCCGGCTCGAGAGCGGACAGCGCCGGCCGAGCCTGGAACTGCTCCTGCCGCTGGCCCGTATCTACGACGTTCCGCTGGACGACCTCGTCGGCGCCCCGCGCACCGGCGACCCGCGCATCCACCTCAAGCCGCTCCAACGGTTCGGCATGACCTTCGTACCCCTGTCCCGGCGGCCGGGCGGCATCCACGCGTTCAAAATGATCGTCCCCGCCCGGCCGAGACCACTCGAACCGACCCCGCAGACCCATGAGGGCTTCGAATGGCTCTACGTCCTCAACGGTCATCTGCGCCTGGTGCTCGGCGAGCGCAACCTGACGCTGCCGCCCGGCGAGGCAGCCGAGTTCGACACGTCCCAGCCGCACTGGCTGGGCAGCGCCGACGGCGGCGCGGTCGAACTGCTCATCCTGTTCGGCCTGCAAGGGGTACGCGCGCACGTCCGCACCGACGCGGACCGGCCGTAGCGGCGCCGGTCATTGGTGCTCGGTGTACTCAGTCGCCGGTCAGAGCGATGTCGTAGTAGCGGGCCAACGCCGCCTGCGCACCCGACCCTTGGGCCGTGACGACCCGCTGGAACCGAGCCGAGCGCAGATCGCCGGCCGTCAGGATCCGCGGGTGCTGCAGCTCCGGCGGGCAGTATCCGTCCGGGCCCTGGGCGAGGCCGTCGAGGGTGGCGGGCCGACTGCCGAGGTTGTGCAGCACCGTGCCGGCGACGTGCAGCGACTCCCGGCCGTCGCGGCCTCGCACGGTCAGCTGAAGGCCCGCGCCGCCGGACGGGGCGGGGGCGACGGCGAGGGCCGCGCACCGCACCAGGTGCACACGCGGATCACCCTCCACCTCAACGGACTTGTAGTCGTCCCCGGGCGGGCACGCCACGTTCAAGGTGTGCTCGACGTGCGGGTGGGCGCGCAGCCAGGTGCCAAGTGGCCGGTCGGCACCGAGAATCCAGGTCGGCCCGCGCAGGGCCGCGGGGTCGGTGCGCCACAGCGGGGACGGCGAGAAGCCGTCGGGGGCTTCGATCCAGGGCGCGGCGGCGGCAGAGAGGGTGGTCACGCCCGTGGCGACGACGACGGCCTCGGACCGGTGCACGGTGCCGTCGGCGAGGGTGACTTCGGCATGGCCGTCGTACCCGGCGACCGCGGTGGCGCGACCTGTGGTGCGGTACAGCAGCTGAGTGGCGCGGGCGCGGTCCAGGTCCGAACTGAGGGCGGCCGCGAGATCAGGGCCGCTGTGCCAGTCGCCGGGTACGTTGTCGAGCGCGCCGATGTGATGCAACTTGCCGCCCGGCACGCCCTGTTCGACGAGGCGTACGGACATACCGACACTGACAGCCATCAGCGTCGCGGCGACCCCGGCCGGACCCGCACCCACCACGGTCAGGTCGGTGCTGCCGGTCTGCGTCATGCGCAAGTCATCTCCCATGTCCCTTGGTACGGCGACCCATGAGAACACGTACACGCCGTACCTGTTCATCAAGCTCGCTGACACCGTCGACGACGAGGTCGGCGAGTTCCCGGCCGGGCGCGACGTGTACGTCGTGGGCCCGGCGGCCACGCTCGAGATAACCGTGCAGGGAAGGGCGGAGGTCGGCGCCTTCGCCGAGCTTGCGGAGCATCTTGCGGGCGAGCCGGACATCGGCCGGGGCATCCACGTACACACTCCAGGTGGCGAGTCGGCGCAGCAGCGGCAGCGCCAGCGCGAACGTGCCCTCGACGACGAGCAGCGGGGCCTCGGCCCGGGACCGCAGTGCGGACCGTACGAGCGCGAGGTCGATGGCCAACGGGTCGCTGAAGTCGACGACTTCACCCTCGCCGTGGAACGCCGGAACCGTCGGCGCGCGGCCGGGCCCGGTATGGAGGCAGTCGTCGAGGTGGATGACCGCGCACCGGGGAATGCCGCCCTGCAGACGCCGCGCCAGGGCGGTCTTCCCGGCACCGGCCCCACCGGCGAGCGCGAGGACCTTCTGTGCGGTACGGGTGCTCACGAGGTCCACGTTCGGAGGCCGCGGGCTGTGAGTAAAGCCGCCGGGGCGAGGGCTCTCTCCGTGCGCAGCGCTACGGGTGGTCGAGACTCGGGAAGAAGTCCCTGTCCTCCCAGCCATCCGAAAACGCTTCCAGCATCAGCTCGTAGTAACGAGCCCGCCTGAGGTCCACTTTCGCGGTGGCGTCGCGGTACCGCTTATCGACCTCTGCTCGCAGCCAGTTCAGCTTGAATCGGTGACCGAAGTACTGGACGGTCTCTCCGGCCCCGGACACCTCTCTGGAATTGAGGGCGTACAGCAAGGCCTGTCTTACGTCGTCCGACTCCGGATCCGACGCCACGCGGGCGGCGAGCTCGGCCAAGAGAGGATCCACTCGCAGCGTGGAGTACTTCTCGTCAAGTGTGTCGGATACGTTCCGAAAGCCGTTGACGAGATAGGCGTAGAGCGCGGATTCGTGCCCCGATGCCGCCTGTTCTCTCTCTGGCGTGTCGTTCACTGAGTTGAACCGCCGTCGCGGGCGTTGAGGGCGAGGTCGTTGTTGACCGTGAAGTACGGCTTGAGGCGGGTGCCGCCGCGGGACGGGTGGTCGAGGGCGAGCACCGGCCACGGGTCGGTCTTCTTGCGCTCCACGATGTCGCCGGTGATCCGGCCGATCGGTATGGGAGCCGCGTCAGTTGCGGGCAGGAGCAGCAGATCCCAGAAGTCGTTTTTCTGGGTGTGCTGCTTCAGTGCCTGGTCGTGGGGGAGGGCGAACTGGAAGCGGTCGTCGGACAGTTGGCTCACCGGTACGGCGAAGTCGTGCGTCGCCGCGGTGCGTGATGCGGCCCTCACGGTTGCCTCGGGCGTGAGCTCGGCCAGGCCGAGCAGGGTGGCGGTCACCGTCGTGGAGTGTTCACCGACGAGAACCGTGTCGATCTCGGCGTGTGCCGGCCGCTGCCAGGTGCGTACGGCCAGGAACCCGTCGGCGGTGGTGTAGGGGATCCAGGCGGAGACGCCGTCGCTGCCGACGGCCGGTGGCAGGGTCAGCAGGCGGGCCTGCTCGACGAGGCGTGCGGTCAGGCGGTGGCGTCTGCCGGTGCGCTGGGGGACGACGTAGCAGTCCCAGCGGCCCTCGGCCGGCAGATGTTCGTCGCGCTTGAGCGTGACGCCGATGTGCAGGCTCGGGGAGCTGTCGAGACGCGGGACCGGGACCCGGACCTCCCGCTCCTGAGGGTCGCGACGCAGCCGCAGAACGAGGTCGAGTGCACCGGCGGGCAGGGTCGCCGCGTCGAGCATGATGCTCAGCCCGCCGTCGACGGCGACCCGGGTGTGGGCCACGGGCCACTTCTTGGGGCGTGCCGGCGCGGCCGTTTCGGAGGCGGGCACGGAGACGGCGGGGCGGGCGGGCACAGCGACTGCTCCGACGGGAAAGGCGTTCCGCAGCGTACGGCGTACCCGCTTGAGCAACGAGGGCCGGGTCGGCGCCTGGGCGGCGGCCACTCCGTCCAGATACCGCTCGCGGGACAGGTCGTGGATGAGCTCCTCGTAGCGGCGGGCGATGGTCCGAGGGACGTAGGCCGCCGCCTTCTCGCGCGCCGCGTCTCCCATACGACGCCGCAGTTCGGCGTCTTCGATCAGCTGGTTCAGCGCGTCGGCGTAGGCGTCGGCGCCGCCGGAGAGCGGAACGAGCAGTCCGTCCGTGCCGTGGCTGATGATCTCGCCGGGCCCGTGCGGGCAGTCGGTGGCGACGACCGGGACGCCGCAGTGCATGGCCTCGACGATGGTCATGCCGAAGGACTCCATGTCGGAGGAGACGGCGACGGCTCCCTTGGCCCACTCGGTCTCGATGGGGGAGACCGGGCCCATGAGGAACGCCTGGTTGTACAGGCCGAGTTCGTCGATACGGCGGCGCAATTCCGCTCGCTGAGGACCGCGGCCGTACAGGCGCAGGGTCCAGGACGGATGGCGGGCGGCCACTTTGGCGAAGGCTTCGAGGAGCCGGTCGTAGCGCTTGACCGGGATGAGCCGGCCGGCGGCGGCGATGGTCTTGGCGTCCAGTGCGGACGGTTCGACATCGGGCGCGGGTACGCCATTGGGTATGCACTGGATCGAGGCCCGCACGTCGGGCAGGGCTCGCCGGTACTGCTCGGCATCCGCCTCGGACACGGTGACGAACGCGTCGAGACCCGCGATGGCTTCGTTCTGCCAGCCGCGCATCTGCTCGTTGTGCGCGTCGAGGCTCAGATGCTCCTGGCCGATGCGCAGATAGCGCTGCTGCCCGTCGCGGGCCAGGAAGCCGTTGAGGTCGGGGCGGGTGCCGATCACCACGTGGGCGCTCGTGTCCCGCAGGAACGCACCGATCCGCTCGTCCTCCAGGGCCGAGTAGGCGTGTGCCGCGGCCCCGTAGTGGAACATCGTGTTCGGCTGCCGCGTCAGCTCGTGATCGCCTTCGTAACCCGGGCTGTCCTTGCGCTTGTCGACCAGCGAGGTGAGCTTCACTCGCGGGTCGAGAGCCAGCGCCGGCTGGTCGAGGCTGCGATGGACGCTGACGACTTCGACGTCGTGCCTGACGGCCAGTGCGCCGGACAGGTTGGCGGTCGAGCGGATGGTGCCGCCGATCCCGTACGCGTTGTTGATCAGAAACGCGATCTTCACTTACTGCCCCCATGACTCACTGCGCCCAACTCCCCAGTGGACGCATCCACGCGGGCCCCTGAGGGCCGACGTCGACTTCACCCGGCGCGGTACCCGCGCACACATTGGTGAAGGTGCGGTAATGAAGGCATGAAATTTCAGGAAATGTCAACGTTGGGCAGGCGCGTGAGCGGCGTGCGCAGGTGTCAGACCAACGAGCGGCCGTTTGGTTGTGCCGACACTGTCGGAACGGCCTGATCCAGAGGGGTAACCGCTGCTCTTGGGACGCGACTGGCACCCTCCGGGGCAGGTGGTGGTGGTGTGCTGTGGCGGTGCCCAGGGTGTGTGCGTGATGTGCCCGTGGTGTGACTGTGGTCGCCAGTGGCTCGATGTGGACTGTGCCGTCGTGGGTGGTGGACGTCGAGCGAGAGCTCGGCCTCGCGTGGTGTGCGGGAGCCGCTTCGCAACGAGCGCCGTCCCTGCGGCAGTTGTCCTAGCGCGGCGTACTCGATCAGCGAAGCCGCCCTTTCCAGCGAGCCCAACGTCGTGCTCCACGGCCTGCCTGCGGGTGCCGTCCCGAGGCGGAACACACTTCGTCCTGCGACGAAGTCGCGGGCATCTAGCGTGATCACTGCCGCTGCGAAAGCAGCGCGGCACTGTTCTCGGATTCCTGGTGGAAGGAATGATGTCCGCAAAGCAGCACACAGAATCCACGCGGGACGCAATCCGTGTGGCCGCCGTGGGAGATGTCTTTCTGCATCGCCCCGAACCGACGTCGGCATTCGAGCACGTCCGGGAATCCTTCCGGGCCTGCGACGTGAAATTCGGGAATCTGGAAGGGGTTTACAGCCGCACCCGGGAGCGCGCGCCGAGTGCGGGCGTTCCGGTGATCGCCGACCCGGGCAACGCCGACGGCGTCGTCGCGGGCGGATTCAATCTGATGTCCCTCGCCAACAACCACAGCCTGGACGGCGGGACCGGAGCGCTCATCGAGACGCGCGACCTGCTGCGGCGCGGCGGGATCGCTGTCGCGGGGGCCGGGGAGAACATCGCGGCGGCCCGCAGGCCCGCGGTCGTCGAGGTGAACGGCAAGCGGGTCGCACTGGTCGCCTACGCATCCGTCTTCCCGTGCGGATACGAGGCACGCGCCGGGGTGCCAGGACTGGCCCCGCTGCGCGCCCATACGCACTACTCACCGTGGGAGCAGAACGAATGGAACCCGGGGCTGCTCCCCAGGGTCAGAACCATCCCCGACGAACAGGACCTCGCCGCCCTGCGCGAGGACATCGGGGCGGCACGGCAGTACGCCGACATCGTCCTGGCCAGTTTCCACTGGGGTGACTTCACCCGCCCCTTCGTCCTCACCGACCACGAAGTCGCCACCGCGCGGCTTGCGATCGACGCGGGCGCCGACGCCGTGCTCGGCCACCACCACCATCTGCTGCGCGGTGTCGAGATCTATCGGGGCAAGCCCGTCTTCTACGGCCTCGGGCACTTCGCCTTCGACCTGCCGGACATGGAGGAGCGGCTCAACCAAGCCGCCTACCTGGGACGGGGCGACGCCCGCACCCGGCGGGAGAGCGCCCGCAGGTTCGGCGACCACCACATCGGGCCGCGAGCGGGTTATCCCCTGCTCCCGTTCCACCCGGACGGGCGGCTCACGGGATTCGCGGTGCTCGACTTCGACGAGACCGGAGTTCGCGCCGGTTTCGTGCCGTGCGTGCTCGGACCGGACAACAGTCCCCGGCCCGTGTCGGCGCACAGCGCCGAGGGGGCACGAGTCATCGACTACGTGGAGCAGGGGTGCCGCGAGGAAGGCCTCGCCACCCGATTCGAGCGCGACGACGAGAAGGTCGGCGACGCCTTCGTCACCCGCATCCGGGCCGCGAACTGACCACGACGGCACGAGCGGTGCACGAGCAGCACATGAGCAGCGCCTCAGCAGCGCCCGAGTCAGCAGGACACGAAGCAGCAGTACGCACAGCAGCAGTACGCACATCCGAAACACGCAGCAGTACACGAAGGGCTGATGCACGACATGGCGGACCGCACGCGATACACGGCGACCGAGACCGGCGACGACTACTACTGGGAGCGCGTCAAGCGCAATCTCGGCTGGCTCGGCAACACCCCCGAGGAGCAGCGTGAGCGTCAACTTAAGCTGAAGAACGCGAAGATCGGAGTGGCCGGCGTCGGCGGCATAGGCGGCGCCACCGCTGAGCGGCTGGTGCGCATGGGCGTCCAGAACCTCAAGGTGGCCGACCCCGACACCTTCGAATACTCCAACATCAACCGGCAGTTCGGCGCCTCCGTCGACACCGTGGGCCGCAACAAGGCCGAAGTCGTGGCCGAACTCGTCTACAACACCACGCGCGACGTCAACATCGAGGTGTTCCCCGAGGGCATCACCGAGGAGACGGTCGACGAGTTCTTCGAGGACTGCGACTACGTACTCGACAAGATCGAGCTGTACGAGATCAACGCCCGGTACACGCTGCACCAGGCGTTCCGCCGTTCCGAGCAGTGCAAGTTCATGATGCTCACGCCGGTGTTCGGACACCGTACGTTCTTCTTCAAGTGGACCCGGGACTCCATGACCGCCGAGGACTACTTCGGCGTACCCGCCGGTGAGCCCATGACCGAGGCGAACGCCCGGCAGCTGATCAGCCGGTTCATCCCCGAGATGCCGGACTACCCGGGGCGCGAGGTCCTCGACGAGTGGTTCATCAAGAACCTCGAGTGCCCGATCTTCGCGGGTACCCCGCCGCTCGCCCAGGGCATGCTGGCCTCCCGTATCGGCCAGGCCATCACCGGGCTCGACCAGCTCCCCGGCGCCGTGCCGCTGCCGGTCACCCCCGGGTACGCGATGCTCGACACGCAGAAATGGGTCGCCAAGACGGTCGAGGGCGTCTGGTGGTAGCCGCCATGACCACCGTGTCGACCGCCACGCCGACGGCGCCGGCCTCGCGGACCGCGCCGTACGGTCAACGGCCCCGCCACGCAACGACGTTGAGCGACTGGAGCGAGCAGGACCTCGAAGCGCTCTACGACCGTGCGCAGTGGATGCTCACGCAGCCCCGCGACACGGTGGCGCGGACCGCGCCGGGGATGCTGCTCGGCACGCTATTCTACCAGAACAGCACCCGCAGCCGGATCAGCTTCGAAACCGCCGCGCACCGGATCGGCGGAGCGAGCGTGGGCTTCAGCGACGTCACCACCACCCGGGCCGGCGACTTCTACGCCGAGTCCCTGGAGGACACCGTGCGGGTCATCGGCGGATACACCGATGCCCTGGTGCTGCGGCACACCGATGACGACGCGGCCCGGCGGGCCGCGGCGGTCTCGCCGGTGCCGCTGATCAGCGCCGGCACGGGCGACCAGGAACACCCGACCCAGGTCATGCTCGACCTGTGGGTGATCCGCTCCGCGCTCGGCGCCGGTCTCCGGGGCGCGACGCTCGGCTACGTCGGCGACCCGACCTGCCGTGTCGCCCGGTCCCTGGTGTACGCGTTGCGTTCCTTCAAGGCCGCGGGCCTGGTCTTTCTGACCCCTGACGGCGCCCGTTTCCCGGCGGACGTCGTGGCCGCCATGGAGTCCGGCGGGCTCGCCTGGCGCACCGTGGAGTCGGCCGGAGAACTCCTCTCCTCGGTGGACGCGGCGTGCATCGTGCCCTTCGAGCTCTCCGATTTCCACCAGAGCGCCGTGCGCAGCCATCAGCGCCGTGACCGCCTCGACGAGCGCTTCGTCTTCAGCCGTGAGCTGCTGACCGGTGTCGGCGCGGGCGTCCCGGTGACGCACACCGGGCCGCGCGGCCCCGAACTCCCCGGTGACGTGGACGAGTTGGCGAACGTGCACTACCTCGACGGCGTCGCCAAGGGCGTGCCCCTGCGCTCCGCGCTCCTCGCGGAGCTCCTGGCCCACCGCTGACAGGCCGACCGTGCCGGGTGCGTGCCGGCTCTCCCCGACCGACTCTCCCCGACCGGCACGCTCCCGCACGGCGCCCAGCGCTCCCGCTCGGCGCTCCCGTCCGGCGCCCGGCGCACCCGTACCCGCACTTCTGGAGACTTTGGTGTTCTCACCGCCCCATCCCCCTGCCGACCCCCACGAACCCGGTGCCCCCGGAACGGCCTCCGTCGCCGTGATCGGCGCGGGCCCCCGCGGGCTCTCCGTCGTGGAGCGGCTCTGCGCCAACGCCGCCGTGGACGGCGCCGTGTCACGGCTGACGATTCACGTGATCGACCCGTATCCGCCGGGCCCCGGCCGGGTGTGGCGTACGGACCAGCCCGGCGAGCTCCTCATGAACACCGTGGCGGCACAGATCAGCATCTTCGCGGACGCGTCCGTGGAGTGCGCCGGGCCGGTCGTGGAAGGGCCCAGCCTGTACGAGTGGGCCAAGTTCTCGGCACTGATGGACACGCTGACCGACTACCCGGCCGCGATACGGGCGCAGGTGCGGGCGCTCGGCCCCAACTCCTACCCGTCCCGGGCCTGTTACGGCCACTACCTCACCTGGGCCTTCGACCGGGTGCGCCGGACCGCGCCCGACCACGTCCGCCTCGTGGTCCACCGGGCCTCGGCCCGGCGGCTGCGGGATCGCGCGGACGGCCGTCAGGACGTCGTGCTCGACGACGGCAGCACTCTCGTCGCCGGCGCGGTCGTGCTGGCGCAAGGGCACCTGGACGCCGAGCCGGGAGCCGAGGTCCGGGCGCTCGCCCGGCACGCACGGCACAGCGGCAGCGTCTATGTGCCACCGGCCAACCCCGCCGACGTGGACCTTTCGCGGCTGCGGCCCGGCCGTCCCGTGGCGCTGCGCGGGCTCGGGCTCAACTTCTTCGACTACATGGCCCTGTTGACGACCGGGCGCGGCGGCTCCTTCACGGAGGATCCGGACGGCCACCTGGTGTACCGGCCTTCGGGGCGTGAACCGCGGCTGATCGCGGGTTCACGGCGCGGCATCCCGTACCACGCGCGCGGCGAGAACCAGAAGGGCGTGGCCGAACGGCACGAGCCCCTGTTCCTCACCGAGGGCGTGATCGAGGAACTGCGGGGCCGTGCCCGCGCAGGCACCGAGGTGAACTTCAAGCGGGACGTCTGGCCCCTGGTCAGCAAGGAAGTGGAAGGCGCGTACTACGCCGCTGTGCTGGCCGGGCGCCAATGCCCCTGCGCCGTACGGAAGTTCCTGCGCCACTATCCGCGCGTGGCACGCGACGCCCAGGCGGAGGCGGCGCTCCTGGCGGACTTCGGCCTGGCCGCCGAGGATCGCTGGGACTGGCGGCGCGTCACCGAACCGCACGAGCGACGGCACTTCGACGGCGTCGCCGACTACAGCGCCTGGCTGTCCGGGCATCTGCGCCAGGACGCCCGCCGCGCGGCCCGGGGCAATGTCACCGACCCCCTCAAGGCCGCCATCGACGTGCTGCGCGACCTGCGCAACGAGATACGGCTCATCGTCGACCACGGCGGAATCAGCGGCAGTTCCTACCGCGCGGACCTCGACCAGTGGTACACGCCCCTGAACGCGTTCCTCTCCATCGGCCCCCCGCTGCGCCGCGTCCAGGAGATGGCCGCCCTCATCGACGCCGGGGTGCTGTGCGTCGTCGGACCGGGCATGACCGCCGACGCGGACGGCGCGACCGGCGGCTTCCGGATCGGCTCCGACCTCACCGGTACGCAGCCGCTGACGGCGGACGCGCTCATCGAGGCACGGCTGCCGGAGCCGGACATCCGCACCGCCCGTGACCCGCTGCTGTGCTCCCTGCTCGACGAGGGACAGTGCCGCGCGTACCGCATCGCGGATCCGCATGGGCAGGGGTACGCGACCGGCGGCCTGGAGGTATCGGGCCGCCCGTACCACCTGGTGGACGCGCGGGGCCGCCGCCACCCGGCCCGCTTCGCCTACGGCGTCCCCACCGAACACGTCCACTGGGTCACGGCCGCCGGAGTGAGGCCCGGCGTGAACTCCGTGATCCTCGGCGACTCCGACGCCATCGCGCGCAGCGCCCTGCACGTACAGGAAGCGCGGCCGCAGGAAGTGATGGAAGCAGGATGACCACTCCAGCCATGAACAACGCACTCAGCCCCATGTGGTCCGGCCGGTCCGGCGACCCGCGGGACAGCCCTCCCGCTGCCCGCCCCGCGGGCTGCTGCACTGACAGCGGGCTTTTGTCCACTGTCCGGGCCGGTGCCCCGGTGGAGTCCGTGGTCGGCGACGAGGCGTGGCTGCAGGCCATGCTGGACACCGAGGCGGCGCTGGCCAGGGCCCAGGCCCGGCTCGGGCTCATCCCTGGGGCGGCGGCCGATGTCATCGGCAAAGTGGCGTACGCCGGCGACTTCGACCTGGTGTCCCTCGCCCGGCGGGCCAGGGAGGCGGCCAACCCCGTCGTGGCCCTCGTCGCCGACCTCACCGGCCGGGTGGCGTCGGCCGATCCGGCCGCGGCCGAGCATGTGCACCGCGGCAGCACGAGCCAGGACATCATGGACTCGGCGGCGATGCTCGTGGCGGCCCGTGCCCTGGACGTCGTCCTGGAGGATCTGTCGGCAGTGGCGGCGGCCCTGGCCCGTCTGGCGGCCGAGCACCGCGACACCGTGATGCCGGGCCGCACCCTCACCCAGCACGCGGTGCCGACGACGTTCGGCCTGAAGGCCGCGGGCTGGATGTGCGCCGTCGAGGACGCCGCGCGGCGCCTCGAAGACGCCAGAAACCGGCTCCCGGCCCAACTGGGCGGCGCCGCAGGGACCTTGGCGGCGTACCACGAGTTCGCCATGGTCGATGAGAGGGCCGACCGGGACGCGATGGCCGGTCGGGAGGAGGCGACCGGCCGAGACGGGGCGACCCGCCGGGCCGGGGGGACGGGCCGGGGCGGGGTGGCCGACCGTGACGGGGCGACGGGCCGGGATGAGGTGACCTGCCGGGACGGGGTGACGGGCCGGGATGAGGTGACCTGCCGGGACGGGGTGACGGGCAGGGATGGGGCGATGGCCCGGGGCGGGGCGAGGGGCCGGTGCCGGGCCGACGTCGCGCTGTCCCTCGCCGATCTGTTCGCGGACGAGCTGGGGCTTGCCCGGCCGGTCCTTCCCTGGCACACCGCGCGGGCCCCCTTCATGTCGCTGGGATCGGAACTCGCCCTCGCAGCAGGGGTGTTGGGCAAGTTCGGCCTCGATGTGCAGAATCTGGCCCGCACGGAGATCGCCGAGGCCGTCGAGCCCGCCGCCGACGGCCGCGGGGCCTCGTCGGCCATGCCGCAGAAGCGCAATCCGGTGCTCTCGTCGCTGCTGGTGTCGGCCGCCCTCCAAGTCCCCTCCCACACCGCCACGTTGACGCACTGCATGCTGGCCCAGGACGAACGCCCCGGCGGTGCCTGGCAGGCCGAGTGGCAGCCGCTGCGCGAGGCGCTGCGGGTGACCGGGGGTGCGGCCCACCTCGCCGTGGAACTCGCCCGCGGTCTCACTCCGGTGCCGCAGCGGATGGCGCGCAACCTCGGGGCCACGGACGGCCAGATCGTCGCCGAACGCCTCGCCGTACGTCTCACCGCCGCCCTGGGCAAGTCCCGGGCCAAGCGGTGCGTGGGCCGTATCGCGGCCGCGGCGGCCGAGCGCGACGTTCCGTTCTCCCGGGCCGTCGCGGCGGACGCCGAGGTGAGCGCGGCGCTCTCCTCCGAGGTCCTGGCCGAACTCCTCGATCCGCGCGGGTACGTGGGAGTGGCCGGAGCTCTGGTCGACCGGGCGCTGGGACGCGGCCGGTCCTGAACCGCGTCATCCGGTGCGTGGACCGCACCGGACCGCACCGGACCGCGTCGGACTGCGTCGGACTGCACCGGAATGCGTCAGACCCCACCGGCCCGCACCGGCCCGCACCGGACCGGCCCTGTTCCGACCGGCGTCGGCCCCGTCCCGGCCGGCATGCCGCACCGCCGCCCCCGGCCGTGAAGCCGGGGGTGGCGGTGCGGCGGTACGGCCGGGTACGGCCGGGTGCGGCATCCGTGCGTCATGTCATGCCCGCCGCGTCCGTTCCACGCCCCACAGGGTGACGGCGACACCCGCGGCGAAGCAGGCCGCGCTGATCAGCGTTCCGGTGCGCATACCGGTCCGGAAGTCGGCCGCCCCCGCCACCAGGGCGCCCAGCAGGGCGACCCCCAGGGCGCTGCCCACCTGACGGGACGCGTTGAGTACCCCGGAGGCGATGCCCGCGTGTTCGGCGGGGGCCGATTCGACGACGGCGGCCACCGCGGCAGGCATGGTGAACGCGGTGCCGAACCCGATGGCCGCCAACGGCAGGATCAACGCGGCATACGGCGTCTCACGTCCCGCCACCAGGAGAGCCACGAAGCCCACCGCCCCCACGGCGAGGCCGAGCACCATGGGCCGCCGTGGTCCGGTCCGTGCGGTCATCCGGCCGCCGAGCGTCGACGCCACGGCGGCCATGGCGGTCTGCGGCAGGATGGCGAGCCCGGCCCACAGCACGGCGTAGTGGCGGTACTGCTGGAAGTAGAAGGTGACCACGAACAGCTGGCCGTAGAAGCCGATGTTGAGGAACAGACCCACCAGGGTCGCGCCGGAGAAGGTGCGGTCGCGGAAGAGGCCGAGCGGCAGCATCGGGTCCGCCGTACGGCGCTCCACGAGCAGGAACGCCGTCGCGCACACCGCGAAGAGAGCGAACGCCGCCAGCGCGGGCGGCGCGGTCCAGCCCAAGTGACCGCCCTCGATGAGGGCGTACGCGATCGAGCCGAGGGCGAGCACGCCGAGGATCTGGGCGGGCAGGTCGAGGCCCGAGGACCGGGGCCGCCGCGGCCCCATGACATACCGGACCGTCATGACCAGGCCCAGGAGCCCGAAGGGCAGGTTGACGTAGAACACCGACCGCCAGCCGAAGCCGGCCACCAGCAGACCGCCGAGCACGGGGCCCGATGCCGCGGCGATGCCGCCGATGCCGCCCCAGACGCCGATGGCGCGCGCCCGCTCGCGCTTGTCCGGGTACGAGGCGTGGATCAGGGCGAGCGAGGTGGGCACCACCAGGGCCGCGGCCAGTCCCTGCAGCAGACGCATGACGATCAGGAACCACAGCGACGGGGCGAGCCCGCACCCCGCCGAGCTGACCACGAACAGGGCCAGGCCGATCTGGAACGCCGTCTTGCTGCCCAGGCGGTCGCCGATGGAACCCGCGGAGAGCAGCAGCCCGGCGAAGATCACGGTGTAGCCGTCGGCGACCCACTGCACGCCGGCGAGGTCGCCGCCGGCATGGAAGTCCTGTGCGATGGGCGGCAGGGCGACCGTGACGATCGTGGCGTCCAGCATGACCATGAAGAAGCCCATGCACAGGGCGATCAGCGGGAGTTTCCCGCCGCTGCCGCCCCGGGCCGGGGCAGGCGGTGTGGCCGAGGCGCTCGGAGCGGAGACCTCCGCCGATGGGTCCTGGACCATGAATTGTCCTCTCTTGCTTGTCTGTTGGTCTCGCTCCGGCCCGCCTTGCCTGCCGGGATGCCGGGATGCCGGGGGCCGGGATGCCGGGGGCCGGGACGCCGAGATTCCGGGGCCCGCGCCCGCCGCACGGCCGGGATCCGTGCGCTCGCGGCGTCGACACCGCCCATCGGCATCAGTCACGGCGCGGCAGGCGTACGTTCAGGGCGCTGGGCAGTTCGTGTTCACCGCGCCGTGTCAGCCGCACCGCACGGTCGCCGTGCGGGCGCCGGATCCAGCCGAGCGCGAAGAACCGGTCGAGGAGCCCGGCCCCCAGGGCCCCGGCGAGGTGATGCTCCTGCTCACTCCAGTCCACGCAGTAGCGGATCAAGGGGCGCCGCCCAGGGGCCGGTTCCAGGCCGATCCGCTCGGCGAGCAGCCGTGCCCCGTCGGCGGTCAGCGCGTACGTCACGTCCCTGCCCGGCGCCGAAAGGCGGTCGTGGAGGGCCGCCTCCGGCCGGAACCGGCCGTCCCCGCCGCTGAGTGCGCCCTGGTCGAGCAGGGCCCGCATCACGGCGACACCGAGCTTGCCCGCGAGATGGTCGTAACAGGTCCTGGCCCAGGCGAGGTTGCGCATCCGTTGCTCCCGGCGGTTGGCGGGCAGGGACCGCCGGGACAGGGCCGCGAGGACCTCCAGGGACTGGGCGGTCTCGGCGGAGGCGAGCCGGTAGTAGCGGTGCCGGCCGTGCGACTCGACCCGCAGCAGACCGCCCGCGACCAGCTTCGCCAGGTGGGCGCTGGCCGTGGACGCGGAGATGCCGCTCGCGGTGGCGAGCAGCCCGGCGGGCAGGGCCCGGCCGTCGGCGAGCGTGAGCAGCATCTTCGCCCGGGAGCGGTCCCCGATGAGCTCGGCGACGCAGGCGAGCTGGGCCGGCGAGTAGCGCCCTCCGGGGCCGTCACGGCCCGGCACCGCTCCCGGGCCCTCGCAGCCCGGAACTGCTCCCGGACGCTCGTCGCCCGGCACCGCTCCCCGGCCGTCCCCGCCCGGAACTGCGCCCGTCACGAGAGTCGTATGTCCACCCTCGCCGAGCCGCGGACGGCTATCGCGTCGAGTTCGACCCGGGCGCCGAGAGGGAGCCGGTCGACCATGAAGGCGGTGCGGGCCGGCGGGTCCTGGGGGAAGAACTCCCCGTACACCGCGTCGAACTGCGGCATCTCGTCGTACGTCACGAGCCAGACCCGCATGCTCACCACGTCGCCGAGGCCCATGCCCGCGGCGTCCAGGGTGGCCCCGAGGTTTTCCAGGGCCCGGCGTCCCTGCGCCGCGACGTCCTCGGAGACCAGCCGGCCGTCACCGTCCACGCCGAAGTGACCGGCCAGATAGGCCGTATCGGACACGACGACGCCGGGCGAGTACCGGTAGCCGGCCAGTTTGCCCCGTGTGATGACGCTGCGCCCCATGACATTTCCTCCAAGCCAGATGTGCTGTGCGCCCGTGCGGCCTGGTCGGCGGCCGGGGCGCGGTCGAACGCCTTCACCGTAGGACGGGAAAACTTCGCCGAGGGGCGAAGCGTGCTCCGGGCACCGGCCCGCGGCCGCGTCATTTCCCGGCGCCGCCACGGCCGTTCGGGCCTCGCTCCGTACCGAAATTCCCCGGCCTTGGGACGCCTTGGGAAACGATTTACGTTGGCCCGGAGGGCGTCAGGCGGACGCAAAGCGGCGACCAAGTTTAGCTATGTTACTTGCAGGTTACAACGATCTCTGGCTAACGTTGCAACCAAGATCATCAAGGCCTACGGGCATAGGCGCCAATTGCTGACCTCAGCTCTGTGAAGGGGAATTGTGCGAGATTTCGCAGGGGAAGCAAATTTCGTTGATCCAGCCGCGCTCATAGGAGACAGGACACGGGCCAGAATTCTGCTGTCGCTGCTCGACCACCGGGCCCTGCCCATGTCGATGCTCGCCTCCGAGGCGGGCGTCGCGCAGTCGACGATGAGCGCTCATCTCAGCCACCTCGTGGACGGCGGAATGCTGCAGGTCCGCAAGGAGGGACGGCACCGCTACTACAGCCTCGCCTCGGCCGACGTGGCCCGCGCCATCGAATCGCTCGCCCAACTCGCGCCGCCCTTCAAGGCGAACTCGCTGCGCTCCGGCTCACGGGCCCGCGCCATGCGCGTAGCGCGTACCTGCTACGACCATCTCGCGGGCCACCTCGGGGTTCTGGTCATGCGTCAGCTGATCGCCAAGGGGGCGGTCGTCGGCGGCGACGGCCACCACCACCCCGAACAGGCCACACAGGACCGCCTCTCGGCCTGCGGCCGCGACCTCTCGTACGCCATCACCCCGCAGGGCTGGCGCATGCTGGCCGCCATCGGTGTCGAACGCCCGCGCACCGAACGCCCCTTGGTGCGCTACTGCGTCGACTGGACCGAACAGTGCCACCACCTCTCCGGGGCCGTGGGCGCCGCCCTGCTGACCCGCTTCCTCGAGCAGGAATGGGTCGAACGCAAGCCCAGCACCCGCATTCTGCGCATCCTGCCCGCAGGCGAGAGCGCGCTGCAGCAATGGCTGGCCCTGAACCCCGGCGATCTCCATGCCGCCCTCGCTGCGTAAGGCGGAGGAGGACGGCTCGTCGATCCCGGAGGCCGGCTCGCCGTCCCGGAGGCCCCGCCGCGCGTCCCGCAGACTCGTTCCGCCGGCACCGGCGCCGGAAGACCTGACGGGCAAGGCATATCGGCCACCCACCGCACGGTCGTCGGAATCATCGGCCTCGGACTGCTCTTCGACGCCTACGAAATTTTCCTGGGCGCCACCTTGGCCAAGACCCTGCAACAACATTTCCACCTCGGCGGATTCGCTCTGGAGGCTTCCCTGTCATCCGCGTTTCTGGGGCAGGCCCTGGGCTCGATACTCCTGGGCAGATTAGCGGACCGGTACGGCAGAAAGCCTGCCTTCGTGGTCAACCTCCTTATCTATTCCCTCTGAACGTCAGCGCGGTACCGCTCACGCCGGAGACCCGCGCCGCGTCCGCGCTGTCCGCCTTCACGACGCGCAAGGTGTGACCCGACTTGGGCACACCGACGCGGAGCGCGGGCGAGCCCAGCAGCCGGCCGCCCTTGGTCTGCGCCAGGACGCGGTAGGAGTAGTGACGGCCGATCTCCGCGGCGTTGCGGGCCGGTGTCGGCTCGGCGGTGGTGTCCTTGAAGCGCGTCGTGTCCTTGCCGAGAGTGGCGACGAGAGTTGCTGTCGTCGGCTTGAAGTCCGCCCGGCTGGAGCGGTGCACCTGGTAGGCGACCACCTTGTTCCCGGCCTTGCCGCCGGACTTCGCTGCGGATTTCGATTCCGGTTTCGCTTCTGGTTTCGCTTCGGGCCAGGACAGCTCCGGGCCCGTGCTGTGCACGATCCGGGGAGCCTCGAGTACGGTGCCGCCTGCACCGTAAGTGACGTGCAAGCGCGGCGAGTTCTGCGGGTAGCGCCGCTTCGGGGGGTCCTTCGGGGGGTCCTTCGGGGGGCTCTCCGAAAGGCCGGCCTGAAGGGTCTGTCTCTCCTTCTTTTTCCGTTCCGGTACGGGGTCGGGTGCAGCGAAGGCGGCTTGGGGCAGCGCCGTGCCCAGTACCGCGGAGACGGCGAGGCCGACAAGCAGCCTGCGATTACCAATTCTCACCGCGCCAACTACTTCCTTGCCCTTTTCGGAGCCGTTCCGCACACGTCTCGAACTTCGAAAGAAGGCAGCGCTGAGCACTGCTCCCCGAATTCGAGGGCAGTGCGCGGACAGTGGAGCTGGCTTTCTAGAGGGCCTGGCGTTGCCGCGTCAACGGCCTTCCTATAAGGGGTTCTTGACGGCATATCAGGCAGGCTGGGAGGGATCGCCGAGCCGTCACCGGGCGAAAGGTCCGCTTCATCCATGCGATGGCGCGGGGCGATTCAAGTGGTGTATATCCGAGGGGCTTTACCGCCGCTATGCCCGCCCCACTCCGTACGGACTATGCAATTGCATTCACGATGTTCATTCAGGCGAGGAGTCGACGTTCCATGACCAAGAGATCCCTCACGGCCGTTCTCGGCGCCCTCCTGCTCCTCGGCTGCACCGCCCTCGCTTATGTCTTCGTCAGCGACGACTCCGCCGGAGAGCGGCCCCTGCCGACCGCAGGCGTCACCTACGAGGTGACCGGCACGGGCAAGGCAGACATCACGTATCTCGCACGCAACGCGCAGGGCACCGCCACAACCGAGAGCGCGGTCGCCCTGCCGTGGAAGAAGTCGGTACGCGTGCCTCTCGGCAAGGAACCGGTCGTGCGGGTGAGGCTCGGCTCCGACGGGGGAGAGGCCCGATGAGCCCTGGCCGTCAGGGGTGAACACCAGCAGCGGGCCACGGCGTTCGGGGCGCACGGGCAGGCGGTGTGCAGCGGCGCGCGGCTGCGGGGCGGAGGAGGTGGTGGCGGGGAGTGACAGGGGCGGCGGCGGGCCGACGGCGAGACGTCGGCCGAGCCGAGCGCCAGGGATCGCCGTCGGGCTCGGTTCGTTTACCGGCGGTCGGGAGCGCGGCGAGGCTTAAGGCCCGGGCGGCTCAGCGTTCGCCGGAACTGGGTGCGCCACTTCTCACGGGTCTCCCCGCCCGCCAGGAGTCCGGCCACGCGACGTCGTCGATCGCCAGCCACGGCGCGGCGGCGACGGCAGTCGGCGTAAGCCCCGTGAACGCCTTTACGTCGCGGTGCAGATGGGGCTGGTCGACGTATCCGCTCTCGGCCGCGACATCGGCGGGAGGGAGACCCGCCGCGAGCAGATGGGCCGCATGGTCGAACCGCACCAGCTGGGCGGCCCGCTTGGGGGTGACGCCGAGCTGCGCCCGGAAACGCGCCCACAGGCGCTTGCGGCTCCAGCCGACCTCGTCCGCCAGGCCGTCGACACGCACCCGGCCACCGCTGGCGACTGTCCGCCTCCAGATGTGGGCGGCCTCCGGATCGACCTGCAGCCCGTCCCCGATCCGACGACGCACGACGTCCGCCGCCATCGCGAACCGCTCGTCCCACGACCTGGCTGTACGCAGCCGCTCCTCGATGCGCCCCGCGTCGCGGCCCCAGACGGCTGCCAAGGACTCCACGCTCCCGCTGACCCCGGCCGACGAGCCGAGCACCGCGGCTGCCACCCCCGGCTGCAGCCGGATCTGCAGGCACTCGCCCACCAGGCCGGTCACCCGCAGCTCCCCGGGGGCCATGCCGATCACGACACTGCCGTGTCCGGACCGGCCCTGCGTGTCGTAGACCAGGCCGTCATCGCCGCTCAGATCGATGAGCAAGGTGACGGACGGATGCGCGACCATCGCGATGTCGACGGGCGCGGGGACACGCTGGCGGAATCCGGCCATGCTGATGCCCGGCAGCCGGTCCGAAGGCACCGGCACTGCGATGTCAACGCCCGACCACATGGGTGGCACGTCCTGCGACGACACGACGTCAGTCTAGGCCGGGCCCGTCGGCGGGGTTCCGGTGCGCAGGGCTGCGAAGTCGAGCAGTAGCCGGCCCACCAGCTCAGGCGCTTCCAGCATGGGCACGTGCCCGACGCCCGGCAGCATCTCGACCCGCACGTCCGGCACGACGTCGTACCGGCGCGCCGACGCTGGATCCCACCGGGGATCGGAAGCGCCGAAGACCACGAGCACCGGGAGCCCGAGGGCGCAGAGCCGCTCGGGCACGGACTGCTCGGCGAGGTACGCGGTGTTCTCGCGCAGCGCCTTGCGGAACGCGCGGTACCTGGTGCTCCGCAGGTCGGCGACCATGCCGGGCGGGATGGGCGCAGGGCCGGCGAGCGTGGCGCCGATGCCTT
Organism: Streptomyces monticola; assembly: GCF_042665355.1. Classification (NCBI taxonomy): domain Bacteria; kingdom Bacillati; phylum Actinomycetota; class Actinomycetes; order Kitasatosporales; family Streptomycetaceae; genus Streptomyces; species Streptomyces monticola. The sequence continues at coordinate 7,686 of NZ_JBHTCF010000020.1, read as the reverse complement.
TGCGGATCATCGCATCCGAACGCCGCCACCACAGCAGCGGCCCGAAAGGCGGTGCCAGCAATGCGCGGAGGATGGCCGGCTGCGGCAGGAGCGCGTCGAGGTGCGGGCCGGTGCTGATCATCGCCAGCGAACCCACCAGGTCGGGGCGCTGCTCCGCGAGCGCGGTGGCGACGTATCCGCCGCTGGAGTGGCCGGCCGCGGTGACGGCGCGCAGCCCGAGTTCGTCGAGCAGCGCCGCAATCCGGCCCGCCTGCGCCGGAACGTCGTAGGACGTGACGGGCGGGGACTGGCCGCAGCCCGGGAGGTCTATCCGGACGACATGATGATGGGAGGCGAGGGCAGGGAGCACCGGTCCCCAGGTGGCACCCGAGGCTCCAGATCCGTGGATGAGCAGCAGCGGCGGCGCGTGGCGCGGTCCGTCGCGGTCCACATGCATCGGCTGCGCGTGCTGTGTGTCGTGGTCCTTCATGGGGCGATGGTGCGGGCGGTGGCGGCTGCCGGTCTTGTACGAATGTCGCCAACGGCCCGCGGCGGGCGCGCCCCACGCCTGGCCCACCCCGGCGCGCCATACGGGGCCGGCTGTCCCATCTCACCGAACTCGCCGGTGCCCCACGCCCTTTGACCAGCCGAAGCCGTCGGCGGCGTGCTCACCCCGCACGACTGGGTTCGCTGCCGAAGAAGCCGAAACAGCCGGTTTCGCTGCCAACGACTCGATTGGATGACGAAGGGCATTCCGGCAACGGCCAGGTGGGCTCGGTGCCGGAAACGACGACGAGCTTCAGCAACACCGCGGAGCGTCGTGGGCCCGTGTCGGCGTACGCGTCCTGCCCCCAGCCGGGGCGGTGACCAGAACGTCGCTCAGCGGAGAGATACGTGATATGCCGTCAGAACCCTGTGGCCCTCGGGGTGTGGGGCGGCGAGGGCTTGGGCTAGGTGAGGCCCCGGCCGACCTGGGTTGTGCGGGGTCCGGTGACGCCGGTTCCGGCACTTCAGGGACAGCCCTGATGTGTACGCGGGACGGGGCCCGTACGTTGTCCGCGTGGCAAGCTGCGAACGGGGGACGGCTGCCGACAGGGGCCCCTGACACGTACCTCCGCGTACGGAACAAGGAGTTCACCGTGCGAGTCAAGGGAATCCTCACCACGCTCGGCATGACGGGGGCGCTCGGCGCGAGCCTGCTGCTCGGCGCGCCGTCCGCGACGGCCGACGGCGGGGTCTGCAACCCGGGCTGCGAGGCCAACGTCGAGTTCAAGTCCTACGGCGAGATCTTCACCGTGCACGACTACGCCTCCAACGGGGTCGGCACCGTAGGCCTGTTCGACATCAAGAGGAACGGCGTCTGGGTCGTGTACGACGACGTCATCAACGCGAAGGGCTACAACGCGCCTCCAGTGGTCGTCAACTACGAGATCGCCGAGGGCACGCCGGTGCGGTACAAGGCGTGCCAGCACAATTACAGCGGCGCGTACGACTGCAGCGACTGGTACTACGACAAGGCCTGAGCCGCCGATCACGCGCACCCGCCCCGGGCACCGGGCGCATACCCGGGCCCGGGGCCGGTGCGCCACCGGCTCAGCTTGTCGTCACTCGGGATGCCGAGCCGGTGCGGTGGGGGCGGGGCGCGGACGCCCGTGGAGCGGCTTCGGGCCGCCCTTCCAGGCGGCTGCCGCGCGGCAGGGTGACGGACATGATGTCGCTGGGGGCGTCCAGCGCGATGCGGTGCCATCGCCCACGCGGGACGATGGCCGCCGTTCCGGCCGCCAGCCTGATCTCCTCCTCCGTCTCCTCCGCCTCCTCCGGGCGGAAGCAGAGACGTATCCCGCCGGCAAGGCAGCACACGAGTTCGTCTGCGGTGGGGTGGACTTCCCAGTGGTCGCCGTGGACGTCGGCATCGGTCTCCACATGGAAGGTCATCAACTGCCAGCCGTCCCGTTCGGAGTTGAACACGGGTTGCTCGGCGCGTACTTGACCACTGTGGTCCAGGTGAACGAAGGCGGCGAAGAGGTCGATCGGTGCTGCAGCGGTCATAGCGAGTCATCCATTCTGCTGCGAAGGGTGTCCGGTGGGCTGTGGGGTACGGGTATCGGCTCCGGCAGGGCTTGGGCAGGCCCTACTCGGCCAGGGCGCGGCGCAGGACTGCGCCGAGTGAGGCGAGCTGCCGCTGCGACATGTCGTCGGCCTGGGCCGGGGCGGTGTCCGGCGTGGTCAGCCGTACATCGCCACGCGGTAGAGATCCGCAAGCGCGTCGTCGATGGGATGGGGTTGCGGATTACCGGAAGAGTCGAGCCTGTTCCACCTCTGCAGATTCACCGCGACCGCCATCTGTCGCTTGCCGTCGGCACGGGTCATGGCCAGCGCCCCACCACCCCAGACCGTGCCGCCATGCCCCCAGAAGACGCCCTGGCCGGGCCCCTCCATCGAGTACAGGCCGAGGCCGTAGTCGATGGTCTTTCCCCATTGGGAGATGACCGGGCCGGTGCGTTGCATCTGCGCCAGCGACGACGGGCTGACGATCTCCCCGGCCAGCAGCATGCGGTAGAAGCTGTTGAGGTCCGTGACGGTCGATATCAGCGAGGCCGCCGGGCTCACCCATGACATGTCGTAGACGCTGTAGTCGCGCGGTGGTTCGCGCATGCCGAACCACGCCTCGTAGAGCCGCGAGTGTGGCCCGTCGACGTATGGCCCGGCGGGGAGTTCGGTGTCCCGGAGCCCGGCGCGCTCGATGATGTTCCGGGTGATGTACTGCTCGGCCGTGGTGCCGGTCACCTGTTCCAGGAGCTGGCCGAGGAGCAGGTAGTTGGTGTTGGAGTACACGCCCGGGGTGGCGCCGGGGGCGCCGACGGCGGGTGCGGTGACGCCCATCTCGATCAGTTCGCCGGCGTGGAACCGCGTGAACCGGTTGTCGTCCAGGCTCTGGGGGCCGGTGTCGGCGAGGGCGGGGAACGCCTTGAGGGAGGAGTAGGCGTACGGGAGGTACTCGGCGAGGCCGCTGGTGTGGTTGATGAGCATCCGGACCGTGATCGCGTCACCGCGCTCTCCGGGAACCAGCTTCGGAAGGTAGTGGCCGATCGGTGTGTCGAGCCCGATCTGGCCGCTCTCGACCCGCTGCAGAACCGCTGCGGCGGTGAAGGTCTTGGTGATGCTGCCGACGCGGTGCCGCATGTCGGCGGTGACGGGGCGGCCTGTGGCGACATCGGCGACCCCGGCGGCGCCGCGCCAGACCTGGTCGCCGTCCCGCACCTCGGCGAACAGGCCCGGCATCCCGGCGCGGTGGACGTTGTCGATGGCGGCGTCGAGCACCGCGGGATCCAGTGAGTTGCTCACGAAATGCGTCCTTTCGTGTTGCCTCAGGGGGAGCTTCATACCTGTCACCCGGGCCGGGTGGCAGGGCGCCGTGACACATCGGCCCGCCTGCTGCCGGGTCGCTCGGCACGTTCATGTCCTCATTATGCACGCGGTGCGTGCAACAGTGAGTGCATAAGTTAGAATGAGCCCGACGAGAGGGGCGAAATGGCAGGTCGCAGGCGTTGGTCGACCGAGGAAATCCTGGATGCCGCAGCGGAGTTGCTGCGCACGAGCGACGCGGAGTCGTTCAGTGTGCGCAAGCTCGCCGCGACCCTCGGGACCGATTCCTCCAGCCTCTACCGGCACTTCCGCAGCAAGACGGAGCTGCTGCGTGCGGTCGCCGACCGGGTCCTCGTGGCCTCCATGGACGGCTACCGCGCCGAGGGCGACTGGAAGCAGCGCATCACGGCCCTGGCCCTGCGCGTGAGAGAAACGTTCGGCCGGCAGCCCCAACTCGCCGCGATCTGGGGGCGGTACGCGTCAGGCGGCGCCGGTTCCCGGCTGGTCATGGAAGAGGTGCTGCAGGCCCTGCGCGCGTCGGGGCTGCCCGATGAGGAGATCCCGGCGCACTACCACCGGCTCGCGGTCCTCATCGTCGCACTGATCGCCTCCGAGGCCGGAGTCAGCACCATCACCCCGGAAGAGTACGAACAGGGCATGGAGCTGTTCCGCGTCGCGGTACTCGGCGCCGACCCCGAACGCTTCCCCGCCCTGGCCCACTTCGCCCGCGACGTCCGCCCCCTGGGAGCGGATCGCCGCGCCGCGTTCGAAGAGATCCTCGCCGCCCACCTCGCCCACATCGAGGCCGTAGCCCGTCCGAGCTAGCCGGCAGGCGCCCCGAACCTGCACTCCCCGAAAGCCCGAAGAAGGCCCGAACCCGCACTCCGGAAAGCCCAAACCCGCACTCCCGAAAGCGCCCGTGCTGACACGGGCATGACCATAATGGCGAGACTGGGATGGCATGGGGGGCCGGCATGGATGCACCCGACCTGGCGGCGATGGCTGCGCAAGCTCTGTCCGCCGCGGCGTCGGGCGCCGCGAATACGGCGGCGTCGGATCTCGTACGAGGCCGGCTCAGCCGTTCCGACCGCGGGCGGGCAGCCTTGGACGAGCTGGCCGGCGCACCAGATGATCCCGAGGCCGGCAGAGCCGCGCAGGCCGCCCTCGCCGAAGAGATCGACGGCGATGCCGAGTTCGCCGGGCGGCTCGCGATGCTCCTGCAGACGTCCTCGCAGCAGCACACCGGCAGCGTGGTCCTGACCGGCAGCAAGGTGACACGCAGCCAGATCGCGCTCGGCCCGCTGACCATCAACAACACGCCCGCCGGGCGGCTCTCCCTCGGCGCGGGCATCGCCTTGGCGGTGCTGATGGTCGCGCTTGCCGCCTACGGGGGTGTGCGGCTCTTCGACACCACGGATGACTCACCGCGCAATGCGCCGTCCGCGCCCAGCACCGGGCGGATCGGCCCGGCGGCCGAGCTGCCGGGCCGGCTCACCGGGCGGGCGCTCAGTGGCTGTTCAGTGGCTTGCCGTACTTGTGGGCCGTGGACAGATACGGAAGGTCAAGTGTTCGGGGTGAGAAGGCCGTTGAGCCGGCGGCCGTGCCGCGGGGGAGGAGCCATACCGCGCCCAGGGAGGCGTTCTCGCCCGGGGACCCGACCGTGACATCCGGTCGGCCGTCGGTGTTGTAGTCGCCCGTGGCGAGGGCCGCGCCGAAGGTGTCGCCTGCCTCGGCGACACCCGGGATGCCGACTGTGTCCTGGTTCCAGGCGACGGACGCGGCAGCGCCGCCCGCGTCGAGCAGGCCTCGGGCGCCGCCGTGCAGGAGCCAGGCGGCGCCCGCTCCCGCTTCGCTTCCGATGGCCTCACCCGGGGCGCCGGCGATCAGGTCGTCGCGGCCGTCACGGTTGACGTCGGCGACGGCGAGGGCGGCGCCGAAGCGGTCACCGTCCTCGGCCACTCCGGGGACGCCCGCCGTGTCCTGGTTGAGGGTCTGGGAGCGGCTGCCGAACGATCCACCCGTAGCGCTTGCGTAGTGGACGTGGATACCGCCGCCCTTGGCGAACTGCTCGGGGCCGCAGGGGTCGTCGATGTTCTCGTCCGCGATCTCACGGCACTCGCCGAGCGCCAGGTCATTGCGACCGTCGCCGTCGAAGTCGCCGGAGGCCAGGGCACTGACACCGGCGTTGGACGTGTTCCAGAAGTTCGCCATCTCCAACCGCTCCGCGTCCCACTTCCAAAGACGCACGTGGGACTGCGTGTTGGGGTCGCCTGCGGTCCAGTACGCCACGGCCAGGTCGGCGCGGCCGTCGCTGTCGAAGTCGCCGGTGGCCAGGACGGGGGCGCGACCGCCCATGGGAGCGGCGACAACGGTGGTGATCATGCTGTCCTCGCCGTGGATGACCCGGGCGACGACCTTGTCCATGCCGCCGATCACGATCGCCTGGTTGTCGCCGCCGGTGAGGTAGTCCGCCGCGACCGATTTCCCGTACGCCGCCGACGGCGAAGGCCCGGTCAGCACCGTCGCCCCCGGCCCAGGACCGCCCTTCGCGCCGCCGACGACGGTGACCATGCCCGCGTCCGTACCGCGGTCGGTGACATCCTCGCCTGGGGCACCGGCGAGCAGCTCCGCGATGCCGTCACCGTTGAGGTCGGTCAGCGTCACGGACGCACCGAAGCGGTCGCCCGCCTCCGGGGTGCCGGGCACCTCGGCCGTGGCCTGGGTGACACGGATGCTGCCGTGGGCGCCGACGCCCTTCGGACCGCCCCAGACGACGTTCACATACCCGGCTTTGGCCCGGCCGCCGACGGTCCCCTCCGGGACACCGACGGCAACATCCGCGAAACCGTCGCCGTTGAAGTCACTCGTGGCGCTCCGGGGCGCGGCAGCGATGGCGGTGGCGCCGGAGGGGAGCACGCCCCCGGCGATGACCGCCGCGGCGGCTGCGATGGCGTACGTCAGGACGCGGCGGCTGTGCGGCACGAAGACCCCCACTCGGTCGACGGGCTGCTGCGGTTACCTGGTGTGACCGTCGAAGGGCGGAGCTGGTTGTACGGAGTTCACTGGTGGTTGATGCCGAGTTCACGGGCGAGCGGGCGGACATGGCGCAGCACGCCGCGGAGACCTGATCGCACGTGGCGCACCGGCGACGAGAAGACCATGGCGCGCCCCCTTACGCCACCGGGTCGATCGGGTAGAAGTCAGGCTCCGGAAACAGCCGGGCAATCGAGAACGGCTCGAAATCCCGGTCTGTCAGCAGGCGGTAGACGAACTCGGAGGTGCACATGTCCACTTGGTGCCATGGGTAACGTGCGCCACGCGTGACAATGGACCATTCGGCCGGGTCGTTCTCGCCGTACCCCCAAGAGATAAGACCACGCCGGCCGGGCCGGTAGATCTCATATGGCTCGAATACGGGGTCGGGGCCTTCCTGGGGAGTCGCGTCCAGATGATTCCGCCAGGTGCGCGCCAGGTCGAAATGGCCCACGCTGTCCACGGAAAGCACTTGCAGGAACTCCGAGAACTCGCCGTTCCCGAATGCTTCTGAGAGCTTCTTGTAATCCTCGGAGAGCGTCGTCCCCAACCCCTCCTCGATGTCGCTCCATGGCAGATCGAGGTGCAAGGGCTCCCAGTTCACGACAGAGATAAGCCGCTCGACCCACATGACTAGCCCCCCCGAAACGTCGCTCACGCGAGGAACCGCTGGACGCCCGGGAAGAAGTGGCACGGCTGCAAGCGGACGCCGATCGGGCACAGACACGCTCGCCCAGCTGACCCATGCCCGCGCCACAGAAGCCGAGGACTTGCCCGAAGAAACGGCCGAATCGCTCCACCGGCCGGAGTTCCCACGACCAGCCGACCGCCCGCAGATCCGCTTGGACCACAGCGCCCGGCCCGCCGACGCGAGCGCAAGCACCCTCGGCCACCTGCCCCCAGCCCCGATGCACACCACCGCCCCTGCGCGCGTCCGGCAGCCGAAGCCGCCCCGCCCCTTCGCAGCAGCAGACCAGGCCCATCAACACCACACACACCTACAAGAAACCCTCCCACCGAACCCACCACACCTGTTGCCCCCTCACCAACGAACCGAGCCGCTTACTGCCATCGGCCCGCCGGATGACACTGCTCTTCCATACGACCGGGCCGCCACTGTCGTGGAGGTCCTGCGGTATCACCTCGACTCCAGCTGTCTGATCGCACGCGCCAGCGAGGACCTCCTGTCTGATCTCACGGGCGGCTGGCTGCTGGATCCTGCCTTGACTCCGCAGCGGCCCGCGCCGCGCACTCGGACCTGCTCTTTGCGATGCCAGTAAGAGCCGATTCGCTTGAGGGAGATAAATT
>NZ_JBHTCF010000019.1:0-202420 GCF_042665355.1 Streptomyces monticola | reverse complement strand
GGGGGCACGCCCGGCGCGGCCACCGCGCCGTGCGCGGCCACCGCGCCGTGCGCGGCCACCGCGCCGTGCGCGGCCTGTTGCGGCGGCGTGTACGGCCCGGGGTGCGGCGGGTGCGGGACGCCGTGCGAAGTGGCGGTGCGGTCTGCGGTCACCCCCGCATTCTGCCTTGCCGCGGCGCCGGGCGCCTGTGGACGAACGGGGTCCCGAAGGGACCTACGCCCGTGCCGCCGGGGGCTTTCGGCCTACGTAAAGGCCAGTTAAACGACGGCAGGGTGGCAGCTGCAGTACCGAGCCACCGAGCACGCCGAAGGTCAGGTGTCCCCCCGTGACGATCATGCAGGAGCTCTCCGTGGCGGCCCGCCGCGAGCAGGCCGTGGAGGCGGCACTCGCCGTGCTCACGCTGGAGGAGAAGGTCTCGCTCCTGGCCGGCCGTGACATGTGGTCGCTGCCGCCGGTCGAGCGGATCGGCCTGCGGTCCCTGGTGATGGCGGACGGGCCGGTGGGCGTGCGCTCCCCCGGCGGGCCAGGGGGCTCCCCCGGCACGGAGGCCTCGACGGCCTTTCCCTCGCCCTCCGGGCAGGCCGCGAGCTGGGACGTCGGCCTGGTCCGCCGGATCGGCCGGCTCATCGCGCAGGAGGCGCGCGCCAAGGGCGTGCACATGCTGCTCGCGCCGACGCTCAATCTGCACCGCACCCCGCTCGGCGGGCGGCACTTCGAGAACTTCTCCGAGGATCCGCTCCTGACCGGCCGGATCGGCGCGGCCTTCATCGGTGGCGTCCAGGACGGCGGGGTGGCCGCGACACCCAAGCACTACGTCGCCAATGAATCGGAGACCCAGCGGCTCGGCTACGACGTGCAGCTCGACGAGAAGGTGCTGCGCGAGCAGTATCTGGTGCCCTTCGAGACGGCCGTCAAGGAGGCCGGGGCCTGGGCGATGATGGCCGCGTACAACAGCGTCCTCGGCTGCACGATGACCGAGCACGTCCGGCTCCAGCACGGGGTGCTCAAGGGCGAGTGGGGCTTCGACGGCGCGGTCGTCTCCGACTGGGGCGCCTGCCGCGACACCGACCGTGCGGCCATGGGCGGCACCGACATCGCCATGCCGGGCGGCGAGCACGCCTTCGGCGCCGCCCTGGTCGCCGCGGTCCGCCAGGGCCGGGTGCCGGAGCTGGACGTCGACGGGCAGGTGCGCAGGGTGCTGCGGCTCGCGGCCAGGACCGGACTTCTGGAAGGTGCGGAGCCCGCGGTTCCGGCGGTTCTGCTTCCGGCCGCGCAGAACGGGGGCGCGCTGGCCCGTGAGGCCGCCGTACGCTCCTTCGTCCTGCTGCGCAACGAACCCGTGGGCACGGACCCCGCGCTGCCGCTCACCCCGGCGAAGACGGGCCGTATCGCCCTGATCGGCGCCGGTGCGGCCCGGCCGCGGATCATGGGCGGCGGCAGCGCCGAGGTCACGGCGCCCTACGTCGTCACGCCCCTCGACGGTCTGCGTGCCGCGCTGCCGGACGAGGTGGAGCTGGTGCACGAGCCCGGCGTCGGCCCGGGCGGTACGCTGCCCGCCGCGTCCGGCGACGCCTGGAGCGGACTGCACGCCGTGTTCCGCGGCAAGCGGGGCGTCGAGCTGTACCGCGAGGAGCTGACCGAGGCCGGGCTCCGCCATGTCTTCGCCAAGCCTGCGGGCCTGCCCGCCGCACGCGTCCAACAGGTCGAGATCCACGGCGAGTTCACCCCTGACACGGACGGCGAGCACACCTTCTCGGCCTGCGGTCTCGGCACCCTCGAAGTGCGCGTCGACGACAAGGAGCTGTTCACCGGGCATCTCTCGCCGGTGCACGACGACCCCCTCGCCGCGGTGCTGCTTCCGCCCGAGGCGCGCGGCTCGGTGCAGCTGACGGCCGGTGTGCCGGTACGGGTCTCGCTGGTCCAGCGGGTGTGCGCGGACGTCCACGAAATGGCCGTGGGCGCCTTCCGGCTCGGGCACGCCGGGCCTGGCCCCGACGACGAGGAGCTGATCTCCCGGGCCGCGTTCGCCGCGGCCACGTCGGACGTGGCGGTCGTCGTGGTGTCCACCACCGAGGAGACCGAGTCCGAGGGCGTCGACCGGACGGGGCTCGATCTGCCGGGCCGCCAGGACGACCTGGTCGCCCGGGTCGTGGAGGCCAATCCGCACACCGTCGTCGTGGTCAACTCCGGCTCCCCCGTGCACATGCCGTGGCGCGAGCAGGCGGCGGCGGTGCTGCTCGCCTGGTTCCCCGGCCAGGAGTTCGGCACCGCACTGGCCGATGTCCTGCTCGGCGCCGAGGAGCCCGGCGGCCGGCTGCCCACCACCTGGCCGGTGCGCCAGGAGGACTGCCCGGTCCTCGCCACCGAACCGGCCGCCGGGATCCTCGCGTACGACGAGGGCCTGTTCACCGGCTACCGCGGCTGGGAGGCGCTGCCCGCAGGGAACCCCGCCCCGGCCTACTGGTTCGGCCACGGTCTCGGCTATACGGACTGGACGTACGAGCACATCGAGGTCGCCCCGTCGTCCGACCCCGACTGCGCGGGCGTGGCGACGGTGCGGCTGCTCAACTCCGGGCGGCGGGCGGGCCGCGAGGTCGTGCAGCTGTACGCGGTGTCCGAGTGCGCCGAGTGCATCGAGTCGGACCGCCCGGCCCGGCAGCTGGCCGCGTTCACGGTGGTCGAGGCGGGCCCCGGCGAACGGGTCGAGGTGTCGGTGCCGATCCCGATGCGGGCGGTACAGGGCTGGGACCGGCGCCGCGGCGGCCGTCATCGCCTGCCGGGCCGCCACCGCGTCGAGGCGGGCCGCAGCGTGGCGGATCTGCGTCTGCGGTGCCCGCTGCTGGGCGCCCTGTAGGGGCGGTACCCGGCCGCGGAAGCCGGAAGGGGCGGAACGGCACAAGCCGTTCCGCCCCTTTCACCTGCTCCGTGAGGAACCCTCAGCCCTCCGCACGCACCACAACCTGCTGCTGCGACTTCGGCTGTCCCATGCCCGCGGCGCGCATCGCACCGCCGACCACACCGCCGAGGCCGACGACGATCAGGCCGGCCCAGAAACCGAGCGGCTGGTTCATCACCATGAAGGCACCGGCGATGCAGAAGCCGATGAACGCGATGATGACGCCGGTCCAGGCGGCCGGGGTGTGTCCGTGGCTGCTGCCCGCCATGACTTGCTCCTCATTTGCTGAAGGTCGAACGCTCGCACTCATTGTATGGACCGGCAGGCCGCCGCTCCTCGCCGGGCGGTGCGTACCCGCCGGCGGACGGCTCAGCCCGTGGGGTCCTCGCCGCGGTCCAGAGCCTTCCACATGTCCTCGGGCCGCTCCGGGTCCGCCTTGGCGGGGCGGCGGGAACTCCGCTCGTACTTGCCGGACATCGCGGGCCAGGCCGTGCCGAACCGCAGTGCGAGCACTCCGGCCACGAGGAGCAGCACTCCGCCGCCCGCGGCGACGTAGGGCCACACGGTGTGGGTGACGGCGTCGATGGTCGCGGCGGCGTCACCGCTGGCCGTGGCCGCCTTCTCGTCCAGGGCCGCATCGTCGCGCGCGCCGAGCAGCGCGGCCGCCACGATGCCCGCTCCGCTGAGCGTGAGCAGCACCGAGACGAGGACGCGGCCCACCCGGCGTACCGCGAAGATCGCGACGAGGGCGGCGAGGCCCACGATGGCGAGGGCGGCGGGCACTCCGGTGACGTCGCCGCCCTTGGCGATCTGGTGCAGGGCACCGCCGGCCGTGGCGGCGTCACCCGCGGCCCAGGTCTGCCGGGACGCGAGCAGCGCGACGGCGGCGCCGAGCGCACCGAGCAGCAGAGCGGCGGCCAGGCTCCGGCGGGCGGCGGGCGCCTTCGCCCGCGGGGTCTCTGCGCGAGGCTGGGGTACGGCTGCGGAAGTCACGCCTTCCACTATCCCTCACGGCCCTCGCGGTCGTGGAGGCGGTTGGCGCTGTGCACCGCGCGCAGCACGGCCGCCGCCTTGTTACGGCACTCGGTGTCCTCGGCGACCGGGTCGGAGTCGGCCACGACGCCCGCTCCGGCCTGCACATACGCGGTGCCGTCGCGCAGCAGCGCGGTACGGATCGCGATGGCCGTGTCGGAGTCGCCGGCGAAGTCGAGATAGCCGACGCAGCCGCCGTAGAGGCCGCGCCGTGAGGGCTCGAGCTCGTCGATGATCTGCATCGCGCGCGGCTTCGGGGCGCCGGAGAGGGTGCCCGCGGGGAAGCAGGCGGTCAGGACGTCGAAGGCGGTGCGGTCCTCGGCGACCCGGCCCGTCACCGTCGAGACGATATGCATCACGTGCGAGTACTTCTCGATGGACATGAAGTCGACGACCTCGACGGAGCCGGGCGTACAGACCCGGCCCAGGTCGTTGCGGCCGAGGTCGACGAGCATCAGGTGCTCGGCGCGCTCCTTGGGGTCGGCGAGGAGTTCGTCGGCGAGCGCCTGGTCCTGCTGCGGAGTGGTGCCGCGCGGCCGGGTGCCGGCGATGGGGTGCACCATGGCGCGGCCGTCCTCGACCTTGACGAGCGCTTCCGGCGAGGAGCCGACGACGTCGAAGCCGTCGAAGCGGAAGAGGTACATGTACGGCGACGGGTTGGTGGCCCGCAGGACCCGGTAGACGTCCAACGGGCTTGCCGAGCACGGGGTTTCGAAGCGCTGCGAGGGCACGACCTGGAAGGCCTCGCCCGCGCGGATGCGCTCCTTGATGTCCTCGACGACGTCCTGGTACTCGGTGCCGCCCCACAGCGCGCTGAACTCGGGAATCGCGGACTCCGGCAGCGCGACCGGGGGTTGGGGCACGGCCCTGGCCAGGTCGGCCTCCATGGCGTCGAGCCGGGCGACGGCGTCGGCGTGCGCCTCGTCCACGCCGGTGTCCAGGTCGTTGTGGTTGATCGCGTTGGCGATCAGCAGGACCGAGCCGTCCCAGTGGTCGAGTACGGCGAGGTCGCTGGTGAGGAGCATGGTCAGCTCGGGCAGCTTCAGGTCGTCGCGCTCGCCGGGACCGATCTTCTCCAGGCGGCGCACGATGTCGTAGCCGAGGTAGCCGACCATGCCGCCGGTGAAGGGCGGCATGCCGTCGTGCAGGTCACGCGGGGTGTGCAGGGCCTCGACGGTGGCGCGCAGGGCGGCCAGCGGGTCGCCTTCGGTGGGCACGCCGACGGGTGCGGTGCCCTGCCAGTGGGCCTGGCCGTCGCGCTCGGTGAGGGTGCCTGCGCTGCGTACACCGATGAAGGAATAGCGGGACCAGGACCGGCCGTTCTCCGCGGACTCGAGCAGGAAGGTGCCGGGGCGCTCCCCGGTGAGCTTGCGGTACAGGCCGACCGGGGTGTCGCCGTCGGCCAGGAGCTTGCGGCTGACGGGGATGACGCGGCGGTCGGCGGCGAGCTTGCGGAACGTCTCGAGATCCATGTCGGCCGACCCTACTGACCGTCGCGCGCGGGCTCGGACCCCGGCACTTCCAGCGGCAGCACATCGGCGTCGAAGCAGGTGCGGGCCCCGGTGTGGCAGGCGGCGCCGATCTGGTCGACCTGGACGAGGACGGTGTCGGCGTCGCAGTCGAGGGCCACGGACTTCACGTACTGGAAGTGGCCCGAGGTGTCGCCCTTGACCCAGTACTCCCGGCGGCTGCGCGACCAGTAGGTGCAGCGGCCCGTGGTGAGGGTGCGATGCAGCGCCTCGTCGTCCATCCAGCCGAGCATGAGCACCTCACCGGTGTCGTACTGCTGGGCGATGGCGGGGACGAGCCCGTCGGCGCTGCGCTTGAGGCGGGCGGCGATGGCCGGGTCGAGGTTGCTGCTGCTCATGGGTCCATTGTGCCGGGTACGCGGGAGGAATCGGCCGGTCGTCCACTGGGCGGACCTGACGCCCCAGGCTTAGGCTGGCGTCATGTCGACCCATGCCAAGCGTGAACGGCTGCTCCTCGCCGACCTGTTGGAAGCGGCGGGGCCCGAGGCCCCCACTCTGTGCGAGGGCTGGAACACCCGTGACCTGGCCGCCCATGTGGTGGTGCGCGAGCGGCGCGCCGACGCCGCCGGCGGTCTCCTCATCAAAGCACTCGCCCCGCGCCTCGAACGGGTGCAGGCCGAGTTCACCGAGAAGCCGTACGAGGAGCTGATCCAGCTGATCCGTACGGGACCGCCGCGGTTCTCGCCGTACGCCCTGAAGCAGGTCGACGAGGCGGCGAACGCGGTGGAGTTCTATGTGCACGCCGAGGATGTGCGCCGGGCCCAGGAGGACTGGAGTCCGCGCGAGCTCGACCCGGTCTTCGCGGACACCCTGTGGTCGCGTCTGGAGAAGATGGCGCGGGTGCTCGGCCGCAAGGCGCCCACCGGTGTGGTCCTGCGCCGCCCCGACGGCCAGACGGCGGTGGCGCACCGCGGCACTCCGGTGGTCACCGTCACCGGCGAGCCGGGCGAGCTGACGATGTTCGTCTTCGGCCGGCAGGAGCACGCGCGCGTGGACCTCGACGGCGACAAGGAAGCGATCGAGAAGCTGCACGGGGCCAAGCAGCTGGGGCTCTAGCGGACGCCGGGCCCTGGGGCTCCGGCAGCCCCGGGGCGCGGGACCGCCGCGCCAGCACCGCACGGGCAGCGTCCGTACGCCCCGCGCTACCACCGCACAGGTAGCGTCCGTACGCCCCGCATCAGCATGCCCGAGACCCACGCGAGGCCGGCCTCGTCCGCGTCGGGGGCGAGGTCCGGGCAGCGCTCCAGGAGGGTACGGAAGGCGATCCGGCCTTCCAGCCTGGCCAGCGGTGCGCCGAGGCAGTAGTGCAGTCCGTGCCCGAAGGCGATATGGCCGCGGGCGTCCCTGCGGATGTCGAAACGGTCGGGCTCGGCGAAGCGCGCCTGGTCGTGGTCGGCGTCGGCGAGGGCCACCAGGACGATGTCGCCGGCCGGCACCGTGGTCGTACCGATCTGTACGTCCTCGGTCGTCCACCGGGGGGTGGCGGTCTCCACGGGACCGTCGTAGCGCAGCATCTCCTCGATCGCGCCGTCCATGAGGCCGTCGGGGTCGGAGCGCAGCAGCTCCAGCTGGCCGGGGTGGGCGAACAGGGCGCGCAGGCCGTTGCCGATGAGGTTGACGGTGGTCTCGTGGCCCGCGATGAGCAACAGCACGGCCATGCCGATCAGTTCATCACCGCCGAGCCGGTCGCCGCCCTCGTCCACGGTGTGGATCAGGGCGCTGAGCAGGTCGTCGCCGGGGGCGGCCCGGCGGCCTTCGATCAGCTCGTCGAGATAGCGGACCATGGCGTCGAAGGCGGCTTCGCGCGCCGGTCCCGTGGCGGTGCCGACGATCTCGTTGGACCAGGCGCGGAAGGACGACCGGTCGAGTTCGGGAACGCCGAGGAGTTCGCAGATCACGGTCATCGGCAGCGGGAAGGCGAGGGCGCCGACCAGGTCGGCCCTGCGGTCCGGGGCGGCGAGCATGACGTCGAGGAGTCCGTCGGTGACCTCCTGGACGCGCGGCGCCAGGGCCGCGATACGGCGGGGGCTGAACTCCCGTGCCACCAGGCGGCGGAGCCGGGTGTGGTCGGGCGGGTCGCGCAGGAGCATGTGCGTGAGCGCGGGGCTGTCGGCCGCTCCCCCGCCGAGTTTCTCCAGGGCGCCGTGGACCTTGCGGAAGTCGCGGGTGATCCGCGGGTCTGTGAGCGCGGCGCGGCAGGCCTCGTGCCCGACGACGAGCCATATCTCCTGTCCGTCGGTGATGCGGACCCGGTGCACGGGTCCCTCGGCACGCAGGCGCGCGTACACGGGATAGGGGTTGCGGACGAAGTCCGGGCCCAGCTCCCGGAAGTCGGTGGCGACGGTCGGCATGGCGCTCCCCTGGGGACGGTCGGACGGGCCGGACCCCTTGGACGCTACCCGCGGGTCGATCTTCGCCCCCAGAGCCATTCAGGACAGTCGTACGTGATTCCCGCCGCCCTCAAGTGGCTCTCAAGTGACTTTCAAAGCACGGGCGTTGGAGGGGTCGATCGCGCCGCCGCAGATCGTCGACCATGGTCACCGACCGGCTTCCGCGAGAGGCTGGCAAGCTGTTGTCCATGACAACTACCTCAACACCGTGGACTGTGGCCGTACTTGGCCCCGGCGGCGTCGGCGGACTCTGCGCCGGGCTGCTCGCGCGCGCCGGGCACCGGGTGATCTGTCTGGCCCGCGAGGAGACCGCGGCCGTGCTCGACGAGCGGGGTCTTACGGTACGCAGTCCCGAGTTCGGCGACTTCACCGCGCGCGTGGAGACGGACACCCGGCTCCGGGAGCCCGTGGACGCGTTGATCGTCACCCCGAAGGAGACCGGTCTGCGCGCCGCCCTCGACCGGGTGCCGCCCGAGGCCATGGGCGACGGGCTTGTGCTGCCGCTGCTCAACGGCTTCGAGCACGTCGGCGTCCTGCGCGAGCGCTATCCGGCCGGGCAGGTCGTGCCGGGCACGATCCGGGTGGAGTCGACTCGGGTCGCGCCCGGGGTGATCGAGCACGGCGGACTCGGCGCCCTGGTCGAGGTGGGCAGCGCCACCGCGCCGCACGCGCGCGTGGCGGCCCTTGCGGAGGTGCTCGGCGCCACCGGTCTCACGGTGCGCGTCCGCGACGACGAGACCGCGATGCTGTGGGGGAAGCTGTCGTTCCTGCTGCCGATCGCGCTGCTCACCACGCGGTACGGAGTGCCGGTCGGCGGCGTACGCACGGAGCACCGGCAGCGGATGCTCACGGTGATCGGCGAGATCGACAAGGTGGCCGCCGCCGAGGGTGCCCCCGTGGACACCGAGGCGCTCCTGGCGTTCGTCGACGCCGCTCCGGCTGCGACGCGCTCCTCGATGCAGCGGGACGCCGAGGCGGGGCGGCCCCTTGAGGTCGACGCGATCGGCGGCGCGCTGCTGCGGGCGGCGGCCCGGCACGGAATCGCGGTGCCGGAGACGGCCGGGCTCGTCGCCGAGGTCGGCGCTCTCGGCGCTTGAGCCCGGCCGCCGGACCTCGACCGGCCCGGGGCCGGGGGCGGCGGGGCCCGCACCGTGGGGGTGGCGCGGGCACCGCCGCGGCCGGGTCAGATCTGCACGCCGTGGCCGCGCAGCCAGTCGGCCGGGTCGACCGCTGAGCCGTACTCGGGTGTCGTACGCACCTCGAAGTGCAGATGAGGGCCGGTGACATTGCCGGTCGCGCCCGAGGCGCCGAGCCGGTCGCCGGTGCCCACCGACTCGCCGTCGGAGACATCGATCTGCGACAGGTGCGCGTAGTGCGTGTACTCGCCGTCGGCGTGCTTGACGACGATCTCGTAGCCGAAGGAGTCGTCCCAGCCGGCCGAGACGACCGTGCCCTCAAGGGCCGCCTTGACCGTGGTGCCGACCGGCACCGCGAAGTCCTGCCCGGTGTGGCCGTTGGACCACTGCTCGCCGCTGGCCTCGAAGCCCGCGGTCTTCGTGCCGTCCTCGACCGGCAGCACGGCCCGGTCGGAGGCGAGCTGCAGTTCGTCGCCGACCTGCAGCAGATTCGGGTCGTCCCCGATCACGGACTTGTTGTCCTCGTACAGCTGTCGCCAGCCTCCCTCCACGCCCTGCTCCTCGGCTATGGCGGAAAGCGTGTCGCCGGCTTCGACGGTGTACGTGCTGTCGCCCTCGAGGGCGGTCGCGGTCCCCGCGGCGACGACCGGGAGGGCGAGCACCGCCCCGGTGAAGGTGACCTTGGTCGCCAGGCGGCGAGGGGCGCTGCGGGGTCTTGCGGCGCGGTGGCGGGCAGGCGCCTTCGCGTTGGCAGCCGTCATCGATGCTCCTACTCCAGACGCCTGCGAGGTGAGCTGTCGGGTTCGGGCTCGGAGTCTGCCCGGCCGCACGGTGGCGGCTTCACCCCAAGGCCCTTGCGGGCCACGCCGTCCGGACTGCGGAACCGGCCGGCGAAGGTGGGTCCCCCGCTCCTGCCCGGTGGGGTTCAGCCGTGGGTCCGTGCACACCAGGGGCAGGACTCGGCGTCCGGCGGCACGGCGTTCGAGTGTCGAACGCCCTGCACGCTAGGGGGAATGGGTGGTTCCACACAAGAGCTTCACGACAGGAGCACGACAAATACGGGGTGAAGTCGCGGGCCGCACACACGTGTTGCCCCGACCTGCGCGGACCTGTCGGGTCCGTCGCGGTCATCGGGTCCGTCGCGTTCATCGGCTCTGTCGCGTTCATCGGCTCTGTCGCGTTCATCGGCTCCGTCGCGTTCATCGCCAATCGGCGCTTCATGGCCGCACAGCCGGTTCGTCCGCGAGCCCCACGCGCTCGCCACGGTCGACACGATCCACGCGGTCAACTCGGCCCACCAGACGGGACAGTTCCACGCGGGAGCGCACACCGAGCACGGAGAAGACATTGCGCAGATGGTGGTCGACCGTGCGCGGGCTCACGGAGAGCCGCCGCGCCACCTCCCTGTTGGTGGCTCCCTCCGCCACCTGGCGGGCGATCCGCAGCTGTTGCGGCGTCAGACGCGCGAGCCGGTCCGGGGTTGCCTGCCGCGCCGGTTCACCCGTGGCCTCACCGGTGGCGCGCAGCTCGGCCGCCGTCTGCGCGGCCCATACGGCGGCGCCGCACCGCTCGAAGGCGACCAGCGCGTCCCGGAGCCGGCCGCGGGCCTTGCCCGGCCTGCGGGTACGCCGCAGCCACTTGCCGTACAGCAGAGACGTGCGCGCCCGCTCGAAGTCGCCGCCCGCCGACTCGTGCAGGGCCAGCGCCTCGTCGTAGCGCGCGTCGGCCGCCGGTATATCGTCGGTGGTCAACAGGGCCTGACAGCGGGCGAGTTGGGACGGGGCCTGGGGGTCGTGGCCGAGTCCTGCCCAGAGCGCGAACTCGGCCACCGACGAACCGGCCGCCGCGCCCTCGCCGGCCAGGACCGACGCCTCGACGTAGCACGGTACGGCGAGCATCCGGACCGCGAAGTGCCCGCGCCGCGGCCCCGGCGCGACCAGCGGGCCGAGCCGTGCGGCCGCTTCGAGGGCCCGGCCCTGGGCCAGATCGGCGCGGGCGAGCGCCCACTGGGCCAGCGTCTCCGCCTGCGCGAGCCCGTGCCGGGCGGCGGTCGCGGCCGCGGCGCCCGCCAGTTCGGCGACCGTCGCCGCGTCGCCGTCGAGGGAGGCGACGAGCGCGAGGATGGCTTGCTGGTGGGCGAGGACATTGCACTGCCCGATCCTGCGGGCGATCCGCAGCCCCTCCTCCGCGTGCGCACGGGCGCTCGCATGCCGGCCGGCGCGCAGTTCCCCGTAGGCCAGTTGTTCAAGGGCACGCGGCAGTACGGCGTCGAGTCCATGGGCGCGGGCGACGGCCAGGGCCCTGCTCCCGAGGCGGCAGGCGGCGGCGAGATCCCCGAGTACCAGGGCAGCGACGCCGGCGCGCAACAGCCACTCCGGGTCTTCCGGGTCTTCCGGGCCTTCCGGGCCTTCCGGGCCTTCCGGTTCTTCCAATTCTTCCGGTTCTTCCGGTTCTTCCGGTTCTTCCGGGTCCTCAGGCACGCCTCCGCCCCCGGCCCTATCGCCTCCGCCCCCAGCCGTCTCGCCCCCGTCTCCGCCCAGTTCGACGACGCGGCGCAGGGAGGCGAGGCCGGCCGCGAAGGACGCCGGGGAGGACGTCTCGGAGGAGTCGAGTACGGCCGCCATGCCCGTCTGGAAGGCGGCACGCGCGTCGACGGCGCGGGCAGGTCCGGGCCCCACGGCCACACCCTCGATCACGCCCCCGCACTCTCCCAGCGCCTCCCGGTACGCCGTCGTGTCCCCCATCGCCCAGGAGGCCTCCGCGGCGGCGAGCCGGGCCCGTACCGCGCGCTCCGGGTCGTGCGGGGCAAGGAGCCGGGCGGCGAGCAGCAGCGATTCGCGGGCGTCGGCGACGGGCCCGCCGCGCAGGGCCAGGAGCCCGTGGACGAGTTCGGCCCGGCCGCGCGCGGCGTCGGGCACCGGCAACGCCCGTACGGAACCGAGCAGTTCGGCCGCCAGGGCCGGGCGACCCGCGCGGCGGGCGTGGTCGGCGGCCTCGCACAGCCGCAGGGCGCGGGCCTCCTGCTGCTCCGTCAACGCGGCGGCGCGGGCGAAGGCGAAGGCGCGTTCACTGTGGGCGACGCCGAGGCCGGGAGCGCGGGCGGCGGCCGCAAGGGCGACGGCGAGCGCGGCATCCGGGCCGACCGCGGCGAGCGCCCGGTGCACAAGGTGCGGCAGTCGCTCCCGCTCCCCCGTGGCGACCGAGGCGAGCAGCCGGTGCGCGGCCCTGCGCCCGGCCGCCGGCACCCCGTCGTACACGGCGCGGCGCAGGGCGGCGTCGCACCGCACCCGGTCGGGCGTGCGGTGGACGAGCCCGGCGCTCTCGGCGGGTTCCAGGGCGTCGGGGCCGAAACCGGCCGCGGCGGCCGCGCGCAGCAGCGGCGCGGTCCGGGTGCCGGCGCCGTCGTGGGCCGTGGGATCGGCCTCGTACCCGGCGGCCGCGAGCAGCAGCAGGGCGCAGGTGTCGGCGGACAGGCCAGCGGGCCGTACGGCGCAGGCCCGCAGCAGCGCCGCCCCGTCCCGGAGCGACCGGGGAAGGGGCGCCCCGCCGGCCAGCTGCCGCGAGGTCAGCCGGCCGGCCAACTCCCGTAAGAGCGACGGGTTTCCGTCGGCCGCCGCCAGCACTTCCGCGCGCGCGAGCGGGTCGAGCCGCCGCCCCGCCGTGAGCCGGCCGAGCAGTTCGTCCGCGGCCTCGCCCGGCAGCGGTCCGAGCTGGACCCTGGGAAGCCCGGAGAGCAGGGCGTCGCCGGACCGGTGTGCGGCCACCGAGAGCAGCAGGCCGACGGGTGCGCGCCGGGCGGGTGCCGCGGCGGCCGCGAGGGCACGGGCCAGCTCGCAGAGGGCGGCTCTCGGCGCGGGTTCCCACAGGTGCAGATCGTCCACGCACAGCAGCAGCGGCCGGTGACCGGCAAGCCGCTCCAACTCCCCGCGCAGTACGCCGGGTTCGGGCTCGGCGCGCAGCAGCGCGGCGACGGCCGCGGGAGCGGTGAGGACCTCAGGAGCAATGAGGGCCTCAGGACCGCTGGAGGCCCCAGGACGGGTGGAGGCCGTGGGCGTCGCAGGCGGGGGCGTCACGGACGGGGACGTCACGGACGAGGACGTCACGGACGAGGACGTCACGGACGAGGACGTCACGGACGAGGACGTCACGGACGAGGACGTCACGGACGGGGACGTCACGGACGGAGGCGGTACGGACGGAGGCGGTACGTATACGGCCGCGCCGCGGTTGCTCGCACCCCGCTCGCCCTCGTGCTCCCCGCCCCCGAACTCCCCGGCAAGGCGGCGCAGCAGCGTCGTACGCCCAAGGCCCGGGGCCGCGACCAGCAGCAGGGCGCCCGCGCGGCCCGCCCGCAGCCGGTCCGAGAGGGCGGCACAGGCCGTGAGTTCAGCGCTCCGGCCGTATATCCGCAGAGGGTTTCTGACGGTGCTGATTCCGGTCACGCCCGTCACGTTACTGCCGCGTAAATACTGGCGTGCCCCTTGATTGGGCAGCACCCCAACCCCTCCCGGACAACCCTGTGTCCGGGCACAACGCCGTGGTGGCGGCCGCTGTCACGCGACCGCCACCACTTACCGCCGCCGGTGTGCCGGCAGCATGCTCAGCCGGAGTGCGGGCAGTTGCCCCGGTACTCCTCGATGGTCGTGCTGGGACGCGGCAGCGGGCAGAGGAACTGCTCGTAGCGGGTGTCGTTGTCGATGAACCGCTTCAGCCAGGAAATGCTGTACTTCGCGATGGTGGTGTTGGACGTGTTCGGCGTGAAGTGGCTCGCGTTGTTGAGCTCCAGGTAGGCCCGGTCGAGGGTGCTCGGCAGGCTGCTGTAGAACGGCTCGGAGTGCGAGGAGACGGGCGCTATCGAGTCGCCGTCGGCCCCGACGATCAGGGTGGGCGTCTTGATCTCGGGCCAGCTCTTGTCGATGTTCCAGCCGGTGAGCGGGATCGCCGCCTGCAGCGACGGCCGGGACTTCGCGGCCTCCAGGGTGCCGCCGCCGCCCATCGAGTGCCCCATGACGCCGAGCCTGGTGCTGTCGATACGGCCGCGTACGGAGCTGCGCTGGGTCAAGTAGTCCAGGGCCAAGAGGAGTTGGCGGCCACGGCTGTCGGGCTGGTCGAGCGTGGTGAGGGTGTCGATGGTGAAGACGACGAAGCCCTGCGAGGCGAGGCGGGGGCCGAGCCAGGATATGGACGACTGGGTGGCCGTGTAGCCGGGCGAGATCGCGACCGCGCCGAAGGTGCCGTCCGCGGTGGACGTCGGGTAGTACACGGTGCCGCCGCCGAACCCGCTGACGCTCAGGGACGACACGCTGGTCTGGGAGACGGAGTAGTGCCCGCGCACGGCCTCGATGCTGGACGGTGTGGGGTCAGGACCGCGCTCGTAGGGGTTCTCCGCGGCTGCGGCGGGGGTCTCCTCGGTCTCGGCGCCGAACGCCTGCGAGGTCGCCAGGGCTCCGGTGGCCAGGAGCATCGCGAGTCCGGCCCGCACCAGGCGGCCCTTCACTCGCCGGGCCCGCCGCCGCACGGGGGCGCCGGGTTTGTCGCTGCTGATCTGCTGCACGACGAAGGGTTCCTCTCGCTGGGGGGAACGGCGAAGTCGCGCGGGCCCGGCGGCTCATCGCCCCCGGCGGACCAGGGGCAGGACAGGACCTGCGGAACTCCTCCGCTGTGACTGACGGCCGTCACTCTCCAGCCGGGCCGGCTCCGCGCACATCGGCAGAATCACCGGCCTCCGCTCAACCGCCGCCGGTGCGCCCCGGGTTGGACCTCTCGGCCCCACCGGCTCCACCTGCCCTGTCAGCCCCACCGGCCCCGCCGGCCCCCGGCAGCGACGCCCGCCGCAGTTCGGGGGACAGCACGCCGACGATCGCGCCGCACGCGCTGACCGCGCCCCCGACGAGGAACATCGGGCCCACGCCCACCGCCTCGGCGGCGAGGCCGAACAGCGGGAAGGCCAGCGGAGCGATGCCCACGAAGGTGAGGGCCATCACCGCGGCCACCCGCCCCTGGTACGCGGCCGCGGTGTTCGTCTGGATCAGCGCGGCCGCGAGCCCTCCGCACACCCCGCTGAGCAGCCCCGCGCCCAGCGCCACCGCCGCGGCGCCCGGCACCGTCGGCAGTACCCCGATGGCGCCGATCGCCGCCGACGCGACAACGAGCAGCACGTTCTGCGCGGCACCCGCGCGCCGGAACCGGCCGCGCACCGTCAGCGCGAGCGCCCCGGCCCCCGCGCCGATCCCGAACGCGGCCAGGATCCAGCCGATCCCCGCCATGTCCCAGCCGCGTTCCTCGGCGAGGAGCACCGCGCCGACCTGCAGCGGCGGCACGATGCCGAGCTGGCTCATGGCGCCGGAGAGCACCAGCGGCCCCACGATCCGGTGGCGCCGGATATAGCCGAGTCCGTCGGTCAAGTCCCGCCAGGGCGTGGTGCGTTCGGCCGGTACGTCGTCCGGCGGCAGCGCTCCGACCCGTACGGTCCACAGGAGTGCGAGCGAGGCAAGGAACAGCGTGCCCGCGACCGCGAACGCCGCCGCGCTGCGCCCGTACGCCATCGCGAACCCGGCGAGCGGCGCCCCCGCCGTGGTCCCGGCCCGGGTCACGATCATCCGCAGCCCCTGCACCCGTACGAACTGGTCGGGGCCGGTGAGCCGGGGGGCGAGCGCGCCCACGGCGGGCATGAACAGGGCGTCCACGACGCCGAATACCAGGGCGACCGCGACCAGGAGCCAGAGCCCCGGCCGGCTCAGCCACAGGGCCCCGGCGACCCCGAGGATCACCAGGGCACGGGCGGCGTCGGAGCCGATGACGACACGGCGCGGGTCGAACCGGTCGGCGACCACGCCACCGGCGAGCATGAGGACCGCCCGCGGCACCGCACCGACCGCCATCACCATGCCGACCTGCGCGGGGCCCGCGATCTGTGCCGCGGCCCAGCCGAGCGCCAGGAAGTAGCAGCTGTCCCCCATGACGGAGGCGGCATAGGCGATCAGCCAGCGCAGGACGTTGCCGTCGCGGTGGGCGGGTTTCGAGAGGCTCTGCCGAGCCGGGGCCGCCGCACCGGCGGTGGTCATGTCAGCGTCTGTCACGAGCGGATGATCGCGCCACGCCCATACGGGGTTCAACTGATTTGATCCGAGGGTCAGTTGGCCCGCACGGGCGCGGGTGCCGCACGGGGGCGGCGGCGGCCGGGTTCACCAGCGCACAGGCAGCTTCCGTACACCCCTGATCAGCAGGCCGGGCACCCAGTCCAGGGCGGCGGCGTCGACGTCCTGGGCGATGTCCGGGCAGCGCTCCAGGAGCGTGCGGATCGCGATCCTGCCCTCCTGGCGGGCCAGCGGCGCGCCCAGGCAGAAGTGCAGACCGTGCCCGAAGGCGATATGGCCGCGGGCGTCCCTGCGGATGTCGAAACGGTCGGGCTCCTCGAACCGCGCGCCGTCACGGTCGGCGTCCGCGAGGACCATCCGCACCGTGGAGCCCGCCGGGATCACCACACCGCCCAGCTCGACGTCCTCCAGGGCGAGGCGCTCGGTGGAGGAGGACACCGGCCCGTCGTAGCGCAGCATCTCCTCGACCGCGCCGTCGATCAGGCTCAAGTCGGAGCGCAGCAGCTCCAGTTGGTCCGGATGCGCGAAGAGCGCCCGCATGCCGTTGACGATCAGGTTGACCGTGGTCTCGTGCCCGGCGATGAGCAGCAGATTGCACATGCCGACCACCTCGGCGGGCGAGAGCCGGTCGCCCTCCTCGTCGACGGTGTGGATCAGCGCGCTGAGCAGGTCGTCGCCCGGCTCGGCGCGTTTGGCCGCGATCAGCTTCGGCAGATACGCCCCGAGTTCCGCGTACGCGGCGCCCTCGGCCTCCGGACTGGTCCTGGCCACCATCTCGTTGGACCAGCGGCGGAACGCCTCGCGGTCCAGCTCGGGCACGCCGAGGAGTTCGCAGATGACGGTCATCGGCAGCGGGAAGGCGAAGGCGGTCACGAGGTCGGCGGTGCGGGCACCGTTCTCCGTCATCTCGTCGATGAGCCCGTCGGTGATCTCCTGGACGCGCGGGACGAGACTCTCGATCCGGCGCGGTGTGAACTCCCGTGCCACGAGCCGCCGAAGCCGGGTGTGGTCCGGCGGGTCGGACATCAGCATGTGCGCGAGATTCGGGTCGTCCGCGTCGGTGTTGATGATCTGGCGTATGTTGCCCGAGTTGCGCCAGTCCCGGCTGAGCCGCGGGTCGGTGAACGCGGCCCGGCAGGCCTCGTGCCCGAGCACGAGGTATATCTCCAGGCCCTCCGGGGAGCGGACGTGGTGGACCGGTGCCTGTGCGCGCAGCTTCGCGTACACGGGATAGGGATCGCTGGCGAAGTCCGGACTGAGCTGCAGCAGATCGATGATGGAGCCGGCAGGCATGGGTAACCCCCCTCTTTGGGTTTATCCCCTTACGCTAACCCGGCCGTTGATCCACCAGCGATCAGATTTCGCCGTTGTTCCTTCAACAGTGCCCTCAATTGCGGACAACCGCGAGCAAGTTCGCGGCATCGCACATCACCGCACGGGACACCTCGCGAGCAATCGCACGTCACCGCACGGGATATCCCGCACCCCGCAGCTCCTCCTTCACCTGGCCGATCCGCAGATCGCCGAAGTGGAAGACGGAGGCCGCGAGCACCGCGTCCGCGCCGGCGGCGACGGCCGGCGGGAAGTCGGCGAGCCTGCCGGCGCCGCCGGAGGCGATGACGGGGACGGTGACGTGCTTGCGTACCGCCTCGATCATCTCGATGTCGTAGCCGTCCTTCGTGCCGTCGGCGTCCATCGAGTTCAGCAGGATCTCGCCGGCGCCCAACTCGGCCGCCCGGTGCGCCCATTCGACCGCGTCGATGCCCGCGGACTTACGGCCGCCGTGGGTGGTGACCTCGAAGGACCCCGACGGGGTACGGCGGGCGTCCACCGAGAGCACCAGGACCTGGCGGCCGAAGCGCTCGGCGATCTCCCGGATCAGTTCGGGCCGGGTGATGGCCGCGGTGTTCACGCCGACCTTGTCGGCGCCCGCGCGAAGGAGCCGGTCGACATCCTCGGCCGTGCGCACGCCGCCGCCCACGGTCAATGGGATGAAGACCTGCTCGGCGGTGCGGCGCACCACGTCGTACGTCGTCTCGCGGTTGCCCGACGAGGCGGTGATGTCCAGGAAGGTCAGCTCGTCGGCGCCCTCGGCGTCGTACACCTTGGCCATCTCGACGGGGTCGCCCGCGTCGCGCAGGTTCTGGAAGTTGACGCCCTTGACGACCCGGCCGTTGTCCACGTCCAGGCAGGGGATGACTCGGACCGCCAGGGTCACTTCAGGCTCCTCCGACTACTTCTGTCACTTCTCTGAATGCTTCTAGCTCTACTTCGACCAGGATGCGCGGGTCGACGAAGCCGGACACGATCACCAGGGTCGTGACCGGGCGTACGGAGTCGAAGAACTCCTTGTGCGCCCGGCCCACCTCGTCTATGTCGCGGGCGTGGGTCAGATACATCCGGGTGCGGATCACTGAGGCGGCGTCGAGCCCGAACTCGCCCAGTGCCTCAAGGCCGTTGGCGAAGGCAGCCCTGGCCTGCTCATAGGGGTCGCCCTCGCCGTACAGGACATCGCCACGGAAGGCCGTGGTGCCGCCGACCACGACCCGGTCGCCCGCCGCGACGGCGCGTGCGAAACCAAAGGTCTCTTCCCAGGGGCTTCCGCTCTGCACCCGCCGTACGGCATCGGACGTCATGACGCCACAGCCTCCAGGGCCTCTTCCAGGGTGAACGCCTTCGCGTACAGCGCCTTGCCGACGATCGAGCCCTCGACACCCAGCGGCACGAGCTCGGCGATGGCCCGCAGGTCGTCCAGGGACGAGACGCCACCGGAGGCGACGACCGGGCGGTCCGTGGCCGCGCAGACGTTCTTCAGGAGCTCCAGGTTGGGGCCCTGCAGGGTGCCGTCCTTGGCGATGTCGGTGACGACATAGCGGGCGCAGCCCTCGGAGTTGAGGCGCTCCAGGGTCTCGTAGAGGTCGCCGCCGTCACGGGTCCAGCCGCGGCCGCGCAGCGTCGTACCGCGGACATCGAGACCGACCGCGATCTTGTCGCCGTGCTCGGCGATGACCTTGGCGACCCAGTCCGGGGACTCCAGGGCGGCCGTGCCGAGGTTCACGCGGGTGCAGCCGGTGGCGAGGGCGGCGGCGAGCGAGGCGTCGTCGCGGATGCCGCCGGACAGCTCCACCTTGATGTCCATGGCCTTGGTCACCTCGGCGATCAGGTCACGGTTGTCGCCGGTGCCGAACGCGGCGTCGAGGTCGACCAGGTGCAGCCACTCGGCGCCGGAGCGCTGCCAGGAGAGGGCCGCCTCCAGCGGGGAGCCGTAGGAGGTCTCGGTGCCGGACTCGCCGTGCACCAGACGGACCGCCTGGCCGTCGCGGACGTCGACGGCGGGGAGGAGTTCGAGCTTCTCCGAATTGACAGCCATTACAGGGTTCCGATCCAGTTC
Organism: Streptomyces monticola; assembly: GCF_042665355.1. Taxonomy (NCBI): domain Bacteria; kingdom Bacillati; phylum Actinomycetota; class Actinomycetes; order Kitasatosporales; family Streptomycetaceae; genus Streptomyces; species Streptomyces monticola. The sequence continues at coordinate 182,949 of NZ_JBHTCF010000019.1, read as the reverse complement.
TTCAGCAGCTGCGCGCCGGCGTCGCCGGACTTCTCGGGGTGGAACTGCGTGGCCCACAGCGCGCCGTTCTCCACGGCGGCCACGAACGGCTCGCCGTGCGTCGCCCAGGTGACGAGCGGGGCGCGCATCGCCGGGTTGGCGACTTCGAGGGTCCAGTCGTGTACGGCGTAGGAGTGCACGAAGTAGTAACGCTGGTCCGCGTCCAGGCCCTTGAAGAGCTCGGAGCCCGCCGGGGCGTCGACGGTGTTCCAGCCCATGTGCGGTACGACGTCCGCCTTGAGAGGGCCGACGGTGCCGGGCCACTCGTCCAGGCCTTCGGACTCGACGCCGTGCTCGATGCCGCGCTCGAACAGGATCTGCATGCCGACGCAGATCCCCATGACGGGCCGTCCGCCGGACAGCCTGCGGCCCACGACCCAGTCGCCGCGCGCCTCCTTCAGGCCCTTCATACAGGCGGAGAACGCGCCGACGCCCGGCACGAGGAGCCCGTCGGCGTTCAGGGCCTCGTCGAAGTCACGGGTTATCTCGACGTCGGCGCCGACCCGGGCGAGGGCGCGCTCGGCGGAGCGCACATTGCCGAAGCCGTAGTCGAAGACGACGACCTTCTTGGCGGCTGCCTTCCTGGGAGCCGCGTTCTCAGCGGCCACGGAGGTCAATTCCACACCTCCAGGCGCAGGACACCCGCGACCAGGCACATCGCGGCGCCGATGGACAGGAGCGTGATGAGGCTCTTGGACTGCTTCTGCTTGACGAAGGAGAAGACCCCGCCGAGCAGAAAGAGCCCGACGAAGATCAGCAGCGTGGAGAGGCCGTTCATGGCTACAGCGCGCCCTTCGTCGAGGGAAGGATCCCGGCGGCGCGCGGGTCCCGCTCGGAGGCGTAACGCAGCGCCCTGGCAAGGGCCTTGAACTGGCACTCGACGATGTGGTGGGCGTTACGGCCGTACGGCACGTGGATGTGCATGGCGATCTGCGCCTGGGCGACGAAGGACTCGAAGATGTGCCGGGTCATCGTCGTGTCGTACTCGCCGATCATCGGCGCCATGTTCTCCGGCTCGGTGTGCACGAGGTACGGGCGGCCGCTCAGGTCCACCGTCACCTGGGCGAGCGACTCGTCGAGCGGGACCGTGCAGTTGCCGAAGCGGTAGATGCCGACCTTGTCGCCGAGCGCCTGCTTGAAGGCGGCGCCGAGGGCCAGGGCGGTGTCCTCGATGGTGTGGTGGCTGTCGATGTGCAGATCGCCCTCGGTCTTCACCGTGAGGTCGAACAGGCCGTGCCGGCCGAGCTGGTCGAGCATGTGGTCGTAGAAGCCGACCCCGGTGGCGACATCGACCTTTCCGGTGCCGTCGAGATCGATCTCGACGACGACCGAGGTCTCCTTGGTGGTGCGCTCAACGCGTCCAATGCGGCTCATGCGCTCTGCTCCTGCTCCTTCTTCAGTTCGCGTACCGCAGCGAGGAACGCGTCGTTCTCTTCGGGGGTACCGGCGGTCACCCGCAGCCAGCCGGGCACGCCGTTGTCACGGACGAGGACGCCCCGGTCGAGGATCCGCTGCCACATGGCGTGCGCGGCACCTTCGCCCTCGAACCGTCCGAACTGCACGAAGTTCGCGTCGGACGCGGTGACTTCGTATCCCATCTCCCACAGCTCACGGACGACGCGGTCGCGCTCGTGCTTGAGCTGGGCGACATATCCGAGCAGCGTGTCGGTGTGCTCCAGGGCGGCCAGGGCGGTGGCCTGGGTGACGGCGGAGAGGTGGTACGGCAGCCGGACCAGCTGCACCGCGTCCACCACGGCCGGGTCGGCGGCCAGATAGCCGAGCCGGAGCCCGGCCGCGCCGAAGGCCTTGGACATCGTGCGCGAGACGACCAGATGCGGCCGGCCTTCGAGCAGCGAGAGCAGCGAGTCGCCGTGGCTGAACTCGATATACGCCTCGTCGAGCACCACCATGGACGGCTTCGCCGCCTGCGCCGCGTCGTACAGGGCGATGACCGTCTCGGTCGGGACGGCGGTGCCCGTGGGGTTGTTGGGCGAGGTGATGAAGACGACGTCCGGCTGGTTCTCGGCGATGGCCTTCGCGGCCGTCTCGGTGTCGATCGTGAAGTCCGCGGAGCGCGGTCCTGAGATCCAGCCGGTGCCGGTGCCGCGCGCGATCAGCCCGTGCATCGAGTACGAGGGCTCGAAGCCGATCGCGGTACGCCCCGGGCCGCCGAAGGTCTGAAGCAGCTGCTGGATGACTTCGTTGGACCCGTTGGCCGCCCACACGTTCTCGACGGCGACCGGGTACTTCGCGGTACGGGTCAGATAGCGGGCCAGCTCGGTGCGCAGCTCGACCGCGTCCCGGTCCGGGTAGCGGTTGAGATTCCTGGCCGCCTCACGGACCCGCTCGGCGATCCGCTCGACCAGCGGCTCGGGCAGCGGGTACGGGTTCTCGTTGGTGTTCAGGCGTACGGGGACGTCGAGTTGGGGCGCGCCGTAGGGGGACTTGCCGCGCAGCTCGTCGCGCACGGGCAGATCGTCGATGCGGGTCACTGTCCCGGCACCTCCCACCCGAAACGCGCCTTGATGGCGGCGCCGTGCGCCGGCAGGTCCTCGGCCTCCGCGAGCGTCACCACGTGGTGCGCGACATCGGCGAGTGCGTCCCGGGAGTAGTCCACGATGTGGATGCCGCGCAGGAACGACTGCACGGACAGACCCGAGGAGTGGCAGGCGCAGCCGCCGGTGGGCAGGACGTGGTTGGAGCCCGCGCAGTAGTCGCCGAGCGAGACCGGCGCCCACGGGCCGACGAAGATCGCGCCGGCGTTCTTGACCCGCTCCGCGACGGCGGTGGCGTCGGCGGTCTGGATCTCCAGGTGCTCGGCGCCGTATGCGTCGACCACCCGCAGGCCCTCCTCCAGGCCGTCGACCAGGACGATCGCGGACTGCTTGCCGGCCAGGGCGGGGGCGATCCGGTCGTCGACGTGCTTGGACGCGGCGACCTGCGGGGCCAGCTCCTTCTCCACGGCGTCGGCGAGCGCCGGGGAGTCCGTGACGAGCACGGCGGCCGCGAGCGGGTCGTGCTCGGCCTGGCTGATCAGGTCGGACGCGACGTGCACCGGGTCGGCGGTGTCATCGGCGAGGATCGCGATCTCGGTCGGTCCGGCCTCGGTGTCGATACCGATGCGGCCCGTGAAGTAGCGCTTGGCCGCGGCCACCCAGATATTGCCGGGTCCTGTGACCATGTTGGCGGGCGCGCAGCCGTCGGGGCCCTCGGTGCCGTACGCGAACATCGCCACGGCCTGGGCGCCGCCCGCGGCGTACACCTCGTCGATGCCGAGGAGCTTGCAGGCGGCCAGGATCGTGGGGTGCGGCAGTCCGTCGAAGTCGGCCTGCGGCGGCGAGGCGAGCGCCATGGAGGCGACTCCGGCCTCCTGCGCCGGGACCGCGTTCATGATCACGGACGAGGGGTAGACGGAGCGGCCGCCCGGTGCGTACAGACCGACGCGCTCGACCGGCACCCACTTCTCGGTGACCGTGCCGCCGGGTACGACCTGGGTGGTGTGCGGGGCGCGGCGCTGCTCGCGGTGGACCGTGCGGGCCCGCTTGATCGACTCCTCCAGGGCGGCGCGCACCTGGGGGTCGAGCTCGGCAAGAGCCCTGGTCAGCGCCTCGGCGGGGACCCGCACTCGCTCCAGGCGTACCCCGTCGAACTTCTCCGCGTAATCGATCAGCGCCGCGGAGCCCCGATGATGCACGTCCTCGCAGATGGGCCGCACCTTGTCCAGGGCGGCCGCTACGTCGAACTCGGCTCGGGGCAGCAGGTCGCGCAGGGCGGAGCCCTCGGGGAGGGCGTCGCCGCGCAGATCGATTCGGGAGATCACGGAACCAATTCTCTCAGACGGTCATCGGGCCGCGGACGCCTGTATCAATGGCTGATACACGCCCCTGCCCTCGCCCTGCCCCTCCCCGGAAGATCCTCTTCACCACTAGCGTTCACGCCGTCACTCAGCGGGCATGAACCGCTGTACGGACGCCAGGGACGCCGTGAAAACGCCAGGGACCGGCGGAAACGGGGAGGAACAGCAGTAGTGGTCGACGGGCAGAACATGGATATGCCGGACGGCCTCACCGCAGCCGAGATGGGCATGTGGCAGGCCTTCCAGAACGGCAGCCGATACAACCTGTGCAGCGGTGACCCCGAAGTGGACGATCCGCACGGCGGCCACCCCTGGGGCCCCGAGCGGAGCGTGCGGGCCCGGGTCATCTGCCTGCTGATGCTGGACGGGCCGCCGGCCCTGCCGGGGCGGGTCTCCGCGATCAAGCTGACCGGTGTGCAGATCACCGGCACCCTGGATGTCGCGGGCGGCACGGTGGAGCCGTATGTGGAGATGAAGGGCTGCCGCTTCGAGAAGGAGCTCGTCCTGCCGGAGAGCCGCTTCACCACCCTGCGCCTGGTGGACTGCTCGATTCCGCGCTTCGAGGCGGCCCGCCTCCACACCGAGGGCGATCTGCATCTGCCGCGCTGCCACGTGCACCGCGGCATCCGGCTCACCGACGCCCAGATCGGCACCGACCTGCTGCTCAACCAGGCCGTGGTGCACCGCGACCGGCGCAACCGCACGATCGTCGGCGACGGCCTCACCGTGGGCCAGGACTTCCAGGCCGAGCTGATGGAGTCGCACGGCGAGGTCAGTCTGCGCGGCGCCCAGATCGGCGTCTCCCTGAGCCTGCGCGGCAGCCGTCTGATCAACCCCTACGGCAGCAAGGCGCTCAACGCCCCGCAGATGACCGTGGAGCGCACGCTGTACATGACGCCCGCGGCCGCCTCCAACCCGCCGCTGACCGGCGGCGCGACCCCCGCGCGCGGGGTGCGGGTGCAGAAGTTCGAGAGCGAGGGCGGGATCCGTCTGGACGACGGCCGCTTCGGCGACGCGATCGACTTCGAGCAGGCCCGCTTCCAGCTGGAGAACGAGCAGGAGCTGTCGCTGCGCCGGATCCAGGTGCCCGAGCTGCGCTTCCTCGGCGAGAAGCCGCAGCGCGGCCGGGTCGTCCTGTCCGGCGCGAAGATAGTCAACCTGGTCGACAAGTCGACGAGCTGGCCCGGCCCCGGGCAGCTGCGTGTGGGCGGCTTCAGCTACGAGAACCTGGTGCCGCGCGGCAGCTTCCCGCTCACCCGCCGCCTGGAGTGGGTGCTCTCGGCGACCCCCGAGTACAGCCCGGAGCCGTACGAGAAGCTCGCCGCCGTGCTGCGCGAGAGCGGCGAGGACGCCGACGCCCGCGAAGTCCTGCTCGCCAAGCAGCGCCGCCGCCGCGAGACCCTGCCCCTGGCCGGCAAGCTCTGGGGGTACGCGCAGGACTGGACGGTGGCGTACGGCTATCGCCCGGGGCGGGCCGCGGTGTGGATGGCGGTGCTCTGGGCGCTCGGCGGGATCGCCTTCTCGCAGTACCACCCGCCCGCCCTCAAGCCCGGCGAGGGCCCCGCCTGGAACCCCTCCCTGTACGCCCTCGACCTGCTCGTCCCCGTGATCAATCTCGGTCAGGACGGCTACTGGCGGGTGGAGGGCCACTGGCAGTGGGCCGCGGCCGCGCTCGTCCTGCTCGGCTGGATCCTGGCGACGACGGTGGCGGCGGGGGCCTCGCGCATGCTGCGACGAGGGTGACGGAAGGCGGCCGGCGCGACGGGAGTGACGGAGGCGGCGGGAGCGGCGAGGCCTGCAGGGGCAACGCATGTGACGGAGGCGGCGGGAGCGGCGAGGCCTACAGGGACAACGCGTGTGACGGAGGCGGCGGGAGCGGCGAGGCCTACAGGGGCAACGCATGTGACGGAGGCGGCGGAAGGGGCGTTCGCGCCCCTCAACCCCTTGATCTTTACCCGGACTTGACCGTTCCGCAGACAACCAAACAGCCGATGCGAAAGCGTCACCACAGAGCCTCTGGACCGGCTCTCACCTGCGCCTTTCAATGGTTCACACCATGGCTCTGCTCCGTGCCCTGATCGGCACCGCCCGGATGCTCCGGCACGCCCCGCGCCTCGCCACCGCGCTCGCCGCCGACGACGCGGTGCTCCTCGACGCCCCCGACGAACAGCTCGCCCCGGCCCTGGTCGGAGCGGGCCGCGGGGAGTACGAGAGCGCCGCCAAGCTGCTCGCCACCACCCGCGAAGCCGCCGAGTGGGAGAACCGCGACCTCTACGCGCTGCGCCTGGCCACCTTCGCGCGCGGCCGCGCCGAGTGGTTCGAGCTGTGGCGCTCCGCCGCCCCGCACGACCCCGACGCCCTGCTCGTCAAGGCCGAGCTCGCCCTGCGGCACGCCTGGGAGTCACCGGCCCGCGCCGAGCTGCTCCGCGAGGTGGCCCCGCTGATCACCGCGGCCGCCGATGCCGATCCGCGCGACCCGGTGCCCTGGCGGATCGCCCTCGACCACGCCCGTGGCAGCGCCGCACCGCGCACCGTCTTCGACGAGCTGTGGGCCCAGGCGGTGCGCCGCTCCCCGCACCACTACGGCTGCCACGCGGCGGCCCTGCAGTACCTCTCGGCCGCCTGGTACGGCTCGCACCGCGAGTGCTTCGACTTCGCCGAGCACGCCGCGGCCGATGCCCTGCCCGGCTCCCTCGTGCGCGCCCTTCCGGTGCGCGCGGCCTTCGCGTATCTCCTCGACCCCGGCACCGGCGTCGTACCCGCCATGCGCCTGCACGCCGCCGCCGACGGCGCCGTGGAGCTCTCGCACGCCTACGCCGGGGGCGACCCCTACCCCGCGGAGGTCCGCAATCTCCTGACGTACGTCCTGGTGCGCCTGGAGCGCTGGGACGACGCCCTGGAGCAGCTGCGCCTGATCGGACCGCACGCGACCTCGTTCCCCTGGGACCGGATCTCCGACGATCCCCTGGGCCAGTTCCTGGAGCTGCGCGACGGCATCCGTCTCGAAGTCGCGGCCGCTACTCCGCTGCGTCGCGGCCGGAGATACCCGGGCCGCTCCGGCGGACACTGAGCGGCCATTAGGCTAGACCGTCGTGACCACCGTCCGGCTTCCGCTCTTCCCGCTGAACACCGTGCTGTTCCCGGGCCTCGTGCTGCCTCTGAACGTCTTCGAGGAGCGTTATCGCGCCATGATGCGCGACCTCGTCAAGGCGTCCCCCGACGACTCCGACGAGCCCCGGCGCTTCGCGGTGGTCGCCATCCGTGACGGCCACGAGGTCGCGCCCGTGGCCCCCGGCATGCCGGACCAGACGGCGGTGCCCGAGCGCGGCCCCGCCGCCGGCTTCGGCGACGACCCCCTCAAGGCCTTCCACAAGATCGGCTGCATCGCGGACGCCGCGACGGTACGCGAGCGCGCCGACGGCAGCTTCGAGGTGCTCGCCACCGGCACCAGCCGGGTCAGGCTGGTCTCCGTGGACACCTCGGGGGCCTATCTGACCGCCGAGCTCGAAGAGCTGCCCGAGGACCCGGGCGAGGAGGCCGGCGCCCTCGCCGAGGGTGTCCTGCGCGCCTTCCGCAACTACCAGAAGCGCCTCGCGGGCGCCCGTGAGCGCTCCCTGTCCACCGGTGCCGAGCTGCCCGACGAGCCGTCCGTGGTGTCGTATCTGGTGGCCGCGGCCGCCGTCCTCGACACCCCCACCAAGCAGCGCCTCCTGCAGGCCCCCGACACCGCTTCGCGCCTGCGCGACGAGCTGAAACTCCTTCGCGCGGAGACCGCGGTGATCCGTAATCTGCCCTCGCTGCCCGCGGTCGACCTGACCCGTGGGCCGACGAGCAGGAACTGACGGCCGACCAGCAGGAGCCGAGGGGCGATGGCGAAGAAGTCCAAGAAGCAGCAGTCCGGGGGTACGCCGGCCACGGTGGCGCTGACCGCGGCCGGTACGCCGTTCACGGTCCACCAGTACGAGCACGACCCCGCCCACCCCTCCTACGGCGAGGAGGCCGCCGAGGCGATGGGCGTCTCCCCCGACCGGGTCTTCAAGACCCTCGTCGCCGAGGTCGACGGTGCACTGACCGTCGCCGTGGTGCCGGTGGCGGGCTCCCTCGACCTCAAGGCACTCGCCGCCGCGGTGGGCGGCAAGAAGGCCACGATGGCGGACCCGGCGGCGGCGGAGCGCACCACGGGGTACGTCCGCGGCGGCATCTCCCCGCTCGGCCAGCGCAAGAAGCTGAGCACCGTCCTGGACGACTCGGCCTCGGCGCACGACACCATCTGTGTGTCCGCGGGCCGCCGCGGCCTGGAAGTCGAGCTGGCACCGGCCGACTTGGCGAAGCTGACGGACGCGGTCCTGGCCCCGGTCGGGCGCGCGTAACGCCCTGCGCGTACCCCCTCGACGTATCCCCCGTCCTCGGCTAAGTACCGAGGACATGTCGAAGAAGACGCGCAAGCGGAAGTGGCGGATCAAAAAGGGCAAGGCCAACCACGGGCGCAGGCCCGCGTAGTCACAAGCCCCGGGCACGGTCCCGCGAAGTCACAAGCCCCGGGCACGGTCCCGCGTAGTCACTGCGGCGCCCCGTCCGCCTGCTGCCACACGGGCGGGGCCGCCGGATCGAACTCGGGGTCGCGCGGCCCGAAGAGCGCCGTCAGACCGAGGTGTACGGCGAGCGCCGCGATGGGCCAGGCGATCAGCGCGCCCATGGCGGTCAGCTTCAGCGGGGCGTCGAAGGGCACCCCGGGACCCGCGGCCTTGGCCCGGGCCACCACGTCGTCGCCGGGGCCGAACAGGATGCCGAGGCGCCAGGCGACCACGGACGCGAGCAGCCCGCCGAGCATCAGCGCCACCGCCAGCGGTACCCCGCCGCGCTTGCGCACCAGGAACACCACGAGCGCGCTGACCGCGCCGAAGGCCAGGGCCAGCAGAATGAACGTGCCGTCGGCACCGATCGCCTGCTCGCCCTCGGTGTCCTTGAGGAAGACGGCCTTGCCGTCCGAGACGAGCGGCACATGCGGCGCCAGCCACCCCCACAGCAGGCCGAGCAGTGCGCCGCTGACCGCGACCGCCACCGCGATCACCGCGGCTTCCCTGAGCTCGGTCTTCATGTCGGGCCCGTCCTCCTCGAAGGCCGGAGGGGCGGCGCCCGCGTGCGGCGGGGCCGGCCACGGGTCGTTCGCTGACGGCTGGTGGGGCGGAGTATGCGGTGCGGTCACCCTGCCATCGTGCCAGGCCGCTCCGTGCGAGCCCGGGGTGGGACCGCCGATCGGGCGCCCCTGGCGGCTCAGCGGACCGCGGCCTTGCGGTACGCCCAGGTGGCGACGGCGAGCGAGGCCACCCCGACGCCCGCGCACACCGCGAGGTCCAGGGCCACCGCCGCCCAGTCGGGCCGCGCGTCGAAGGTGCGCGCGAAGGCCTCCACGCCGTAGGTCGACGGCAGCAGGTCGCGCGCGTACTGGATGAGCGAGGGCAGCCGGTCCGCCGGGAGCACTCCGAGGAGCAGCGCCGCCGACATTCCCAACTGACCGAGCAGCGTGGCCAGTTCGGGCCGTGGCGCAAGCAGTCCGAGGGCGGCGCCGAGCCCGGCGAGCGCGGCCCCGGCGAGCGGGATGACCGCGACGAGGATCCACACATGGGTCAGCGGAAGGCCGAAGAGCATGCTGCCCACCACGGCCGTGACGAGCGTCCCCGGCGCGGTGAAGGAGGCATACGCCGCGGCGGCGCCCAGGACCACGGCCGCGGGCGGCACCGGCAGGGTCGCGTAGTGGTCGAGGCCGCCCTGTGCCCGCAGCTGTCCGAAGTACTGGGCGAGCAGATTGAGCGCGACGAAGGCCACGACCAGGACCGAGGACCCGGCGACCACGGCCCGCGCCTCCGCGCCCCCGTCGACGACTCCGCGCATCAGGACCATGATCCCGACGGACTGGAAGGTGGCGACGAAGAGCAGCGGAATCCGTGCGACCCGGGCCCGCGAGAGCTGCGCCCGGTAGACGGCGGCGAGGGAGGGGAAGAGCCGCGCGGGCGGCGCGAGTTCCGCTGCCCCGCCGGGCCGCCGTTCCGCGGGCCCGGCCTTGCGGGCGCGCCCCGCTGAGGCGGGCGCCGCAGCGTCCGGCCGCAATGCGGCGTGCCCCGTGCCGTACACCGTCACACCTTCACCAAACCCTTCGTACGCCCGCCCAGCGCGAGGTACACGTCCTCCAGGCTCGGCGTGGCCAACGTGAAGTCGTCGAGCGCCGCGAAGGCCTCGCCCCCGGTGACCGCGGCGACCGCGGCCCGCGCCTCGTCCGGGGCGAGCCGCAGCGTCCAGCGCCGCCCCGTCTCGTCGGCGAACGCCCGCAGTGCCGCGACCTCGGGCACATCGAGCGGAGCCCGGTCGCGCCAGACCAGATCGAGCCTGACGTCCCCGGCGACCTGGCCCTTGAGCCCCGCGGGGGTGTCGCAGGCGATGAGCCGCCCCCGCTCGATGACGGCGACCCGGTCGAGGACGGTCTCGGCCTCGATGACGTTGTGCGTGACGAGCAGGACCGTCGTGCCCCGCTCGGCCCTGCGGCGGTCGACGGCGGCCCACACGGCCCGCCGCGCCACCGGGTCCATGCCGGTCGTGGGCTCGTCGAGGACGAGCAGCGGCCGCTCCCCCACGAGCGCGGCGGCGAAGCAGGCGAGCCTGCGCTGTCCGCCGGAGAGCTTCTTCAGGGGACGACCGGCGATCGGCGTGAGCCCCAGCTCGTCGAGTACGGCATCCCGCTCGGCCCGTGCGGACCTGATGTCGAGCCCGCGCAGGCGGCCGGTGGTCTCGGCGGCGAGCGCGACCGTCAGCTCGTCGAGGGCGGTCGACTCCTGGCCGAGGTAGGCGAGGATGCGGGCGGCCCGCTCCGGGTGGCGCACGATGTCGTGGCCGAGGATCGTGACCCCGCCCGCGTCGGGCCGCATCAGTCCGGTGAGCTGACGTACGAGAGTGGACTTGCCCGCGCCGTTGGGCCCGAGGAGGCCGAAGATCTCACCGCGCCGCACTTCGAGGCCGATGCCGTCGCTGGCGCGTACTTCGGGGGTGGCGGGCCTGCCACGGCGCCCGCGTACGGCGGGATACGTCTTGACCAGGTCACGCACCACGCACACGGCCTCGTCGCCGTATGCCCCAATTTCCGGGTGCCCCGCGCGCGTACTCACGAGGGACGAGACTACGGGACGGCCACCGCGCGCTGTCCCGCAGGGCGGAACCCGCCGCGGCGGTCACCCGCGCGCCACCCCTCGGTCAGCACGCGCCCCCGGCCCCCGGCTCACCCGGCACGGGCCCCCGCTCACCCGGCAGCATCGCCCTCCGGCTCACTCGGGGTTTGCCCCGGCTCATTCGGGATCGGTCGCGGCTCATTCGGGATCGGTCGCGGCTCACGCGGGGTCGGCCCCGGATTCCTCGGGATCGGTCGCGGCTCACGCGGGGTCGGCCGCGGCTCACTCGGGATCGGCCCCGGATCACTCGGGATCGGTCGCGGCTCACGCGGGGTCGGCCCCGGCTCATTCGGGATCGGCCGCGGCTCATTCGGGGTCGGCCCCGGATTCCTCGGGATCGGTCGCGGCTCACGCGGGGTCGGCCCCGGCTCATTCGGGGTCGGCCCCGGCTCACTCGGGATCGGTCGCGGCTCACGCGGGGTCGGCCCCGGCTCACTCGGGATCGGCCCCGGATTCCTCGGGATCGGCCCCGGATCACTCGGGAGTGGTCGCGGCTCACTCGGGATCGGCCCCGGATTACTCGGCCGGTGCCGGCGCCGCGACCTGCTCAGCGGCGGTCCGCACATCGATCTCGCGCCAGAAACCGGCTCTGATCGCATAGCGGTCGTGCTCGTCGATCTGGTCGTCCTTGTGCGCGAGCAGCCCGAACCGGGCGGCGTAGCGCAGAAGTTCACCGTCGATCCGGTGCGGGATGCGGGGGTACATGGTGGACAGCTTCTGCAGGCCCGCGGACTCCGGGAGGCGTTCCATCCAGCGGCGCGCGAAGACCTGTCCCACTTCGTACGGATCACCGCCGACCGTGGTGATGTCCTCCTCGCGGTCCGCCCAGCGCTGCTCGGCCGTGGTGAGCTGCGCGAGAGTGGGCAGGGCCGCGGCGTCCGCGGTCTCGGCGGGGGTGCCGGGCCGGTCGACCCAGCCCTTGTCGGACGACCAGCGCAGCGTCGCGTTGGTGTGCTCCTTGGCCGCCGCGGCGCCGGGGCTGCGCAGGGCCGCGAGGTCCTTGGGCGTGGGCACCCCGGCCTTGGCGGCGGGGGTGCGCTCGGGCCCGGTGTGCTCGGCGGCATCGGCGGGGGCGGCGCCGTTCTGCGCGGTCTGGGCCTCCCCTGCGGTGCGTTCGGCGGCCGCGGCGAGGGCCGACTCGGGCAGCGGCGCGGAGAGGATCGCGGCGATCTCGGGGCGCGGGGCGGGCTGCGGGGCGCAGATCCCGGTGAGTTCCTTGGCGCGTACGGCCTGGGTGATCCAGGCGCGGTCGAGGACCCGGCGCTCGTCGGCCTCGGCGACCAGGTCCTCGGACTGGTTGTAGTCGCCGTCGGCGGCCTGTACGGCCCACAGGTGGACGGCGACGCCGTGCTCCTTGGCGGACATCAGGCCGGGCAGCAGATCACCGTCACCGGTCACCAGGACCACATCGGAACAGGCGCGGTTACGGGCGAGTTCGGTGAGCTCGGCGTGCATCGCGGCGTCCACGCCCTTCTGCGCCCAGCGGCCGTCGCTGCGGGTCAGGGCACCGAGCCGGACGGTGACCCGGGGCATCACGCGCAGCCTGCGGTGCTCGGGCTGCGGCACCCGGTCGGGGGCGCCGTCGAACCAGTAGATCCGCAGCAGGGGGCGCTCGGTATCCGACTCGGCCCGTTCTCGCAGGGCCTGGATGAGCGCGGTGTGGTCGACGGTGATCCGTGACCGTGAGGGTTCTCCGGCGAGCAGACTCGCGGCGGCACCGAGCAGATAGCCGGCGTCCACCAGGACGACGCAGCGGTCCACGCTTCCACCCTCTTTCCCTGAGGCTCCCCGACATCGGGAATCGGGGGCGGGTTTGCTTCGGGTTACCTTCGAGTCTGCCCGACCGCGCGGGGGTTAACGGCCCGAACTCGATCTTCGGCGTGGCGTATCGGGAACTTCGTTCCGGCGTAGGGACAGATCGCCTCCCGACAGCGCTTATTACGCACGGTAATTCTCTGAAATGCGCGCTTTGTAGGCATATGTGAATCTGGTCCCGGCCCTGGCCCCTAGATCCCCCTCAGGAGGCAGATCACCATGGCCAAGAACAAGAATCGCAAGCAGGGCGGCGACCAGGACCGCGGTCAGCAGCAGGCTCCCGAGCGCAGCGCCGAGCCGCAGCAGACCGAGGTCCAGAACGAGGCTCCGAGCCCCTCCAACATGGCTGAGCGCAGCAAGCGGCAGAAGAAGTTCGGCCACAACTGACCGGGGCCGCACACCCCCTGGCATTTTACGAGAAGGGCGCGCCCCGAACGGGGCGCGCCCTTCTTGCAGTTACGGCACCGACCCGCAGCTACGGCACCGATCAATAAAGACGATCAGTCGGTGAATCCATGCCGCTCGTGGGCGACCATGAACGAACTCGGCTGCTGCAGCTCCGATACGGCGGGGCGCTGCACGCGCCGCCCGCCGCGGATCACCGCATAGGCGGCCCGCACATGGTCGAGGCGCTCGGTGAAGCCCATCTGCGGGTAATAGCCCTTGAGCGACCGCTGGGCGTCCATCGGTGACTGGTGGGCGTCCTTCAGCAGAAATACGGCCTTGTCGACTGCCGCGGAAACCATCGCGATCATCCCTCACGTGACCCGTTCAATTAGATGCATGATGCATCTTAATCTCCGAGGTGTCCGTTTCAGGTAAGTAAGGGCGAGATCAATGGGACCGGCTCACCCCGCCAGACACTGCGCCCCGAGCAGCACCTTCAGATCACCGAAGAGCGCCGGGTCCGGCTGGACGCGATGCCGGTCCAGGCGCAGGACCGTGGTCTTGCGGGCGCCGACGAGCTTGATCCGCACCTCGGAGTTGCCCTTGTGGTGGCTGAGGACCTCACCGAGGCGGCTGACCATCGGCGGATTGACCTTGACCGCCGGAATGGTGATCAACACCGGGGCGTTGGTGCCCGCGTTGGACAGATCGGGGACCATCAGCTCCATGGCGACCAGGCGCGGCACGTCCTCGCGCTTGTCGAGGCGGCCCTTGACGAACACCACGGCGTCCTCGACCAGTTGGGTCGACACCAGCTGGTAGGTCGCCGGGAAGAACATGCACTCGATGGAGCCCGCCAGGTCCTCGACCGTGGCGATCGCCCATGCGTTGCCCTGCTTGGTCATCTTGCGCTGCAGGCCGGAGATGATGCCGCCGATGGTGACGACCGAGCCGTCGGAGAAGTCACCGCCGGTGAGCTGCGAGATACCCGCGTCCGCCTTGTCCGACAGGACGTGCTCCAGGCCGAACAGCGGGTGGTCGGAGACATACAGACCGAGCATCTCCCGCTCCTGGGCGAGCAGATAGGTCTTCTCCCACTCCTCCTGGGCGAACTCCACATCGAGCCCGAAGCCCGGCTCGTCGGCGCCGCCGTCGTCGCCCATGCCGCCGAAGAGGTCGAACTGGCCCTCGGCTTCCTTGCGCTTGACCTGCACCACGTTGTCGATCATCGGTTCGTACTGTGCGGTGAGGCCCTTGCGGGTGTGCCCCATCTCGTCGAACGCACCCGCCTTGATGAGCGATTCGGTGGTGCGCTTGTTGCAGACGACCGCCTCGACCTTGTCGAGATAGTCGGGGAACGAGGTGAACTTCCCCTTGGCCTTACGGGCGCGGATGATCGCCTCGACCACGTTCGTCCCGACGTTACGGACGGCGGAGAGGCCGAAGAGGATCACGTCGTCGCCCTGCGCGGCGAAGTTCTGCTCCGACTCGTTGACGTTCGGCGGGAGCACCTTGATGCCCATGCGGCGGCACTCGTTGAGATAGACCGCCGACTTGTCCTTGTCGTCCTTCACCGAGGTGAGGAGCGCCGCCATGTATTCGGCCGGGTAGTTGGCCTTCAGATAGGCGGTCCAGTAGGTGACCAGGCCGTACGCCGAGGAGTGCGCCTTGTTGAACGCATAGCCGGCGAAGGGCACCAGGACGTCCCACAGGGCCTGGATCGCCTCGTCCGAGAAGCCGTTCTTACGGGCGCCCGCCTGGAAGAGGACGAAGTTCTTCTCCAGCTCCTCCGGCTTCTTCTTGCCCATCACGCGGCGCAGGATGTCGGCTTCGCCGAGTGAGTAGCCGGCGACGATCTGGGCGGCCTTCTGCACCTGCTCCTGGTACACGATCAGGCCGTAGGTGAGACCCAGGGTCTCCTTCAGGGGCTCTTCGAGCTCCTTGTGGATCGGGGTGATCTCCTGGCGGCCGTTCTTCCGCTCCGCGTAGTTGATATGCGAGTTCATGCCCATCGGGCCCGGGCGGTACAGGGCCGAAACGGCGGAAATGTCCTCGAAGTTGTCGGGCTGCATCTGGCGCAGGAGCGAGCGCATCGGGCCGCCGTCGAACTGGAAGACACCCAGCGTGTCACCGCGGCAGAGCAGTTCGAAGGTCTTCGGGTCGTCCAGCGGGAGCGAGAGCATCTCCAGGTCGATGCCCTTGCCGGCCCGCACCATCTTGACGGCGTCGTCCATGATGGTCAGGTTTCGCAGGCCCAGGAAGTCCATCTTGAGCAGGCCGAGCGACTCGCACTGGGGGTAGTCCCACTGCGTGATGGTCACGCCGTCCGTGTGCCGCGTCCAGAGCGGGGCGTGGTCGACGATCGGCTCGCTGGACATGATCACGCCGGCCGCGTGCACACCCATCTGCCGGACCAGGCCCTCGACGCCCTTGGCGGTGTCGATGACCTTCTTCACGTCCGGTTCGTTCTCGTACATCCCGCGGATCTCGCCCGCCTCGCCGTAGCGCGGGTGTGCGGGGTCGGTGATGCCGGAGAGGTCGATGCCCTTGCCGAGGACGTCGGCGGGCATCGCCTTGGTGAGGCGGTCGCCCATCGCGTACGGATAACCGAGCACGCGCGCGGAGTCCTTGATGGCGTTCTTCGCCTTGATCTTGCCGTAGGTGCCGATCATGGCGACCTTGTCGGCGCCGTACTTCTCCGTCACATACCGGATCACTTCGACGCGCCTGCGCTCGTCGAAGTCGATGTCGACATCGGGCATGGAGACGCGCTCGGGGTTGAGGAACCGCTCGAAGATCAGTCCGTGCGTGATCGGGTCGAGGTCGGTGATGCCCATGGCGTACGCGACGATCGAACCGGCCGCGGAGCCTCGGCCCGGACCCACCGCGATGCCGTTGTTCTTGGCCCACATGATGAAGTCGGCGACGACGAGGAAGTACCCCGGGAACCCCATCTGGATGATGATGTCCATCTCGTACTCGGCCTGCTTCTGCCGGTCTTCGGGCACACCGCCCGGGTAGCGGCGGTTCATGCCGACCCGGACTTCCTCCTGGAACCAGGTGACCTCGGTGAAGCCCTCGGGGATCTCAAACTTCGGCATGAGGTCGCGCTTCTCGAACATGCCGGTGGTGTCGATCTGTTCGGCCACCAGGAGGGTGTTGCGGCAGCCCTCCTGCCAGGCGTCCGAGGAGTCGATGGCGTACATCTCGTCGGTCGTCTTGAGGTAGTAACCGGTGCCGTCGAAGCGGAAGCGGTCCGGGTCCGAGAGGTTCTTGCCGGTCTGGATGCACAGCAGGGCGTCGTGCGCCGTCGACTCGTTCGCGTAGGTGTAGTGCGAGTCGTTCGTCACCAGGGGCGGGATGCCGAGCTTCTTGCCGACTTCCAGGAGGCCGTCACGGACACGGCGCTCGATCTCGATACCGTGGTCCATCAGCTCCAGGAAGTACCGGTCCTTGCCGAAGATGTCCTGGTACTCAGAGGCGGCCTTCAGGGCCTCGTCGAACTGGCCGAGGCGCAGCCGGGTCTGCAGCTCGCCGGACGGGCAGCCGGTGGAGGCGATGAGCCCCTCCGACCACTGGGAGATCGTCTCCTTGTCCATCCGCGGCCACTTCTGCAGCCAGCCCTCGGCGTACGCGTCCGAGGAGAGCTTGAAGAGGTTGTGCAGGCCGGTCTTGTTCGCCGCCCAGATCGTCTTGTGGGTATAACCACCCGAACCGGACACGTCATCGCGCTTCTGGTGCGGCTGGCCCCACTGGATCTTGCGCTTGTTGCGCCGGGACTCGGGCGCGACGTACGCCTCGATGCCGATGATCGGGGTGACACCCGCCTTCTTCGCCGAATGGAAGAAGTCGTACGCCCCGTGGAGGTTGCCGTGGTCCGTCATCGCGACGTGCGTCATGCCCATCTCATTGCAGGCATTGAACATGTCCTTGAGCCGCGCGGCACCGTCCAGCAGTGAGTACTGGGTGTGGACGTGCAGGTGCGTGAAAGGCGGCTTGGTCACGACGGAGGACCTCCAATAGGCAGGTGCGGCGCGCAGCGCCTCGATGAGGGGCGGCGGTCGGGTGACGGGTGGGCGCGATGACGGACTGGGGGGACAGCGCTGAAGTCTACGTCCGGGGACTGACAGCCGTGGGGTGGTCCGGGCTACCGTCGGCCGGGCACTCACGAATACGTTCGTACGTTGGAAGGGGCGGAACACCTGTCCCAAATGTCATGCACCAGGAGGCACCCAGCGATGTCGGTACCCCAGCTCAGCGCTGAGCAGCGCGGCGAGCAGATCCTCGCCGTCTTCGACACCGCGTTCGGCGAGCTCCTCGCCGCCGACCCGGCCGCGTTCCGCGTGAAGTTCCGCAAGATGGCGGCCTCCGCCTTCGCCTTCTACCGCGGCACGGCCTGCCTCTTCTACCACGACCTGGAGCGCGAGCAGCACGGCGGTCCGTACCTGGACGACCGCACCGGCCGGGTCTGGATCCACGGCGATCTGCACGCGGAGAACTTCGGCTCGTACATGGACTCCCAGGGCCGCCTGATCTTCAACGTCAATGACTTCGACGAGGCCTACGTCGGCCCGTTCACCTGGGACCTCAAGCGCTTCGCCGCCTCCGTCGCCCTGATCGGCTACTCGAAGGCGCTCAGCGACGAGCAGATCACCGAACTCGTCCGGATCTACGCCACGGCGTACCGCGAGCGCATCCACGCCCTGGCCACCGGCGCCAAGGACGACGAGGTGCCGCCCTTCACCCTGGACACCGCCGAGGGCCCGCTCCTGGACGCCCTGCGCTCGGCCCGCTCCCTGACCCGCTTCGGGCTCCTCGAGTCGATGACGGAGATCCGCGACTTCGAGCGCCGCTTCGCCCCCGGCGGCGGCTCCATCGAGCTGGACGCCGCCACGCGGTACAAAGTCCTGGCCGCCTTCGACGGCTATCTGGAGACCCTCCCCGAGTCCTCCCTGACCCGCCCCGACTCGTACCGCGTGAAGGACGTGGTGGGCCGCCGCGGCATCGGCATCGGCTCCGCGGGCCTGCCGTCGTACAACATCCTGCTGGAGGGCAATTCCGACGCCCTCGAGAACGACGTCGTGATCTATATGAAGCAGGCCCAGACCCCCGCGGTCTCGCGCCACATCACGGACGCCGCGATCCGGGAGTACTTCCAGCACGAGGGCCACCGCACGGTGATCTCCCAGCGCGCGCTGCAGGCGCACGCCGACCCCTGGCTGGGCTGGACCGAGCTGGACGGCGCGGGTCAGCTGGTCGCCGAGGTCTCGCCGTACGCCGTGGACCTGGACTGGTCCGATATCGATGACCCTGAGGAGATCGCCGCCGTCGTCGCCGACCTGGGCCGGGCCACCGCCGCCATGCACGCCGCGGCGGACGACGAGAGCGGCCACTCGGACCTGGTGCCGTTCTCCACCGAGCGCGCCATAGACGCCGCGATCGCCGCGGACGAGCAGGGCTTCGACGAACTCCTTGTGCAGTTCGCGCACGAGTACGGCGCGCGGGCCCGCCAGGATCACCAGATCTTCGTGGACCTGTTCCGTAACGGCCGGATTCCGGGTCTGTAGCGAGCAGGCGGCACACAGGAAACCTTGAGGGGGGCCTTACTTATCGCCATGGCACACTCTCGGGCGATGGACATATCCGGGACGCAGCCGAGGATGCTGCGGGCAGCGCTCTTCACGGCGGTCGTCGTGACGCTGTCCGCCGCCTCCCACGTGCTGCTGTCCCGGGTGCCGCTGCCGCTGACCACCGTCGCCGCCGTGGGCGCGGGTGTCTTCGCGCTCGCCTATCTGCTCGCCGGGCGCGAGCGGGGCTACTGGCGGATCGCCTCGCTCCTCATCCCCCTGGAGCTGGCCGCGGACACCGTCTTCACCACGGGCCAGCATGTCTGTTACGGCCAGGCGGGCGGCCCCGTCGCGGGCCCGCTGCGCGCCTTCGGCCTCGATGTGCTGTGCGGCGGCGAGGCCGTGGGCACCTCATTCGCCCGGGCAGCGGGCGCCGGTGAGCGTCCCGCCGCCGAACTGCTCGCCTCCGCCGACCCGGCCGCGGCCTGGCTGCTGCTCGCCGCGCACGTCGGAGTGGGGCTGCTCGCGGCCGCCTGGCTGCGGCGCGGCGAGAGCGCCCTCGCGCAGCTGCTGCGCGCGGCCGGCAAGCTCGCCTTCCGGCCCCTCCTCCTCGCGGTGGCCGTGGTCACGGTGCACCTGGAGCCGGTGCGCCGCACCCCGCGCCCCGCCCACCAGATACGCACCACGCGCGCGTGGCTCTTCGCGCACTCCGTCAGCCGGCGTGGACCGCCGTGCCCGGGCCCTGTTTTCGCCTGAGCACACCAAGTCCCCATACAACGCCATCAAACGGAGAACGGAACCATGAGCAAGCGCAACAGCCAGGCGGCGAAGACGGCGGCCCGCGAGCGGCTGCGCGCCGAGCGGGAGCGGCAGGCCAAGAAGGCCAAGGCCCGCCGGCAAGCGATCGTCGCCCTGAGCATCGTGGGCGTCCTGGCCATCGCGGGCGGCGTCGGCTATGCCGTCGTCCAGGCCACCAAGCCCGGTCAGTGGGAAGCCGCGAAGGACAAGAAGCTCGTCAAGCCGGCCAACACCGAGGGCAAGAACGGCACGACGGTCGTCCTCGGCAAGGACAGCGCCAAGAAGACCCTGGAGCTCTACGAGGACCCGCGCTGCCCGGTCTGCGCCACCTTCGAGCAGGGCGCCGGCGAGCAGGTCAAGAAGGACGTCGAGGCCGGCAAGTACAAGGTCCAGTTCTTCGGCGCCTCCTTCATCGACGACGGCGCCGGCGGTGAGGGCTCCAAGAACGCGCTCAGCGCGCTCGGCGCCGCCCTCAACGTCAGCGAGGACGCCTTCCTCGGCTACAAGGCCGCGATGTACTCGGCCGCGAACCACCCCGAGGAGAGCGACGACAAGTTCAAGGACGACGCGAATCTGATCAAGATCGCGAACGAGGTCCCGGAGCTGAAGAACAACAAGAAGTTCCAGAAGGACGTCGAGGACGGCACCTTCGACAAGTGGGCCCTCGCGATGTCCGACACGTTCCAGCAGAGCGGCGTCGAGGGCACCCCCACGCTGAAGATGGACGGCAAGAAGCTCGAGGCGGACATCAACGGCCAGAAGGGCACGCCGATGACCGCGGAGCAGTTCAAGAAGACGATCGACGAGGCGCTCAAGGCCTGAGTCGCGCCGTGAAGGCCTGAGCCACGCAGCGCACGACGGCCTGGACGCCGAGGGCCTGAGCCCGCCTGCCGGGGTGCTCAAGGCTTGATCGACGAGGAGCGGAAGAGCGGGCGAACTTTCGGAGTTCGCCCGCTCTTCGCCCATACTGGTCAGTAATCTGATCGCTCGTGACCAGTAGACTCGCTTCAACAAGCCCCACCCGCCGCACGGTTGTCAAAGCAGCCGCGGCCACCGCCGCCGTCGCCGTACCCCTGGCGGCCGCACCCTTCGCCCACGCCGCACAGGCCCCCGCCTTTCTGCACGGCGTCGCCTCCGGCGACCCGCTGCCCGACGGGATCCTGCTGTGGACCCGGGTCACGCCCACCCCCGAGGCCGTCCCCGGCTCGGGCAAGGGCCCGGACGTCAAGGTGAGTTGGGAGATAGCCGAGGACAAGTCCTTCACCAGGGTCGTCGGCACCGGCAGCACCACGGCGAGCGCCGCCTCCGACCACACCGTGAAGGCGGATGTAAGGGGCCTGCGCCAGGCGACGGACTATTACTTCCGTTTCACGGCCGACCCCGGCGGCTCCTCCGACGGCGCCCCTGGCAGCTCACCCGCCGTCTCCCCCGTCGGCCGCACCCGCACCACCCCCGCCCACGACGCCAAGGCACCGGGCGTCCGCTTCGGCGTGGTCTCCTGCGCCAACTGGGAGGCGGGCTGGTTCGCCGCGTACCGCCATCTCGCCGCCCGCGCCGACCTGGACGCGGTCCTCCATCTCGGCGACTACATCTACGAGTACGCGTCCGGCGGCTACCCGGCCGACGACGACCTCCTGCGCCGGCACGAGCCGCAGCACGAGATCGTCTCGCTCGCCGACTACCGCACCCGGCACGGCAAGTACAAGACGGACGCCGACCTCCAGGCCCTGCACGGCAGCCACCCCGTCATCGCCATCTGGGACGACCACGAGATCGCGAACGACACCTGGTCGGGCGGCGCCGAGAACCACACCCCGGAGACCGAGGGCGACTGGGCCGCGCGCCAGGCCGCCGCGAAACAGGCCTACTTCGAGTGGATGCCGGTACGCCCCGCCACCGAGGGCACCGTCTACCGCCGCATCCGCTACGGCAAGCTGGCCGATCTGCACCTGCTGGATCTGCGCTCCTTCCGCTCGCAGCAGTCGGGCATCGGCAACGGCGACGTGGACGACCCGGACCGCACGATCACCGGACGCGCCCAGCTCGACTGGCTCAAGCAGGGCCTGTCCAGGTCGGACGCCCAGTGGAAGCTGGTCGGCACCTCGGTGATGATCTCGCCGGTGGCCTTCGGCTCCGTACCGGCCCATCTCCTCGGCCCCATCGCCGAGTTGCTCGGCCTGCCCAAGGAAGGTCTCGCGGTCAATGTCGACCAGTGGGACGGCTACACCGACGACCGCAAGGAGCTCCTGGCCCACCTCACGGACCACGCCATCAAGGACACCGTCTTCCTGACCGGCGACATCCACATGGCCTGGGCGAACGACGTGCCGGTGAAGGCGGCGACGTATCCGCTCTCGAAGTCCGCGGCGACGGAGTTCGTGGTCACCTCGGTCACATCGGACAACCTCGACGACATCCTCCATGTCGCCCCGCACACCGTGTCGTTGGTGGCCGTCGGCGCGGTCAGGGCCGCCAACCGCCATGTGAAGTGGCTGGACATGGACTCGCACGGCTACGGCGTCCTCGACGTCACGGCCGAGCGCTCGCAGATGGACTACTACGTCCTCTCCGACAAGGCCGACGCCAACGCGAGCGCCACATGGGCCCGTTCGTACCGCACCCTTTCCGGCACACAGCGTGTCGAGCGGGCGGATCAGCCCGTACGCTGATCCGCATGAACGGGGACGGGGGCACGGGCGGCCGCAGAGCCGGCAGCCTGGTCGAGGGCCGCTTCGAGCTGCTCGAAAAGCTCGGCAGCGGCGGCATGGGCACCGTATGGCGGGCCCGCGACCTCTCCCTGCACCGCGAGGTGGCGCTCAAGGAAGTCCGGCCCCCCGACCCCTCGTTGACCGCCGACGAGCGGCACGTCCAGCGTGAGCGGGTGCTGCGCGAGGCCCGCGCGCTCGCCCGCCTCAACCACCCCCATGTGGTGACCGTCCACCAGATCGTCGACACCGGCGAGGACGCGCACCCGTGGATCGTCATGGAGCTGCTGTCGGGCCGCACCCTCCAGGACCGCCTGGACGAGGGCGTGCTCGAACCGCGCGAAGCCGCCCGTATCGGCCTGATGGTGCTCTCCGCCCTGCGCGCCGCACACGCCGCGGGGATCCACCACCGGGACGTCAAGCCCGCCAACATCATGCTGCGCGAGGACGGCTCGGCGGTCCTCACCGACTTCGGCATCGCCGCCCTGCAGGGCGCCACCGCGCTCACCGCGGCCGACGCCCTCGTCGGCTCCCCCGAGTACATGGCCCCCGAACGCGTCCGCGGCACCGACAACGACCCGGCATCGGACCTGTGGTCCCTCGGACTGGTGCTGTACGCCGCCGTGGAAGGCATCAGCCCGATGCGCCGGTCCACCACCCTGGCCACGCTCACCGCGGTACTCGAAGCCCCGGTGCCACCGTCCGTGCACGCCGCCGGGCCCCTCGCCCCGGTCCTGCGCGCCCTGCTCGTACGCGACCCGGCGGCCCGCCCGGACGCGGACCGGCTCGAAGCGCTGCTCCGGCAGGCCGAGGCCCCGCCGATCTGGGCCGCGGCCGTGACCTCACCCGCGCAGCGCCTGCCGGGCCCGCCCTTCCCCGACTCCGGCGCAGCCGGGCCGACGGCACCGGAACCACGGCCGGTGCCCCGCAGCCGCAGCCGTACGCCCGTACTCATCGCGGTGATCGCGGTGGCCGTCGCCGTCGTGGCCGCAACGGCCCTGGTGTTCGCCCTGCGCGACGCCGGCAAGAAGGACCCGGGGACGGACAACGGCGGTACGGGCGGCACGGGTTCGGCCCCCGCGACACCCGGTCAGAGCCAGGCGTCACCGAGCCACAGCCCGAGCCAGAGCCCGAGCGCGACCCCGACCCCCACCACCTCACCGCCCACCACCTCGGCCCCGCCCCAGGACCCGACCCCCCTGCCGGCCGCCGGACGGTGGGTGGCCCAGCTGGCCTCCGTGCCCAAGTCGGCCGGTACGGGAGCCAGGGACCGCCAGCTGGCCGCGCTGCGCGCCAAGGGCGCCGACAACGCCACGTATCTGGAAAGCGGCGCCTACGACGCACTCAAGCCGGGCTACTGGATGCTCTACTCCCCCGGTTTCGCCAACGGCGAAGAGGCCGTCTCGTACTGCCAGGGCATCGGCCTGACCACCAAGAACCAGTGCGTGGGCCGCTACGTCAGCGACAACGCGGCGGACCGCGCCTACATCTGCGCCCCCACCGCGACCGGCACCACCACCGGCCGCTGCACCCGCCCCTAGAGCGGCCGGTTCCCGGAAACAGCTCCCTAGAGCGACTCGAGAAACCCGAGCGCCGCCCGCCAGGTCTCCTCCGCCGCCTCCGCGTCGTAATCCGCGAGGTCCGGGTCGGTGTAGAGGTGCCCCGCGCCCCGGTAGCGGAAGACCTCCACGTCCGCACCCGCCCGCCGCATCCGCAGATACCAGGCGTTCAGCCAGTCGTCCGGTTCGAACGGATCCGGGTCGGCGACATGCAGCTGCACCGGCAGGTCGTCCACGGACGCGTCGTCCGTGAGATCCGATGTGCCGTGCAGCAGAAGCAGGCCGCGGGCCTTCTCGTCGGCCAGGGCGAGATTCTGCGCGAGGGAGCCGCCGAGCGAGAACCCGGCGTAGACGAGACCCCGCTCGGAGTGCGGCGCGGAGGCGGTCACGGCCCGCCTGAGCAGCTCGTCCGTGCCGATCTCGTCCTTGATCTTCATGCCCTCCTCGACTGTCTCGGTGGTCCGCCCGTCGTAGAGGTCGGGCACGTGCACCTCGTGCCCCGCGGCACGCAGTCGCTCCGCCGCCGCGTGCACCGCGGGGCGTAGGCCGAAGGCCGAGTGGAAAAGCATGATGTCCATGGGGCCATCGTGCCAGGCGTACGAGCGCCCCCTACTCTCGAACACATGGAGAACGTACTGCGTCCACTGATCGTCCTCGGTGGCTCGGTCGTACTCACACTGGTCGTCGGATGGCTGGTGGACCGGCTACTGCAACGCGCTGACGCGCGGCACCACGAGACTCCCCTGTGGGGCCTTCTGCGCCGCTGCCGCCTTTCCCTTCAAGTCGTCCTGTGCACCGTGCTGTTGGCCGCTTCCTATGAGCAGGCCGAGATCCTCGAGTCCCGCTCGGGGGACATCGGGCACATTCTGAGCCTCGTCCTCATCGCCTCGTCCGCATGGCTGGTGGTGCGGATCACGGCGGCGATCGTCGAGTCGTCCTACGCCCGTTACGCCACCACCAGCCGCGACCCGGCCCGAGTACGCCGGGTGCGCACCCAGGTGACGCTCATCATGCGGGTGGTCACCGCCATCGTCGGTGTGGTGGCCGCCGCCGCGATCCTGCTCACCTTCCCCGCCATGCGCACGGCGGGCGCATCGCTGCTCGCCTCCGCCGGTGTCCTCGGCATCGTCGCCGGTATCGCCGCCCAGTCCACCCTCGGCAATCTCTTCGCCGGCTTCCAGATCGCCTTCGGCGACATGGTGCGGCTCGGCGACACCGTCGTGGTGGACGGCGAGTGGGGCACGGTCGACGAGATCACGCTGACCTTCCTGACCGTACGCACCTGGGACGAGCGCCGGATCACCATGCCGGTCTCGTACTTCACGTCGAAGCCGTTCGAGAACTGGTCGCGCGGCGGCGCCCAGATGACCGGCACGGTCTTCTTCCACCTGGACCACACCGCCCCCGTCCACGAGATGCGCGAGCAGCTGCACACCATCCTGCGCGAGTGCCCGGCCTGGGACGGCCGCGACTGGGGCCTGGCCGTCACGGACACCACCCCGTCCACGATGCAGGTCCGCGCCCTGGTCACGGCCAAGGACGCGGACGACGTCTGGACGGTCCGGGTCGCCGTCCGCGAGCAGCTCCTGGCCTGGCTCTGCGACCACCATCCCTACGCCCTGCCCCGTATCACCACGTCCCCCGCGGTCCGCCCGCCGGAGGACCTGCACACCGAGCACGCATCGCCGGACGGGGAGGTGCCCCGCACGGGCAGGGGCTGACCGGCCGCCCCCACACGGCTACCGCAGGCTGCGCACATCCAGGTGCCGCAGCACCCGGTCCACGATCTCCGGGTCCGCCCCCGGCTCGCTGCGTGCCGACAGCACCTCGTGCCGGGCGGCGGACATCATCTCGCCCTGGATCCGCCGTACCCGCTTCATCCACGCGGTCCGCTTGACGTAGGCCGCCTTGCGGTCGTCGTCGACCATGTCGGGGCTGATCCGGGCCCCGATGTCATAGGCGCGGCGGGCCAGTTGCTCGGCGAACTCGTCCGGCAGCTCCTCGACCTCCTGGATCTCCTTGAGCCGCCGCTTCGCGGCCTTCGCGGCCCGGATCGCCAGCTCCTTCTCGAAGGCCTCCTCGACCTCGGCGTCCGCCTCCACACCCAGCTTCCGCACCAGCCAGGGCAAGGTGAGCCCCTGCACCACGAGGGTCGCCATGATGACCCCGAAGGCGATGAAGATGATCTCGTCGCGGACCGGGAACGGCTCTCCGTTCTCCATGGTCTTGGGGATGGCGAGCGCCAGCGCCACGGAGGCCACGCCGCGCATCCCCGACCACCACATGACGACGGTCTCCCGCCAGCTGACGGGGATCTCCTCGTCGTAGTCGCGCAGGCTGTGCAGCTTCTTGGCGACCCAGGTCGCGGGCAGCAGCCACAGCAGTCGTACGAGGACGACCACCGCGGTCACCGCGGCGGCCCAGCCGATCAGCTCCGCCCATCGCCCCGACGCGGTCTTGATGGCGTTGTGCAGTTCGAGCCCGATGAGCCCGAACGCGATACCGGTCACCAGGGTGTCCACGACTTCCCAGAAGGTGCGGCCCGCGAGCCGCCCCATCACGTCGTCGGCGTCCACCGCGTACTCGGCGAGGAACAGCGCGGTCACCAGGACCGCGAGCACCCCGGACCCCTTGAGCTCCTCGGCGAGTACGTACGACACGAAGGGCACCAGGAGCGTCAGGCCGACCTGCAGCGTCGGGTCGCCGAGGAAGCCCATCAGCTTGTTGGCCGTCCAGCCGATGGCGAGGCCGATGGCGATCGCGACGACCGCGGAGAGCACCAGGTCGAGGGCGGCGTCGGGCAGTGAGAAGGTGCCGCTGACGGCCGCCGCGATGGCCACGTGGTACAGCACGATCGCCGTGACGTCGTTGAAGAGCCCCTCGCCCTCCAGGATCGACACCAGGCGCCTGGGGAGCCCGAGTTGGCCGGCCACGGCGGTCGCGGCGACCGGGTCGGGCGGCGCCACGAGCGCCCCGAGCGCGAAGGCCGCGGCGATCGGCAGGCCCGGCACGATGGAGTTGGCGACCGCGGCGACCGCGACCATGGTGACGAGCACCAGGGCCACGGCGAGCAGCAGGATCGGCCGCAGATTCGCCGTGAACTGGCGCCAGGAGGTGCGCTGTACGGAGGCGTAGAGCAGCGGAGGCAGCACCAGCGGCAGGATGTACTCGGGCGGGATGTCGACATTCGGCACGAACTGGAGCAGCGCGAGCACGATTCCGGCGAGCGTCATGAGGACCGGCGCCGGCAGCCTGAGCCGCTCGCCGAGCGGCACGCTCAGGACGGCCCCGAGGAGCAGGACGAACAGCAGCGCCAACTGGTCCACTTCGGTGGCCTCCGGACGGTCTCGCGCGGGCTTCGGCGATGCGCTCCCGGGGAACTGAAGATCGGAAACGCGCTCTCAAGCCTGCCACGCGAAAGCGACAAACCCGGCACACCGGGCGCTGTCCGGTCGCTGCAGAAACTGATCCCCCGCACAAGGCCCGGCCCTGTGCGGCCCTGTGCGGCCCTGTGCGGCCCTGTCCGGCCCTGTCCGGCCCTGTCCGGCCCTGCGCAGCCCTAAAGAGCCCGCCGCATGGCCAGATGCGGAATCCCGGCGTCCAGGAACTCGGGACCGTAAGCCGCGTATCCAAGCCGCTCGTAGAACTTGAGCGCATGCGTCTGGGCATGCAGGTCGACCGCGGTGAGCCCCCGCTCCCGGGCGACGTCCTCGATCCCCCGCACCAGCGCCGCCCCCACACCGAGTCCCCGCGCGGAGCGGGTCACCGCGAGCCGCCCGAGGGAGCCGACGGCGAGATCGCCGCCGACCTTCTCCGCGGCCGCGGGGCCGTGCAGCAGCCGCCCGGTACCGAGCGCCGCCCCGTCGTCCGCGACGGCGAGCACATGCACAGCACCGGCGTCGTACGCGTCGTACTCGATGTCCTCGGGCACCTGCTGCTCGACGACGAAGACGTCCTTGCGGACCGCGAAACACAGCTCCAGTTCGGCCGCGTCCCGCACCACCCGCACCTGGAAGGCGGTCATTCGCTCTCCGCCCGCACCCGGTCGAGGGCCTGCTGCAGGTCGTCGGGGTAGTCGCTCTCGAACTCCACCCAGCGCCCGTCACCGGGGTGCTCGAAGCCGAGCCGCATGGCGTGCAGCCACTGCCGCGTCAGACCGAGCCGCTTGGCGAGGGTCGGGTCGGCGCCGTAGGTCAGATCGCCCACGCACGGGTGCCGATGGGCCGACATATGGACCCGGATCTGGTGGGTGCGCCCGGTCTCCAGCTTGATGTCGAGCAGCGAGGCCGCCCGGAACGCCTCGATCAGGTCGTAGTGCGTCACGGAGGGCTTGCCCTCGGCGGTGACCGCCCACTTGTAGTCGTGGTTGGGGTGACGCCCGATGGGGGCGTCGATGGTGCCGCTGAGCGGATCCGGGTGGCCCTGCACGAGCGCGTGGTAGCGCTTGTCGACCGTGCGCTCCTTGAACTGCCGCTTCAGCGACGTGTACGCGTACTCGGACTTGGCCACGACCATGAGGCCCGATGTGCCGACGTCGAGCCGGTGCACGATGCCCTGGCGCTCGGCGGCACCGGAGGTCGAGATCCGGTAGCCGGCCGCCGCGAGGCCGCCGATCACGGTGGTGCCGGTCCAGCCGGGGCTGGGGTGCGCGGCCACACCGACCGGCTTGACGATCACGACGATGTCGTCGTCGTCATGCACGATCTCCATGCCCTCGACCGGCTCGGCCACGATCTGCACGGGCGGCGCGGCCTGCGGCATCTCCACCTCGAGCCAGGCCCCGCCGTGCACCCGCTCGGACTTTCCGACGACGGCGCCGTCGACCTGGACCTTCCCCGCCGCGGCCAGCTCGGCGGCCTTGGTACGGGAGAAGCCGAACATGCGGGAGATGGCGGCGTCGACACGCTCGCCCTCCAGGCCGTCGGGCACGGGCAGGGTGCGGATCTCGGGAATGGTGCTCACTCCACGAGTATGACCGACCGGCCGCGCCCTTTCGTACGCCAGTCCTCGCGAGGGCCTTCGTACACCGGCCCCGCGCGGGCGTCGTCCGCCAGCCGGAACCCGGTCCTCGCCGCCCGGAGCTCAGTCCTTGTGGACGGTCCCGTCCGGGTCGAGCCCGCGGAAGGACAGGATCACGATCAGGATGCCGCCGCACACGATCGCGGAGTCCGCCAGGTTGAACACCGCGAACCCCTTGGGCGCGATGAAGTCGACCACCGCACCCTCGAAGACCCCGGGGGCACGGAAGATCCGGTCGGTGAGGTTGCCGAGGGCACCGCCGAGCAGCAGGCCGAGCGCGATCGCCCAGGGCAGGCTGTACAGCTTGCGGGCGAGCCGGGCGATCACCACGATCACGGTCGCCGCGATAAAGGTGAAGATCACGGTGAAGGCCTCACCGATCCCGAAGGCGGCGCCCGCGTTCCGGATGGCCTCGAACCGCAGCCAGTCGCCGATGACCTGGATCGGCTCGTGGTGCTCGAGTTCGGCGACCACGATCATCTTGCTGATCAGGTCGATGGCGTACGCGAAGGCGGCCACGGCGAACAGCACCGCGATCTTGCGCCGCCCCTTGGGCCGCTCCTGCGACTGCGCCTGTGCCTCCGACTGCGTCTCGGGGTTCTCCGTGCCGTCGTCCCGCCCCGGCTCCGCACCCTCAACATCTGGCGTACCGATGATGCGCTCCGCCTCTGCCACGTGAGTCCCTCAACCTAGATACCTGACTGAGGATGAGGGTACGGCACACCCATACGACGACCGAGTCTCAGTAGCGCCGTTCCTGCTTCTGCTTGCACTCGACGCACAGAGTGGCGCGTGGGAAAGCCTGCATCCGCGCCTTGCCGATCGCCTGCCCACAGTTCTCGCACAGGCCATAGGTGTTGGCGTCGAGCCGCTCGAGGGCGCGCTCGGTCTGCTCCAGCATCTCCTTGGCGTTGGCGGCCAGGGCCATCTCGTGCTCGCGCGTGATGTTCTTCGTCCCGGTGTCGGCCTGGTCGTCACCCGCGCCGTCCCCGGAGTCCCGCATCAGCCCGGCCAGCGCCTCCTCGGACGTCAGGATCTCGGTACGCAGCCGTCCCGCCTCCTCGGACAGCAGGGTGCGGGCCTCCGCCACCTCGGCGGGAGTCCACGGGTCCTCACCCGGCCGCACCGCGAGCTCGCCCGGCTCCGCCTCCGCCACCGCACGCGCCTTGGGTACGGCGGAGGCCGCCTTCTGTGCCGTTGTCGCCGCCCCCGGAGTCTTCTTCGCAACCACCGACCTGGCTCCCGTCTTCTTCGCGGCATCGGCCGCGTCACCGGCCGCGGACGCGGCCGTCTTCCTGCCCGGTGCCTCAGTCGCCGCGGCGCCCTTTTCCGCCGCGGCGGCAGCCTTCTTGGTCGCGCCCTTCCCCTCGGCGTCCGCCCCGGCCGCCGGCTCCTCCGCATCTGCACCCGCTGCGGAGCCCGTCTTCTGTCCGGCCGTCGCGGTCTTGGCCGTGCTCTTCTTGGCCGCCGTCTTCTTCGCGGCGGTCTTCTTGGCCCCGCCGGTGTCCGTGGCCGCCGCCTTCTCGGCGGAGGCCTTCTTCGCACCGGCGGCACCTGCGGCACCGGAGGAACCGGAGGCCTTCTTCGCGCCCTCCGGCTGCGCCTCCTCCCCTGCCGTCGCCCCGGCAGCGGCCTTCTTCGCCGCCGCCTTCCCGGCCGACGCGGCCTTCTTGGCGCCGCTCCCACCGGCCGCCGCGGCGGCCTTCTTCGCCGTGGCCCCGGCAGTGGTCTTCTTCGCGGCGGCCTTCTTGGCCGCCGCCTTTGGAGCCGCGGGCTCGGCCGCCTCCTCCTTGGCCGCGGCCGTCCCGGCCGTGGCCTTCTCGGCCGCCGACTTCTTCGCGGTGCCCTTCCCCGCCTCGGCGCTCTTGCCCGCCTTCCCGGCGGCCTTGCCCGCCTTCTCGGCATGGGCCGCGCCTGCGACGGTGCTCTTCTTGCCGGTCACGTCTTTGGCCGCCGCACCAGTGGATCTGGCGGACGCCGACTCCTGTACGGCGGTCTTCTTCGCCACCATGGCCGCGGCCCCTTCACATATTGTGATCTTGCTCGCGAATCGTGCTGGGACGATAAATCGACTCCAGGCCCGCGGCAACGGGGCACGCCGCCCGATTCGCCCGCCCCGTGGGTACCGCGCGGCGGGCATGCATCCGTTGTGCCCAGCTCTCCGCCGGGTAATCCGCCGAGCCCGGCCAGCCGGACTCCGCCTGCGGCCGTATGCCCATTCGGGTCACTCCGCGCAGCTCGGCCGCCCACCGGAATAGGCGCTTCCAGGGCTCCCGTCCGTAGCTCCGGAAACCGGTCGGCCTGCCCCGCGCCGGGCCCGTACACTGGGCACAGCGAAAAGCATGGATGGGGACGAGTAGCGTCCGTACGCAGCCATGAGCGACCCGGGGACGGTGCGAGCCCGGGGGCCGGCGCGAACGCGAAGATCACCCCGGAGCCGCCGGAAGAACGCCACAGCAGCACGTCAGCACCACAGCTGAGGCCAGTAGACCCGGCATCGCGACCCCAATGAGGGGGCTCACCGGCGCAGACCCGCGCCCGGCGGGCCAAGGAGGGTGGTACCGCGGGAGCCCGCGCCGCACCAGGCGCAGAGCAGCTCTCGTCCCTCCGACGGAATCGAGCAGTGTCCGCCGGAGGAAGATCGATGACGCAGTACCGCCAGGTGCCCGCCCAGGTCGACCTGCCCGCCCTCGAGCATGCCGTGCTCGACTTCTGGCGCGAGCAGAAGATCTTTGCCAAGAGCTTGGAGCAGTCCGAGGGCCGCCCCGAGTGGGTGTTCTACGAGGGCCCGCCCACCGCCAACGGCATGCCGGGCGCCCACCACATCGAGGCCCGCGTCTTCAAGGACGTCTTCCCGCGCTTCCGCACGATGCGCGGCTACCACGTCGCACGCAAGGCCGGCTGGGACTGCCATGGCCTGCCCGTCGAGCTCGCCGTCGAGAAGGAGCTCGGCTTCAACGGCAAGAAGGACATCGAGGCGTACGGCATCGCCGAGTTCAACGCCAAGTGCCGTGAGTCCGTGACCCGGCACACCGACGCCTTCGCCGACCTGACGACGCGCATGGGCTACTGGGTCGACCTCGACGACGCGTACCGGACGATGAACCCGGAGTACGTCGACTCCGTCTGGTGGTCCCTGAAGGAGATCTTCAACAAGGACCTGCTCGTCCAGGACCACCGCGTCGCCCCCTGGTGCCCCCGCTGCGGCACCGGCCTCTCGGACCACGAGCTGGCGCAGGGCTACGAAACGGTCGTCGACCCGTCCGTCTACGTCCGCTTCCCGCTCACCGGCGGCCCCCTCGCCGGCGAGGCCGCTCTCCTGGTCTGGACGACGACCCCCTGGACGCTCGTCTCCAACACCGCGGTCGCCGCCCACCCCGAGGTGACCTATGTCGTCGCCACCGACGGCACCGAGAAGCTCGTGGTCGCCGAGCCTCTCCTGGAGAAGGCGCTCGGCGAGGGCTGGGAGGCCACGGGCCAGACCTTCACCGGCGCCGAAATGGAGCGCTGGACGTATCAGCGCCCCTTCGAGCTGGTGGAGTTCCCCGCTCCCGCGCACTACGTGGTCAACGCCGAATACGTCACCACCGAAGACGGCACCGGCCTGGTCCACCAGTCCCCCGCCTTCGGTGAGGACGACCTCAAGGTCTGCCGTGCGTACGGCCTGCCGGTGGTGAACCCGGTCCGCCCCGACGGCACCTTCGAGGAGGAAGTCCCGCTCGTCGGCGGCGTCTTCTTCAAGAAGGCCGACGAAAAGCTCACCGAGGACCTCTCCGCCCGCGGCCTGCTCTTCAGGCACATCCCGTACGAGCACAGCTATCCGCACTGCTGGCGCTGCCACACGGCGCTCCTCTACTACGCGCAGCCGTCCTGGTACATCCGCACCACGGCCGTCAAGGACCGCCTGCTCGAGGAGAACGAGAAGACCAACTGGTTCCCGGAGTCCGTCAAGCACGGCCGCTTCGGCGACTGGCTGAACAACAACATCGACTGGGCCCTGTCCCGCAACCGCTACTGGGGCACCCCGCTGCCCATCTGGCGCTGTGAGGAAGGCCATCTCTCCTGTGTGGGCTCCCGCGCCGAGCTCTCCGAGCTCACGGGCACCGACCAGTCGGCACTCGACCCGCACCGCCCGTTCATCGACGAGATCACCTTCACCTGCACGCACGCCGACTGCCAGCTGGAGGCGTACCGCGTGCCGGAGGTCATCGACGCCTGGTACGACTCGGGTTCGATGCCGTTCGCGCAGTGGGGCTACCCCCACAAGAACAAGGAGCTGTTCGAGAGCCGTTACCCGGCGCAGTTCATCTCCGAGGCCATCGACCAGACCCGCGGCTGGTTCTACACACTCATGGCCGTCGGCACCCTCGTCTTCGACAAGTCGTCGTACGAGAACGTCGTCTGCCTCGGCCACATCCTCGCCGAGGACGGCCGCAAGATGTCCAAGCACCTGGGCAACACCCTGGACCCGATCCCGCTGATGGACCGGCACGGCGCGGACGCGGTGCGCTGGTTCATGGCCGCGGGCGGCTCCCCCTGGGCGGCCCGCCGCGTCGGCCACGGCACGATCCAGGAGGTCGTCCGCAAGACCCTCCTCACGTACTGGAACACGGTCGCCTTCCAGGCCCTGTACGCCCGTACGTCGAAGTGGGCCCCCTCGGACGCGGACCCGGCCCCGGCCGACCGCCCGCTCCTGGACCGCTGGCTGCTCAGCGAGCTGAACGACCTGGTCGACCAGAGCACCGACGCCCTTGAGTCGTACGACACCCAGCGTGCGGGCAAGCTCCTTTCGGCCTTCGTCGACAACCTTTCCAACTGGTACGTGCGCCGCTCCCGCCGCCGCTTCTGGCAGGGCGACAAGGCGGCCCTGCGCACCCTGCACGAAGTCGTCGAGACGGTCACGCGCCTGATGGCCCCGCTGACCCCGTTCCTCACCGAGCGGGTCTGGCAGGACCTGGTGGTCCCGGTCACCCCCGACGCCCCGGAGTCGGTGCATCTGTCGACCTGGCCCGAGGCCGACAAGTCCCTTGTCGACCCGGCGCTTTCGCAGCAGATGGCACTGGTGCGGCGCCTGGTCGAACTGGGCCGCGCGACCCGCGCCGAGTCCGGTGTGAAGACCCGCCAGCCGCTGTCCCGCGCCCTGGTCGCGGCGACCGGCTTCGAGACCCTTGGCGAGGAACTCCGCGCCCAGATCACCGAAGAGCTGAACGTCTCGTCCCTCGCCTCGCTCTCCGAGGTGGGCGGCTCCCTGGTCGACACCACGGCCAAGGCCAACTTCCGCGCCCTGGGCAAGCGTTTCGGCAAGGGCGTGCAAGCGGTGGCGAAGGCCGTCGCCGATGCCGACGCGGCGGCTCTCTCCCTGGCCCTGCGCGACGGCTCCGCGACGATCGAGGTCGAGGGCGAGCAGGTGACCCTCACCCCCGATGAGGTCTTCATCACGGAGACCCCGCGCGAGGGCT
This sequence comes from Streptomyces monticola, assembly GCF_042665355.1. Lineage (NCBI taxonomy): Bacteria > Bacillati > Actinomycetota > Actinomycetes > Kitasatosporales > Streptomycetaceae > Streptomyces > Streptomyces monticola. The sequence continues at coordinate 148,528 of NZ_JBHTCF010000019.1, read as the reverse complement.
GGTCCGTCGCCTCCGAGGCCGGCGCCACCGTCGCCCTCGACCTGGAGATCACCGACGATCTGCGCCGCGCGGGCCTCGCCCGTGACGCCATCCGCCTCATCCAGGAGGCCCGCAAGAACAGCGGCCTGGACGTCGCGGACCGGATCGCGGTCCGCTGGTCGGCGACGGCCGCGGACACGACGGCGGCCCTGACCGAGCACACCCCCCTCATCGCGGACGAGGTCCTCGCCCTGGACTTCGCCGAGGGCGAGGCCGACGAGGCGTACGGCGAGCCCTTCACCGACGAGGGCCTGTCCCTCACCTTCCGCCTCCGCAAGACCGAGGCGTAAGCGCCGCACGGCAACACCAAGGCCCGGCGTCACCCGATCCAACGGATCGGTGGGCGCCGGGCCTTCGGCGTTGTGTACCGGCGCACAGACGCGCCCCCGACCTCTGCCCGACCCGCCCCACCCACACACCCGCGCCTCCCACCCGCGGCTGCCCGGGCAAAAGGGCCGGGCCCCGGGAACATGTCCCGGGGCCCGGCCCTTTCAGCGCTGCCGACGCTACGCGCGCTGTGCGCGCTCAGCCGTCAGTTGTCGTCCTCGTCGATGAGGAAGCCGCGCATCGGCGACGGAGCCTGCTGCATCGGCGCGGGCCCCTGGGGCCGCACCGGCGCCATCGGCTGCGTCATCGCAGGCGACATCTGCTGCTGGCCGCCGTACGAACCGCCACCGGAGTTGCCACCGTGGCCGCCCATCGACTGGTTGCCGCCCATGGTGTGGTTGCCGCCCATGGAGGGCGCACCCGCGGAGGCCATCGAAGGCGACGGCGGCAGCGAGGCGGTCGCCGGGGTACGCGGCGGAGCCAGCGAGTCGTCGGCCTGGGTCTCCAGCTGACGCAGCTGCGACTCCAGGTACGACTTCAGGCGGGTCCGGTACTCGCGCTCGAAGCCACGCAGGTCCTCGACCTTGCGCTCAAGCGTGGCGCGGGCGGACTCCAGGGAGCCCATCGCGACACGGTGCTTCTCCTGCGCGTCCCGCTCCAGGGCGTCGGCCTTGGCACGGGCGTCACGCTCGAGACCCTCGGCACGCGAACGGGCCTCACCGACGATCTTGTTGGCCTCGGAACGGGCCTCCGCGATCGCCTGGTCAGCGGTCTGCTGCGCAAGGGAAAGCACGCGCGCGGCGCTGTCGCCACCGGGGCCCTGACCGGGCTGCGGCAGCTGCGGACCGTGGCCGCCCATGGGGCCGCCCATCGGGCCACCCTGCATGGGGCCGGGGCCCTGCGGACCGCCGTGGCCACCGGGGCCTGCGGGCAGCTGCGGTGCGCCACCGGGCAGCTGGGGCGGACCCATGTGCTGCTGTTGCTGCGGCGGCACCGGCTGCGGGCCCGATATTGCGGCGGGCACCGGGGCGCCGGGACCGCGCTGGTCCTGCGGCTCGGGCTTACGCATGCCGCCCTGCTGCTGGTTCTGCGCGGCGGCACGGGTCGCTGCGGCGAGCTTCGCGCGCAGGTCCTCGTTCTCGCGGAGCAGGCGCGTCAGTTCGGCTTCGACCTCATCGAGGAAGGCATCGACCTCGTCCTCGTCATAGCCTTCTCGGAGGCGGACGGTCGTGAACTGCTTGTTCCGCACGTCCTCGGGGGTCAACGGCATCTCTTCACCTCAACGTAGTCGTCGGCATTCGGCAAGACCGTATCGTTCACAGCCGGCTCACGACGGAGATCAGGATGTAGACGATGATCATCAGTACGAAGAAGGACAGGTCGAGCGCCACGCCCCCGAGACGCAGCGGCGGGATGAACCGCCGCAGAAGCTTGAGCGGTGGATCAGTGACAGTGTAGGTGGCCTCCAGAACGACCACCATCGCCTTGCCGGGTTGCCATGAGCGGGCGAACTGGAAGACGTAGTCCATGACCAACCGGAAGATCAGCACAATCAGGAAACACATCAGCGCGATGTGGAGCACATCCCAGACAACGCCCATGTCTCGCGCTTCCCTCTCCCCTGTCTCGTACTACTCGTGATCCGGTGCTGCGTCTCAGCTCTGGTTGAAGAACCCGCCCTCTGCGATGCGAGCCTTGTCCTCCGCCGTGACATCGACGTTAGCAGGCGACAACAGGAACACCTTCTGCGTCACCCGCTCAATGCTGCCGTGCAGTCCGAAGACCAGGCCGGCCGCAAAGTCGACAAGTCGCTTCGCATCCGTGTCGTCCATCTCCGTCAGATTCATGATCACCGGAGTGCCTTCACGGAAGTGTTCCCCGATGGTACGGGCCTCGTTGTAGGTCCGAGGGTGCAATGTCGTAATGCGGTAGGGCTCCCGCTCGGAGACAACCTTGGGCATGATCACCGGTGCGTTCTTCTCCAGGCTCTGACGTTCAGGTGTGATGGATGCCACGGGGGCGATACGCGCCGGACGTCCAATTTCAGCGGGTAGCGAAGCGGCCGCAGCCATCGGTTCGCGCGGCGCTGGTGTCTGTACCTTTCGCGCCGGTTCGTCCAGCTGGAGCTGGTGTTGGTGCGACGGCTCGTGCCGCCGGCGGTCCCGCTCGGGTTCCGGATCCAGCTCGGGCTCGAACTCGTCGTCGGGGTCGAAGCCCCGGCCGTCGTAACCGTCGTCCTCCACGAGGCCGAGGTAGACCGCCATCTTGCGCATCGCGCCGGCCATGCTCTGAGTCCTCCGCTCTGTGGTGGATCCGCTGTGCCACCAAGTGCCCGCGATCCACTCGGCACCCCCGCTGATCTGCGGGAATGACCATATTTTCTGCTGTGGTCCGACTTGCTTGGCGACGTTACCGGAGCTGGGGTCGGACACCGAGCACCGCACTGCCGACGCGCACATGTGTCGCCCCGGCCGCCACGGCCTGTTCGAGGTCCGCACTCATCCCTGCCGACACCATGTTCGCAGCCGGATGGGCCGCGCGCAGGAGGGTTGAGAATTCCACCAGCCGCTGAAACGCCGCCTGTTGCCGTCCCGCGTACGGCCCGGTGAGCGGCGCCACGGTCATCAGACCGTCGAGCCGCAGCCCCGGAGCTTCCGCCACAAGTCCGGCCAACTCCTCGATTCCACCGGGTGCCAGACCCCCGCGGTCGCCCCGTCCGCCCTCTTCGGCGTCGAGGGCGACCTGGAGCAGGCAGCCCACTTCCCGCTCCGCACGCACCGCCGCGGCGGAGAGAGCGGAGACAAGCTTCGGGCGGTCCACCGACTGCACCACATCGGCATAACCGACCACAGAACGCACCTTGTTGGTCTGCAGCTGGCCGACGAAGTGCCAAGTAAGCGGCAGATCCCGGCAGTCCGCGGCCTTCGGGGCAGCGTCCTGGTCGCGGTTCTCGGCGACATGGCGCACCCCGAGGTCCGCCAGGATCCGCACATCGCTCGCCGGGTAGGTCTTGGTGACCACGATCAGGGTCACCTCTTCCCGCTTGCGTCCGGCGGCGGAGCACGCCGAGGCGATCCGCTCCTCCACCTTCGCGAGATTTCCGGCGATTTCCGCCTTACGGTCCGTCATGCCCTCTCAGTCCAGCCAGACATAGGCCGCGAGCCGACCCGTGGTGCGGTCGCGGCGGTACGAGAAGTGGTCCCCGGATTCCAGCGTGCAGACCGGCGACTGCTGCCGGTCGGTCACGCCGAGCCGCTCCAGCTGGGCGTGCACACCGGCGGTCACATCGACCGCGGGCGTGCCCCAGCTCGTCTCGGAGTACGTCGCGGACTCCACTTGCGCGACGTCCGTCCGCATCTGCTCCGGCACTTCGTAGCAGCGCCCGCAGACGGCGGGTCCCGTACGGGCGATGACCCGCGAGGGCTCGGCACCCAGCTTCACCATCGCCTCGACCACGGCCGGAACGACCCCCGCCACCATGCCGGGACGGCCCGCGTGCGCGGCGCCGACGACTCCGGCGGCCGGGTCGGCGAGCAGCACCGGCGTGCAGTCCGCGGTGAGGACGGCCAGGGGCAGCCCCCGACGGGCCGTCACCACGGCGTCGACGGAAGGGATGTCGGAAATGTCACCCCAGGGCCCGTCGACCACGGCTACGTCACGGCCGTGCACCTGGTTCATCCAGACCACCCGGCCGGGTTCGATCGCCAGCGCCTTTGCGGCGAGTTCACGGTTGGTGCGGACGGCGTCGGGGGCGTCGCCGACCGCGCCGCCGAGGTTGAGCTCCTCGTACGGAACGGCGCTCACCCCGCCCCACCGGTCGGTGAAGGCAAAGTGCGCGCCGTTCACGGTGTCGTGCGCAGTTATCACTTGGCGTACGTCACTTCAGGAAGTCCGGGACGTCCAGCTCCTCGGCCTGGCTGTCCTGGTACGGACGGGCCGGCGGGACCTGCGGCGGGCTGACCGGCGCGGACGGGATCTCGTTCGCCGGGGCCGGCTCGGGGGCGGGCTCGGCGGACGGGGTGCTGTCCTCGCGCGGGGTGACGCTGCCGAGGGCGCCGAAGGCCGGGCGCGACTCGGTGCTGCTCCGTACCGGCGTGGGCTCTTCACGCTTATTGGACGAAGCGCCAATGACGTTGTCCCGCTTGGCCGGTGGCTGTCCGCCGTCGAAGCCGGCGGCAATGACGGTCACCCTGACCTCGTCGCCGAGCGCGTCGTCGATGACAGCACCGAAGATGATGTTGGCCTCTGGGTGCGCCGCCTCGCTGACCAGTTGGGCGGCCTCGTTGATCTCGAAGAGACCGAGGTCCGAACCACCGGAGATGGAGAGCAGCACGCCACGGGCGCCGTCGATGGACGCTTCCAGGAGCGGCGAGGAGATCGCCATCTCCGCGGCGGCCACCGCGCGGTCGTCGCCGCGGGCCGAGCCGATGCCCATGAGCGCCGAACCCGCCTCGGACATCACGGACTTGACGTCGGCGAAGTCGAGGTTGATCAGACCGGGCGTAGTGATGAGATCGGTGATGCCCTGCACACCCGAGAGCAGTACCTGGTCCGCGGACTTGAACGCGTCGAGCACGCTGACCTGGCGGTCCGAGATGGACAGCAGGCGGTCGTTGGGGATGACGATGAGAGTGTCGACCTCTTCGCGGAGTTCCGCGATGCCGTCCTCGGCCTGGTTGGCGCGGCGGCGGCCCTCGAAAGTGAAGGGACGCGTCACCACACCGATGGTGAGGGCGCCGAGCGAGCGTGCGATGTTGGCCACGACGGGTGCGCCGCCGGTGCCGGTGCCGCCACCTTCACCGGCGGTGACGAAGACCATGTCGGCCCCCTTGAGGACCTCCTCGATCTCCTCGCGGTGATCTTCGGCCGCCTTGCGGCCGACGGCCGGATTGGCTCCGGCGCCGAGTCCGCGGGTGAGTTCCCGGCCGACGTCGAGCTTGACGTCCGCGTCGCTCATCAACAGGGCTTGCGCGTCGGTGTTGATGGCGATGAACTCGACGCCCTTGAGACCGACCTCGATCATCCGGTTGATGGCATTGACACCACCGCCGCCGACACCGATGACTTTGATGACTGCGAGGTAGTTCTGCGGTGCTGCCACGTCGAAGGCCTCTCGCCTCGAGTTACGTGTCGCCGCCTCGCCGTGCGTGCGCTGCGACGACTGATGCCGAATGGGACGGTCCGAACGCCGACCCGAACCCTAACGCTGAAGTTTAGGGTTACCAGTGTGTCTGTTCCCTGGAGTCTTCGAAACAGGACACTAAGTCGACAAGTGGCGCACGTTCAACGAACACGCCGAACCTCCCGTTTTTCTTTTCACCCTATGTGATCAGCCGTTGCGCTGACCAACCAGGGTGCTGGCCAGCGCGTTCACCCGTCAACTCCCTGACGCGGCAGGGGCGGTGGGCGCACTCACATCGAAGTGCCGGGCCTTCGGTACGGCTTTCATCAAGGCGGTGAGTACGGAGGCCTTCGTGTCACCCTTCTCGCCGCTGCCCCAGTCGACGGTGCGGCCGTCGCTCAACTCAAGGGAGATGGAGTCATATGAACGCACTTCGATGACGCGGGCGTCCTTGGCGACAGCGGCGGGCAGATCCCCCGCCACCCGCACGGCCTCATGCAGCAGCCGGTCGACTCCGAATCGGCTGAGACTGGGCGACGAGGCGGCGTTCAATTGCAGAAGCGGAACGCCCTTCGGGGCGCGGTCGGCGGTCGCGAACCGCACTCCCCCGGCGTCCACTTCGATGAACTTTCCGCCCTTTTCGATGAGCAGCACCGGCTTGCGTTCGGTCACTTTCAGACCGATTCCATGCGGCCAGGAGCGCACTACGTCGACGGTGTCGATGCGCGGCAATTCTTTCCGGAGCCGTTCCTCAATCCCGTCCGTGTCAACGGAAATCAGCGGGGCGCCGACCGGAACCCGCGCCGCGTCCCGGACCTCTTGAGGGGTCAGAACCTGGGTGCCGGAGGCCGTGACCCGCTCCACGCGCAGCCACTGCGAGCCGTAGAGCAGCCAGATGACTCCGGCCCCGAGGAGCACCGCGGCGACGAGTGCCGCGATGAGGGTGCGGGCCGGCGGCAGCCGCAGCCGGCGGCCGCTGCCCGAGGGGTGGGGCGGGCGGGCCGGTGCGTCCCCCTGCTTGCGTTCGCCTCGCTGGGCGGTGGTGGGTCCGGCCACGCTCCCCTGCCTTCTCACGCCCTGTGGCGTGCCGCAATCGCCTCGTAGACCATGCCGACGAGCAGTTCGTCGGCGTCCCGGCGGCCGAACTCGGAGGCGGCGCGGGACATCTCGTACAGCCGGTGCGGGTCGGCGAGCACCGGCAGCACATTGTGCTGGACCCACTCCGGGGTCAGTTCGGCGTCGTCGACCAGCAGTCCGCCGCCGGCCTTGACCACCGGCTGGGCGTTCAGCCGCTGTTCGCCGTTGCCGATGGGCAGCGGGACGTAGGCGGCCGGGAGTCCGACGGCGGAGAGTTCGGCGACGGTCATCGCGCCCGCGCGGCAGAGCATCATGTCGGCCGCGGCGTACGCGAGGTCCATCCGGTCCACGTACGGTACCGGGACGTAGGGCGGCATCCCGGGCATGTTGTCCACGCGCGGCAGTTCGTTCTTGGGGCCGACCGCGTGCAGCACCTGGATACCGGAGCGCTGCAGGACCGGGACCGCCTGCTGGACGACCTCGTTGAGCCGGCGGGCGCCCTGCGAGCCGCCGGAGACGAGCAGCGTGGGCAGGTTCGGGTCCAGGCCGAACGCCGCGCGCGCCTCCGGGCGGACCCGGGCACGGTCGAGCGTGGCGATGGTGCGCCGCAGCGGGATGCCGATGTACCGGGAGTTGCGCAGCTTACTGTCCGGGGACGAGACCGCGACCTGGGCGGCGTACCGCGAACCGATCTTGTTGGCGAGGCCGGGGCGTGCGTTGGCCTCGTGCACGACGATCGGTACGCCGAGCCGCTTGGCCGCGAGATAACCGGGCAGCGCCACATAGCCGCCGAAGCCGACGACCGCGTCCGCCTTGGTGCGCTCGAGGATCTGCTCGGCGGCCTTGATGGTGCCGCGCAGCCGGCCCGGGACCGTGATCAGCTCGGGCGTGGGCTTACGCGGCAGCGGTACGGCGGGGATCAGCGCGAGTTCGTAGCCACGCTCCGGAACGAGCCTGGTCTCCAGGCCCTTCTCCGTGCCCAGGGCCGTGATGCCCACGGTCGGGTCCTGCCTGCGCAGGGCATCCGCGAGGGCAAGCGCGGGCTCGATGTGGCCGGCGGTCCCCCCACCGGCGAGTACGACATGCACCGAAATTCACCGCTCTCCGGACGGTCGCGCCTTGACGCGCCGCCTCATCGTGTTCCATCTCACCGCAGCCCGCTTCCTACCAGACGCGGATGACCGCATCGCAAGCGCTGCTCGCGCCGCGGGCTCCTCGCGCGCGAACGCGATGAGCAGCCCGATGGCGAACATGGTCGGCAGCAGGGCGGAGCCTCCGTAGGAGAACAGCGGGAGCGGGACACCGGCGATCGGCAGCAGGCCGAGCACCGCACCGATGTTGACCACGGCCTGGGCCGTGATCCAGGTGGTCACACCTCCCGCGGCGTACCTCACGAAGGGGTCCTCCGTGCGTCCGGCCACGCGGATACCCGCATAGCCTAGAGCCGCGAACAGAGCGAGTACCGACAGCGTCCCCGCCAGACCCAGTTCCTCCCCGGTGATGGCGAAGATGAAGTCGGTGTGCGGTTCGGGGAGTTGGCCCCATTTTTCCACACTCGCACCCAGTCCGGAACCGAAGAATCCGCCGGAGGCGAGCGCATAGATTCCGTGCACCGCCTGCCAGCACTGGTCGCCGGGGCCCGGATCGGTGGCGCCGATACAGGCGAGGCGTGCCATCCGGTTGGGACTGGTGCGGATCAGGATGAAGCCGAGGAGGCCGGCGACCGAGAGCACACCGGCGAAGAGCCGGGTGGGGGCGCCGGCGAGCCAGAGCAGTCCGAAAAGGATGGCCGTGAGAATGATCGCGGTGCCCATGTCACCGCCGAGCATGATCAGGCCGAGCAGCATAAAGGCGACCGGCACCAGCGGGACCAGCATGTGCTTCCACTGGGTGAGCAGCCGCTTGTCCTGTTTGCGGGCCAGCAGGTCGGCGCCCCACAGGACGAGGGCCAGCTTGCCGAACTCACTGGGCTGGAGCTGGAACGGGCCGCCCAGATAGATCCAGTTCTGGTTGCCGTTGACCGAATGCCCTATCCCCGGCACCTGCACGAGCACCATCAGGAAGAGCGAGCCGGCGAGGATCGGGTACGCGAAGGCCCGGTGCAGCTTGGCCGGCATCCGCATGGCGACGAGCAGCAGGATCGTGCCGAGCACGGCGGCCACGAACTGTTTGCGGAAGAAGTAGGAGGCGGGCAGGTTCAGCTGCAGCGCCTGGATCATCGAGGCCGAGTAGACCATCACCAGGCCGAGCACGGTGATCAGCATGCTGGAGCCGAGGATCAGGTAGTACGCGGTCAGGGGCCGGTCCCAGGCCTTGCGGGCGCGCTGGAACAGCCGCTGCCAGGAGCGCTCCACGGGTGGCTTGCGGCTCGCACTCAGCGGGATGGCCGCGCGCCGTACGTCACGCGAGGCCTTTGCGTCGGCCGGCATGGTCGCTGTCCCCTCCAGTCGTGCCCGCGCCGCCGGTCGCGCGGCGGGCGGGCCGGTCCGGCTAGGCGCTCTCTGTGTTGTTGCTGCCGTGCTGTGCGGCGAGCGCGTGCACCGCGTCCGCGAACGCCTCACCGCGCTTGTTGTAGTTGACGAACATGTCCATCGAGGCGCAGGCAGGGGCCATCAGGACGGTGTCACCCGGGGCGGCGAGCCGGGCGGCCTCCTGGACCGCCGCGGACATCGCCCCAGTGTCGGCCCGGTCGAGGTCGACCACCGGGACCTCGGGGGCGTGTCGTGCGAGGGCTTCCCGGATGAGGTGGCGCTCCTTGCCGATGAGCACGGCGCCCCTCAGCCGCTTTGCCGACTTGGTCACCAACTCGTCGAAGGAGGCGCCCTTGGCGAGCCCGCCCGCGATCCAGACGATCGATTCGTACGCCGCCAACGAGGCTTCCGCGGCATGCGGATTGGTGGCCTTGGAGTCGTCGATGTAGGTCACGCCGGCGACGTCCGCGACATGCTCGATACGGTGCGCGTCCGGGCGGAAGGCGCGCAGCCCGTCGCGTACGGCGGCGGGTGCGACACCGAAGGCGCGCGCGAGGGCCGCGGCCGCGAGGGCGTTGGCGATGTTGTGCGGCGCGGGCGGGTTGACGTCGGAGATCTCGGCGAGCTCCTGCGCCTGCTTCTGCCGGTCCTCGACGAAGGCCCGGTCGACCAGGATGCCGTCCACGACGCCGAGTTCGGAGGGGCCGGGAGTGCCGAGCGTGAAGCCGATGGCGCGGCAGCCCTCTTCGACATCGGCCTCGCGGACCAGGTCCTCGGTGGCCTTGTCGGCGACGTTGTAGACGCAGGCGACCCGATTGCCCTCGTAGATACGGCCCTTGTCGGCGGCGTACGCCTCCATGGAGCCGTGCCAGTCGAGGTGGTCGGGGGCCAGGTTGAGGACGGCCGCGGAGTGGGCGCGAAGCGAGGGCGACCAGTGCAGCTGGTAGCTGGAGAGCTCCACGGCGAGCACGTCGTACGTCTCGTCGCCGAGGACCGTGTCGAGGAGCGAGACGCCGATGTTGCCGACGGCGGCGGTGCGAAGCCCGGCGGCCTCCAGGATCGAGGCCAGCATCCGTACGGTCGTGGTCTTGCCGTTGGTGCCGGTGACCGCGAGCCAGGGCGCGGCGTCGGGGCCGCGCAGACGCCAGGCCAGTTCGACGTCGCCCCATACCTCGACGCCCGCCTCGGCGGCGGCCGCGAAGAGCGGCTTGTCGGGCTTCCAGCCGGGCGTCGTGACGATGAGCTCGGTGCCTTCGGGCAGGGTCGCGCCATCACCGAGCCGGACCGTGATGCCCTGTGCCTCCAGCTCCGCGGCCTGTGTACGGGAGCGCTCGTCGTCGCCGTCGTTGACGACCGTGACGAGTGCGCCGAGGCCGTGCAGGACCTTGGCCGCCGGGATGCCGGAGACGCCGAGCCCGGCGACGGTGACGCGCTTTCCCTGCCAGTTGGTCACTTGTCGGCTGCCCACCCTGCGTAGAAGAGACCGAGTCCGACGATCACGCACATGCCCTGGATGATCCAGAACCGGACCACCACAAGGACTTCGGACCACCCCTTGAGTTCGAAGTGGTGCTGCAGCGGGGCCATCCGGAAGACGCGCTTCCCGGTGAGCCTGAAGGAGCCGACCTGGATGACCACGGACATGGTGATCAGGACGAACAGACCGCCGAGGAGAGCGAGAAGCAGCTCGGTGCGGGAGCAGATCGCGAGGCCGGCGAGGGCGCCGCCGAGGGCGAGCGAGCCGGTGTCACCCATGAAGATCTTGGCGGGCGAGGTGTTCCACCACAGGAAGCCGAAGCAGGCGCCCATCAGGGCCGAGGCCACGATCGCCAGGTCGAGCGGGTCGCGTACCTCGAAACAGGCCGAAGGGTTGGTCAGGGTCTGCGCGTTGGCGCAGGACTCCTGGAACTGCCAGACACCGATGAACGTGTACGCGCCGAAAACCATCACGGACGCACCGGTCGCGAGGCCGTCCAGACCGTCCGTCAGGTTCACGCCGTTCGACATGGCCAGGATCATGAAGAGCGCCCAGACCACGAAGAGCACCGGGCCGATCGACCAGCCGAAGTCCGTGACGAACGACAGCTTGGTGGAGGCCGGGGTGTTGCCGCGGTTGTCCGCGAACTGCAGGGCGAGCACCGCGAAGGTGATGCCGACGATCAGCTGGCCCGCCATCTTGGCCTTGGCCCGCAGACCGAGCGAACGCCGCTTGATGATCTTGATGTAGTCGTCGAGGAAGCCGACGAGGCCCATGCCCGCCATCAGGAAGAGCACCAGCAGGCCGGAGAACGTGGTCTCCGCGCCGGTGATCAGCTTGGTCGCGAAGTACGCGATGATCGTCGCCAGGATGAAGGCGATACCACCCATGGTCGGCGTACCGCGCTTGCTGGCGTGCTCGCGCGGGCCGTCGTCCCGGATGTACTGGCCGTAGCCCTTCTTGGCCAGGAGTTTGATCAGGAGCGGAGTGCCGATCAGGGTCAGGAACAGCCCGATCACACCCGCGAAGAGGATCTGCCTCATCGGCCGGTGACCTCACCCTCGAGCAGCGCGAGCGCGACCTGTTCCAGACCCACCGACCTGGAAGCCTTCACGAGCACGACATCTCCCGGACGCAGCTCGCTGCGCAACAGGTCGACAGCCGCCTGTGTGTCGGACACGTGCACCGACTCCTCACCCCACGAACCCTCGTTGTATGCGCCCAGCTGCAGCCAGGACGCTTCCCTGCCCCCGACCGCGACGAGCTTGCTCACATTGAGCCGGACGGCAAGGCGCCCGACCGCGTCGTGCTCGGCCAGCGCCTCGTCGCCGAGCTCGGCCATCTGCCCGAGCACCGCCCACGTGCGCCGCCCCTTGCCCATGGCCGCCAGCGCGCGGAGCGCGGCTCGCATGGACTCGGGGTTCGCGTTGTAGGCGTCGTTGACGACCGTCACGCCGTCCGGGCGCTCGGTGACCTCCATCCGCCAGCGGGACAGGTTGCCCGCCTCGGAGAGCCCCACGGCGATCTCGTCCACGGACATCCCAAGTTCATGGGCGACGGCGGCCGCGGCAAGCGCGTTCGACACGTGGTGCTCACCGTACAGGCGCAAGGTCACGTCACTGCACCCGGAGGGTGTGTGCAGCGTGAAGGACGGCTGTCCCTGCTCGGTGAGCCGGACATTCTCGGCGCGTACGTCGGCGCTCTCGGCCTCTCCGAAGAAGAGCACGCGCGCCTTCGTACGCGAAGCCATCGCCCGTACGAGGGGGTCGTCGGCGTTCAGGACCGCCGTGCCCTCCGCCGGCAGCGACTCGACCAGCTCGCCCTTGGCCTGCGCGATCTGCTCGCGGCCGCCGAACTCGCCGATGTGGGCGGTGCCGACGTTGAGGACGAGACCGATCTTCGGCGGGGTCAGATCCGTGAGGTACCGGATGTGCCCGACGCCGCGGGCGCCCATCTCCAGGACCAGATGCCTGGTCTCCTCGGTGGCGCGCAGCGCGGTGAGCGGCAGGCCGATCTCGTTGTTGAGCGAGCCGGGCGTCCAGACCGTGGGCGCCTTGCGCTGCAGCAGCTGGGCGATCAGGTCCTTGGTGGACGTCTTGCCCGCGGAGCCGGTGAGCGCCACGAGCGTGGTGCCGAGGCGGGCGACGACGGCGCGCGCGAGGGCGCCGAGCGCCTTCTCGACATCCGCGACCACGATCGCGGGCACCCCGACGGGCCGGGTCGCGAGCACGGCGGCCGCTCCCGACTCGATGGCGCGCTCGGCGTAGTCATGGCCGTCCACGTGCTCGCCCACGAAGGCGGCGAAGAGTCCACCGGGCTCGACCTGACGGGAGTCGATCACGACGGAGCCGGTGACCTGGCGGCCGCCGTCCGGTATGTCGTGCGGCTGCCCGCCGACGATGGAGGCGATCTCGGCGAGGGAGAGGGCGATCACTGCTTCATCCCTGAGTGTTCTGAGTGACGGTACGGCGGCTGTGCTCGATGGCCGCGCGCAGCACGTCACGGTCGTCGAAGGGGCGTACCACTCCGTTGATGTCCTGGCCCTGCTCGTGGCCCTTGCCCGCGACGAGGACGGTGTCCCCGGGGCGGGCGCGGTACACGGCCGAGGCGATGGCGGCGGCGCGGTCCTCGAAGACCTGGACGTCGCCGCGCTCGTGCACCGGCACCTCGGCGGCGCCGGCGAGCATGGTGGCGAGGATCGAAAGGGGGTCCTCGGAGCGGGGGTTGTCCGAGGTGAGGACGGCGGTGTCGGCGAGCCGGGCGGCCGCCGCACCCATCGGCATGCGCTTGGTCTGGTCGCGGTCGCCGCCACAGCCGAGCACGATGTGCAGCTTGCCCTCGGTGACCTTGCGCAGGGCCCGGAGCACCGACTCGACGGCGTCCGTCTTGTGCGCGTAGTCGACGACGGCGAGATACGGCTGGCCCGCGTCGACCCGCTCCAGGCGGCCCGGCACTCCGGGCACGGCCGCGATGCCGTCGGCCGCGGTCTGCGGGTCGATGCCGGCGACGGCGAGGGCGACGATGGCGGCCAGGGAGTTGGCGACGTTGAACGGCCCGGCGAGCGGCGACTTGGCCGAGATGCGCTCACCCTTGGGACCCACGACCGTGAACGTGGAGTCCATCGGCCCGACTTCGACGTCCTCGGCCCGCCACTCGGCGTCCGGGTGGCCCTCGGCGGAGAAGGTGACGACCGGGACGGTCGCCTCCGTCACCAGCCTGCGGCCGTACTCGTCGTCGAAGTTGACGACCCCGAGACGGGACCGCTTCGGGGTGAAGAGCTGCGCCTTCGCCCGGAAGTAGTCCTCCATGTCGGAGTGGAACTCCATGTGCTCGGGGCTGAGGTTGTTGAAGACGGCGATGTCGAAGACGCAGCCGTCGACGCGACCGAGCACCAGGGCGTGGCTGGAGACCTCCATCGCGACCGAGTCGACACCGCGCTCGCGCATCACCGCGAACAGGGCCTGCAGATCGGTGGCTTCGGGGGTCGTGCGCTCGGACTTGATGCGCTCGTCGCCGACGCGCATCTCGACGGTGCCGATCAGGCCGGTGGCATGGCCCGCGGCCTTGAGCCCGCCCTCGACGAGATACGCGGTCGTGGTCTTGCCCGACGTACCGGTGATGCCGAGCTGCAGCAGATCGCGGCCCGGGTGGCCGTAGATCGTGGCCGCCAGCTCGCCCATGCGGCCTCTGGGGTCGCCGACGACGAGCAGCGGAAGACCGGTGGCCGCGGCCCGGTCGATGCCGGCCGGGTCCGTGAGGATCGCGGCGGCGCCGAGATCGGCGGCCTGCGCGGCGAAGTCCGCGCCGTGGAAGCGGGCACCGGGCAGAGCGGCGTAGATGTCACCGGGGCGCACCGCACGGGAGTCATGCGTGATGCCGGTGATCTCCGCGGCCCCTGGGGCGTCGACACCCAGCTGCTCGGCGAGGGTCGCGAGGGTGCTCGCGGCGGCCTGCTCGGGCCGGGGCGGTCCCGGATATGTCACGGGAACGCCCTTCTGGGTGGTTTGGGACTGATCAGCGTGTGGCACGGCGGTGAGCGTACCCGGCGCACCGTGCGTGTCGCGAAATGAGGGGGGCTCGGACGCGCTGCCGCCCGCAGCGGACACGGACTGGTTCCCGGGGCCCGGGGTGATCGTTGTCACGGGAGTTACCTGTTCAGTCTTCCGGTTTGAACGTGACCGGCAGGCCGGGTGCCTTGCTGCCGGAGGGCGCCACCTGCAGTGTCTTGAGCGCGAACTCCATGACCTGCTTGTAGATGGGCGCACAGATCTGGCCACCGAAGTAGTTGCCCTTGGTCGGGTTCTGGATGGCGCAGTAGACCGCGATACGCGGCTTGTCGGCGGGGGCGAATCCGGCGAAGGACGAGGTGTAGCCCTTGTAGCGGCCGGTCTTCGGGTCCACCCGGTTGGCCGTGCCGGTCTTGCCCGCGACCCGGTAGCCCTCGATCTGCGCCTTGTTGCCGGTGCCTTCCTTGTCGTCCACGACCGACTGCAGCATTTCGGCCAGCGTCTTGGCGGTCTTCTCGCTCACCGCCCGGCTCTTCTTGGGCTTCGGCGAGGGCGTGAAGCGGCCGTCGGCCCCCTTGGATCCGCGGACCAGCGAGGGCTCCGTGCGGACGCCGCCGTTGGCGATGGTGGAGTACAGGGAGACGGCCTGGACGGCGTTGAGCGAGTACCCCTGGCCGAAAGGCACCGTGTACTGCTGCGAGGTCGACCAGGTGTCCGGCTTGGCCAGAATGCCGGCGGTCTCACCGGGGAAACCGAGGCCGGTCGGGCTGCCGATGCCGAACTTGCGCAGATACGAGTAGAGGACCTCGTTGGCCTCCGGCTGCGTCTTGCCCAGCTGCTGCGTGGCCAGAATCGTGCCGATGTTGCTGGACTTCGCGAGCACCCCGTTGAGCGTCAGATACCAGGTGGGGTGGTCGACGTCGTCCTTGAAGAGCCGGTCGCCGCGGTGCAGCCGGTTGGGCACCGTCACATGGGTGTCGGGCGTGGCCGCGTTCTCTTCCAGGACCGCCGCCATCGATACGAGCTTGCTGGTGGAGCCCGGCTCGTACGCGTCGTGCAGCGCGGCGTTGCCGAGCGCCGAGGGGTCGGCGTCGGACAGGTCGCCCGGGTCGAAGCCGGGCGCGTTGGCCAGGGCGAGCAGCTCCCCGGTCCTGGTGTCCTGCACCACGACATAGCCACGGTCGGCCTTGGACTTGGTGACCTGCTCGGAGATCGCCTTCTGCGCCGCCCACTGGATGTCGCGGTCGATGGTCAGCTCGATGTCGGAGCCCGGGGTCGCGGGGGTCTCACGGCCGCCCGCGGTCGGCACCCGGCGCCCGCCGGACTGCGCGTACGTGAGCTTGCCGTCCTTGCCGGCGAGCTCCTTGTTCAGCTGCGCCTCGACGCCGCCGCCGCCCTTGCCGTCGGCGTTCACCCAGCCCAGTATCCCGGCGCCGAGATCGCCGTTCGGATAGATCCGCTTGCTGCTCGGCTCCTGGAAGACACCGGCGAGGACATTGCCGCCGCCCGACTTGTTCGCCTTGTCCTGGAAAGTCGACTTCAGGTCCTTGATCTGCTTCCAGACGTCCGGGGTCTGGCGGCGGGCGAGGAGGGCGTAGCGGCTGTCCTCCTTCTTGAGCTTGCGGGCGAGCTCGGCGGCGTCCTTGCCGAGGATCGGCGCGAGCAGCGCGGCCGCCTGCTCGGGGGCGTCCTTCGCCTTGCTCTCCTTCGGCGTGAACATCGAGGGGTCGGCGGTGATGTCGTACGCGTCGACGCTGATCGCCAGCTCGGAGCCGTTGCGGTCGGTGATGCCACCGCGCTCGGCGGCCAGGGTGTGACTGAAGTAGCGGTTCCTCTCCGCCTTGGCGGCATACGCGCTCGCGTCCACGGCCTGCACCTGGAGCAGCCGTACGACGAAGGCGACCATCACCAAGGTCAGGCCCAGGCTGACCAGGCGGAGCCGGGGGCGCGGACTGCCGAGCCTGATGGTGCGCCCGGCCCTGGCGGCGGACGCGGGGCGCGGTCTGCGGGCTGCCGGGCGGGCGCCCGGGCCGGGGCGCCGCGGGGCGCCGGGCCGGCCGGGCTTCGCCGGTGACGGCACCCGGCGTCGTGGGGGCTGCCTGTCGGTCACGGCATCACCTGCCGGTGGTCGAGGGGGCGGGTGCCGTCCCGGACCGCGCGACGGGCGCAGACCGGGAAGGCGTGGGGGCTTGGGACCGGGCCGCGCTCGGGGCGGGCTCGGCCGCGTCCGGCTCGGCCTCGGGGTCCGGGGCGGTCGAGGGGCTCGGGGCGCCCCCGGGCGATGCGGAAGGCTGCGGCGCGGGGGCGGTGGGGGCCGGCGCGGGAGCGCGCAGCGTGGAGGGCTCGGCCTGGGCCGCGGGGCTCGGTGCGCCGCGGACCGTGCCGTCGGGGTTCAGGAAGGCGGGGTTGGCGCCGGGGACCAGGCCGAGTTCACGAGCGCGCCGCTCCAGCGAGTCGGGGGCCGCGTAGCCGTCGACCTTGCGCTGCAGCTCCTGTTGCTGGTCGGTGAGTTCGGTCGTCTCCTTCTTCAGCTTGCTGAGCCGGAAAGACCCCTCATTAAGTGAGGAGTTCAGCATCAGGAGCGCGATCAGACCGCCGCCGAGCAGCAGCACGACCAGGAGCACGAAGGGAGTTCGGGCCGCCGACGCGGGCCCGGTGGGGAGCAGCCGCGCGAGGCGCGCGGCCCTCCCCCGCATCTGCGGTGCGCCCCTCATGCGAAGCCCTCCCCACTGACCCGGCTCACGCGATGTCCTCCCGACCGACCCGGCTCACGCGATGTCCTCCCGGATGCGCTGCGCCCCGCGCAGCCGCGCCGGTGCGGCCCTGCGGTTCTCGGCCACTTCTTCTTCAGTGGGGAGTTCGGCACCGCGCGTGAGCAGCTTGAGACGCGGCTGGTAGCGCTCGGGGACCACGGGCAGGCCGGGCGGGGCGGTGGTGGCGGCGCCCGCCGCGAACACCTGCTTGACCAGCCGGTCCTCGAGCGAGTGATACGACAGGACGGCGATCCGGCCGCCGACCGCGACCGCCTTCACGGCGGCTGGGATCGCCCTTTCCAGGACGGTGAGTTCGCCGTTGACCTCGATGCGCAGCGCCTGGAAGGTGCGCTTGGCCGGGTTGCCGCCGGTGCGCTTGGCCGCCTGCGGCAGCGCGTCACGGATCAGCTCGACGAGGCGTGCGCTGTGGTCGAACGGTTCCTTCTCGCGCTCGCGCACGATGGCCGAAACGATCCGCTTGGCCTGCTTCTCCTCGCCGTAGGCGCGCAGGATCCGCACCAGTTCGCCGGGCGGGTAGGTGTTGAGCACCTCCGCGGCGCTCATTCCGGCCGACTGGTCCATGCGCATGTCGAGCGGGGCGTCCTGGGCGTAGGCGAACCCCCGGTCCGCCTCGTCCAGTTGCATGGAGGAGACACCGAGGTCGAAGAGCACTCCCTGGACGCCGGGGATGCCAAGGCGCTCCAGTACGTCGGGGAGTTCGTCGTAGACCGCGTGCACCAGGGTGGCGCGCTCGCCGTAGGGAGCGAGGCGCTCGCCTGACAGGCGCAGGGCTTCCTTGTCGCGGTCGAGGGCGACGAGCCGGGCCTCGGGGAAGGTGCGGAGCAGGGCCTCGCTGTGTCCGCCGAGGCCGAGGGTGCAGTCGACGACCACCGCTCCCGGCCGCGTCAGGGCCGGGGCCAACAGGTCCAGGCACCGCTGGAGCATCACCGGGACATGTCGGCTCTCGCTCAATGCACCCTCTCAAGTCGGGCGCGACCGCACGCACTGCCGGGTCCCCACCCGCTCGAAGGGGAACGGCCCGCCTGGCGCCGGGGAAGTGGCGTCAGCCGACCGGGAGCGGGAGGAGGCCGAGCCGTACGTGCGCGCCGCGCACGCGGGGGAAATTCGGGGGGAATCTCCGGGAAACCAGTCCAGCAGGGAGCGCCTTCCGCCTCCCGCTTCGCGTCACTTTAGTCCACGCTGTCCCGCGGTCAATCTCCGGCCACGCGCGCGCTGTGCGCGTCGCGGAGAGCCCGGTTCACCCGTACGGACGCGCCTCGCAGGGGCCTGTGGGCTACCTCACAACAAGGG
Source organism: Streptomyces monticola (assembly GCF_042665355.1). Classification (NCBI taxonomy): domain Bacteria; kingdom Bacillati; phylum Actinomycetota; class Actinomycetes; order Kitasatosporales; family Streptomycetaceae; genus Streptomyces; species Streptomyces monticola. The sequence continues at coordinate 129,944 of NZ_JBHTCF010000019.1, read as the reverse complement.
CTGAAGTCGTTCTTTGTCCACTCTCACAGCGGGCTCGGACGATCTGTGCGCACTACCGTCTTAGACATGTCGACTCCTGCTTCGCTACCCACGGACCCCGCCGACCCGATGCCCGGCATAACTGACTCCGGCACCGTCACCGACCGCTTGGTCGAGGCGAACCAGCAATACGCCGCCGGCTTCACCGACCCGGGCATGGACGCGCGCCCCGTGTTGAAGGTCGCCGTCGTCGCCTGTATGGACGCCCGGCTCGACCTGCACGACGCCCTTGGTCTCGAACTCGGTGACTGCCACACCATCCGCAACGCGGGCGGCGTGGTGACCGATGACGTGATCCGCTCCCTGACCATCAGCCAGCGGGCGCTCGGCACCCGCAGCGTGGTCCTGATCCACCACACCGGCTGCGGTCTGCTCACGCTCACCGAGGACTTCCGGCACGAGCTGGAGGACGAGGTGGGCCAGCGTCCGGCCTGGGCGGTGGAGGCCTTCCGCGATGTCGATCAGGACGTGCGCCAGTCGATGCAGCGCGTGCGCACCTCGCCCTTCCTGCTCCACCGCGAGGACGTGCGCGGATTCGTCTTCGACGTGAAGACGGGGCTGCTGCGCGAGATCGACGCCGCGTAGCGCTCCGTACGCCCTGCAACGACGCAGCTCGCGCAGCCCGGCGGGATTCGCACATTCCGGTGCGGGTCCCGCCGCAGCCGTACGCCAAAAGCCCTCAAGCCCCGACATATCGCCGCCAGTTATCCACAGGCGAGTGACACGAAGCGGTAACGGCAACAAGAATGCGTGTGTGGCATCTCCGCGGAACCAAACGCGAGCGGTGCCCGTGTTTCGGGGAGGGCCGGGTCGCGTAGAGACGTCGGCTCGGAGAACGGGCCGAGGAGGGCCGGGTGACGACCTATGAAGATCGAGCGAGCCTCACAGATCTGACCACCACTGCGGAGCAGGTCCGCAGGTCGGTGGAGGGTGTGATCGAGGGCAAGCCAGAGGTCGTACGGCTTTCGCTGACCGTGCTCCTCGCCGAGGGGCACTTGCTGATCGAAGATGTTCCGGGCGTGGGCAAGACCATGCTCGCCAAGGCGCTCGCGCGGTCCATCGACTGCTCGGTGCGGCGTATCCAGTTCACTCCCGACCTGCTGCCGTCGGACATCACCGGTGTGTCCATCTTCGACCAGCAGCAGCGGGACTTCGAGTTCAAACCGGGCGCCATTTTCGCCCAGATCGTGATCGGCGACGAGATCAACCGCGCCTCGCCCAAGACCCAGTCGGCGCTGCTCGAGTCGATGGAGGAGCGCCAGGTCACCATCGACGGGCAGACCTATGAACTGCCTGACCCGTTCATGGTGGTGGCCACGCAGAACCCGGTCGAGATGGAGGGCACCTACCCACTCCCCGAGGCGCAGCGCGACCGCTTCATGGCCCGCGTCTCGATCGGCTACCCGAGCCCTGAGGCCGAGCTGCAGATGCTCGATGTGCACGGCGGCGTCTCGCCCCTGGACGACCTGCAGCCGGTGGCGCACGCGCACGACATCGTCAAGCTGATCGAGGCGGTGCGCACGGTGCACGTCGCCGACCCGGTGCGCAGATACGCGGTGGAGCTGGTCGCCGCGACCCGTCATCACCCGGACCTCAGGCTCGGCGCATCGCCCCGGGCCACCCTGCACCTGCTGCGGGCCGCGAAGGCCTCGGCGGCCCTCAGCGGCCGGGAGTACGCACTGCCGGACGATGTGCAGGCCCTGGCGGTCGCTGTGCTCGCCCACCGTCTGCTGCCCACGGCGCAGGCCCAGTTGAACCGGCGCACGGCCGAGCAGGTCGTCCTGGAGATCCTCCAGCGCACCCCGGTTCCGGCCGCCCAGGCGGCGCCGGGTGCGGGCTATCCCGGGCGCCTGCCCGGAGCCCCGGTCTACGGCCACCAGCCGCCCGGTTCACGGGGCCTGTGATGGCACCGGGGGGGCCGGCGCCGCAGCCGCGCGCGGCGGACGAGGAGGAGGACAAGGGAGGGCTGCGCACCGCGTTGGCGGGACTGACCACCCGGGGCCGCTCCTTCCTTGCCGCGGGTGTCGCGGCCGCCGTCTGCGCGTATGTCCTCGGCCAGGGCGACCTGCTGAGGGTCGGGCTGCTGCTCGCCGTCCTGCCCCTGGTGTGCGCGCTCGTGCTCTACCGCACCCGCTACCGCGTAGCGGGCTCGCGGCGGCTCTCGCCGGCGCGGGTGCCCGCGGGCTCGGAGTCCCGGGTGCATCTGCGGATGGACAATGTGTCGCGGCTGCCCACGGGTCTCCTCATGCTGCAGGACCGGGTGCCCTATGTGCTCGGCCCGCGGCCCCGGTTCGTGCTTGACCGGGTGGAGGCGGGCGGCCGCCGCGAGGTGTCGTACCGCGTGCGTTCGGATCTGCGCGGCCGCTATCCCCTCGGCCCGCTGCAGCTGCGGCTCACGGACCCTTTCGGAATGTGCGAACTGACCCGTTCCTTCAGTGCGTACGACACTCTGACGGTGATTCCGCGCGTGACGCCGCTGCCGCCGGTGCGGCTCTCAGGGGAGGCCTCGGGGTACGGCGACGGGCGGCAGCGCTCCCTCGCTCTCGCCGGTGAGGACGACGTGATCCCTCGCGGTTACCGGCACGGTGACGACCTGCGCCGGGTGCACTGGCGCTCCACCGCGCGATACGGCGAGTTGATGGTCCGCCGCGAGGAGCAGCCGCAGCGCGCCCGTTGCACGGTCCTGCTCGACACCCGCCGCATCGCCCACCAGGGCGCGGGCCCCGACTCGGCCTTCGAGTGGGCCGTCTCCGGCGCCGCGTCCGCCCTGGTGCACATGCTCGAACGAGGCTTCTCCGTCCGTCTGTTGACCGACACGGGCAATTCGGTGCCGGGTGAGGGATCCGACGGCTTCGCCGGCGCCAGCCAGGAGTCCGCCGACGCTGCGGGCCTGATGATGGACACGCTCGCGGTCATCGACCACTCCGAGGACACGGGCCTGTCGCGCGCGTACGACGTGCTGCGCAGTGGCAACGAAGGACTTCTGGTCGCCTTCCTCGGTGACCTGGACGAGGAGCAGGCGGCGGTGGCGGCCCGGATGCGCCAGCGCAGCGGGGCAGCGGTCGCCTTCGTCCTCGACAGCACGGCCTGGGTGCACGGACAGGGCCCGTCGGTCTTCTTCGAGGAGCGGCTGCGGCAGCTGCGCGAGGCGGGCTGGACCGCCATCGGCGTACCGCCCGGAGCGGATGTGGCCGCGCTGTGGCGCGAGGCGGACCGGCAGCGCGCGGGCGCGGGGCCGGCCCCCACCGGGGGGACGACAACGGGGGGTTGGTCATGAGCGGTCACGCGCGCCTGGCGCTGTGCGCCACGGCGGCCACGCTGCTGGCCGCGTGCGCGCTGCTGCCGCTGGTCGATTCGGTCACCTGGATCATCCAGGCGGCGATCCTGCTCGCCCTGCAGTGCGGGGTCGGCGCCCTCGCCCGGCGGGTGCCGCTTGCCCGGCCGCTGACCGTCCTGGTGCAGGCCGTGGCGACCCTGCTGCTGCTCACGCTGGTGTTCGCCAACGGCCAGGCCACCGCGGGCGTCCTGCCGGGCCCCGATGTCTTCGAGCGGTTCGGTCTGCTGCTGCAGGCGGGCGCGCAGGACGTCGGGCAGTTCGCGATTCCGGCTCCGCTCAGCGACGGCATCCGGCTGATGCTGGTCGGCGGGGTCCTGGTGATCGGTCTCGCGGTGGACGCCCTGGCGGTCACCTTCCGCAGCGCCGCCCCCGCGGGGCTCCCGCTGCTCGCCCTGTACTCGGTCGCGGCGGGGCTCTCCGACGGCGGTGCGGGCTGGGTGTGGTTCGTCCTCGCGGCCGCCGGCTATCTGCTGCTGCTCCTGGCCGAGGGGCGGGACCGCCTCTCCCAGTGGGGCCGGGTCTTCGGGGGCGCGGCACGCCGCCCGGCCGGACTCTCCGCGGGCCTGGAGGCGTCACCTGCCGGTGCCGTGGCACCGGTCCGCACGGGCCGCCGTATCGGCGCGGTCGCGCTCGGCATCGCCCTGGTGGTGCCCGCCGCGCTGCCGGCCCTGGACGGAGGTCTGCTCGACAGCACCGGTGGCGGGGGCGGGTCGGGCCCGGGCGGCGGCACCATCTCGGCGGTGAACCCGCTGGTCGCCCTGCAGGACAGCCTGAACCAGCCGAACGACCGCGAGGTCCTGTCGTATCGCACCAACTCCGAGCAGACCCAGGACCTCTATCTGCGGATCGTCTCCCTCGACCAGTTCGACGGCACGGCCTGGAAGCCCGCCGAGCGCGGCATCATCGACGTGCCGGACCGCCTCCCGACACCCCAGGGCCTGAGCCCCGAGGTGCGCACGAGCGAAGTGCAGACCAATATCTCGGCGGCCGGCTGGTACAAGCAGGACTGGCTCCCGATGCCCTACCCGGCGAGCCAGGTGGCCATCGGCGGACGCTGGCGGTACGAACCCATCGGCCGCACACTCGTCGGCGACCGCGGCCAGACCACCGGCGGCAAGCAGTACGAGGTGAAGAGCCTCGTCGTGCAGCCCACCGCGGACCAGCTGGCCACGGCCCCGCAGCCCGGCTCCGCGCTGGCCCGTGAGTTCACCTCGGTGCCCGATTCCCTGCCCGCCGATGTCTACGCGACAGCGCGCCGGGTCACCCGCGACGCGTCGAACGACTACGAGCGCGCGGTCGCGCTGCAGGACTGGTTCTCCTCCGAGGGCGGCTTCACCTATGACACGGAGGTGCAGGCGGGCAGCGGGTCCGCGGCGATCAGCCGCTTCCTGAAGCAGAAGCAGGGCTTCTGCGTCCACTTCTCCTTCTCGATGGCCGCGATGGCCAGGACCCTGGGCATACCGGCCCGGGTCGCGGTGGGCTTCACTCCCGGCTCGCCGCAGTCCGACGGCACGATGTCGGTCGGTCTGCGCGATGCGCACGCCTGGCCCGAGCTGTACTTCGAAGGGGTGGGCTGGACCCGCTTCGAGCCGACGCCGAACCGCGGCACGGTGCCGGAGTACACCCGCCCGGACCTCCCGTCCACCAGCCCGAGCAACAGCGCGGCTCCGGAGTCCTCGGCCGCAGCCGCCCCGTCGGACACCCCGTCCGCCTCGGCCTCCGAGAGCTGCAGCAGGGAACAGCAGCGCACCGGCGAGTGCGGTCGGAACGACCCGCAGGCCGGTGCGGGCGGCGGAGACGGCGGCCCACCGCTCGGCACGGTCCTGGGGGTGGCCCTCGCGGCTCTTGTGATCGTCCTCGTACCCCTGCTTCCGCTGTTGTGGCGGGTGCGGACGCGCGCGGTACGCCTGGGTTCCGGCGGTCGCAGCGCCGCGGATGCCACGGCGCGGACACTGGCGGCCTGGCTTGAAGTGACCGACACGGCCTGGGACTACGGCATCCTGCCGGACGATTCGCAGACCCCGCGCAAGGCGGCGGCACGCATCGTCCGCATCGGGCAGCTGGACACGGAGGCGGCGGAGGCCGTGCACCGGGTGGCGGCGGCCGTGGAGCAGGTGCTCTACGCACCGCATCCGCGCACGGCGACCGGCCTGGCCGAGGATGTACGCCGACTGCGGGCCGGCCTGAGCCGGACCAGCCGTCTGCGTGCGCTCCTCGCACCGCGTTCGGCCGTCCGGGTGGCCTGGGCCTGCTCGGCCCGCTGGGCCGCGTTCACCCGCCGCCTGAGCACGCGCCGCTGGGGCTTCGACCGCTGGACGAACTCATGGCGCAAGCCGGGGCGGCAGCAGGGCTGAGACGCGAGTGGCGGCCCGGCCGAAGGCCGGGTCGCCCGCCCTCTCGCCCCGCCGTCCCGACCGCCCCGCCCGGCTCCCCTCGGATTCACCTCAACTGGTGGCGCCGCTCGGGCACTTGCCTGGGCATGTGTCTGAACGATGACCCCCAGGGCCGGCGCCCGGCCCGGAAGGGCTGGGCGAAACAAGCATGGGTGAGGGGCACACGCATGATGCGTGTGCCCCTCACCCATGTGTAGGCAAGGAAAGGCGCTAGCGGCCTTCTTCGTCTCGGCGGCGCTGCCACCGCTGCTCGATCCGGTCCATCATCGAGCGGCGCTGCCTGCCCTGGCGGCGGACACCTGGGGCTTGCGCTCCGGGTGCCGCGGCACCCGGGGCCTGCTCGCCCGGCTTGGGCGCCTTACGCCATCCGGTCACCGCGAGGACCGCGCAGGCGAGCATCACGAGGAAGCCCACCACGCTGATCCAGATCTGCTGCGCGACCATGCCGGCCATGAGGAGCGCAATACCTACCAGGAAGCCGGCAACCGCCTGGTAGACCCGTCGCCGGGTGTATGTACGCAGCCCGCTTCCCTCAAGCGCTGTCGCGAACTTGGGATCTTCGGCGTACAGCGCTCGCTCCATTGACTCGAGCATTCGCTGCTCGTGCTCCGAGAGCGGCACGGAGTCCTCCTCATCGTGCAGTCGCCGGGGCGACCGGGGGTCCCCTTCAGGATAGGCAGGGAATCGCCCCCGTGAAACCCGCCCCTCTACGCCAATTCGCCATTCCGGGCCGCCATGGAGGTCCGGCGGTGCTGAAGCGTGCATTCCCCAGCCGCCGATCCGTCATGCCGGACGGTGTCCCTCGATCATACGGGGCGCAGCGCCCGATCGGGGGGCCTGTGGCGTACTCCATGTGCTGCTGCGGCCCTGATCAGGGCGACCGCACAGATCGGAGCACGCCCGCCGGGGTCGCGCTCGTACTATTCGCCGAACTTCTCGCCGAGTACGTGCAGCTGAGTGGCGACCGAATGGAACGCGGGCTGCTCCGCGGCGGCGGCCTCGAGCTTCAGCAGAGCGTCCAGGGCGCCCGGCTCGGTGTCGACCAGAACTCCAGGGACGAGGTCGGCGAAGACGCGTACGCCGTGCACCGCGCCGATCCGGAGGCCGGACGCGGAGACGAGCTCGGTCAGCTGCTCGGCGGTGAAGCGCCGCGGAACGGGGTCGCCCTCGCCCCAGCGCCCGTCCGGGTCGGTCAGCGCCTGGCCGGCTTCCGCGAAGTGGCCGGCGAGCGCCCTGGCGAGGACCGCTCCGCCGAGGCCCGCCGCGAGCAGGCTGAGGACGCCGGACTCGCGCAGGGCGCCGACGACATTGCGGATGCCCTGGGCCGGGTCGTCGACGTATTCGAGGACGCCGTGACACAGGACCGCGTCGTACTCACCGCGTCCGACGACGTCGAAGAGGCCGTGGGCGTCGCCCTGGACGCCGCGCACGCGGTCGGCGACCCCGGCCTCGGCGGCCCTGCGCTCGAGGGCGAACAGCGCATTGGGGCTGGGGTCGACGACGGTGACCCTGTGGCCGAGCCGGGCGACGGGCACCGCGAAGTTGCCGCTGCCGCCGCCGGTGTCGAGCACATCGAGCGACTCCAGCCCCGTCGCCTTGACCTGGCGGTCCAGGGCGTCCTTCAGGACCTCCCAGACCACGGCGGTACGGAGAGAAGCGCGGGGGCGCATCGGGTCCGACACGGCAGTTGACTCCTCGGCGGGCGGCCCCGCTTCTTCGGCGGCGGAGCGACGGAACGACTCGCCTGCCCTCGCGGGGGCCGCAAGGCGCAGGTGGTACCACCCTATTGCCTTCGGAGTGCGGTCCGGGCATCCGTCCTCCGGCCGGTCCGCCCGAAGGTCGTCCCCCTCCCCCGGCCCTTCGCTCAGCCCGCGTCCGGACGGCCCTGTCTCGGCTGGGGCAGCACCGGCTGCAGGACCAGCATCCGCTCCACCAGGCGCAGGAACATCGCCACGTCCCGCAGCAGATCGTCCGCGTCCCGCGTGCTGGCGGCGCCCTGGATGCCCGCCTCGGCACGGGCGCGGCGGCCGGCGCCGGAGGCGAACAGGGCGCTCCACTCCGTCAGTTCGGGCGCTATCTCAGGGAGCACCTCCCAGGCGCTCCTGATCCGCTGGCGCTTGCGCGGACTGGCCTCCGGGCGGCCGCGGGCGGCGAGCACTGCGGCCGCGGTGCGCAGGGCGGCCAAGTGGGCGGCGGCATAGCGTTCGTTGGGCGTTTCCAGGGTGGCTGCCTCGTCAAGGCCCGCGCGGGCCTGGGCGAGCAGATCGAGCGCGGCGGGCGGGGCCGTCGCGCGGCGGATCACGGGGTGGATGTCGCTCGCCGGACCGTTCAGTGAGGGGGCAGGGCCGGTGGCGCGGCGCCGGCGGGCGGCGGCTGCGGAAGAACTGGCCATGACGAACCTCCTGTCGTCGTGTGACGGCGCGCAGTGGCCGTATGACCCCATCGTGAAGTACGCCACTGACAATCGGCCCTGACCTGCACTTTTGCTTCGATCAGAGGTTCGGTTGCGGCTGCGCGAATGGGAACCGGAACGGAGTTGGAGGGGTGGTGGACACGGCTCGCGGCGGGCACGGCATACTGTTTCTGCACTGACCGGTCAGTTCAAAAAGAGGGGGAAGGTCTGTGGACAGCCCGCACGGGGCACCCCACGGCATATCCGTCAGCGCCACTGGCTTCGGCCTCAAGGGGCCGCGCGGGTGGGCGTTCCGCGACGTCGGCATCGACGCCGGGCCCGGCGCCCTGATCGCCGTCGAGGGCCCGTCCGGTACGGGCCGCACCTGCCTGCTGCTCGCACTCACCGGCCGGATGCGGCCGACCGAGGGCCACGCGGCCGTGGGCCGGATGCGGCTGCCCAAGCAGATGGCCGCCGTGCGCCGTATCAGCGCGCTCGGCCCTGTGCCGGGGGTGACCGATCTCGATCCGGCCCTGACCGTCCGGGAGCATCTGCACGAACGCGCCCTGCTGCAGCGCCGGTTCGGCGGAGCGCTGCGCTCGCTGCTGCGCCCGCGGGCCGAGCGGAAGGCGGCGGCTCGTCAGCGTATCGACGCGGCCCTCGAAGCGGCCGGCCTCGATCTGGACGCGCTGCCGAAGGGTCCGCGCACCTCCGTGCGCGACCTCGAACGCCTTGAGGCGCTGCGCCTGTCCGTGGCGCTCGCGCTCATCGGCGGGCCGCGGCTCCTCGGCGTCGACGACGTGGACCTGAAGCTGTCGGACGCGGAGCGGGCCGAGGCGTGGGCGCTGCTGCGGTCGGTCGCCGACGGCGGCGTCACGGTCGTGGCGGTGTGCAGCGAGGCGCCCGAGGGAGCCGTCGTGGTCTCCACCGCGCCGAAGCCCGACACGGCGACGGCCGACGAAAAGACGGCCGACGAGAAGACGGCCGAAGAAGACACCACCGGCGACGACAGGTCCGGCGAGGACAAGTCCGGAGACGAGAAGGCCGGCGACGAGAAGGCCGCCGGGGACGACACGAAGGGGGCGGCGGATGCGCTCGCCGAAACTGGCCGCGCTTGAGCTCAGGCGGTTCGGCAGGGGCAAGCTGCCGCGGGCGGCACTCGTCGCACTGCTGCTGCTTCCGCTGCTGTACGGGGCTCTCTACCTGTGGTCGTTCTGGGACCCGTACGGCCGGCTCGACAAGATCCCCGTGGCGCTCGTCAATGACGACAAGGGCGCCACGGCGGCCGGCAAGAAGGTCGACGCGGGCGACTCGATCACGGAGGGGCTGCGGGACAGCAAGAGCTTCCAGTGGCACGAGGTGAGCGCCGAGGAAGCACGTAAGGGCGTCGAGGACGGCACGTACTACCTGTCCCTGACCATGCCGTCGGACTTCAGCGAGCAGATCGCCTCCAGCTCGGGTGACACCCCGGAGACCAGCGCTCTGCAGGTGCGGACCAACGACGCCAACAACTACATCGTCGGGCAGATCTCCCGGACGGTCTTCTCCGAGGTGCGCTCGGCCGCGTCGACCAACGCCTCCCGCTCCTTCCTCGACAAGATCTTCATCTCCTTCTCCGACATTCACGGCAAGACCAAGAAGGCGGCCGAGGGCGCGGACAAGCTCAAGGACGGGGCCGACAAGGCGAAGAAGGGCTCCAAGGAGCTGGCCGACGGTCTGAAGGACGCCAAGGACGGCAGCGGAAAGCTGGCCGGCGGGATCACACGCCTCGACCAGGGCGCAGGCAAGCTCGAAGCGGGCGCGGGCCAGGTCGCGGACGGCACCCAGGCGCTCGCCGACAAGGTGAACGCCACCGCGGACAAGGTCCGGCCGTTCCTCAAGGACAACGGGCAGACCATCGGCGACACCGCGCGGCTCGTGTCGGACTCGACGGCGGTCGTCCGCAGGCACCTCGGAACCCTGGTCAAGGAGGCGCCCGACGCCGCGGAGGACTCCCGCAGGGTCTCCGACGAGGCGAACGCGGCGTATGCGACGAGCTGCGAGCAGGCGCCCCTGCCGGGCCCCGGCTGCCCCGTACTGAAGAAGGCCAAGGACGTGGCCGCCACCACCGCGCGGATCGCCGGGGACCTCAACAAGATCGTCCAGGACTACGACGGTGATGTCGCCGCCCTGGACGGCCATCTGAAGAAGCTGCAGAAGCAGGCCGACGACCTCGCCGCGAAGGCCCCGCACCTCGACGAGGACCTGAACGACGCCGTCAGCAAGATCAACAAGCTGAATCGCGGCGCAAAGGACGTCGCCAAGGGCGCGGGTCAGCTGCACACCGGCCTGAACAGCGCCAAGGCCGGCTCGACCGACCTGGACAGCGGTGTGGGCCGGCTCAAGAGCGGCGCCAAGGACCTCAACGGCGGCATGTTCAAGCTCGTCGACGGCTCCGGGGAACTGGCCGGCGGGCTGCACGACGGGGTCGAGAAGATCCCCGACTACGACGCCAAGGACCGCGACCAGCGCACCGAGGTCATGGCGGACCCCGTTCAGCTGGCCGCGCAGTCGATGCACAAGGCGCCGAACTACGGCACCGGATTCGCGCCCTACTTCATCCCGCTGTCCCTGTGGGTCGGCGCCATGGTCGCGTACATGCTGATCCAGCCGCTCAACCGGCGGGCCCTCGCGGCGGGCGCCTCCGCCTGGCGTATCGCCCTCGCGGGCTGGCTCCCGGTGGCGTCCCTCGGAGCGCTGCAGACCGCCGCGCTGATGTCGGTACTGCACTGGGGGCTCGGCCTCGAGATGGCACGGGCAGCCGGGACCGTCGGCTTCCTCATCCTGGTCACCGGGTGTTTCGCGGCGATCGTGCAATGGCTGAACGCCCGCTTCGGCGCCGCGGGCCGGATCCTCGTCCTCGCGGTCCTGATGCTGCAGCTGACGTCGGCGGGCGGCACCTATCCGGTGCAGACGAGCCCGTCCTTCTTCAGCGCCATCCACCCGTTCCTGCCGATGAGTTACGTCGTCGACGCACTGCGCCGGCTGATCACCGGCGGCGGTCTCGGGCCGGTGTGGCAGGCCTGTGCGGTGCTCACCGCCTTCACCCTGGGCGCGCTCGCGCTGACCGCGGTCTCCGCGCGGCGCAAGCAGGTGTGGACCCTGGACCGGCTGCATCCGGAACTGAGCCTGTGAGTCCGGTGAGCACTCCTCGACCTGTGAGAATCAGGGGCATGGAAAGCAGCAGCACACGTCGGCAGGCCACCCGCGCCAAGCTCTACGAAGCGGCGGTCACGCTCATCGCCGAGAAGGGCTTCTCCGCGACCACGGTCGACGAGATCGCGGAGCGGGCCGGCGTCGCGAAGGGCACGGTTTACTACAACTTCGCCAGCAAGGCCGAACTCTTCGAGGAACTGCTGCGCCACGGCGTGGGACTGCTCACCGCCTCGCTCCAGGAAGCCGCCCGGAAGACGGCGGAGCGCGGCGGCAGCAACGTGGACGCCCTGGACGCGATGATCCGGGCCGGGCTCGTCTTCATCGACTCCTATCCGGCCTTCACCCAGCTCTATGTGGCCGAGCTGTGGCGCACCAACAGGGCCTGGCAGTCCACCTTGATGGTGGTCAGGCAGCAGGCCGTGGCCGTGGTGGAGGACGTCCTGCGGGAAGGTGTCGCGGCGGGCGAGTTGAGCGATGAGATCGATATCCCGCTCACCGCTGCCGCCCTCGTGGGCATGGTCCTGGTGGCCGCGCTCGACTGGCAGGCGTTCCAGCCGGAGCGGTCGATCGACGACGTCCACTCGGCGCTGTCCCGGCTGCTGCAGGGGCGGGTCAGCGGCACGCGCGCGTAGAGGCGGTTCTCGCGCAGACGCGGTTCTCGCGCAAAGGCGGTTCTCGCGTCGAAGGCGGTTCTCGCGTCGAAGGCGTTCCCGCCGGGAGGGCGTTCCTCGGCGGGCCCACAGAGGGCGTCCTCGCCTGGGGGGCGTTCCGCGCCCCGCCCTGGGGTCCGCACAGACGAACGCGCCGGTCCGTGAGGCTCGATCCCCCCGAGCCTCACGGAACCGGCGCTTCCCCCGTCGTGCCCCCGTTCCGTCCGGGGTGCCGCGCCGACTCCGCCGCCCCGTGTCGGCGGTTCCGGCGCTGCGCCCCTTCCGTGGTCTCCACTCTTCCGTCCGCGCAGGTCGCAGCCCATCCGCGCAACTACTCATCTCACTCTCTAGGTACGGATACTCAGGCATACGCACTCATCCCCAGGCCGGCCGGATTGCGTCTGGTTACGATCGCGTCCGTGTCCGTACTCCCCCTCGTCTTCACCAGCGGCTGGGCCAGCGGAATCAACGCGTACGCGGTGGTGCTGCTGCTCGGCGTCTTCGGCGCGACCGGGCTGACCGACGAAGTGCCCGAGTCGCTGCAGCGCACCGATGTGATGTGCGTCGCAGGAGCGCTGTTCCTGTGTGAGGCGGTGGCCGACAAGATCCCGTACGTGGACTCGGTCTGGGACGCGGTGCACACCGTGATCAGGCCGGTGTCGGGAGCGGTGGTCGGGGCACTGCTCGCCGGGCAGAGCGGCTCGCTCGACGACCTGGCGGCAGGCGCGCTCGGCGGCTCGACCGCCCTCGCCAGCCATGCCGTGAAGGCCGGGACACGGATGGCGGTCAACACCTCGCCCGAGCCGTTCAGCAACTTCATCGTGAGCACGGCCGAGGACCTGGGCGTCGGCGGCGTCCTGTCGTTCGCGATGTTCTATCCCGAGGCCGCCGCGATCATCGCGGGCGTGCTGCTGCTGATCGGCCTGGTGCTGCTGCTCTTCGTGGCCCACCGCATCCGCCGCTTCCTGCGCCGCCGGGCGCAGCGCCGCGAGGAGAAACGGCTGGCGGAGCGGGTCGGCGGGCCGCCCGGCTGACCCGCAGCGGCGGGGCTGTCAGTGGGGGCCGATAAAGTCCCTGGCATGGCACGTATTGCGGTGATCGGCGCCGGGATGGGCGCGATGGCGGCCGCTGCGCGGCTGGCTGTCGCGGGCCACCGGGTGGCGGTGTTCGAGCGCGCGGAGACCTATGGCGGCGAGGTGGGCCGCTTCGAGCGTAAGGGCTTCTCCTTCGACACGGGTCCTGGCCTGCTCCCCCTGCCCGCTGTCTACCGCGACCTGTTCATCAAGACCGGCAAGCAGCCCCTGGAAGAGTGCGTCGAGCTCGTCCAGGTCGACCCGGCGGTGCGCCATGTCTTCGCGGACGGCACCTCTGTCGCACTGCCCAACGCCTCACGCGCGGGCGCGGTCGAGGCCCTGGACACGGCCCTTGGCGCCCCCGCGGGGCAGAGCTGGAGCGCGTTCATCAACCGCGCGCGGGAGGCCTGGGACCGCTCGCGCCGCCCGCTCCTGGAAGAGCCCCTGTGGCCGAACTGGCAGGTGCTCGCCGAGCGCGACCCGTACCCCGCGGTCCGCAGGAGCGGTCTGCTGCGGCGCCGGCCGCCGACGTTCGCCGATGTGACCCGCCGCGAGCTGGCCGAGCCACGACTGGTCGCCCTGGTGGAGAGCGCCCTGCTCGCGCACGGCCTCGACCCGCGCACCGCACCTGCGGCCGCGGCCGTCCTGCCGTACATGGAGCAGGCCTTCGGCACGTGGTATGTGCGCGGCGGAATACGCGAGTTGGCCCGCGCGGTGTACGAGCGCTGCCTGGCCCGGAAGGTGGAGTTCACCTTCGGCGCGGAGGTCACCTCCGTCATCGAGAAGGACGGCCGCGCCGCCGGGGTCGAGCTGGCCGACGGGACACTGTTCGAGACCGATCACGTGGTGGCGGGTGTCGACCCGGCGCGGTTGCGGCAGCTCACCTCGCACCGGCTCCAGGCCGAGGGCGATGTCCGCCCGGCTGAGGACGCGGCGGGCCGTGGTGCCCGGTTCACGGTCCTGCTCGCGCTGCGCGGCGCCCCGGAGCCCGGGGCGGTGCACCAGAGCGTGGTGCACCCGGCCGACCGCAAGGCGGAGCTGGACTCCCTGGCCACCGGTCCGGGCGCCGGGCTGCGGCCGACGGTCACGGTCCTGCGCCCCTGCGATCCGGCGTTGGTGCCCGACGCCGGGCACGAGTCGGCGGTGCTCAGCGCGGTGGCACCGGCGAAGGAGGTGCTGGCCGACGGCGCCCTGACGGAGGCGTACGCGGACCAGCTGACCGCCGCCGCCGAGTCGGCGGTCCCCGGCCTTCGTGAGCGGATCCTCTGGCGGGAGATCCCCGGCGGGCCGCCCCACGCCGCCGCGCACCCGGCTCTCCCGGGCGGCGGGGAGCGTTTTCTGTACCCGTCGAACGCGACCCGGCTGCCCGGGCTCTATCTGGTCGGCGCCCTGGCACACCCCGGCGGCGGACTGCCGCACTCCGGAATGTCGGGGGCCCTGACGGCCGGACTGATCGTGGAAGGGCCGGAGTTCCGGGGCTCACAGTGAGTGAGCGCTGCGCGGAACTCCGGCCCCTGTATGCCGAGTTGGCCGTATGCCGAGTTGGCTTCAAGCCGAGTTGACCGGTACGCGATCAGCAGCTGAGCGGTAGTACGGCAGCCGAGCTGCAGCGACGGCGATCAACAGCTGGTCGGTATCGGTCAGTAGCGGTAGGGCTGCTGCTCGTTGTAGCCCGTGTCGTAGCCGTTCTGGCCCTGGTGCGGATAGGGCTGCTCGGGCGGCAGTTCACCGCCGCCCAGGTAGTCGTCGCCGGTGCGCTGCTGCGGCACCCAGACTCCACCGGGCGGGGTCTCACCCGGGTAGGGGGCGGCGGCGTACGGGTCCTGGTAACCGGTGTCGTAGCCCTGCTGACCCGCGTAGCCGTCGTAGTCGCCGTATCCGGCCTGTGTGCCGATGTACGGGTCGGAGTAGGCGGCGTACTGCTGCTGGCCCGTGTCGTAGCCGTAGGACTGCTGGTCGTATCCGGCCGCGGCATAGGTGTCGTAGCCCGGGTCGCCGACGCCTGCGGGCGCGGCAGCGGGCGGCGGGTACGCGGCGGAGTCGGTGTAGACGCCGTACTGCATGGTGTCGTCCGGCATCGGCTCCGGCGCGTACACCGGGGACTGCTGGGGCTGCGGGGGCGCGGCGGCGAACTCCTGGGCCTGTTCGGGTCCGTATCCCGCGTCGTACTCCAGGTCCGAGACCTCGAGGGTCGGGTCCTGGGCGGCGAGCCCCTTCGTCTTGCGGCGGCGGCTCGCGCCGGGGCTGCCGCCGATGGCCCAGCCCGTGGAGAAGCCCCGGCGGAACGAGAGCGTCACATAGGTCTGGCCGACGGCGAAGGTGGCCGCGCCGATCCCGATGACCCAGATCGACGGCAGCAGCACTCCGAGGACCACGCCGATGAATCCGACGAACGCGAGCAGCCGCCAGCGAAGCCGTGCCTTGTACTGCAGCAGGACCTCGCCGAGCAGCCACAGCGCGACGATTCCGAACGCGATGTAGAGGACCGTCCAGCCCATGTACGCCCCTCTCCTACGGCCCGCGCGCCCCGTTCGGGCACGGCCGCGGCCTGAGTGTCAGGCCTGCTGTAGGTCGTGCAGGCCCAGATTCTCGTAGATTTCCAGCGTCGCCGTGGAGTTGTTCATCGTAATGAAGTGCAGACCGGGCACTCCTTCGGACAGCAGCCGCGCGCTGAACTCCGTCGCGAACTCGATGCCAATGGAGCGTACAGCCGCCGGATCGTCTTTGGCTGTGAGGATCCGCTCTTTCACGTCCTGCGGGAAGGCGGCGTTGCTGAGCTCCGCGAACCGGGTCAGCTGCTTGACGCTGGTCAGCGGCATGACCTCGGGGATGACCGGGGTCTCGCAGCCGGCGGCCACGACCCGGTCGCGCAGGCGCAGATAGGCCTCCGGGTCGAAGAACATCTGCGTGATCGCGTAGTCGGCACCCGCGCGGCACTTGTCCACGAAGTACCGGATGTCGCTGTCCCAGTCGGCGGAGCGCGGATGCATCTCGGGGAACGCCGCGACGCCGACACAGAAGTCGCCGGACTCCTTGATCAGGCGGACCAGGTCGGCGGCGTAGGTCAGTCCCTGCGGGTGCGGGACCCACTCGCCCATGGGGTCGCCCGGCGGGTCACCGCGGACCGCGAGGATGTTCCGGATCCCGGCGTCGGCGTACTGGCCGATGATGTTGCGCAGTTCGGCGATGGAGTGGCTGACCGCGGTGAGGTGGGCGACGGGGGTGAGCGTCGTGTCGGCGACGACCCGCTGGGCCTCCTTCACCGTGCCCGCGCGGGTGGAGCCGCCCGCGCCGTAGGTGACGGAGATGAAGTCGGGCGCGACCGCCTCGATCCGGCGCAGCGAGTCCCACAGGCTCCGCTCGCCCTTCTCGGATTTCGGCGCGAAGAACTCGAATGAGAACGTGGTCTTGCCGGTCGCGAGCATGTCGCGCACGGTGCGTGCGCGATCCATCCTGGTGGAAGCAGTGCCTAGGGCCATACCCGCAGGTTAGTCAGCGGGGTGGTGGCACCCCAACCACGGCCGGGACATTTGCCCGCTATGACCGTTTGTTGTCCACCCTTCGGACACCCGTGCACCCCAAAGCAGTCACAACCTCGCTATTGCGCCGCTTCGATCAAGCCGCTTCTTGGCTGCGCCGCTTTTCGCTTCTCCGCTTTCGGTTACGCCGCTTCACGCAGGCGCTTGGCGAAGTACGCCGCCGCTGCTGCCGGATCGTCCGCTTCCGTGAGGGCGCGGACGACGACGACACGGCGCGCGCCCGCCTCGAGGACGTCGTCCAGGCGGTCCGCGTCGATCCCGCCGATCGCGAACCAGGGCCGGTCGGTGCCGAGTCCGGCGGTGTACCGCACCAGGTCGAGTCCGGGGGCGTGCCGGCCCGGCTTGGTGGGGGTGGGCCAGCAGGGGCCCGTGCAGAAGTAGTCCACGCCTTCCTGGACGGCGGCGGCCGCCGCCTCGGACTCGGCGTGGGTGGAGCGGCCGATGAGGACTTCACGGCCCAGAACGGCGCGGGCCGCGGGCACGGGCAGATCGCCCTGGCCGAGGTGGAGGACGTCGGCGCCGATGGCGTGGGCGACATCCGCCCGGTCGTTCACCGCGAGCAGCTTGCCGTGCCGCTTGCAGGCGTCGGCGAACACCTCGAGGTGCTCCAGCTCCTCACCGGCCTCCATGCCCTTGTCGCGCAGCTGCACGATGTCGACGCCGCCCGCGAGCACCGCGTCGAGAAACTCGGGCAGGTCGCCCTGGCGCTTGCGCGCGTCGGTGCACAGATAGAGCCGGGCGTCGGCCAGCAGGGCGCGCGGTGCGCGGTCCGTCGCAGGCATGGAGCGATCCCCCCGTTTGTCGGTGGCGTACGGGCCGGGGCTTGCGGGGCCCCGGTCCGTACGCCGTCGGTTGTCGGCCGGACGACGGGCGTCCGGTGTCAGGTCAGACGGCGAGCGCCTGGGCTCGGCGCTTCACTTCCGTGCCGCGATTCTCGCTCAGGGCCTGCGCCGGGGTGCCGGGCAGGGTCGGGTCGGAGGTGAAGAGCCACTCGAGCATCTCTTCGTCGGAGAAGCCGTCGTCCCGCAGGAGCGTCAAGGTGCCGCTGAGGCCCTTGACGATCTTCTCGCCGTCGATGAAGGCGGCGGGCACATGCAGCGCCCTGTTCTCACCGCGGCGCACGGCGATCAGCTGGCCTTCCTTGACGAGCTGTCGCACGCGCGTCACCTCGACGCCGAACCGTTCGGCGATCTCGGGGAGGTTGAGCCAGGCGGGGACGAGAGCATCGATCTTTGCGTCAATCTCGGTCACAAGGACAAGCGTGCCATCCCGGACTGACAGTCGGTACCCGGCGCTCCCCCGCCGCGGGGTGACATACCCGGCAGAATGCGACGATCGCGCACGTCAGGGCGTGATTCGGCGGTACGGAGGGCGGTGCTGTCGGCGGTACGGAACGCAGTGACGTGCACCTGCCGTCAGCGGTACGGGCCCGCCGTCGGGCCTTCGCGGCCTCGGCGCTTTCCCGCCGTCAGCTCCTCGCCGCAGCTCCTCGCCGCCGCCAGCTCCCCGCCGACTTCAGGCCCTCGCCCCCGTCAGGTCTTCGCCGACTTCAGCGGGACCGCCGGGTCCGCCACCCGCTCGGGGTCGAGCCGCGTCGCGGACTCGATCAGCCGCCGTCCCTGCGCGAGGTCCCGCGGCCGCCCCACCGCGAGCAGCGCCACCAGTGCGCCGTCCCGGAGCCAGCACACCGACCAGGCGGGGGTGGCCGGGTCGCCGCGCCAGATCACGGTGTCCGCGGCCGAGTGGTGGCCGGCGTACTGCACGAAGCGCCCGAACTGCTCGGACCAGAAGTAGGGCACGGGGTCGTACGCCGTCGGCTCCTCGCCGATGATGTTGGCCGCCACCGCGCGGGGCCCCTGCAGGGCGTTGTCCCAGTGGTGGACGAGAAGGCGCTGCCCATAGCGCTCCGAGGGGAAGGAGGCGCAGTCGCCGACCGCGTAGACGTCGGGCGCAGAGGTGCGCAGGCTCCGGTCCGCGACGACAGCGCCGTCCGGGCCCGTCTCGATGCCCGAGCCGTCGAGCCAGCGCGTCGCGGGGCGGGCGCCGATACCGACCACGACGGCGCCCGCGGGCAGCCGGGTGCCGTCGTCGAGCACCACGGCACCGGGTTCGATCCGCTGCACGCGCGCGTGGGTACGGAGTTCCGCCCCCGAGTCCGCGTACCACTGCGCCATGGGTGCGGCGACCTCGGCGGGCAGTGCCCCGGCGAGAGGCCGACCCGCGGCCTCCACGACGGTGACCGCACAGCCCGCCTCGCGCGCGGCGGTGGCGAACTCGGCGCCGATCCAGCCGGCCCCGACGACCACGATGTCGTGCTGTTCGGCGAGCACGGGCCGCAGGCGTTCCGCGTCGTCCAGGGTGCGCAGCAGGTGCACGCCGGGGACCCCTTCGGCACCCGGCAGGTGCAGGGGTTCGGCGCCGGTGGCGAGCACCAGGACGTCGTAGCCGACCGGCCCCCGCGCGATGTCGAGTTCATGCGCTTCCGGGCGCAGCCCCGTGACCTCTTCGCCCAGGCGCAGGTGTACGCCGAGCTGCTCGAAGTCGACGTCGAACGCGGACCCTTCGGCCTTGCCGAGCAGCACGGCCTTGGACAGCGGCGGCCTGTCGTAGGGCTGGTGCGGTTCGGCGCCGATGAGGGTGACCGCGCCCGTGAAGCCCTGCTCCCGCAGCGCCACGGCGGTCTGCACCCCGGCCATTCCCGCGCCGACGATGACGACGCGCTGCTCTTGCTGCCTCTGCTCGCTCACCCGGTCACCATAAGCACGTGACGATCTGTCAGGTACTGGTCCTGGTGAAGATCGCGTAGTGATGTGCTGCACAGTGCCGTCGGCGTCCGGCACGTGAGCGCGGTCCGTACGCCGGACAGGGCACCCCGGCGGCTCCCTTCAAGTGATCAGGGGCCAAGGGCTAGGGTGGCCGACGTAGACCACTCGCGGGAGCCCGGAAGCACCGGGCTGAGAGGGAGGCTCAGCGCCTCCGACCGTACGAACCTGATCCGGGTCATGCCGGCGAAGGGAGGGGCTGGAAGCCCATGCATCCACGCACACCACCGAGGTCCGACGCGGGCGCACCGGTCGTCGCGAGCACACCGGACATCGCGAGCACACCGGACGTCGCGGGCGCACCGGACGTACTCGTGCTCGGCGGCGGCATCATCGGCCTGGTCACGGCCTGGCGGGCGGCGCAGCGCGGCCTGTCCACCGCGGTCGTCGACCCCGAGCCGGGCGGCGGCGCCGCGCAGGTCGCCGCGGGCATGCTCGCCGCCGTCACCGAACTGCACTACGGCGAGCAGGGCCTGCTCGCCCTCAACCTCGCCTCCGCGCGGCGTTATCCGGAGTTCGCCGCTGAGCTCGAAGAGGCGACCGGCCAGGAACTCGGCTACCGCGCGTGCGGCACCCTGGCCGTCGCCCTGGACGCCGACGACCGCGCCCACCTTCGTGAACTGCACGCCCTGCAAAGCCAGTCGGGGCTCGCGTCCGAGTGGCTGTCCGGGCGCGAGTGCCGCCGCCTGGAGCCGATGCTCGCCCCCGGCGTACGCGGCGGCCTGCGCGTCGACGGCGACCACCAGGTCGACCCGCGGCGCCTGGCCAGGGCCCTGGTGACGGCGTGCGAGCGGGCCGGCGTGGTCTTCCACCGGACCTGGGCCGACCGCCTCAGGGTGGCGCGTGACCGGGCCCGCGGCGCCGTGCTGCGCGACGGCACCGAGCTCAGCGCCGGGCAGGTCGTTCTGGCCGCCGGCAGCCTCAGCGGCGAGCTCGCCGGGGTCCCCGCCGACGTCATACCGCCGGTGCGCCCCGTCAAGGGCCAGGTCCTGCGCCTGACCGTGCCGAAGGCGTACGCGCCGTTCCTGAGCCGGACCGTGCGGGCCGTGGTCCGCGGCAGCCATGTGTACCTGGTGCCGCGCGAGAACGGCGAGCTGGTCGTCGGGGCCACCAGCGAGGAGCTCGGCTGGGACACCACGGTCACCGCGGGCGGCGTCTACGAGCTGCTGCGGGACGCCCATGAGCTGGTGCCCGGGATCACCGAACTTCCGCTCACCGAGACCCGGGCGGGTCTGCGCCCCGGCTCCCCCGACAACGCCCCCCTGCTCGGGCCGACCAGGCTGCCGGGCCTGCATCTGGCCACCGGCCACTACCGCAACGGCGTGCTGCTCACCCCGATCACCGGCGACGCGATGGCGCACGCCCTGACCAGCGGTGAACTCCCGGAGGACGCCCGCCCGTTCACGCCGAAGCGCTTCAGCGTCCTCGAGGAGCAGCCCGTATGAGCACCGCAGCCACCGCTTCCGTGTCCCTGTCCGTCAACGGCGAGCCCCGCTCCCTCGCGGCCGGCACCACACTCGACGCTCTAGTGGCGGGTTTCAGTACCGCCCCCTCTGGAGTGGCCGCCGCCGTCAACGAAACCGTCGTCCCGCGCGGTGAGTGGCCGCGCACAGCGCTGCGTGACGGGGACCGTGTCGAGATCCTCACCGCCGTCCAAGGAGGCTGACCCCATGGCAGACGACCCTCTGGTCATCGGCGGTACGTCCTACTCGTCCCGCCTGATCATGGGCACCGGAGGCGCACCCAGCCTCGATGTCCTGGAGCGCTCCCTTGCCACGTCCGGCACCGAGCTCACCACGGTCGCGATGCGCCGGCTCGACCCGGGTGTGAAGGGCTCGGTGCTCTCCGTCCTGAGCAAGCTCGGCATCGAGGTGCTGCCCAACACCGCGGGCTGCTTCACCGCGGGCGAGGCCGTACTGACCGCCCGCCTCGCGCGCGAAGCGCTGGGTACCGACCTGATCAAGGTGGAGGTCATCGCCGACGAGCGCACCCTCCTGCCCGATCCGATCGAGACCCTGGAGGCCGCCGAGACGCTGGTCGACGACGGTTTCACGGTCCTTCCGTACACCAATGACGACCCGGTGCTCGCGCGGAAGCTGGAGGACGCGGGCTGTGCGGCGATCATGCCGCTCGGCTCCCCCATCGGCTCGGGCCTCGGCATCCGCAATCCGCACAACTTCCAGCTGATCGTGGAGCACGCGCGCGTGCCGGTGATTCTGGACGCGGGTGCGGGCACGGCGTCCGATGTGTCGCTCGCCATGGAGCTGGGGTGCTCGGCGGTGATGCTGGCCTCGGCGGTGACGCGGGCGCAGGAGCCGGTGCTCATGGCGGAGGCGATGCGGCACGCGGTCGAGGCGGGCCGTCTCGCCCACCGGGCGGGACGCATCCCGCGCCGGCACTTCGCGGAGGCGTCCTCGCCCACCGAGGGCATGGCACGGCTCGACCCGGAGCGCCCGGCCTTCTGACCGGGCGGCCGGGCGGTTGGGCGGCCGGGCGGTTGGGCGGGACCACAACCAACGAGCAGCCGCACGCCCGCCCCGCACCGGCCACAAGAACCCATACCGACCGGCGGAACCCGGGGTCACAGCTCTGCTGCAGTCCGGCCCCGGATTCCCCCGGACGGTAAGGGCTGTCCGTGGTCGCTCGTAGACTCTCCGCGTGGACACGACCCTTCAGGACCCGCTCGTCGGGCAGGTGCTCGACGGCCGCTATCGCATCGACGCACGCGTAGCGGTCGGCGGGATGGCCACGGTCTACCGGGCCGTGGACACCCGCCTCGACCGCGTGCTCGCGCTCAAGGTGATGCACCCGACGCTGGCGGCGGACGTCTCGTTCGTGGAGCGCTTCATCCGCGAGGCCAAGTCGGTCGCCCGCCTCTCGCACCCCAATGTGGTCGGGGTCTACGACCAGGGTGCCGACGGCGCGTATGTCTATCTCGCGATGGAGTACGTCGCGGGGTGCACCCTGCGCGACGTTCTGAGAGAGCGCGGGGCGCTGCAGCCGCGGGCCGCACTCGACATCCTGGAGCCGGTCCTGGCCGCGCTCGGCGCCGCCCACCGCGCGGGATTCGTGCACCGCGACATGAAGCCGGAGAACGTCCTCATAGGGGACGACGGCCGGGTCAAGGTCGCCGACTTCGGTCTCGTACGCGCGGTGGACACCGTCACCAACACCACGGGCGCCGTCCTCGGCACCGTCTCCTACCTGGCGCCCGAGCAGATCGAGCACGGCACGGCGGACCCCCGGGTCGACGTGTACGCGTGCGGTGTCGTCCTGTACGAGATGCTGACCGGCGCCAAGCCGCACACCGGCGAGTCCCCCGCGCAGGTCCTCTACCGCCATCTGCACGAGGACGTACCGCCGCCGTCGGCCCTGGTCCCCGGCCTGCCCGTGGACCTCGACGAGCTGACCGCCGCCGCCACCGCCCGCACCCCCGAGGTGCGCCCGCACGACGCGGTGGCGCTGCTGTCCCAGACCCGCCAGGCCCGTGCCGCCCTGACCGACGAGCAGCTGGACGCCGTACCACCGGGAGCCAGGGCCCAGGAACACGACAACGGCAACGACCGCACCAGCGTCATACCGCGGGCGTCGGGCAGCGTGCCGCACCCGCTCCCCGCCGAGCAGCTGGAGCTGCCCGGGACCGCCGCCGCGGACGAGCAGCAGCTCAACCGCACCAGCCGTCTGGAGATGCCGCCGCAGGCGCCCACGCAGTCATCCGTCGGGGGCCCGGGGAACCGGCGCCGGCCGAGCCGAGGCGTGCTGGCGCTGATCGTCGCGCTGCTCACCCTCTGTGTGGGCGTGGGCGTCTGGTACATCAACTCCGGCCAGTTCACCCAGGTACCACCGCTGCTCACCAAGACGGAGGCGGAGGCCCGCAAGTCACTGTCCGACGCCGGCCTCGACGTACGCGACGTCAAGCGGGAGTACAGCACCTCCGACAAGCGCGGCACCGTCATGGGCAGCACCCCGAAGTCGGGCAGCCGCATCCGGGACAACGGCAAGGTGAGGCTCATCATCTCGCTCGGCCCGCGCATCGTCGCCGTACCCGACCTGAAGAACACCCCGCTGGAGAAGGCCAAGAACGACCTGCGCGAGCGCAGTCTCGAACCGGGCATGGTGACAAGGCAGTTCAGCGAAGAGGTGCCGAAGAACTCGGTGATCAGCACTGAGCCGCCGGTCGGCAGCAAGCTCAAGCCCGGCTCGGCGATAGCGCTCACGGTCAGCAAGGGCAGCCCGGTGGAACTCCCGGACGTGGTCGGCGATTCGGTCGACGACGCCCGCTCCGAGCTCCAGGAGGCGGGTCTGCAGGTCGAGATCGCACCCGAGCGGGTCTTCTCCGAGGAGGACAAGGGCACCGTCGCCGTGCAGCGGCCGGGCGAGGGCGCCCAGCTGGCCGAGGGCGACAAGGTCACGCTGACGGTCTCCAAGGGCCAGGACATGGTCGAAGTCCCGGACGTCGAGGGCCTCAAGACGGCCGAGGCCAAGGAGAAGCTGCAGGCCAAGGGGTTCAAGGTCAGTGTGCAGAAGTGGTTCCTCGGCGACACGGTCTGGGACCAGTCGGTGAGCGGCGGCGACGAGGCCCCCAGGGGCAGCGAGATCACGATCCGGGTGCGCTGACCCTCCGCCCGGCGTCGGGCGACGGCCACGGGCCACGGACACCGGCCACGGTCCACCGGCAACAGATACCGGCCACGGGTACGGACGAGGCGGGCGGACCGCCGTCCGGGCCGCGTCCGGCGCATGAAACCCTGGACGGGTGAGCAGCAAGAGAACCCGCAACCCCGTCGGCGGCCATGTCCCCGTGGCCGGCGGTCTGGCCTCCGTCGGTCTGTCCTACGCACGTGAGATGGGCGCCGAGACCGTCCAGGTCTTCGTCGCCAACCCGCGCGGCTGGGCCACGCCCGTCGGCAACCCGAAGCAGGACGAGGCGTTCCGCGCGGCCTGCGCCGACGAGGGCATCCCGGCGTACATCCACGCCCCGTATCTGATCAACTTCGGCTCCCACACCGAGGCGACCGTGGAGAAGTCGGTCGTCTCGCTGCGCCACTCGCTGCGCCGGGGCCGGGAGATCGGCGCGCTCGGCGTGGTGGTGCACACCGGGTCCGCGACCGGCGGCCGGGACCGGTCGGTCGCCCTGAAGCAGGTACGCGAGTACATGCTGCCGCTGCTCGAAGAGCTGACGCACGAGGACGACCCGTATCTGCTCCTGGAGTCGACAGCCGGGCAGGGCTCCTCGCTCTGCTCGCGCACCTGGGACTTCGGCCCGTACTTCGAGGCCCTGGACGCCCACCCCAAGCTGGGTGTCTGCCTGGACACCTGCCATATCTTCGCGGCGGGCCACGATCTGGGCGGGCCCGGCGGCATGAAGCAGACGCTCGATCTGCTCGTGGACACCGTCGGCGAGGGCCGGCTCAAGCTGATCCATGCCAATGACTCGAAGGATGTGGTGGGCGCCCACAAGGACCGGCACGCCAACATCGGCGCCGGCCATATCGGCGAGGCCCCCTTCGGCGAGCTCTTCACCCACCCCGCGACCGAGGGCGTCCCCCTGGTGATCGAGACACCGGGCGGCAAGGAGGGCCACGCCGCGGATGTGGCCCGGCTGCAGAGGCTCAGGGACACCGGGTCCCTCTGAGGGACCTCCAGGGGACCTTCAGGAGACTTCAGCGAGTTCACAGAGAGGGAACGGGGTCGCGCAGAGCGCTTGAGGAATACCCCCTGGGGGTATACGGTTCTTGTCATCGGCAGGAGCCGTTACCGGACTTTGGGGGTCACTCATGGAGCACGGCACGCACACCGGGCACGGACAGCACACCGAGCACGGGAACCACGAGCACCACCAGCATCACGGCCACGAAGGCCATGAGAACCACCAAGAACACGCAGGCCACTCGAACCACACAGACCACAAGGAACACGCAGGCCACGGCCACCACCACAATCACGGAGGCGGCGGCAAGGTCAGCTGGCGCATGGCGGCACAGGCCACGCTGCACTGCCTCACCGGGTGCGCCATCGGCGAGGTCCTGGGCATGGTGATCGGCACGGCCCTCGGCTGGGGAAACGTCCAGACGATGGCGCTCGCGATCCTGCTCGCGTTCTTCTTCGGCTACGCCCTGACGCTGCGCGGCATCCTCAAGGCAGGCGTCGACTTCAAGACCGCGTTCCGGGTCGCCCTGGCCGCCGACACCCTGTCGATCGCCGTGATGGAGCTGATCGACAACGGCGTGATCGCGCTGTGGCCCGGCGGCATGGACGCACATCTCTCGGACCCGAAGTTCTGGTGGATCCTTGCGATCGCACTCTTCGCCGCCTTCCTGATCACCACCCCGGTCAACAAGTGGATGATCGGCCGCGGCAAGGGCCACGCGGTGGTGCACCAGTACCACTGACACCGGCCCGCGGGACGGGCGTCACGACCATGGCCCGGAGGCTGCTACAGCTCCGGGCCGTCGCCCGGCTCCTCCTGGTAGGAATAGCGCTGCTCACGCCAGGGGTCGCCGATGTTGTGATAGCCGCGCTCCTCCCAGAAGCCACGGCGGTCGGCGGTCATGTACTCGATGCCGCGGACCCACTTGGGGCCCTTCCAGGCGTACAGATGAGGCACCACGAGCCGTAGCGGGAAGCCGTGTTCGGCGGTGAGCGGTTCGGCGTCCCGGTGCGTCGCGAAGATCGCCTTCTCGGAGGCGAAGTCGTCGAGCCGCAGATTCGAGCTGAAGCCGTA
The DNA here is from genome assembly GCF_042665355.1 of Streptomyces monticola. Taxonomy (NCBI): domain Bacteria; kingdom Bacillati; phylum Actinomycetota; class Actinomycetes; order Kitasatosporales; family Streptomycetaceae; genus Streptomyces; species Streptomyces monticola. Next base: position 103,780 of record NZ_JBHTCF010000019.1, on the reverse strand, counting down.
CTCGGCCCAGACCATCACGTGCGTGACATCGTCCGCGGGCGGCGCGAGCTCGAGGAGGGTGCGGGCGAGCACCCCGCCCCATTCGGCGCCGAGCATCGAGAATTTGGTGACGCAGTGCAGATCGGCGACGACCGTGGCGTAGGGAAGTGCCGCGAACTCCTCGTGCGTCCAGCAGTGCTTGTCGCCGTCGGCGGTGGCGCCGAAAACCCTGAACTCCCAGCGTTCCGGGCGGAACTTGGGGACCGGGCCGTAATGGGTGACGGGCCAGCCCCGCTGCAGCCGCTGTCCCGGAGGAAGCTCCGACTGCTCCATTTCGCGGCTTTCCGGCTGACCCATGCCTCCATGATGACAGCCCGCGACGTGTGGACGTGACCAGGTCTGCACCGATTCGGGCAACTCCTACTAAGCGTGCACTTACTGGACGCTCTTCTGGCACCGGTGCAAGGATGCGCGCACCTGCCCCCGATACATACTTGGAAGGAGCCTCTGCGATGCAGGGCGACCCCGAGGTCATCGAATTCCTCAATGAGCAGCTGACCGCCGAGCTCACGGCGATCAACCAGTACTTCCTGCACGCGAAGATGCAGGAGAACTTCGGCTGGCCCAAGCTCGCCAAGTACACGCGGTCCGAGTCGATCGACGAGATGAAGCACGCGGAAGTGCTCACCGACCGCATCCTCTTCCTCGAAGGGCTGCCCAACTACCAGCGCCTGTTCCATGTACGGGTCGGGCAGACGGTCACCGAGATGTTCCAGGCCGACCGGCAGATCGAGGTCGAGGCGATCGACCGGCTCAAGCGCGGGGTGGAGGTCATGCGCGCCAAGGGCGACATCACCTCGGCCAATATCTTCGAGTCGATCCTCGAGGACGAAGAGCACCACATCGACTATCTCGACACCCAGCTCGAGCTGATCGAGAAGCTCGGTGAGCCGCTCTACATCGCCCAGCTGATCGAGCAGCCGGAAAGTTAGACCGGGCAGTCAGGCCAGCAGTCGGACCGCGCCGTTCAGGCGGCTTCGCCCAGGTCGGCTTCGTTCAGCTCTGCGAGTTCCGCCGCCGACGCGAGGGCGGGCTCACCCTGGTCGATCAGCTCACGGCGGGGGCAGGAGCCCCGGCCGAGCAGGGCCTGGATACGGCGTACGCACGAGCCGCAGTCGGTGCCGGCCTTGCAGGCGGACGCTATCTGGCGGGGGGTGCAGGCACCGTCCGCCGCGTGCTTCTTGACCTGCTCTTCGGTGACTCCGAAGCAGTTGCAGACGAACACGCGGCTCACCTCCCCGGTGGATTCGCTGTCGGGATCGATAGATGGCGCCGTCCCGATTAATCGGTGAGGCTAACCTAACCTTACCCGCCGAGGTGCGCACACAAAAGAAGCGTGGGGCGCGGATCAGATGTGATCCGCGCCCCACGCTGCTGTGTCAAAAGGGACAGAATTACTGGTCCCGGTACATCTCCGCCACCAGGAACGCCAGGTCGAGCGACTGGCTGCGGTTGAGGCGCGGGTCGCAGGCCGTCTCGTAGCGCTGGTGCAGATCGTCGACGAAGATCTCGTCGCCGCCGCCCACGCACTCGGTGACATCGTCACCGGTGAGCTCGACGTGGATACCGCCCGGGTGCGTGCCGAGCGCCTTGTGCACCTCGAAGAAGCCCTTGACCTCGTCGAGCACATCGTCGAAGCGCCGGGTCTTGTGGCCCGACGCGGCCTCGTAGGTGTTGCCGTGCATCGGGTCGGTGATCCAGGCGACCTGGGCGCCGGACGCGGTGACCTTCTCGACCAGGGTCGGCAGCTTGTCGCGGATCTTGTCCGCGCCCATCCGCACGATGAAGGTCAGCCGGCCGGGCTCACGGTCCGGGTCGAGGCGCTCGATGTACTGCAGCGCCTCCTCCGGGGTGGTCGTCGGGCCCAGCTTGATGCCGATCGGGTTGCGGATCTGCGAGGCGAACTCGATGTGCGCGTGGTCGAGCTGACGGGTGCGCTCACCGATCCAGACCATGTGGCCCGAGACGTCGTACAGATTGCCGGTGCGCGAGTCGGTGCGGGTCAGCGCCGTCTCGTAGTCGAGAAGCAGCGCCTCGTGGGAGGCGTAGAACTCGACGGTCCGGAACTCGGCCGGGTCCGTGCCGCAGGCGCGCATGAACTTCAGCGCGTTGTCGATCTCGCGGGCGAGCTGTTCGTAGCGCTGGCCCGACGGGGACGACTTCACGAAGTCCTGGTTCCAGGCGTGCACCTGGTGCAGGTCGGCGTAACCACCGGTGGTGAAGGCGCGCACCAGGTTCAGCGTCGAGGCGGAGGCCTGGTACATCCGCTTCAGGCGCTCGGGGTCCGGGATCCGGGCCTCTTCGGTGAACTCGAAGCCGTTCACGGAGTCGCCGCGATAGGTCGGCAGCGTGACGCCGTCACGGGTCTCGGTGGGCTTGGAGCGCGGCTTGGAGTACTGGCCCGCGATCCGGCCGACCTTCACGACCGGCACCGAGGCGGCGTACGTGAGCACGGCGCCCATCTGGAGCAGGGTCTTGAGCTTGTTGCGGATGTGGTCGGCCGATACGCCGTCGAAGGCCTCGGCGCAGTCGCCGCCCTGGAGCAGGAACGCCTCTCCCTTGGCGACGGACGCAAGGCGGGCGCGCAGCTGGTCGCACTCGCCTGCGAAGACGAGCGGCGGATACGACTCGAGGTCCGCGATCACATCGCGCAGAGCCTCGGCATCGGGGTACTCGGGCTGCTGCGCCGCGGGCAGGTCTCGCCAGGTGTTGCCACCGTCAGCGGTGGTCTTAGCGTTCACGGTCACCTCGACAACATTACGGGGTCATGCCGACTGCCCATCCCCCGGCCCACTACGTGAGACGGCCGTCCCGGCGTCCCTGGCGCGCTCCCCGGCGCTCGGTGCGGCCAGTGCCAGGCGGCGGTGGGTGCGGCGCAGCATGGTGCGGGCCATGAAGGGATGCGCCCTGCGGACCACGCCCCAATAAGGGCGGCTGCGCAGGGTCGCGGCCGCCACGGCGGTGCTGAGTGTGAGGTATCGCTCGTCGACGAGGATCGAGGCGCGGGCGGTCAGGCCCGCCGTGTTCACGTCCAGGAGCAGCTCCCCGTCCTCGCGGGCGAGCACGGGAAAGGCGTCGCGCAGGATCCCGGTCCAGGCCGCCGGGTCGCGCGGCAGGCCCGGCTGCAGCTCCATGCGGTACGCGTCCGTGTAGCCGGGGCGGTCGACGGCCGCGCGCAGCAGCCGGGCCCGCTCCGGGACGGCGACCGTCTCCGGTCTGGCCCACAGCAGGCGGCGGAGCAGCCGCACCCGGGCCGACCGGCGCACCGGCCTGGCGGGGCCGCCGGTCGTCACACGCTCGATGTTGTCGAACAGCTCCTCGATGATCGTGTCGTGCACGGGCCGCACGACAAGCAGCCATGTGAGACGGCCGCCGGCCCCGAACTCCCTCTCCAGGACGTGCCGGACACGGCACCGGTCCGCGCCCAGCGGCTCGACCGTCAGTTCGTGGAAGCCGTCCCAGGGCGGGGCGCCGTCGAAGCGGACGCGGCGGCCTTCGCCAACCGCGCGGCACTGATCGAGGCGGCCCTCGACCGCTGGGCCGAGGTGCGCACGGAAGGCACCATCGCCGAGGTCGAGGCGGAGCCCGACCCCGAGGCCCGGATCCGGCGGCTCCTGACGGTGGCCTTCGCGTCCGCCGCGTCCGACCCCCTGGAGGTCTCGCTGCTCGCCACCGCCGGCCACCCCCCAGGTCGCGGCGGCCCTGCGGCGCGTGACCGGGCGCCGGGTGGCCTATCTGGCCCGGCTCTTCGCCGCGGCCGGCTTCCCCGACGAGGAGGCGCACCGGCGCGGACTGCTCGCGTACACCGTCTGCTTGGGGCACAGTCAGCTCGCGCACGCGGTGCCGTCGGCGCTGCCCGATGAGGCGGAGCGCGGCCACTATCCGGACAGAACGCTGGACGCACTCCTCATGCGCTAGGGTCACGGCATGTTCGCGCACACGACCCGTAACTGGTGGTGGACCGCTCACCCGGCGGCCCACTGACTGCGCGTACACCGATTCGCGAAGGCCGCCCGAGGGGCGGCCTTCAGTGTTTTCCGGGCCGTTCCCTCCTCTCGCCAGGAAGGAACCTCCGATGCCCGCACAGTCCGCGAAGCCCGCACAGCAGTTGATCCGTCGGCTCCTCGACTCCGACACCCCCTTCGCCCTGCTCCGCCGCCGTACGCCCGGTCATGACGAGAACACCGTCGAGGTGCTGCTCGGACCGGTGCAGGAGGCCGAGCGGCTCCGCGATATCCCGGACCGGGAGCTTCCGGTCCTGGCCCTCGTACCGTTCCGGCAGATCAGGGAGCGGGGCTTCGACGTCCGCGACGACGGCACCCCGCTGTCGGTCCTGGCCGCCGATGAGGTCTGCACACTGCCCCTCGACGAGGTCATGGAAGCGCTGCCCGCGCATCAAGTGGCCGTCCAGGACGGGGCTTTCGACATCGACGACGAGGCGTACGCGGACATCGTCGAGCGGGTGATCCGGGACGAGATCGGGCAGGGCGAGGGCGCCAACTTCGTGATCCGGCGGAACTTCGAGGGCACGGTCCCGGGGTTCTCACGGGCGGACGCGCTCGCCCTGTTCCGCCGGCTGCTCGCGGGTGAGCGGGGCGCGTACTGGACGTATGTCGTGCACACCGGGGAGCGCACACTCGTCGGGGCCAGTCCTGAAGTGCATGTGCGCATGAACGGCGGGACGGTCGTGATGAACCCGATCAGCGGGACCTACCGCTACCCCGCCGAAGGCCCCACGCCCGAGCACCTCCTCGACTTCCTCGCGGACGGCAAGGAGATCTCCGAGCTCTCCATGGTGGTCGACGAGGAGCTCAAGATGATGTGCACCGTCGGTGACATGGGCGGTGTCGTGGTCGGCCCGCGCCTGAAGGAGATGTCCCATCTCGCCCACACCGAGTACGAGTTGCGCGGCAAGTCTTCCCTCGATGTGCGCGAGGTCCTGAAGGAGACCATGTTCGCGGCGACGGTCACCGGCTCCCCCGTGCAGAACGCCTGCCGGGTCATCGAGCGGTACGAGCCGGGCGGGCGCGGCTACTACGCGGGCGCCCTCGCCCTCATCGGCCCGGCCGCCGGTGACGGTGGCCGGGAAGGAGCCGTCGGCGCCCGGACCCTGGACTCGCCGATCCTGATCCGTACCGCCGACATCGACGCCGCAGGCCGGCTGCGGGTATCGGTCGGCGCGACCCTGGTGCGCGACTCGGACCCGGTGAGCGAGGTCGCCGAGACCCATGCCAAGGCCGCCGGGGTGCTGGCCGCCCTGGGGGTGCGTCCGGGACGGCCGCGCGGGCAGGACGTACGGCCGAAGCTGGCGGACGATCCGCGGGTGCGTGAGGCGCTGGACTCGCGGCGCGCCTCGCTTGCGCCGTTCTGGCTGCGGATGCAGGAGCGGTCACAGACGCTGTCCGGGCACGCCCTGGTGATCGACGGCGAGGACACCTTCACGGCGATGCTCGCGCATCTGCTGCGGTCATCGGGCCTGGAGGTGAGCGTGCGGCGCTACGACGAGCCGGGGCTGCGGGAAGCGGCCCTGCGCCACGAGGGCCCGATCGTCCTCGGCCCCGGCCCCGGCGACCCGTCGGACACCGCCGACCCCAAGATGCGGACGCTGCGCTCGCTCGCCGCCGCCCTCGTACGCGAGCACCGGCACGGCCTGCTCGGAGTCTGTCTGGGGCATGAACTCCTCGCCGTCGAGCTGGGGTTGGAGACCGTACGGAAGCAGATTCCGTACCAGGGCGCACAGACCCGGATCGAGCTGTTCGGGCGGCCCGAGGTGGTGGGCTTCTACAACAGCTTCGTGGCGCACTGCGACGACGAGGCGGAGGCGGAGCTCGCGGCGCACTCGGTGGAGGTCTCCCGCGACGCGGCGACGGGCGAAGTGCATGCGCTGCGCGGGCCCGGGTTCGCGGGGGTGCAGTTCCACCCGGAGTCGGTGCTCACGCTGCGCGGCACCCGGATCGTCGCGGAACTCCTGGGTCAGCTGACCTTGGGCTCCGCGGGGACGAGGACGTTCTCGCTGCGGCGGCCCTCCGTGTAGTCCTGGACGTTCTTGACGGTCGTCTCGATGATCTGGCCCACCGCGTCCACCGTGTAGTACGCCTGGTGGGAGGTGACCAGGACGTTCGGGAAGGTCATCAGGCGGGCCAGGGTGTCGTCCTGGACGCCCTGGATCGACTTGTCGAGGAAGAAGAGCCCGGCCTCGGCCTCGTAGACATCGAGGCCGACGCCGGCGAATCTGCCCCGGCGGAGCTCGCCGACCAGGGCCTCCGTGTCGATCAGGGCGCCCCGGCTGGAGTTCACCAGGATCGCCTCGTCCTTCATGACCGCAAGCGCCTCGGCGTTGATGATGTGCTTCGTCTCGGGGAACAGCGGGACGTGCAGGCTGACCAGGTCGGATTCGGCGAAGAGCTGGTCCTTCTCGACGTACTTCATGCCGAGCTCCACGCACGCGGGGTTCTGCGCCACGTCCCAGCCGAGCAGGTTCATACCGAAGCCATGGGCGATCCGGGTGAACGCCTCACCGATCTTGCCGGTGCCCAGGACGCCCACGGTGCGGCCGCGCATGTCCCGGCCCATCAGCCCGTCGAGGCGGAAGTCGAAGTCCCGGGTCCGGTTGGAGGCGCGCACGATCCGGCGGTTGACCGCCATCGCGAGGGTCCAGGCGAACTCGGCCACCGAGTAGGGCGAGTAGTACGAGACCCGGGCCACGGTGAGGCCGAGGCGCTCGGCGACCAGCAGGTCGATGTTGTTGAAGCCGGTGGAGCGCTGCGCGATCATCTGCGTCCCGCCCGCGGCGAGAGTCTGCAGGACGCGATTGTCCAGGCTGGCGTTGACGCTGGTGGAGATGATCTCGTAGCCCGCCGCGATGGGGGCGGTGTCCTCGGTCAGGAACACATCGAGACAGCGGACGTCGTGGAGTCCCGCGAAGGCCTTCTCGATCAGCGGCTTCTCGTCGGCCTGCACACCGAATGCCAGGATTTCCACGACTTCTCCCGTTCCGCTGGTCAAGGGGCCGAGCAAAGAGCTCTGGGCCGCATTTCGCGCAAACACGAACATCGCGAATATACGACCCAGAGCCCGGGGCTGCCGCTCGGCGGACGGGCCGACGGACGGTCCGGCGGACGGGTGCGGCGGACCGCTGCCCGCGGCTCAGCCGAAGAAGACGCCGACCTCCTCGTACAGCTTCGGATCGACCGTCTTCAGCTTCGCCGTGGCCTCGCCGATCGGGACCCGCACGATGTCGGTGCCGCGCAGGGCGACCATCTTGCCGAAGTCGCCGTCGCGTACCGCCTCGATCGCGTGCAGTCCGAAGCGGGTGGCCAGCCAGCGGTCGAAGGCGGAGGGAGTGCCGCCGCGCTGGACGTGGCCGAGGACCGTGGTGCGGGCCTCCTTGCCGGTGCGCTGCTCGATCTCCTTGGCCAGCCACTCGCCGACGCCCGAAAGACGCACATGCCCGAAGGAGTCCAGGGAGCCGTCCTTGAGGATCATCTCGCCGTCCTTGGGCATCGCCCCCTCGGAGACGACCACGATCGGCGCGTACGAGGCCTTGAAGCGCGAGGTCACCCAGGCGCAGACCTGGTCGACGTCGAAGCGCTGCTCGGGAATCAGGATGACGTTGGCGCCGCCCGCGAGGCCCGAGTGCAGGGCGATCCAGCCGGCGTGCCGGCCCATGACCTCGACGACGAGCACCCGCATATGGGACTCGGCGGTGGTGTGCAGACGGTCGATGGCCTCGGTGGCGATCCCCACGGCGGTGTCGAAGCCGAAGGTGTAGTCGGTGGCCGAGAGGTCGTTGTCGATGGTCTTGGGCACGCCGACGCAGGGGATGCCGTACTCGTCGGACATCCGCGCCGCGACGCCGAGGGTGTCCTCGCCGCCGATCGCGATCAGCGCCTCGATGTCGTGCTTGGCGAGGTTCTCCTTGATCCGCCGGACGCCGTTCTCCTCCTTGAAGGGGTTGGTGCGCGAGGAGCCGAGAATGGTCCCCCCGCGGGGCAGGATGCCGCGCACCGCCGGGATGTCGAGCTGGACGGTGTCGCCCTCGATGGGACCGCGCCAGCCGTCCCGGAAGCCCAGGAAGTCATACGCGTACTCCTGGACGCCCTTGCGGACGATGCCCCGGATGACCGCATTGAGCCCGGGGCAGTCGCCGCCTCCGGTCAGTACTCCGACCCGCATGGAATGTGTCCCTTCGCCTCAGTGACCTGATGCGGGTCACGCTAATGGTGATCCAGGTCACTTCGGGACGGGGTGAAGCGTCAATTCCGGTGAAATCAAGGGGAGTTGATCATGCGCGTTCACTCATTCGAGGGCTTTGCCGCCGACCGCACGCACCGGTCACTCCTCGTCGAGGCCCCGCTCGATCGCGTACCGCACCAGCTCCACGCGGTTGTGCAGCTGCAGCTTGCCCAGGGTGTTCTGGACATGGTTCTGCACGGTGCGGTGCGAGATCACCAGGCGCTCGGCGATCTGCTTGTAGCTCAGGCCTTTGGCGACCAGGCGCAGGACCTCCGTCTCACGGTCGGTGAGCTGCGGGGCCTTGGGCTCGTCCGGCTCGGTGGGCAGCGGCTCCGACGCCAGGCGGCGGTACTCACCGAGGACGAGGCCGGCGAGGCCGGGCGTGAACACCGGGTCACCGACGGCGGTACGGCGCACGGCGTCGAGCAGCTCCTCCGTGGACGCCGACTTCAGGAGATAGCCGGTGGCGCCGGACTTGACCGCCTCCAGCACATCGGCGTGCTCACCGCTCGCCGACAGGACCAGGACCCGCAGCTTCGGGTTGGCGCCGACCAGTTCCTTGCATACCTGCACGCCGGGCTTGGCCGGGAGATTGAGGTCCAGGACCAGGACGTCGGGACCCGCGGCCTTGGCGCGGCGCACCGCCTGCTCGCCGTCACCGGCGGTGGCGACCACGTCGAGACCCGCCTCGGTGAGGTCGCGGGCGACGGCGTCCCGCCACATCGGGTGGTCGTCGACGACCATCACCTTGATCGGACCGCCGTTCTCCCCGGCCCCGGCCTGCTCCGCCCCCTCGGCCTTCCCGGCGTTCCCGGTCTTCCCGGTCTTCCCGGTCTTCTGGTCCTTCTCCGTGTGCCGCTCGCTCATCGACTCGCCTTCCCCCGTGGGACTTTCAGCTCTACTTCCGTGCCCTGCCCTGGGACCGAGATCAGCTCGGCTGTGCCCCCGATGTCCCGCAGCCGGCCGCGGATCGACAGGGCCACCCCGAGGCGCCCTTCCCCCTCGGCCTGCGCGAGCCTGCCCTCCGGGATGCCCGGGCCGTCGTCCCTGACCGTCACGATCACCTCGTCCGGCCAGTCCTCGACCAGGATCCAGGCCCGGGCGTCGTCTCCCGCATGCCGCCGCACATTGTCCAGGGCGGCACTGACAGCGGCGGCCAGTTCCTTCGCCGCCGGGGCCGGGAGCATGACCGGGGCGCCGGGTTCCGAGAACGTCACGCGGGCGCCGGCGTGCAGCGCGAGCAGCGCCCGAAGATCCTGCGGGCCGGGCGTGCCGGGCTCGTCCGGCTCCTCGACCTCGCGGACCACGGCGCCCTGCGCGACGTCCTCCGATGCGCGGGACGCCGGCACCAGGCCGCCCGCCACCAGGGTGCGCAGGGCGACCTCCTGCTCGCCCGCGAGACGGCCGAGGTCCGCGGCCTCGCCGCCGAGCGCGGTGCCGCGCCGCTGCACCATCGCGAGCACCTGGAGCACGCTGTCGTGGATGTCACGGGCCAGGCGCTCGCGCTCACGCGTCGCCGCCTCGATCTCCAGGGCGCGGGCCAGGGTGCGCTCCGAGGCACGGGCGACCTCGACGACGTATCCGATGGCGATGGAGGCGACCCAGACGAGCAGGACGTTGTGCAGGGTGTCCGTGCTGGGGGTCTGGCGCTGGATGATGTTGGCGACGGCCACCAGGGACGAGGCCACCGCGGCCCAGCGCCAGCCGCCCTTGAGCGCGAAGGCGAGCACGGCGCCGGCGGCCCATATGCTCGGCAGCGTCGGGCCGTCGCCGTGATCGGGGTCGGAGAGCGGGGTCAGCAGGATGCCCGTGAGCGCGACGGTCAGGTCGGCGGTGAGGAAGCGCTTGGTACAGCTCTCGGCGTTGGAGACGCGGGAGAGCGTGACCACGGTCCACACGGCGAGGAAGCCGAGGTAGGCGACGGCGATCCAGGCACGGTCGTAGTCCTCCCGCGCGTGCACGAAACGCGCCACCGCGTAGACCATCGTCAGGACGCGGTATCCGGCCAGAGCGCGCCACAGGGGCAGTTCGACCGACATCCGCATGACACGCTCGCGCTTGGCCATGTCCTCCCCCACCCTCGCGTACGGGCCCGCCCCGGCCCCGGCCCCCTGCCCCCTGCCCCGCACACGGCGTGACCGGGCCGGGCGAAGTCCTGGCGGCGCGCCCCGGAATCTACGCCTAGGCGGCCTTGTCCCGCCCGGTCTTCCCCCGCGGGGCCCCCTGCCCGGCCTTCTCCTGCTCCGCCTTCTTCTTTTCCTGCTCGGCCTTCTTCTCCTGCTCGGCCTTCTTCTCCAGCTCGGCCTTCTTCTTCGCCGCGTCCGCGATCTGCCGCTTCGCCGCGGTCGCGTAGATGTCGACGTACTCCTGGCCGGAGAGCTTCATGATTTCGTACATGACCTCGTCGGTCACCGAACGCAGGATGAAGCGGTCGCCCTCCATGCCCTGGTAGCGGCTGAAGTCCAGCGGCTTGCCGATCCGGATGCCGGGGCGCATCAGCTTCGGCACGACCTTGCCGGGCGGCTGGATCTTCTCCGTGTCGATCATCGCGACCGGGATCACCGGGGCGCCGGTGGCGAGCGCCACGCGCGCGAGGCCGCCGGGCTTGCCGCGGTAGAGACGGCCGTCGGGCGAACGGGTGCCCTCCGGGTAGATACCGAAGAGCTCACCGCGCTCGATGACGTCGATACCGCTCTTGATGGCGGCCTCACCCGCGCCGCGGGCACCCGAGCGGTCAACGGGCAGCTGCCCGACGCCCTTGAAGAAGGCCGCCGTCAGCTTGCCCTTCACCCCCGGAGAGGTGAAGTACTCGGCCTTGGCGATGAAGGTGACCTTCCGGTCCAGGACCGCGGGCAGGAAGAAGGAGTCCGAGAAGGACAGATGATTGCTCGCGAGGATCGCCGGCCCCTCGTCGGGAATGTTCTCGAGGCCCTCCACCCAGGGCCTGAACACGGTCTTCAGACTCCCGCCGACGGTGAGCTTCATTACGCCGTAGATCAACGCGTACGCCTTTCGTTTCTGTCGAACAGACCTTAACCCGTCACCGGCCGGCCCTCCTTCCGGGACGGCCCTGGTCGGTGCCCGTCCGGTCGCGTACCGTGAACGCATCCTCCCGTTCGATCCCCATGGCCCCCATGAACCATGGACCTCATGAAGGAGACCGAAGGTGCCGGTCCTCCCCGGAGCCGAGCCGTTCCGCCACGAGGGCGGAGAGGTCGGCGTCCTGCTCTGCCACGGTTTCACCGGATCCCCGCAGTCGCTGCGCCCCTGGGCGGAGTATCTGGCCAAGAACGGTCTGACGGTCTCCCTGCCCCTGCTGCCCGGACACGGCACCCGCTGGCAGGACATGGCCCTGACCGGCTGGCAGGACTGGTACGCGGAGGTGGACCGCGAGCTGCACGACCTGCGGGCGCGCTGCTCCCAGGTCTTTGTGTTCGGGCTCTCCATGGGCGGCGCGCTCACCCTGCGCCTCGCCGCCAAGCACGGCGACGCGATCGCGGGCCTGGTCCTGGTCAACCCGGCGAACAAGGTCCACGGCCTGGCCGCCCACGCCCTGCCCGTCGCCCGCCACTTCGTGCGCACCACCAAGGGCATCGCCAGTGATATCGCCATGGACGGCGGCGAGGAGATCGGGTACGACCGGGTGCCGCTGCACGCCGCGCACTCGCTGCGCCGGTTCTTCCGCCTGGTCGACGCCGAGCTGCCGCAGGTGACCCAGCCGATCGTGCTTCTGCACAGCCCTCAGGACCATGTCGTGCCGCCGGCCGACTCGGCCCGCATCCTCAGCCGCGTCTCGTCCACGGATGTCACGGAGATTCTGCTGGAACAGAGTTACCACGTGGCGACGTTGGACTATGACGCGGACCGGATCTTCGAGGAGAGCCTCGCCTTCCTCGGCCGGCTCGCCCCCAGTGTCGACGACAGCAAAGAGGGGACGGCCACCGGTGGCTGAGCACGGTGCGGAGCGCGACGGCAGTCGCGAGGAGGACGAGGGCCGCCCGCTCGACGAAGACGCGGCCTGGGCGGCGATCGTCGCCGGGTACGGCGAGGAGCCCGCGGATCCGCCGGGCGCCAAGCCGTTCAAGTCGGTCGAGGATCTCGCCGGCCTCGTGGCGGAGGCCAATCAGTCGGAGCCCGCCCCGAAGCAGGGGCCGGAGTCCTCGTCGTCCGGGACCGGCCGGGACGCCGGTTCGGACCCTGCCGGGGATTCGGGCGCGGACACGGGCTCGGACCCGGACGCGGGCTCCGGACCGGGCGCGGACTCCGGTGCCGGTGCCGGTAAAGCAGGCGGCTCCATCACCTTCGCGCCCGGCGTCGGCCCGCGGGACTACACACCGTCGGAGGCCTCCGACGCGGACGACGAGGGCCATTTCGTACCGCCGGAGCCGCCCCCGCTGCCCGAGGCCGATGCCACGGCCAAGTTCGCCTGGCTCGCGGTCATCGGCGGCCCCGTGCTGCTGCTGCTCGCCGTCCTGCTCGGCTGGGACATGACGTGGTGGCTGACCACCCTCGGCATCGGCGGCTTCATCGGCGGCTTCGCCACGCTCGTACTGCGGATGCGGGGCGATGACGAGGAGGACGACGACCCGGGGCGCGGCGCGGTCGTCTGACCACTGCGGGCCCCACACTCACATCAAGACACTCACATCAAGGTCAAGTCCCCCTATCCTGACCCGAGTTCCAGCAGCCGCAGAACCAACGGCCGCACTGGAGCGTCACATGTAATCAGTGACAACATCGTCATCTGTCAGCAGTGACACCATCGGGGCGAATGGGGGACGGGTCCGGCATGCACAGCTCTCACGACGACCGGGACGACGGGCTCGGCGGCAGGCTCGGCGGCGGGCTCGGCAACGGATTCGGCGGCATCGAGCCGCTGTCGCCCACCGATCCGCCCCGCGTGGGCCCCTACCAGCTACTCGGCCGCCTCGGCGCCGGCGGCATGGGCCGGGTCTATCTGGCCAGGTCCGAGGGCGGCCGGACGGTGGCCGTGAAGGTGGTGCACGAAGAGCACACCTCGGACCGGCAGTTCCGGGCCCGCTTCCGCCGCGAGGTCGAGGCGGCACGGAGCGTCGGCGGGCGGTTCACGGCACCCGTGCTCGACGCCGACCCGCAGGCCGAGCGGCCCTGGGTGGCCACCGGTTATGTGCCGGGGCCCTCGCTCGAACAGGTCGTCAGGGAGTACGGCCCGCTGCCCGCCGCCTCGGTGCACGCGCTCGCCGACGGAATGCTGCGGGCGCTGCAGGGCATCCACGGGGCCGGGATCGTGCACCGCGACCTCAAGCCGTCCAATGTGATGCTCACGGTCGAGGGGCCCAAGGTCATCGACTTCGGGATCGCGCGTGCCGTGCAGACCTCCATCGAGTCGCTGCTCACCAGCACGGGCATGGTGGTCGGCTCACCCGGTTTCATGGCGCCCGAGCAGATCCGGGGCGAGGAGACCGGCCCGAAAGCCGATGTCTTCGCGCTCGGCTGCATGCTCGTGTACGCGGCGACGGGGCGCCTGGCGTTCGGCCACGGGGCGAGCAACCAGCACGCGCTGATGTACCGGATCGTCGAGGACGAGCCCGACCTCGACCGGATCGAGGACACGGCGCTGCGCGCGCTGATCGCCCGCTGCCTGACGAAGGGCGTCACCGAACGCCCGGACGTGGACGCGCTGTTGGCGGACCCCGGGCGGCCGGCCACGGCGGCTCGGGGGTCATCGGCGTCCTGGCTGCCGGGCGAACTCGTGGCCCATCTCGCACAGCACACGGCACGGCTCCTCGACGCGGAGGCGCCTCTTGCGGCTGCGAGTACGGGAATGGGTACGGGTACGGGGACCCCGGAGCCGGGCGCCCCCGGCGAAGCCGAGGAGGATCCCCAGCCGGAGCCCGCACCCGACGCGGCAGCGGACACCGGAGCCGAAGCGGCAGGCCCAGAAGCAGACGCAGGCACAGACGCAGACGCAGACGAGGCCGCCCCCACCCCGTCCGACCCCGCCACCTTCCGCCTCCGCCGTGCGCCCTCCGCCTCCGAGGCACCGGCGCCGAAGCAGTCCGCGGCGACCGGCACCGACCGGCCCGGCACCGACCGGCGCGGCCATCGCCGTACCCCTTGGATCATCGCGGCAGCCGCGCTCGCCGTCCTGGCCACTTCCGGCACCGTGTATCTCTTCATCGAGCGCGACCGGGACACCCAGGGCGCCGACAGCAACCGCAGCGCGCCCCCCGCCTCGAGCAACTCCCCCTCGTCCCCGGCCCCTTCGAAGTCCGAGGACGCCGACGCGAAGGGCAAGGACGAGGACAAGGGCAAGGGCAAGGAAGACGGCAAGGGCAAGGACAGCGGCGGGGACAAGGGCGACGCGGCGGCGGCCGGCGCGGGCGGTGGTGACGGCGACCCCACCGGCGCGGCGGACGACCAGCCCGCCGAAGGCTCCGACGGCAGTCAGACCTCGGGCGGCGGCTCGGGTTCGGGCGGCGGCGACAGCGGAGGCAGTGGCGGCGGCGAGGCCCCGGCCAACAGCGTTCCCTCGTACTTCCTCGGCAGCTGGGCGAACGATTCGCCCTACGGCGGTCCGACCCGGATCACGGTGCAGCGGGCCACCGCGGGCCAGCAGGCCGTCACGTTCTACGGCACCACGGGCGCACCGGGCCAGAACTGTGTGAACGTGGCCAGGCTGATCTCCGTGCAGAACGGCGGCAGCCGCCTGAATCTCGACACCGCCACGGTGGACAAGTCCCGCTCCAACTCCGCGTGCGGGGAAATGAAGCCCTCCTACCTCGACACCGACGAGCCGTCCGGCATGAGGTTCTACAAGGACAAGGCCTTCACCCAGGAGAACCAGGCCTGGACGTTCCACCGCGCCTGACCGGATCCAACTGACCGAAAACAGCCATCAGTTGTACGACTAATCGCGCCGCCGCGTGGGCCGTACGAGGGATGGGTAGCGCTGGTCCGGAAGCGATCACTGCCGATCGCCGGACCGTTACCCGCACCTGCTCCTCGTACACGAAAGGCGCGCCGCGCATGGGACAGCCCTTCACCCTCCCCGACTTCTACGTTCCGTATCCGGCCCGGCTCAACGTCCATGTGGAGGCGGCCCGTTCGCACACCAAGCAGTGGGCGCGCCGGATGGGGATGCTGGAGGGGTCGGGGGTCTGGGAGGAGCGTGATCTCGACGCGCACGACTACGCACTGCTGTGCGCGTACACCCACCCCGACTGCGACGCCGAGGCGCTGTCCCTCGTCACCGACTGGTATGTGTGGGTCTTCTTCTTCGACGACCACTTCCTGGAGCTGTTCAAGCGCACCCAGGACCGCGAGGGCGCCAAGGCCTATCTGGACCGGCTCCCCGCCTTCATGCCGAGGGACCCGGCCGCGGGCTTCCCGGAACCGCGGACCCCGGTCGAGGCGGGTCTCGCCGATCTGTGGGCGCGCACGGTGCCGAGCATGTCGGAGGGCTGGCGGAGCCGGTTCGCGGAGGCCACCGAGAACCTTCTGAACGAGTCCCTGTGGGAGCTGTCCAACATCAACGAGGGGCGGATCGCCAACCCCGTCGAGTACATCGAGATGCGCCGCAAGGTCGGCGGCGCCCCCTGGTCGGCCGGCCTCGTCGAGTACGCCGCGCACGCCGAACTCCCGGAATCCGTGGCGGAGTCCAGGCCGCTGCGGGTCCTGCGCGACGCGTTCTCCGACGCCGTACATCTGCGCAACGACCTCTTCTCGTACCAGCGCGAGGTCGAGGACGAGGGCGAGAACAGCAATGGCGTGCTCGTCATGGAGAAGTTCCTCGGCTGTACGACACAGGAGGCGGCGGACTCCGTCAACGATCTGCTGACCTCCCGGCTGCAGCAGTTCGAGAACACCGCCCTGACCGAGGTCGGCCCGCTGTGCGCCGAGAAGGGGCTCGACGCGGCCGCGGCCGCCGCGGTCGCGGCATACGCGAAGGGACTGCAGGACTGGCAGTCCGGCGGCCACGAGTGGCATATGCGCTCCAGCCGCTATATGAACGAGGGCGCCACGGACGCTCAGCAGGTGGGCTTCTCGGCGAACGGCTTCTCGGTCCCCGAGGCGGGCATCCGGTTCACCCCGCGCGCCGAGGCCGCACGCCTTCGCAGCCATACGCACCGGCCGCACCAGCACGTCGGCCCGTCGCTGCTGCCGGACTTCGACATGCCGTTCCCGACGACACTGAGCCCGCATCTGCCGGGCGCCCGGCTGCGCTGCGTGGAGTGGGGCCGTCGGATGGGGATGCTCCAGGCACAGCCCGGTCAGCCGCTCTCCGACATCTGGGACGAACGGCGCCTGAAGGGCTTTGACTTCCCGCTGTGCGCGGCCGGCCTCGACCCGGACGCGACCCCGGACGAACTCGACCTCTCCTCGCAGTGGCTGACCTGGGGAACCTACGGGGACGATCTCTTCCCGGCGCTCTACGGCCGCGGCCGTGACCTCGCGGGGGCCCGGGCCGCCAACGACCGGCTCTCGCTCTTCATGCCCCTCGACGGCAGCTCGGCACCGGAGCCCGCCAATGCCCTGGAGCGCGGTCTCGGCGATCTGTGGACCCGCACGGCGGGCCCGATGACCGAGCGGAACCGGGCCGTCTTCCGCAAGGCCGTCGAGGACATGACCGCCAGCTGGCTGTGGGAGCTGGCCAACCAGACGCAGCACCGCATCCCCGACCCGGTCGACTACATCGAGATGCGCCGCCTCACCTTCGGCGCCGACATGACCCTGCGCCTGTGCCGCATCCGCAGCGGCGACAAGGTGCCCGACGAGGTCTACCGCAGCGGTCCGATCCGCTCCCTGGAGAACTCGGCGGTCGACTACGCGACGCTCCTCAACGACCTGTTCTCGTACCAGAAGGAGATCGAGTACGAGGGCGAGGTGCACAACGGCGTTCTCGTCGTGCAGAACTTCTTCGGCGTGGACTATCCGGCCGCGGTGGGCATCGTGGACGACCTGATGAGGTCCCGGATGCGGCAGTTCCAGCATGTCGTACGCCATGAACTGCCGGTGCTCTACGACGACTTGGGCCTCGACGACGCCACCCGCGCCGTACTCGGCGAGTACGTCCAGGAGCTGCGGGACTGGATGTCCGCCATCCTCACCTGGCACCGCGAGTGCCGGCGCTACCGCGAGGAGGACCTCACGGCGGGCACCGGCGGCGCGCCCTGGCGGCTGAGCGGCCCGACGGGCATCGGCACATCGGCGGCGCGCGTCACCCAGCTGCTCGCGGGCTGACGGGCACCCTGAGGGCGGCCAGGACGGGAAGGTGGTCCGTGGCCGCCCTCAGATCGGCCTCGCTCACACCCGCGTGCCCCAACGGGACGCCGCAGCCCAGGACTTCGATCCCGGAGGTGGCGAAGACCGCGTCGATGCGCTGATACGGGTTGTCCGGTACGGAGGTGTTCTCGCCGCCCCACGGCTTGGCCGCCCAGCAGTCGCGCAGCTCGGCGGCCAGACGCCGGAAGGTACGCCCCGTGGGCCGGTCGTTGAGGTCGCCGCCCGCGACGGCGTGCTCGGTGCCGAGGGCCGCGAGCCGGTCGAGGAGCATACCGCCCTGCTCGTAGCGCTCGTCGGCCTGCAGGCTCAGATGGCAGCTGAGGACGCCGAGCCGGGCGCCGCCGAAGCGGACGACCGCGGTCGCGAAGCCGCGCCGGTGCAGCCCGGGGGTCAGGGGAAGCAGGATGTCCTCGGTGCGTTCGACGGTGGCGCGCAGCGAGCACAGGAGCGCGGGCCCCGCCGCGCTGCCGCCACCGGAGAGGATCACCAGTCCTGAGGCGGCGGCGAGCCTGGCCAGCTTCTTGCGCCAGCGGAAGAAGCGCGGCGCCTCCTGGATCAGGACGAGATCGGGGGCGCAGGCGGCGATCACCCGGGCGAGGGCGTCGGTGTCGTCGCGCATGGAGCGGATGTTGTAGCTGAGGACCCGGATGACGGCCGAACCGTCCGGCTCTGTACGGGAGTTGGGAAGGGCGGTCATGGGGATCAAGGTACGGGAAACGCCCGCCGCTTCCGTGGAAGCGACGGGCGCCCGGTACGTCGGCCGTGGCCGCGGCCTGCTGCCGCTACATCACCGGGTCGGGCTGGCGCGCCAGGTCGGCGGCGCCGACAAGACCCGCCTTGTTGCCCAGCTGGGCGGCGATGACCTCGGCCACGGGCCGCCAGTTGCTGCCCACGAGCCAGCGCTTGTAGGACTTGCGGATCGGGTCGAGGACCAGCTCGCCCTCGTCCGAGAGGCCGCCGCCAATGATGAACGCCGACGGGTCGAAGAGCGACGCCAGGTCGGCGAGACCGGCACCGGCCCAGCGGGCCAGCTCGCGGTAGGAGTCCACGGCGACCGGGTCGCCCTGGCGCGCGGCCATCGAGATGTGCTTGCCCTCGATGCCGTCGGGGGTGCCGTCACCGAGGGAGAGCAGCAGCTCGGCGTTCTCCGGGGTGGCGTTGGCGCGCTGCTTGGCGTAGCGCACGAGGGCCCGCCCCGAGGCGTACTGCTCCCAGCAGCCCTGGCTGCCGCAGCCGCACAGGAGGCCGTCCGGGACCATCCGGATATGGCCGAACTCGGCGGCCACGCCGAAGTGTCCGCGGCGCAGCTTGTTGCCGATGATGATGCCGCCGCCGAGGCCGGTGCCGAGCGTGATGCAGATGACGTTGCGGTGGCCCTTGCCGCCGCCGAACCGGTACTCGCCCCAGGCGGCCGCGTTGGCGTCGTTCTCGACGACGACCGGCAGCTTGACCCGCTCCTCGACCTTGTCCTTCAACGGCTCCTGCCGCCAGTCGATGTTCGGTGCGAAGTACACCGTCGAGCGCTGCCGGTTGACGTATCCGGCGGCGCCGATGCCCACGCCGACGATCTCGTGTCCGGCCCGGGCGCCCTCGACGGCCGAGGCGATCGCGTCCACGATGGCCCCGGGCGTGCTGGGAGTCGGCACCTTGAAGGTGGAGAGGATATGCCCCTCTTCGTCGACCACGCCGGCCGCGATCTTCGTACCGCCGATGTCGACGCCGATGGTGAGTCCCATGTGTCCCTCAGTTTTCGGTTCGAGCCCCGCTAGGGGCCACCGTACCCGAGGGTGGCCTCAGTCCAGGTCGATGTGCTCGCCGCTGCCGGAACCCTCGTCCTTCGCACTGTCCGCGTCCTTGCTCCAGCGACGCTCGTGGCCCGCTACGGCGGAGCGGTAGGCGGCGAGCAGTTCGGAGCCGGCGGCCGCGAGGTGGTCGAACACCTCGGGGTTGCGCTCGATGACCGGCTCCACCGCGGCCTTGGCCTGGTTCACCAGTTGGTTCACGGCGCCCTGGGCGGCCATGCCGGCGATCGGGGCCTGCAGGGTGGAGAGCTTGTCGGCGACGGCGTCGACCAGTTTCCGCAGCTCTTCGGCGGCCGAGCCGGGCGGCGTCCCGTACTGGGCACGGCGTCGGGCCTGCTCGGCCGCGAGATCCTCGGCGCACGCCTGCTCCCAAGCGTCGGCGTCGGGTGAGGTGCGCTCGGTGTCGCTCATGGCGGGCTCCCGCGGCAGTTCTGGCAGTGCTGACGGTACGCAGCTTCGTACTGTCGACGTTACCCGAACGGCGGTATGCGGTTCACCGTGTGCGCGGCCACAGCTCGGGGTCGGGAGCGAAGCGGATCCGCAGCTCTCCTTCGGTCAGGCCCGCGCCCGCGACGGTGCAGCGCCGCAGCACGGACGGCAGCGCCACGATGCGCCGGAACGGGCCCGCGGTGACGACGAGTTCATCGCCGCGGCGGATCAGGCCGAGCCGGTCGCGGTCGGCGCCGGGCAGCGGGATGTGCCACACCAGGAAGCCGTCGTCGGCGAGCCGGTCCTCGACGGGCCAGGCGACCGGGCGGGCCTCCTCCGCGGGCGCGGGCAGGGCGAGGGCGGCCAGGTCGTCGGCGCCGCGCGGGTCACGCCCGAGGTGTGCGGCTTCGTGGACCCCGGGCACGCAGTCGTCGCGCCATTCGGCGAGCGTCTTCTGCTGCTGGGCGACGAGGGCGGCCGCCCAGGGGTCGGCGGTGTCCTGCGGCAACACCCGGTTCGCCACGAGCAGTTCGACGCCCAGGCCGTGCAGGGCCAGACCGGTGGTGGCGGTGCGCAGGGCGTCGGCGCCCGCGGGCCCCGGCTCGGCGACCAGGCGTACCGCGGTGGTGTCCGCCTCGATCACCGCTTGCACCGCGGCCAGGTGCTCGTCCCAGTGCGCGGCCGTCTCGAACAGCCACTGTGCGGGCATCGGCACGCCCGCGAGCTGCGCCAGCATGGGTCGCAGGGCGCGGGCCGCCTGCCGCTCGGGCGGCAGAAGGCGGCGCACATAGCGGCGCAGCTGGGCGGGGAGCGCGAGCAGATCGATGGCCTGCGGGGCCGGCGGCAGATCGACGACGAGCAGGTCGTACGCGCCGTGCGCGCCGCCAGCCGCGTCCCTGAGCGCCTTGAGCAGCGCCAGCTCGTCGGCCCCCGGCAGCGCGGTGAGCTCCTCGCCCTCCAGGCGCTGGGCACCGAAGAGGTCGAGGGCGGCGCCCGCGCGGTCCTGGAGGGCGAGCAGCTCGTGCCGGAAGTGGGCGGCGCCGTCCACGCGGTGCGTGGTCAGGCCGGGAAGGCCGGTGTCCCCGAGCACCGGGCTCAGGGTGTCCTCGCGGTCGGCGCTCAGCAGCAGTGTCCGCTGTCCCGCGCGGGCGGCGGTCAGCGCGGTGGCCGCGGCCGCGGTGGTCCGGCCGCAGCCGCCGGGGCCGGTGACGAGGAGGGTGCGCATGGGGTGCAACGGTACGTCAGGGACGTGGTGCACCCCGTGCGGGGGACGGCCCCGGGAGCCGGAACTCCGCAGACAGGGCGGCCTCAGGAGCCGGAACCCGGCAGGCCGGACGGCCTCAGGAGCCGGACTCCGCGCCCGCCGGAGCCGACAGCGGCCACCTGACCATCCTGTCCTCGCTCGCACGGCAGCTGATGGACGCCGAGCTCACGGGCGCACTGCGCGCGGTGGACGACAGGGAGCGGGCGGCGCCGCTGATCCCCGGGGGGGGGCGCGGAGTCCGGGGCGGAAGCGGAGTCCGGGGCGGCCTCAGGAGCCGGACTCGACCCGCTTCTTCAGACCCGCCAGCGCCCGGTCGGTGATGACCTTCTCCGCCTTGCGCTTGATCATCCCGAGCATGGGGATCTTGACGTCGACGGTCAGCTTGTACGTGACTTCGGTGCCCTTGCCCGCGGGGCGAAGGGTGTAGGAGCCGTCGAGTGCCCGCAGCATCTGGGACTTGACGAGGGTCCAGCTGACCTCGTTGTCGCCGGTCCAGGTGTACGCCAGGGTCTGGTCATCCTTGATCGCGCCCGCGTCCATGACCAGGCGGACCTGCTCGGCGCGCCCCTGTGCGTCGGTGGCCAGGACCTCGGCCTCCTTGACCTCACCGGTCCAGTCCGGGTAGCGGGCGAAGTCGGCGATCACCCCCATGACGTCGGCCGGCGCCGCCTCGATCTCAATGCTCGAGCTGGTGTGTTCCGCCATCGCCGTGGCTCCTCCAGTGCGGGTCCCGTCGGGGGGGGTGTTCACGGACGTACGCATGCGACATCCGCCGCCGTGAAGGCTACCGCGCCACCGGAGGTCACCACTCCAGGGCCCAAGGCCTGCCGCTGCCGGCAAAGTGCCCGACGTTCACGCACTCCGTGGCGCCGATCCGCATCCGCTGCACCAGCGGCTGGTGCACATGGCCGAAAAGGGCGTACCGGGGGCGGGTACGCCGGATCGCGTCCAGGAGGGCGCGGCTGCCGCGCTCGAAGCGGCGGGCCACGGTGTCGTAGACCAGCTCCGGGACCTCCGGCGGGATGTGGGTGCACAGGACGTCGACCTCGCCTATCGCCTCGATCTTTGCGGCGTACTCCTCGTCGCTGATTTCGTACGGGGTGTTCATCGGGGTCTTCAGGCCGCCGCCGACGAAGCCGAAGACCCGGCCGCCGATCTCCACCCGCTGGGCGTCGAGGACGGTGGTGCCGGGCCCCGCGTACTCCCCCCACAGGGTCGGCATGTCGACATTGCCGTAGGTGGCGTACGTCGGCGTGGGGAAGGCCGCGAAGAGCTCGGCGTACTGCTTGCGTACGGCCTGCTCGATCGCCGAGGCGCGGTCCAGGTCGAGTCCGGCCCACAGGCTCCTGCCGAAGTCGCGCGCCTCGTCGTAGCGCCGGGCGGTGCGCAGCTCGACCAGGCGCGAGGCGTTGTGCGCGCCGAAGAGGTCCGGGAAGATACCGCGCGAGTGGTCGGCGTAGTCGAGGAAGAGGATGAGGTCGCCCAGGCAGACCAGGGCGTCGGCGCCGTCTCCCGCTCGGGCGAGGTCCTCGACGTTGCCGTGCACGTCACTCACCACATGAACCCGCATACCTCGCATGTCGATCACCCTAGGACTCCGCGCGGCAAGTCGGTAGAGCCCGCTGGACCTGCGGTTACTTCCGAGTCGCCCAAAGCGTGGATTACTGTGCGGCAAGGAACGCCATGACGTGTGACGCAGCGAACATCTGGCCCGACCCCCCTATCGAAAAAGCAGTACCGGTGGGTAACGTCCGGGCAGTCCAGTCGTGCTCGACACAGCGACAATCAGCCATGACCGGCAGAAACGTCGAGCACCTGCCCGATCTTGGACCGCACCGTCGCATCACACGATGTCGTGGCGCCGGCGCCCTATGAGGAGCAGCAGTCTTGCGCGAGTTCAGCCTTCCGGCCCTGTACGAGGTCCCAGCGGACGGCAATCTGACCGACATCGTCCGCCGTAACGCCGCGCAGCATCCGGATGTGGCCGTCATCGGCCGCAAGGTGAACGGCACTTGGCAGGACGTCTCGGCCAAGGACTTCCTCGCCGAGGTGCACGCCGCCGCGAAGGGCCTGATCGCCTCCGGCGTCCGCCCCGGCGACCGGATCGGCCTGATGTCCCGCACCCGCTACGAGTGGACGCTCCTCGACTTCGCGATCTGGAGCGCCGGCGCGGTCACCGTCCCGGTGTACGAGACCAGCTCCCCCGAGCAGGTCCAGTGGATCCTCGGCGACTCGGGCGCGGTGGCCTGCCTGGTCGAGCTGGACGCCCACGCGGCGGCCGTCGACTCGGTGCGCGACCGGCTGCCGGCGCTCGAGAACGTCTGGCAGATCGAGGCGGGCGGCATCGAGGAGCTGCACCGCGCGGGCGCAGGCATCGACGACGAGACGGTCGAGGAGCGCAGCTCGCTCGCCAAGGCCGACGACCCGGCCACCATCGTCTACACCTCGGGCACCACGGGCCGCCCCAAGGGCTGTGTCCTGAGCCACCGGAGCTTCTTCGCGGAGTGCGGCAACATCGTGGAGCGCCTGCGCCCGCTGTTCCGCACCGGCGAGTGTTCGGTCCTGCTCTTCCTGCCGCTCGCCCATGTCTTCGGGCGTCTGGTGCAGGTCGCCCCGATGATGGCGCCGATCAAGCTGGGCCACGTACCGGACATCAAGAACCTCACCGATGAACTGGCCTCCTTCCGGCCGACGTTGATCCTCGGTGTGCCGCGGGTCTTCGAGAAGGTCTACAACTCCGCGCGGGCCAAGGCGCAGGCGGACGGCAAGGGCAAGATCTTCGACAAGGCCGCGGACACGGCGATCGCGTACAGCCGTGCGCTCGACAGCCCGTCGGGGCCCGGCCTCGGTCTGAAGCTCAAGTACAAGACGTTCGACAAGCTGGTCTACAGCAAGCTGCGTGCGGTGCTCGGCGGCCGCGGCGAGTACGCGATCTCCGGCGGCGCCCCGCTCGGCGAGCGGCTCGGGCACTTCTTCCGCGGCATCGGCTTCACGGTCCTCGAGGGCTACGGCCTGACCGAGTCCTGTGCGGCCACCGCGTTCAACCCCTGGGACCGCCAGAAGATCGGCACGGTCGGCCAGCCGCTGCCCGGCTCGGTCGTGCGGATCGCGGACGACGGCGAGGTGCTGCTGCACGGCGAGCACCTGTTCAAGGAGTACTGGAACAACCCGGGCGCCACCGAAGAGGCCCTGGCCGACGGCTGGTTCCACACCGGCGACATCGGCACCCTCGACGAGGACGGCTATCTCGCGATCACCGGCCGCAAGAAGGAGATCATCGTCACTGCCGGCGGCAAGAACGTCGCCCCCGCGGTGATCGAGGACCGTATCCGCTCACACGCTCTGGTCGCCGAGTGCATGGTCGTCGGCGACGGCCGGCCGTTCGTCGGCGCCCTGATCACCCTGGACGAGGAGTTCATCGGCCGCTGGGCCGAGGAGCACGGCAAGTCCGCGAAGACCGCGGCCGATCTGCGCGACGACCCGGAGCTGCTCGCGGCGATCCAGCGGGCGGTGGACGACGGGAACGCGGCCGTGTCCAAGGCCGAGTCGGTCCGCAAATTCCGCATCCTGGCCTCGCAGTTCACGGAGGAGTCGGGTCATCTGACGCCGTCCCTGAAGCTGAAGCGGAATGTCGTGGCGAAGGATTACGCGGACGAGGTCGAGGCGATCTACCGGGGTTAGGTTTCCCCTGCCGAGGGGCTGGGCCGGAACCCGCGCACCGCTTCAGGGCTCCGCCCCGGCCCTCTGCCCCGCTCCTCGACCTCCGGAGGAGCTGACGCCGGAGGAGCTGACGCCGGAGGGCTGACGCCGGAGGAGCTGACGTCAGGAAGGCTGATCTCGGCTACAGCAGCGCCTTCAGCTCCTCCGCCAGCAGATCCCACCGCCACTTCTCCTCGACCCACTCACGCCCCCGCTCCCCCATCCGCCGCCGCAGGGCGGGGTCCTGGAGGAGCGTGACGATGCGCTCGGCGGACTCCTCGGGGGCGCCGCCGCGTACGACCCAGCCGGTCTCACCGTCGAGGACGGCATCGGGCGCACCGCCCGAGTCCCCCGCCACCACGGGCAGTCCGGTCGCCGAGGCCTCCAGGTAGACGATGCCGAGGCCCTCCACGTCGAGGCCGCCGCGGCGCGTCCGGCAGGGCATGGCGAAGACATCGCCGGCGCCGTAGTGGGCGGGCAGTTCCTCCCAGGGCACGGAGCCGGTGAAACGCACCGAGTCGGCGACCCCGGTCTCGGCGGCGAGCTTGCGCAGATCGTTCTCGTACGGCCCGCCGCCCACAATCAGGAGCACCGCGTCCGGCACCTTCGCGAGGATCCGCGGCAACGCCAGGATCAGGGTGTCCTGGCCCTTGCGCGGCACGAGCCGTGAGACACAGACGACGACCGGCCGCTCGCTGAGCCCGAGCCGGGCGCGGACCCTGTCACCGCCCGAGCCCGGGTGGAAGGTCTTCTCGTCGACGCCGGGCGGGAGTTGGACCATCCGGGCGGCGGCCCCCGCGCTCAGGGCCCGTGCGATCCGCGAGCGGGTGTACTCGCCGAGATAGGTGATCGTGTCCGTGGACTCGCCGATCCTGCCCAGGAGTTGGCGGGCCGCGGGCAGCTGGGCCCAGCCCGCCTCGTGGCCGTGCGTGGTCGCGACCAGGCGCTGGGCTCCGGCCCTGCGCAGCGCGGGTGCCATCAGGCCGAGCGGCGCGGCCGCCCCGAACCACACCGACGTACAGCCGTGTTCGCGCAGCAGACCGGCCGCGCGGCGGGTGACGCGCGGGGTCGGCAGGAGCATGGTCGTGCGGTCGCGTACGACGGTGAAAGGCTGCTCGGCGTCGAAGGCCGCGGTGGCCTCTGCGCCCTCGCGGCCGCGCTTCCAGGTGGAGGCGTAGACGACAAGCCGGTCCGGGTCCAGGCGCAGCGCCATGTTGTGCAGGAAGGCCTGGATGCCGCCGGGGCGCGGCGGGAAGTCGTTGGTGACGATCAGGGTCTTGTCCATCGCCGCCGACAGTACCGAACGGCCGCGCCTCACGCCCCGGCCGATGCCCGCCCGGCATCATGACACCCCCAAGCGCGGACGAACACGTACGAGGTACACATGGCGGGCGCAAGCGCCACAAGGCTCCCCCTACGGCTCCCTGCCGACGCCCGGCTCCTGGGACTCTGGCTCCTCACCCGGACCTTGCTCCTGCTCTGTGTCTTCAAGGTGTTCACGGTGCCGGGGCCCGATGTCACCAGCGATGTCTCGGTGATCTACCAGGGCTGGTACGAGATTCTGCGCACAGGCACCTTCCCGCTCGACGACGTGACCTGGCAGTACCCGCCGGCGGCCGCGCTCGCCGTGCTCTCGCCCGGACTGCTGCCGTTCCTCGACTACCCGTCGGCGTTCTTCGTCCTGGCCTTCGGGTGCGACGCCGTGGTGGCCGCCCTGCTCCGGTACGCGGGCGGCCGTCCCGGCAAGCGGCGTACGGGCGCCTGGGTGTGGACCGTGGGCGTACCGCTGCTCGGGCCCACCGCCTATGCGCGCTACGACCTCCTTGTGACCGCTGTGGCGGTGGTGGCGCTGCTCGCGGGGGCGCGGCACGCGCGCGTGCTGGGCGTTCTCGCCGGGTTCGGGGCGCTGCTCAAGGTGTGGCCGGTGCTGCTGCTCATCGGTACGCCGCGCGGGCGTGCCACCCGGCGGGCCTGGACGGCGGCGGCCGGTACGGCGTTCGGGCTGCTGCTCGCCTTCGCGGCGGCGATGCCGGGGGCGCTCGCCTTCCTGGACTTCCAGCGCAACCGGGGCACGGAGGTCGAGTCGCTCGGCGCGCTCGTCTTCCATCTCGCCCGCCCCTTCGGCTGGCAGGGCTGGATGCAGCTCAACTACGGCTCGGTGGAGTTCCTCGGCCCGTATGTGCCGCTGGTGAGCACGGTCTCGCAGGCCCTGACGGCGCTGGCCTTCGGCTGGCTCCTGGTGTGGCGGCTGCGGGCGCGTGCGTGGGCACCGAGCACACCGGGCGATGCGGCGTTCGCCGCAGTGCTGCTCTTCACCACCACGAGCCGGGTGATCAGCCCGCAGTATCTGCTGTGGCTCGTGGGGCTCGCGGCGGTGTGCCTGACGTACCGGACGGGGCGGATGCACCGGCCCGCGCGCCTCGTCCTGATCGCCACGGGAGTCACCTTCCTCGAGTTCCCCCTCTGGTTCTCGCACGTGGCGGCGAGCGACCCGCTCGGCGTGACCCTGCTGCTCGTCCGCAACGGCCTCCTGGTCGCCGCGACCCTGACCGCCTGCCGCACCCTGTGGCGGCAGACGGTGACCGAGCCACGTCTGCGCGAACACCCGGTCCCGATTCAGCCGGCCCGCGACAGGGAGCTGCTGGGCTCCTGAACGCCCGGGACGCTCCGCTTCATCAGCAGCCCGACGACCCCGCACTGCACCCCCATGGCGAGAGCCATCGCCAGACAGATCCCAGGCAGCCCGAGCCCCGACAGGCCGAGGGCGAGCGGCAGTTGGAGCAGGACGCCGAGCACCGTGACCCGCAGCAGCACCCGTGCCCCGCCGCTGCCCTCGAAGACCCCGCCGAGCGCGATACAGCACGCCATCAGGAGCAGATACGGCCCGGTGCAGCGCAGGAAGAGCGCCCCGTCGGCGGCCACCGCGGGCCCGGCTCCGAAGGCCCGCATGATCCACTCGGCGCCCGCCGCGAGCACCGCAACGGCCACCGCCCCCGCCGCGGCCGCCACGAACACGGCCTGCCGGCCGATGGACCGCCGCGCGTCGTGCCCGGCCCCCATGGTGTGCGCGGTGTGGATCGCGGCGGCCTGGCGCACCGCGTAGAAGGCCATGGTGGCGACGTACATGGCCTTGGTGGCGATGGCGTACGCGGCGACGGAGCTGGTCCCGAGCCGCGCCACGACCCCGACGAGGGCCAGCGAA
Organism: Streptomyces monticola; assembly: GCF_042665355.1. Lineage (NCBI taxonomy): Bacteria > Bacillati > Actinomycetota > Actinomycetes > Kitasatosporales > Streptomycetaceae > Streptomyces > Streptomyces monticola. The sequence goes on along the minus strand of NZ_JBHTCF010000019.1, from coordinate 75,846 downwards.
CCCGCCATCCGCACGGTGAAGTCGGCGGACATCGGAAGGCCGGTGACGAAGGCCCGCCGCAGCGCACACGGCGTCCCATGCGACCCGCCACGCGACGTCCCGGGCGCGCCCCCGCCTCCGTACAGCCCTGCCCGGCGCAGCGCCATGAACCCGCAGGCGAGGGCCACCGACCGGCCGGCCACGGTGGCGACGGCGGCGCCGCGTACCCCGTAGGCCTCGATCAGCAGCGGGTCGAGAACCAGGATCAGCCCGTTGGCCAGGAACGCGAGGCGCATGGGTGTACGGGTGTCGCCCGCGCCCTTGAGTACGCCGTCGAGCTGCACCTGGGCGAAGAAGACGGCGATACCCGGCAGCGAGATCGCGAAGTAGCCCGCGGCCAGCATGACTTCGGGCCCGGCGCCGCCGAGCACCAGGCGGGCGAGCGGCTCCCGCAGCAGGAAGCCGCCGACGGCGACCATGGGAGCGATCACTGCGTAGAGCGCCCAGCCGCCGCGTATCGCGGCCCGCACGGCCCCCGCGTCGCCCGCACCGCGCGCCCGGGCGACCAGGATGGTCGTCCCCGAGCCGGCGATGAGCGCGACGCCGAGAAGCAGGTTCTCGACGTTGCCCGCGACGGCGACCGCGGCCACGGCGGGCCCGCCGAGCCGGGCCACCCAGACCAAGTTGACGATCCCGGCCGCGACGGAGGCGAGCAGTTCACCGTAGACGGACCGGGCGAGCGTGCAGATCCGTCTGCGGTGGCCGTCACTTGCCTGCACGGATTCTCTTCCCCTCATCATCCCCACCCTCGATTCGAGGTACCTCGATGAGAGGTAACATGCAGTACGACACCGGCTCTGCGCAAGGCCGGGCCGACCGCGAACGGAGACGCATGCTGGAGCTGCCGATCCTGGGATTCCTCTGCGAAGAGCCGTTGCACGGCTATGAGTTGAAGGAGCGCATCAAGGCACTGAGCGGCCACGTCCGGCCGGTCAGCGACGGCGCCCTCTATCCCGCCATCACCCGCCTGGTGAACGCGGGCAAGCTGGAACAGCGCAGCGAACCCGGCGCGGGGGCCGCCCAGCGCCGGGTCCTCTCGCTCACCGACGCGGGCCGGGCCGCGCTCCTGGAGCGTCTGCGCCACCCCAAGGACGTGGAGATCACCGACCAGCAGCGGTTCAACACGGTGCTCGCGTTCCTGCGCCATCTCCCCGACGCCGCAGACCGGGCAGCCGTGCTCCGGCGCCGCCTGGACTTCCTCACCACGCCTGCCGGGTTCTTCTACCGCGACGGCCGCCCCGTGCGCGCCGAGGACGAGGACGATCCGTTCCGGCGCGGCATGCTGCTCGTGGCCAGGGCCACGGCGACGGCCGAGAAGAAGTGGCTGGCGGAAACAATCGCGTCCCTGGAGGCCCGGCCCGGCACGCCCTCCGAGTAACCCAGCCCCTCAGCCCAACTCCGCCCGCACATACTCCCGCCACTGCCGCGTGAAGTCGTCCGGGGTCGTGTGGAGGATGTTGTTCAGGGCGTCCGCCTCGGCGCCGGGGCGCTTTTTGTGGGCGCCCACCGATTTGTAGAAGTCGATCAGCTTGGCCTCGCCCCAGGTTTCGGCGATCATCCGGCAGGCCAGCCAGCCGCCTTCGTAGGCCTGGGCGAGGCGGCTCGCGTCGCCGGCGAAGCCGAAGGCCTTGTCGTCCGGCAGGGCGGCGGGCAGCCGGCCGTCGAGTACCGCGCGGCTCAGTTCGGGGGCGGCCTGCGCGGCGGTGCGGCCGGTGCCGCGGTAGCCGACCCAGTCCGCGAAGCCCTCCGAGAGCCACAGCGGGGTCGCCGCCGAGGTGTGGGCGCGGGTCGCGACATGGGTGGCTTCGTGGGTGAGGACGACCTGCTTGCCGAAGTCGCCGAGCACGTCGTACGCCTCCGGGTTGATGATGATCCGGTCCGCCGGGGCCTTCTCGGCGCCGCCCGCCTCCCCCGTGGTGACCGCCGCGATCCCCTGGTACGCGGAGGCCGAAGCCCCGAGCAGTCCCGCCATGCCGTCCGTCGAGTCCGGCACCAGGACCACCACGCGCCCCGACCAGTCGCTCCCCCAGGCGTCCCGCACCGCGGGTACCGCGCGGTCCGCGAGGTCGGCGTACCGGCGCAGCTGCTCCTCGTCACGGCCCACGCCGAGGACGAGGCTGCGTGCGCCGCGCGCCGCCGTCACCTCGCCCTGTTCCCAGAGCTGCTCGGGCGCCTTGGCGGCGGGCCGTTCGGCCGCCACGTACCAGCCGTCACCGCGCTTCTTCAGGTCCAGGGTGCGGGAGACGGTGATCGGAGCGGTGTCATAGCCGGAGACGCGGTAGCGCAGCTCCGTGGTGGCGGTGGCGCCCGCCTTGGTGCGGTCGAGGCGGGTCAGCCGGTACTCCCAGGAGCGCAGCGGCACCTGTGCGAGGTTGTCGAACTCGTCGTCGTCGGGGTGCCCGGTGGCCGCGTAGGCCTCCTCGTCACGGTCGAGCACGGCCGCCGCGCGCCGGTCGAGAAGCTGCTCGACATCGGTGGCCGCGGAGTCCCGGGGCGCCGGACCGGCGCAGGAAGTACCGACGAGGAGGGCGGCGAGGAGAACCCCTGCCGCCCTCATACGTCTGCGCCTTCGACCCGCCACCTTTCCGATCGTACGAGGTCGGCGCGCGGTTCAGACCCGGGTGACGGACGAGACGGGCATCATGCCGACCGGGTCGTAGCGCACCGGCGCGCCCGGATACGGCGCATGCACGACCTGGCCGTTGCCCATGTACATCCCGATATGGCTGGCGTCGTCGCGGTAGGTCACCAGATCCCCGGGCTGCGCCTGCTCCAGGGAGACTTGCTGGCCCGCGTACCGCTGCGCCTGCGAGGTGCGCGGCAGGCCGACGCCCGCCTGCGAGTACGCCCACTGCGTCAGGCCCGAGCAGTCGAAGCCGTGCGGGCCGCTCGCGCCCCAGATGTAGGGGCGGCCGACGGCCTGCCGGGCCGCGGCGATGGCGCTCGCGGCCCGGGCCGACGACGGGGCACCGGCGACGGCGGGCAGCTCGGTACGTGCCGCGGAGCGCGAGGACCGGTCGTAGGCCGCCCTGGCCTCCGACGACAGCGAGTTGAGCAGCCGCTGGGCGGTGGCGAGCTTGCGCTCGACGGTGCGCTTCTGGCGCGAGACCGTGGCGCGCGACTTCTCGAGCTCGGCGAGCTTGCGGGTGGCCTCGGCGCGCTCCTGGCCGAGTTCGCGCTGCGCCCGCTGCAGATCGGCGAGGTCCCCGGCGTGCCGGGCGCTGATCCGGTCGAGGGCCGAGGCCTTGTCGAGGTAGCTGTCCGGGTTCTCGGAGAGCATCAGGGCGAGCGTGGGGTCGATACCGCCCGAGCGGTACTGGGCCCCGGCGAGCGAACCGAGCGCACCCCGCATGGTGTTGATGCGCTCCTGCCCGCGGGCCACGGAGTCCTTGGCCTGGTCGACCTCACGGCGCAGCCGGTCGGCCCGCTCATCTGCCTTGTTGTACGCCTCTGTTGCGCGCTCCGCCTGCTCGTAGAGGCGGTCCACCTTGGCCCGGGTCTCGCTCGCGGTGCCCTGCGGGTCCGCGCTCGCCGTTGGGGCGGTGAAGGCCGCCGCGGCGGTGGCTGCCGCGGCGGACAGGACGGTGACACGGGCGCTCCGGTCGAAGCCGGAGGTGCCGGACTGCGAAGAACGGCGATGGGACGCCACGGGCAGCCGCTCCTTCCGCTGACAGGTCCCCCGAAACGTCTCGGGAGAATCAGCGGCCGACAGTAGCCGCACGGATACACGCCGACCAACGACCGCGGCGCGCACACAACCCGACGCCCCGCCGTCGACGCAGGTCGCCAGCGGGGCGTGGGGTCAGCACACGATCCGTGAATTCGCCCGTTCGGAGGGCATGTTGAGGTGTTTCGCGGGTCGTCCGGCCGTTGGCCTTGACCGGCGGGGCCCGCCCTCGGACGTCAGAGGGACGTCAGATGCGGACGCCGAACTGGTACGGCATGTTGTTGATCGACTCGTAGCGCACGCTGGCACCGGGCTTGGGGGCGTGCAGGATCTGGCCGCCGCCCGCGTAGAAGCCGACGTGGTGCAGGTCGCCGTAGAAGATCACCAGGTCACCGGGCTTGAGGTCGCTCTGCGACTGTATGCGCGTACCGGCGTTGGCCTGGTCCTGCGAGATCCGGGGTATGGAGACGCCCGCCTGGCTGTACGCCCACGACGTCAGACCCGAGCAGTCGAAGGAGCTGGGGCCCGTGGCGCCGTACACATACGGCGTACCGATCTTGCTCTTGGCGGCGGCGAGGGCCGCGGCGCCGCGCTGCGAGGCGGGCACGGCGTTGCCCAGGTCGGCACGGTCGCCGGCGTCGCGGCTCGCCCGCTCCTCGGCGGCGGCGAGCGCGGCGCGCTCCTTGGCCGTCAGGGAGTTGAGCAGCTTCTGCGCCTCGGCGAGCTTGCCCTGGACTTCCTTCTTCTTGTCGCCGAGCTCCTTGCGGGTGTCCTCGAGGTCCTTGAGCTTGTCGGCGGCCTCGGAACGCTGCTGGGCGAGGGTGCGCTGCTTCGACTGGATCTTCTTGAGCGCCTCGGCCTGCTTGCTCGTCAACTGGTCGAGCGAGGAGGCCTTGTCGAGGTACGAGTCCGGGTCGGAGGAGAGGAAGAGCTGCACGGAGGGGTCGATGCCGCCCGAGCGGTACTGGGCGCTGGCCAGCGAACCGATGCCGTCCCGCAGGTCGTTGAGCTCGTCCTGACCGCGGGCGACCTTGTCCTGCAGGTCGTCGATCTGGTCGCCGAGCTTCTCCTGCTGCTCCTTGGCCCCGTTGTACTTCTCGGTGGCCTGCTCCGCCTCTTCGTAGAGCTTGTCGACCTTCGCCTTGACTTCCTTCTTGCTCGGCTTCGGTTCGGCCTGTGCGGCCTGCGAAGTGAGCGCCACGGCTGCGGCGGCGGTCGCGGTGAGCACGGTCACGCGCGTGCGGCTCGGCTGCTTGGGTCGACGGTGGGACGCCACGGGGGCGGCTCCTTCTTCCTCCAGCCGCCTACCGATCGCGGTGGGCGGGACCCCCACCGTCACCCCTAATGGGTGATCAACCGAGCGGAGGTTCGAGCCCAGACACTAAGTGACCCAGTTGTGATCCTTCAAATCCTGGCGGTGAAAAACTCGTCCGCGAACGGGATTCTTTACCCACAACGCACAAGCAGTGATGGCGCTTTGACGCTACGTCGCGAGCAGGTCCCGCCAAAACGGGCATTCGGAGCAGCAGTTGACCAGTTTCACGAAAGCCGCTTCAAGGAGTGATCGGCTCCACTCGGGCGGCTTCGGAACCTGACCGGGCGCCTCCGGGATCCGGTCGTGCGGCTCCCGTATCCGAATCGTGTGGCTTCCGTACCCGAACGGCACCGGGTGCCCTCCCGGGTCCGGTGCCCACGGCGGACCTAACCCCGCGACAGCCGCTTCAGGAGCACCGCCGACGCCACCGGACGCGCACCGGCCCGGGCGATCCCGTCGGCCACCTCGCGGTCGGTCGACACCACGGTGACGGGCCTTCCCGGCGGCTCGGCGCGCACCAGCTGGCGGATCAGCTCGTCCGCCGTCACGCCCGGCTTGGAGAACAGCACCCGCACCCCGCGCGGCGGCGCGAGCAGCACCGGCGCGGCCAGTTCGGCGCCGTCGAAGACACAGGTCACCTCGGCCCCGGTCTGCGCGGCGAGCGCGGAGAGCGAGCCGAGCAGCCGCAGCCGCTGCTTCTCGAGGGGCATCGTGGGATAGCCGGTCTTGGTGACGTTGTAGCCGTCCACCACCAGATGGGCCTGGGGCAGGGCGAGCAGCTGGTCGAGGATGGCCGGATCGTCCTCGGACAGGGCGCGGGCCGCGATGTCCTTGGGCGTCATCCGGCCCGGCTCGACCGCGTCGACGGTCTCGGCGGGGCGTACCGACACGGGCGGCAGGGCGAGTTCACGGCGCAGCCCCTGGGCCGACTCCAGCAGGGTGTCGAGCAGCAGGCGTACCCGCATGTCCTCTATCGAGCGGCCTTCGCGCACGGCCTTGCGGCTGGCTTCGAGCGCCGACTCGGCCTCTGCCAGACGGGTCTTGAGACGGCGCGCCTCGCTGTCGGCGGCGGACAGCTGGGTCTGGCTCTCGGTGCGCAGGGCCTCGGTCTCGGCGGCGGCCTTGCGCAGGGCGGCCTCGCCACGCTTGACGTCGCTGAGGGCGGCACGCAGCTTGCGCTGAAGCGATTCGGCTTCCTTCTTCGCCGACTCCAGGTCGGTGCGCAGCCGTTCCGTCTCGGTCCTGGACTTGTCCCGCGCCTCGGCCAGTTCCCGGCGCAGCCGCTCGAGCTCCGCCTTCGTCTCCTCGCCGACCCGCTCGGCGTCGGCGCGCTGCGCCTCCTCGCCTGCGGCGGTCACGAGCTTGACCCAGCCGGTGGGGCGCAGCACATAGGCGGCGGCCGCCACGTCCAGCGGGTCGGCGGCCGGCGGCGGGGTGCCGGAGTCGAGGGCGCAGGCGAGCTCGGCCTGGGACTCACGGAACCGCTCGCCGATGCGCTGGCGGAACAGCGGGTCGCTCTCCAGGGCCGCCGCCATGGCGTTGCCGGCGAACTTCAGGCGCCGGGTCGGGGTGAAGCGTGCGTACTGCCGCAGCTGCGCGGGCAGTTCGGAGACCGTCAGGCCGCCGAAGCCGTCCGAGACGATGGCGACGACCCGCCGGCGTACCCCTTCAGGCAGCGGGCGGTCGAGCATCTCGGCGGAGCCGTCGGCCGCATCGGCCGGCTCGGCGCCGCTTCCTGCCTCCACAATCCGTCACCCCACTACCTGTGCGGCGGGCCTCCTCAGGAGTCCGCGCCCGGCCTGTCCACGAGTTCGATCTGGTCCACCGCGTTGCACCACCGGCAGCGCACCGACTCGATGGTCTCACTGACCACCTCGCGTTCCTCGACCTTGGGCTCACCGGCCAGGTCGAGATGTACGTACTCCACAACCTTCGACGAGCGCGTGACGTCGAAACGTGTGAGATTGCCGCACAGCGTGCAGCGCCAACGGGTGGAGGCGGTCGGCAGGGGAACCGTCATCGCGGCTGTGCGCCTTTCCTCGGTTGTGCTCGGCTGTAACACTCCCTGTAACCCTACGGCCTGGCGGAGGGCCGCGCGGACGGCGAGGCGGTCTATGCGGTTCACTCCCGTTACGTCAGGATCTGTTCATGATCCACAATCGGGGTGCGGCCGACGACCCGGCCAAGAAGGCGGCGGCGGACACGGTCAAGCGGCTGCTCCTGGGCCGCGGCCCGGTGGTGACCTACACGGTCATCGCGGCGTGCTGCGCCGTCTTCGTCCTCTCCCCCGCGTCCGGCCTCAACCCGGTCTACGGCACCGGCGACGACCTGATCGCCGCCCAGCGCGCGTACTTCCAGCGCTGGGGCGTCATCCCGGCCGAGCTGCTCGCCGGATCACCGCGGGCCGCCCTGACCCCCATCACGGCACTCTTCGTGCACGGCAGCTGGCTGCATCTGCTCGGCAACATGCTCTTCCTCTATGTCTTCGGGGCGATGGTCGAAGAGGGCATGGGGCATGTGCAGTTCGCGCTCTTCTACCTCGGCTGCGGCGCCCTCGCGCTGTTCGCGTACGCCGTCGCCAACGCCGGGTCCGAACAGACCCTGGTGGGGGCGTCCGGCGCGATCTCCGCGGTGCTCGGGGCCTTTCTTCATCTCTTCCCGAAGGCACGGGTCACCAGCCTCTTCCCTTTTCTCTTCTTTCTGCCGCTGCGCTTTCCCGCCTGGCTGGTGCTGCCGTTCTGGGTGGCCCTGCAGTGGCTGGCGGCGCAGCGCGAGAGCAGCGGTCCCGGAGTGGCGTATCTGGCGCATCTCGTGGGCTTCTCGCTCGGCTTCCTGTACGCGTGGGGCCGTTATCTGCGTACGGCTAGAGTGAAAGCCACAGCGACGGCCACCGAGGGAGACAGCCAGCCGTGATCACCGCGATCGTGCTCATCAAGACCAGCGTGGACCGGATCCCGGAGATCGCCGAGTCGATCGCCGCGCTCGACAGCGTCAGCGAGGTCTTCTCGGTCACCGGTACCTACGACCTGATCGCCATGGTGCGCGTGGCCCGCCACGACGACCTGGCGGATGTCATCCCGGGCCGGATCAGCAAGATCCAGGGCGTCGAGGGGACGGACACGCACGTGGCGTTCCGCACGTATTCACAGCACGACCTGGAGGCCGCGTTCTCCATCGGGCTCGACTCGTAGCGCCCCGCTCGGCAGGGTTCCGGTACGGCACGGCCCCCTACGGCATGGTCCGATACGGCATGACCGGATGAGGATTCCTTCATCCGCGGCTCATCCTGGCGCCGCCCTGTCTCCCGCACGCTCGACGCATGGCCTTCTCCCACCGCATGGCGGCACTCGCCGCCGTCGTCGCGATACCCCTCGGCATCGCGGCGACCAGCTATGCCCTCACCGACAGCCCCGAGGCCCCGAAGGTGCCGCCCAAGGTCGAGCTGGACAGCGGCTCGCCGACTCCGTCGGGTTCCGGCTCCGGCTCGGCGAAGCCCGAGCCGGCACCGAGCGACGAAGTGGTGTCCCGGCCCCCGGTGAGCGACGACCCCTCGGACGACGACGATGACGATGACGACAGGGGCACACCGGGACGCGGCGCGGGAGACGGCGCGGGAGACAGTGACGACGGCTGAGGCCCGGCCCGCGCGGTGGATCTCCGCGCGGGTCCGGATCCTGCTGTGGCTGCTCGGCGTGATGGCCGTGGCGCTCGCCGCGGTCGCCATGACCACCCGCTCCATCCTGGTACGGGACGTGGACCACCGCATCGAGCGGCTGCTCGCCCAGGAGTCCAGCGAGTTCGTCAACTTCCGCAATCAGGGCCTCGATCCGGAGACCGGCCGCGCGTTCACCGACCCCGGCCGGCTGCTCCGGGTGTTCCTGGAGCGGCAGTACGCCGACACCGACGAGGAACTGCTCGGTCTCGTACGCCGGGACCACGACCCCGACCCCGCCATGCTCGTACAGCCCAGGGAGATCCCCACCGAGCGCCCCCTGCACAAGGACCCGGCGGCCCGGCGTGCCATCTTCGCCGCCCCCGAGGCCACCGGCACCCTGGAGCGCCCCGCGGGCGAGGTCCGCTGGGCCAAGGTGACGGTCGCCCGGCACGGCGGCGAACCGGAGGCCGCGTTCGTGGTCGCCTTCCACCCGGAGCGCGAACTGGCCGGAGCGGACGAGGTGTTCCGGATCCTGCTCGCCATCTCCGGGGTCGCCCTGGTGATGACCACCGGCATCGGCTGGGTGGTCGCCGGCCGTATCCTGCGGCCCGTACGCCTGGTCCGCGGCGCCGCCGCCCAGCTCACCGAGCAGGATCTGACCCGGCGTATCCCGGTGCAGGGCCGTGACGACGTGGCCCTGCTCGCCGAGACGTTCAACGCGATGCTGGACCGTCTGGAGCGGGCCTTCGCCGCGCAGCGCCAGTTCGTGGACGACGCGGGCCACGAACTGCGCACGCCCATCACCATCGTCCGCGGCCACTTGGAGCTCATGGGTGACGACCCGGCGGAGCGTGAGGAGACGGTCCGCCTGGTCACCGACGAGCTGGACCGGATGAGCCGGATCGTCGAGGACCTGCTGCTGCTCGCCAAGGCGGAGCGGCCCGACTTCGTCACGCCCGAACCCGTCCAGCTCGCGGAGCTGACCGCCGATGTCTTCGTCAAGGCCCGCACCCTGGGCGAGCGCGACTGGCAGCTGGCCGAAGTCGCCGACCGCGAGGCCAGGTTGGACCCGCAGCGGATCACCCAGGCGATGGTCCAGCTCGCCCAGAACGCCGTCCAGCACACCGTCCCCGGCCAGGCGATACGTATCGGCTCCCGGCTCGAAGGCGCGCGCATCGAGCTGTACGTCGCCGACTCGGGGCCCGGCGTCCAGCCGCAGGACGCCGAGGTGATCTTCGAGCGGTTCCGGCGCGGCACCGCCAGGCGCGGGGCCCGCACCAGCGGCGCCGGGCTCGGCCTCGCCATCGTGCGGGCCATCGCCGAGGGCCACCGGGGCGGCGTACGCCTGGAACCGACGGTCGGCGGCGGCGCCACCTTCGTACTGACACTGACCGAGGAGGAGGACCGGTGAACCGGATACTCATCGTCGAGGACGAGGAACGTATCGCCTCCTTCGTCGAGAAGGGCCTGCGCGCCAACGGCTTCACGACCACCGTCGTGGGGGACGGCGACGCGGCCTACGACTACGCCCTCACCGGCGGCTTCGACCTGGTGATCCTGGACATCGGCCTGCCCGGCCGGGACGGCTTCACGGTCCTCAGGCAGCTGCGCGAGGCCCGGGTGACGGTCCCCGTGATCGTCCTCACGGCCCGCGACTCCGTGCGGGACACCGTCGCCGGGCTCGAAGGCGGCGCCGACGACTGGATGACCAAGCCGTTCCGCTTCGAGGAGCTGCTTGCCCGGGTGCGCCTCAGGCTGCGCACGGCGGCCCGCGCACCGGAGGTGACGGTGCTGCGCAGCGGCGAGCTGAGCCTCGACCTGCGGACGCGCAGGGCGCGTTCGGGCGAGCGGACGGTGGATCTCACGGCCCGGGAGTTCGTCCTGCTCGAACTCTTTCTGCGCCACCCAGGGCAGGTGCTCGCGCGGGAGCAGATCCTCTCCCATGTGTGGGGATACGACTTCGACCCCGGCTCCAACATCGTGGACGTCTATGTGCGGGCGCTGCGCAAGAAGCTGGGGGCGGAGCGGGTGGAGACGGTACGCGGGATGGGGTACCGGCTGCCCGGCAGCTGAGCGGGGAGCGGGGGCGACGGAGCGCGGCGGGAGGGCGTCTTGGTGCTGCGTGGGGGCGTCTGGGCGCGGCATGGTGACGCCTGGGCGCGCCGCCGGGTGAACTTCCTTTCATTTACGGCTCATAGAGGGCTCACCGCCACTCGACAGGCTGCCGTACGTGACCCTGAACCTCCGCCAGTCGGTGACCCTGTGCGTGGCGCTCTCGCTGTGCGCCCTGCTCCTGGTACCCGGCAACTTCCCCGGCCTGAGCGGCGACGCCCGCCTCACCCTCGCCGTCTTCGCGCTCGCGACCTGTGCCTGGATCGGCACGCCGATCGACGACACCTACATAGCGCTCGGCGCCGGTCTCGCCCTCACCGCGACCGGAGTGATCAGCAGCGACACCCTCTTCGGCACCCTCGGCGACGAGACGGTGTGGCTGCTCATCTGCGCCTTCGTGCTCGCCGCCGCCGTGGCCCGCACGGGCCTCGCGGGGCGGGCGGCGGCCTTCCTGGTCAGCGGGGCGCGCAGCGTACGGCAGTTGACGCATCTGACCACCGCTGCGCTGGTCGTCACGGCCTTCGCGGTGCCCGCCACATCGGGGCGCGCGGCCCTCGCCCTGCCCGTGTTCCTGGCCCTGGCCAAAGTCCTTTCGGACCGCAGGCGACTGGTCGTGATGCTGGCGCTGCTCTTTCCGACCGTGATCCTGCTGTCGGCGGTGGCGACCCTGATCGGTGCGGGGGCGCATCTGATCACCGTGTCGGTCCTGTGGGAGGCCACCGGCGACCGCATCGGTTTCACCCAGTGGCTGCTGCTCGGTCTTCCGCTCGCCGTCGTCTCCTCCCATCTGGCCGCCGAGGTCGTGCTGTTGACGACGACCCGGCGCGCCGACCGGAGCGGTCCTGTGCGCATCACCGCCGAACAGATCCAGGACCACAGCGAGCAGCCGGTCACCGGTCCGCTGTCCGCCGCCGAGGCCCGCTGCGCGCTGCTCCTGGCCACCGTCGTGGCCCTGTGGTGCAGTGAGCCGCTGCACCAAGTGCCGCCCGCCGTGGTCGCGTTGATCGGCGCGATCGTCGCGGCATCCCCCGCACTCGGCACCGTACGCCTCAAGGACGCCCTCAAGACCGTGCCCTGGTCGCTGCTGCTCTTCATGGCCGCGACGATGGCGATGGGGGTCGCGCTCGCCGACTCGGGCGCCGCGAAATGGCTGGTGTCGGGGCTGCCCGTGGCCCTGTCGCCCGGGGTGTTCCTCGCCGTGGTCGTCGCGATCAGCACGGCCGCCCACCTCGTCCTGCAGTCCCGTTCGGCGCGTTCGTCGGTCCTGGTCCCGCTGGTCGTGGCGGCCGCTGTCGGCGCGGGCGTCAACCCGGTCGCCGCCGCCCTCGCCTCCACCGCCGCCGCGGGCTTCTGCCACACCCTGCCCGCCTCCGCGAAGCCGGTGACGCTCTTCGCCGAGATACCCGGCACGCCCACCTACGCCCCGCGCGACCTGCTCCGCCTCTCCGCCGTCCTGGCCCCGCTGACGGCCGCGCTCGTCCTGCTCTTCGCCCTCGCCGTGTGGCCACTGCTCGGGGTGCCCGTGCTCAAGCCCTGACCACTCCCGGCCCTCGGTCCCCGTCCCTCAATACCTCAAGGAACCCATGATGCTCACCCGTATCGCCGTCGCCCCCAGCGGTTTCAAGGAGTCCCTGTCCGCCCGTGCCGCCGCCGAGGCCATCGCCGCCGGTGTCCGCCGGGTCGTGCCGCACGCCGAGGTCGACCTGATCCCCCTGGTCGACGGCGGCGAGGGCACGGCCGCCGCCCTGGCTTCGGCCACCGGCGGCCGACTGGTCGCCCTGCCCGCCACCGGCCCGGTGGGCGAGCCGGTGGGCACCCACTTCGCCCTCCTCGACGAGGACACGGCGGTGGTCGAGATGGCCGCCGTCGCCGGTCTGTCCCTGGTCCCCCGCACGCTGCGCGACCCCGGCGCGACCACGACCCACGGCGTGGGCGAGCTGATCCGCGCCGCCCTCGACACCGGGGTCCGCCGTATCCTCGTCGGCTGCGGAGACTCCGGTACGTCGGACGGCGGCGCCGGCGCGCTGCAGGCGCTCGGCGCCCGGCTGCTCACCGAGAGGGGCTATGAACTGCCGCGCGGCGGCCGTGAGCTGACCCGCCTCGACCGGATCGACCCGAGCGGTCTCGACCCACGGCTCAAGGACGTCGAGCTGCTCGTGGCCTGCAATCCGTTCAACGTCCTGTGCGGCGAGCGCGGCGTCGCCCGGGTCTTCGGCCCGCAGAAGGGCGCGACACCCGAGCAGGTCGAGCAGCTCTCGGCGGGTCTGGACCGCTGGGCATACGTCCTCGAACGCGACCTCGGCTGCGGCGATCTGCGCGAAGGCCCCGGCACCGGCGCGTCCGGCGGCCTCGGAGCGGGCCTGGCGGCGCTCGGCGCCCGCCTGCTCCCCCGCTTCGATGTCCTCCTCGACCATCTCGACCTGGACGCCCGCCTGGCCCGCGCCGACCTGGTCCTCACCGCCGAGGGCGCCCTCGACCACCAGACGCCGCGCGGCAAGGTCCCCGCCGAAGTGGCCAGGCGCGCCAAGCGGTTCGGCCGCCCGGTCCTCGCCCTCGCGGGCACGATCGGCGAGGGCGCACACGATGTGCGGGCCGTGGGCGTGGACGCCTACAGCTCGATCCTGCCCGCCCCGGTCTCACTGCCCGAGGCGCTCGGCCGCGGCGGCGAGTTCCTCACGGACGCCACGGAGCGGGCCCTGCGCATGATCCTCCTCGGCACCCGCCTGGCCGAACCCGGCCGGACAGCGCCGCTGGCCGCCTGAGCCGGACGGCCCGCCCGGCCGCCCGATCAGCCGGCCGAAGCGGTGTCCGGCACGCAACGCCCGTCCTCGGTGCGGTAGTTCCACTGCGCACCGTCACGGACCAGCTCACGCACGGCCCGCACGAAACGCTCCACGTGCTCGTCCGGCGTACCGGCCCCGAAGCTCACCCGGATCGCGTTCAGCGACTTCTCACCGGGTGCGGCCTCGGGGGCGCCGCACTCGCCCTGCTCCTGCGGGTCGCTGCCCAGCAGGGTGCGCACCAGCGGGTGGGCGCAGAACAGGCCGTCGCGTACGCCGATCCCGTACTCCGCGGACAGCGCGGCCGCGAAGTGCGAGCTGTTCCAGCCCTCGACGACGAACGAGAGGACGCCGACCCGCGGGGCGTCGTCCCCGAACAGCGAGAGCACCTTCACCTCGGGCACCTCGGCCAGACCCTCCCGCACCCGCGCGATCAGCTCCTGCTCGCGCGCCACCAGGGAGTCGAACCCGGCCTCGGTGAGCGCCTTGCAGGCGGAGGCGATGGAGTAGGCGCCGATCACGTTCGGCGAACCGGCCTCGTGGCGAGCGGCGGTGGAGTGCCACTCCACGTCCACTCCGCCGTCGGTGCGCCGGGCCACGGACTTGGACGCCCCGCCGCCCGCGAGATACGGCTCCGCCGCCTGCAGCCAGTCGGCCCGCCCGGCGAGCACACCGGAGCCGAACGGCGCGTACAGCTTGTGCCCGGAGAAGGCGACCCAGTCGACGTCCAACTCGCTTACGGAGACGGGGTGATGGGGCGCGAGCTGCGCGGCGTCGAGCACGATCCGGGCGCCGTGCGCATGCGCGGCAGCGGCCAGCTCCCGCACCGGCCACAGCTCGCCGGTGACGTTCGAGGCGCCGGTGACACACACCAGAGCCGGACCGTAAGGGTCGCGGTCGGCAAGCGCCCGCTCCAGGGTGGCGACGGCCTCGCCGGGCGTACGGGGAGCGTTCAGATACGTCACGCGCGCGTCCCGCCACGGCAGCAGCGAGGCGTGGTGCTCGGTCTCGAAGACGAACACCTGGCAGTCGGCGGGGAGCGCGGCGGCCAGCAGGTTGAGGGAGTCGGTGGTGGACCGGGTGAACACGACCTGGTCGCCGGGACGGCAGCCGAGGAACTCCTCGACGGTCCTGCGCGCGTTCTCGAAGAGGTCGGTCGACAGCTGGGACAGATAGCCGGCCCCCCGGTGCACGCTGCCGTAGTACGGGGCGTACGCAGCCACGTCGTCCCACACGCGCTGCAGGGCCGGCGCGCTGGCCGCGTAGTCGAGTGCCGCGTAGCTCACCTCGCCGCCGGTCACGAGCGGCACGGTGACATCCCGGCCGAGGACGGGCAGCGGGGCACAGCAGGACTCGTCGGAGGCGGTGGCGGTGGCGGTGGCGGTGGCGGTGGCGGCGACAGAGGTGGCGGCGACAGACATGGCGAACTCCCGTATCAGGCAGGCGAACTCACTGCGTCCGGATACGCGGATGGGTATCGACGGCGCAGGAGGAGAAGAGAAAAAGAGGTACGCGGAAGTGGGGCGTTACGCCCTATCGCATTCGCTTGCTCACGAGACTGCTCCCTTGAGGACCAGGACCCCAGGGTGTGCAGGGGTCCGCGCTTGCCGCAGACCTCGCTGCCTGCGACCTGGTCTTCACCCGGGGCACCCCGCCACGGACGGAGGGTTGCCGGACAGCGGGCCGGGGCCTCGATCGCTGTCACTCATGACCTGCGCAGCATCTTGCCAGAAGATCGTCTACGCGCAAGGCGCAGTCCAGAATCCGGACTGCGCCCTGCGTCACACTCGTCGTCTCGCTCGTCGTCCCGCCCGTTCGCCGTTCAGGCGGCGTTCAGGCGTTGCTGGCCGCGACCCATCGGTCGAGGGCCTGCTTCGCGGCCCCGGAGTCGATCGACTCGGCCGCCTTGGCCATACCCGCGCGAATCTGCTCGGTCAGCGGCACGTCCGCCGGCTCGAGGGCGACCAGGGCCGCCGCCGAGTTGAGCAGCACCGCCTCCCGCACGGGGCCGGGCTCGCCGAGCAGCAGCCGCCGTGCGACATCCGCGTTGTACGAGGCGTCCGCGCCGCGCAGCGCCTCCACGGGCACCAGGTCGAGGCCCACGTCCCGCGGGTCGAAGGCCTCCTCGCGCACGGCGCCGTCGCGCACCACCCACACCCGGGAGGTCGCCGTGGTGGTCAGCTCGTCGAGGCCGTCGTCGCCGCGGAAGACCAGGGCTGATGACCCGCGCTCGGCGAGCACGCCCGCGAGGATCGGCGCCATCCGTGCGTCCGCGACACCGGTGGCCTGCGCCTTCACCCGGGCCGGGTTGGTCAGCGGCCCGAGGAAGTTGAAGGTGGTGCGGATCCCGAGCTCCTTGCGCGCCGCGGCCACATGGCGCAGCGCGGGGTGGAACTTCACGGCGAAGCAGAAGGTGACGCCCGCCTCGTCCGCGACTTCGGCGACCCGTCGCGGGGTCAGCTCCAGATTGACCCCGAGCTTCTCCAGGACGTCGGAGGCGCCGCTCGCGCTGGACGCGGCCCGGTTGCCGTGCTTGACGACCTTGGCGCCGGTGCCGGCGACCACGATCGCGGACATGGTGGAGATGTTCACGGTCTTCGCGCCGTCGCCGCCGGTGCCGACGATGTCGACGCTGGGCCCTGGCACCTCGATGGTGTTGGCGTGCTCGTACATCGTGCGCACCAGACCGGAGATCTCCTGCACGGTCTCGCCCTTGGCCCGCAGCGCCACCGCGAACCCGGCGATCTGCGCGTCGGTCGCCTCGCCGCGCATGATGCGGTCCATCGCCCAGGCGGTGTCGTCCGCGCTCTGGTCGCGCCCGTCGAGCAGTCCGTTCAGTACGTCGGGCCAGGTACGGCCCGCCGCGGTGTCGCCTCCAGCGGGGGTCGCAGCGCTCATGGCAGCTCCTGGTCTCGTACGAAAAATAAGGATGCGGGGTTCAGCCTAGCCAAGCCCGCAGACGGCAAAGAGCCCCGTCCAGCGAATGGACGGGGCTCAGAGCCGTGGCGATCAGGTACTGCTAGCGGTGATCAGTGGTGGCCGTGGCCGCTGGTGATCTCCTTGTACTCGTCTGCCGTGGGCTTGGGGATCTGGTTGTCCTCCCCGTAGAAGCCCTTGGAGAGCTTGGACCGCAGCTTCTGCGAACGCGACACCTTGCGCTGTACGCCGTTCTCGTCGACCTCAGGGCCGAGTTCGAGCGGCTTGTACTGCTCGTGCGCGGTGAGCGTGTGCAGCTGGTCCTGGCTGAGCGGCTCGTGCACCTCGATGAACTCACCGTGCGGCAGCCGCTTGATGATGCCGGACTCGCGTCCGTGCAGCACCTTCTCCTTGTCGCGCCGCTGCAGACCCAGGCAGATCCGCTTGGTGGCGATGAACGCGAGGACCGGGCCGACGAAGAAGAAGATCCGTACGAACCAGGTGATCGAGTTGATCGACAGATGGAAGTGCGTCGCCCAGAGGTCGTTTCCACCACCGATGAGCATGATGAAGTACGCCGTCACCCAGGCCACACCGAACGCGGTACGCGTCGGGGCGTTGCGCGGGCGGTCCAGGATGTGGTGCTCGCGCTTGTCCCCGGTGACCCAGGACTCGATGAACGGGTAGACCGCGATGGCCGCGAGCACCAGCGGGAAGACGATCAGCGGGATGAACACACCCAGGACGAGCGTGTGGCCCCACAGGTTGATCTCCCAGCCGGGCATCACTCGGATCAGACCCTCGGCGAAGCCCATGTACCAGTCGGGCTGGGCGCCGGTGGACACCTGGTCCGGGCGATAGGGGCCGAGGGCCCAGATCGGGTTGATCGAGGCGATCGCCGCGACGGCCGCGATGACACCGAAGACCAGGAAGAAGAAGCCTCCGGCCTTGGCCATGTAGACCGGCAGCAGCGGCATGCCGACCACGTTCTTGTTGGTCTTGCCGGCACCCGCGAACTGCGTGTGCTTGTGGTAGAAGACCAGGATCAGGTGCGCCACGAGCAGGCCGAGCATGATGCCCGGCAGCAGCAGGATGTGCACCGAGTAGAACCGGGCCACGAAGTCGCCGCCGGGGAACTCGCCGCCGAACAGGAACATCGACAGATACGTGCCGATGACCGGGACGGACAGGATCGCGCCCTGCATGAAGCGGACACCGGTGCCGGAGAGCAGGTCGTCCGGGAGCGAGTAACCGGTGAAGCCGGTGAACATACCGAGGACGAACAGCAGGAAGCCGAACAGCCAGTTGATCTCACGCGGCTTGCGGAACGCGCCCGTGAAGAAGACGCGCATCATGTGCACGAACATGCCCGCGAGGAAGATCAGCGCGGCCCAGTGGTGGATCTGCCGGATGAGGAGGCCGCCGCGCACATCGAAGGAGATGTGCATGGTCGAGTTGAAGGCCTCGGACATCAGCTGGCCCTGCAGCGGGACGTAACTGCCGTGGTACTCCACCTCGTTCATCGACGGGTGGAAGAACAGCGTCAGATACACACCCGTGAGGATGATGATGATGAAGCTGTAGAGGCAGATCTCGCCCAGCATGAAGGACCAGTGGTCCGGGAAGATCTTCCGCATATTGGCCTTGGCCAGGGAGTAGATCCCGAGCCGGCCGTCGGCCCAGTCGGCGACGCGCTCGCCGGCCGGTGCTTGGCGCTTGTTCTCTGTGGTGCTCATCCGCGCTCCCAGAAGGCAGGACCGACAGGCTCTTCGAAGTCGCCGTGCGCCTCGAGGTAGCCCTCGTCATTCACACCGATCTTCAGCTGCGGCAGGGCGTGACCCGCCGGGCCGAAGATCACTCGGGCGCCGTCGGAGAGGTCGAAGGTGGACTGGTGGCACGGGCAGAGGACGTGGTGCGTCTGCTGCTCGTACAGGGAGATCGGGCAGCCCACGTGGGTGCAGATCTTCGAGTACGCCACGATGCCCTCGTGCGACCACTCGAGCTCGCGCTTGTCCTTGATGTCGTCCGGCTGAATCCGGACGATCATCAGGGCCGCCTTGGCGATCTCTGTCTGGAAGTCGTGGTCGTGCTCTTCCAGGCCCTCGGGCTTGCAGAAGGTCAGCGAACCGACGGAGACGTCCGCGGGGCGCAGCGGCTCGTTCGTGTTCATGTTCACGAGCAGCTTGCCCTTGGACCAGCGGGTGTGCCGCAGCTTGTCCTCGGGCAGCGGTCCCAGGTCACGCAGGAGGACGACACCGGAGAGCGGCACGAGGGCCATGGCGCCGAACATCGTGTTGCGGATCAGCTTGCGCCGTCCGAACCCGGACTCCTTGGCTCCCGCCGCGAAGTCCTCCATGACCTTGGCCTTGACCTCGGGCTCGGCCGCGATGGCGTGCCGCTCGTCGGCGATCTCCACGTCCGACATCAGCGTGCGGGCCCAGTGGACCGCGCCCGCGCCGATGCAGAACAGCGCGATGCCGAGGGTCATGCCCAGGGCGAAGTTCAGCGCGCTGATGTGGCCGATCGGCCACACGTAGACGACCTTGTCGACGGGGAACGCCACGAAGGAGGCGATGAACGCGACGGTGGCCAGCATCGAGATCGTGAACAGCAGGGCGATCGTGCGCTCGGACCGCTTGGCGGCCCGCTCGTCGATGTCCTGGATCCGGTGCTCGTGCGGCGGCAGGCCGGGGTCCGCGAACGGGTCGTCCGCGGGCTTCTCGAGGCTGTGCCCGGCAGGGTCCTGCTCGCTCGGCAGGTTCTCTTCTGGAATGTCTTGGCTACTCATGACTTCTTGGCCTTTGCGGTCCGAGCGGCTACCCAGACGGCGACTGCGATCAGCGCGCCGAGACCGAAGATCCAGGCGAACAGGCCCTCACTGACCGGGCCGAGGCCACCCAGCTTGAGCCCGCCCGGGCTTGGGGTCTTCTCACCATTGACCGCGTCAAGGTACGCGATGATGTCCTTCTTCTCCTTCTCCGGCATCGTCGTGTCGGGGAAGGACGGCATGTTCTGCGGGCCGGTCTCCATGGCCTCGTAGATGTGCTTCGGCGCGACATCCTCGAGACTCGGCGCGAACTTGCCGTTCGTCAGGGCGCCGCCCTCACCGGTGAAGTTGTGGCACTGCGCGCAGTTGCTGCGGAACAGCTCGCCGCCCTTGCCGATGTCGGCGCCCTCCGGGCTGTACTGCTTCTCGGTCGGTACGGCGGGGCCGGCACCGAGCGAGGCGACGTACGCCGCGAGCTGGTCGATCTGGTCCTGCGTGTAGATGTTCTTCTTCTTCGGCACCTGGGCGCCGGGCTGCTGCGCCGGCATCCGGCCGGTACCGACCTGGAAGTCGACGGCTGCGGCGCCGACACCGGCCAGGCTCGGGCCGTCGGTGGTTCCCTGACCGCCGGTGCCGTGGCAGCTGGCGCAGCCCACCGAGTAGAGCTTCTTGCCCTCGTCGATGGCGAGGGACTGGGCGGTTTCATCGGCCTGCGCCTTGTCCGCCGGCGCGAACGCGGCGTACAGCCCCCCGGTGGCCGCCAGCGCGAGGAGTAGGACGACGACCGCCGCCAGCGGATGGCGTCGTCGTGCGGAGAGCTTTTTCACGGATTACCCCGGTGTCAGGATCTTCTGCGTCGATGCTTCTGGAATGTTGGGCGGTGGGGTCGCGTAGCACCCCGGCCCGGTTACTTGATCATGTAGATCGTGGCGAAGAGGCCGATCCAGACGACATCGACGAAGTGCCAGTAGTAGGACACGACGATGGCGGAGGTTGCCTGCTCATGAGTGAACCTCTTGGCCGCGTACGTTCTGCCGAGAACCAGCAGGAACGCGATCAGGCCTCCCGTCACGTGCAGACCGTGGAAGCCGGTGGTCAGGTAGAACACCGAGCCGTACGGGTCGGACGAGAGGGAGAGCCCCTCGTGCTTGACCAGCTCGGTGTACTCGAAGACCTGACCGCCGATGAAGATCGCACCCATGATGAAGGTCAGGATGAACCAGGACCTGAGCTTCTTCACGTCCCCCCGCTCGGCGGCGAATACGCCGAGCTGGCAGGTGAGCGAGGAGAGCACCAGGATCGTGGTGTTCGTCGCCGAGAACGGGAAGTTCAGGGCCGAGGCCATTTCCTTCCAGTGTTCGGCACCCGTTACCGAACGCAGGGTGAAGTACATCGCGAAGAGGGCCGCGAAGAACATCAGCTCGGAACTCAGCCAGATGATGGTTCCGACGCTGGTGAGGTTCGGCCGATTGACCGACGGGTGCGCGTGCCCGGTATCTACTGTCGTTGCTGTCGCCACGACCGACATTATGTCGGTCGCTTATCCCGCCCTCACTCCGGGGGGTGCCGTTCGGAGTGTTCGCGCCCCATGTCCAGCCCGGATGGCCCATCGAAGGCCTGTCCGTACCGGTGTTGACAGGGTGTCGGACGGAGTAGCATCCGCGCATCGGTCCTGATCCGATCGACCGAGCCCTGCACCTCGACGAAGCGGAGCAACCATGCAGTCGACCGCCACGGTCCTGGTCTACAGCGACAACGCCAATACGCGTGAGCAAGTACGCCTTGCGACGGGACGCAGGCCGGCCGCGGATGTTCCCCAGGTCGAGTTCATCGAGTGTGCGACCTCCGCCGCCGTCCTGAAGGAACTGGACCGGGGCGGTATCGATGTCTGTGTCCTGGACGGCGAGGCCGTGCCCGCGGGCGGTATGGGCGTCTGCCGGCAGCTCAAGGACGAGATCTTCCAGGCCCCGCCCGTGCTGCTGCTCATCGGCCGCCCCCAGGACGCCTGGCTGGCCACCTGGAGCCGCGCCGAGGCGGCGGTGACGCTGCCGGTGGAGCCGGTGGAGTTCGCGGACGCACTGGCCGCCCTGCTGCGCAGCCGGCTCGCGGTCGAGGCCTGAGCCGAAGGCCCCGGCCCGGGGTGCATGGCCCAACTCCCTTGTCCCATACGGCGTTCGCGGCGTATGGGACAAGGCGTCGTCAGACCTGCGGGCGCAGCCGGGCGGAGTCGGCAGGTGACTGGTTCTCGCGCGTGTCGCCGTGCAGCACGCTGCCCTTGCGCCAGTCCGCCCAGTCCATGTTCCAGTCGCCGAAGCCGTTGCCGTACGCCGGCATGTCCTCGCCGTAGCTGTTCACGGTCCGGACCACGTCGCCCTGGCGCACGGTCTCGTAGAACCAGGCGGCGTTTCCTGTGCTCATCCCCACACAGCCGTGGCTGGTGTTGGCGTAGCCCTGCGAGCCCACGGACCAGGGCGCGGCGTGCACGTACTCGCCGGTGTCGGTGAGCCTGGTCGCGTAGTAGACCGTCTTGTCGTAGAAGTCCGAGGCCCCGATGCTGGCGCTGGTCATGCGGACGACGTACTCCTTGCCCAGGACCACCTTGGTGCCGTTGCGGGTCTCGTAGCCCGGCTTTCCGGTGGTGACCGGGATGGAGTTGATCTCCTCGCCGTTGCGGTAGACCGTCATGTGGTGCGAGCCCGCGTCCACCACGGCCTCCACGTGGTCGCCCGTCCTGAACTTCAGGGGCTTGGTGTCGGTGCCCCTGAGCTTGTCGCTGATCCTGATGCCCTCCAGGTGCGAGCGGACGTCGACGGTGGCGTTGGCGGGCCAGTAGTCCTTGGGCCGGTAGTGCAGCGTCTCGCTGTCCATCCAGTGCCAGGAGCCCTGGGTGGCGGGCGTCGAGCGCACCGTCAGGGAGCGTTCGACGATGGCCCGGGCCTCCTTGCCCTTCACGGGCTTGCTGAGCTTGGCCACAACGGGCTGTCCGACGCCGTACGTGCCCTCCTCCGGGCCGAACTCGACCTTCAGGACCTTCTGCTTGGGTACGTCGGTGTCGAAGCTGAGGAGCTTGCTTCCCGGGGCCCCCTCCCCGTCCTCCGTGCTGACCTTCACCGTGTAGTGGACGCCGGCCGCGAGGGGCGTGGTGGTGTGCCAGCGGGTGCCGTCCGCGGAGAGTTCGCCCGCGACGTAGCGGCCGAGGGAGTCGGTCGCGGTGACATCGGTGATCCGCCCGTCCTTGCCCTGGGCGGTCACTTCGAGGGGCTTCTCCGGATCCGCCTTCTGCGTCCCGGCAGGGCCGTTGAAGGCGATCTGGCCGGCCGCGTCGTACGGCTTCGCCGAGAGCGGGTGGCCGTCGGAGCTGCCGCAGGCGGTGGCGCCCGCGCCAAGGGCGGCCACCAGCAGGGTGCAGCTCAGAACCGTGCGGATTCGCGGTGAGTTGCTCATGAGCACACGTTATGAAGAGTTGTCAGCCGCGGCGCGCGGAGTGCTCCGTACGAGGGGTCGAGGTTGGTGCAAACGAGGGGCCCGGACTCTCCTTGACGGAGTGTCCGGGCCCCTCGGTGTGGTCCGACGTGCTATCGGCTCACTGGTTCTGGTTCTCGCCGCGGTAGTACTCGTACACCCAGCCCCACAGGCCTACGAGGAGGAGGGGCGCCGAGAAGTACAGCAGCCACCAGCCGAAGACGACGCCCATGAAGGCGAGCGCGCCACCGACGGCCAGGGACAGCGGCTGCCAGCTGTGCGGGCTGAAGAAGCCCACCTCGCCGGCCTCGTCCGCGACGTCGGCCTCCTTGTTGTCCTGCGCCATGGCGTCGACCCGCCGGGCCGTGAAGGCCAGGTAGTAGCCGATCATCACGCAGAGCCCGAAGGCCAGGAAGAGCGCCGTGGTACCGGCCGGCTCCTTCGACCACACGCCATAGACGATCGCCATGGCGAGGACGAAGACGCTCAGCCAGATGAACATCTTGCCCTGGATCTTCACTTGCCGGCCTCCTTGCCGCCCGCGAGCGCCTTGTCGCCGTGACCGTGGTTCTCGAGCTCGTCGAGGGCCGCGATCTCAGGGTGGTGCAGGTCGAAGGCCGGGGATTCGGAGCGGATCCGCGGCAGGGTGAGGAAGTTGTGCCGCGGGGGCGGGCAGGACGTCGCCCACTCCAGGGAACGGCCGTAGCCCCAGGGGTCGTCGACCTCGATCTTCTTGCCGTACTTGGCGGTCTTCCAGACGTTGTAGAAGAACGGCAGGACCGACAGGCCGAGCAGGAACGAGGAGATCGTCGAGATCGTGTTCAGAGCGGTGAAGCCGTCGGCCGCGAGGTAGTCCGCGTACCGACGCGGCATGCCCTCGGCGCCCAGCCAGTGCTGCACCAGGAACGTGCCGTGGAAGCCCACGAACAGCGTCCAGAACGTGATCTTGCCGAGCCGCTCGTCGAGCATCTTGCCGGTGAACTTCGGCCACCAGAAGTGGAATCCGGAGAACATCGCGAACACCACGGTGCCGAAGATGACGTAGTGGAAGTGCGCGACCACGAAGTACGAGTCGGAGACATGGAAGTCCATCGGCGGCGAGGCCAGGATGACGCCGGTCAGACCACCGAAGGTGAAGGTGATCAGGAAGCCGACGGCCCAGAGCATCGGTGTCTCGAAGGACAACGAGCCCTTCCACATCGTTCCGATCCAGTTGAAGAACTTCACGCCTGTTGGCACGGCGATCAGGAACGTCATGAAGGAGAAGAACGGCAGGAGTACGCCACCGGTGACGTACATGTGGTGCGCCCACACCGTCACGGACAGACCGGCGATCGCGATGGTCGCGCCGACCAGGCCCATGTAGCCGAACATCGGCTTGCGCGAGAAGACCGGGATGACCTCGGAAATGATTCCGAAGAATGGCAGGGCGATGATGTACACCTCTGGATGGCCGAAGAACCAGAAGAGGTGTTGCCATAGCAAGGCGCCGCCATTGGCCGCGTCGAAGATATGGGCCCCGAATTTACGGTCCGCCTCCAGGGCGAACAGCGCGGCCGCGAGCACCGGGAAGGCGAGCAGGACCAGCACACCGGTCAGCAGCACGTTCCAGGTGAAGATCGGCATCCGGAACATCGTCATGCCGGGCGCGCGCATGCAGATGATGGTCGTGATGAAGTTGACCGAACCGAGGATCGTGCCGAAGCCGGAGAAGGCCAGACCCATGATCCACATGTCCGCGCCGATGCCCGGCGAGCGGACCGCGTCGGACAGCGGCGAGTAGGCGAACCAGCCGAAGTCGGCCGCACCCTGCGGGGTGAGGAAGCCGCCCACCGCGATCAGCGAGCCGAACAGGTAGAGCCAGTAGGCGAACATGTTCAGCCGCGGGAACGCCACATCGGGCGCGCCGATCTGCAGCGGCATGATCCAGTTCGCGAAACCGGCGAACAGCGGCGTCGCGAACATCAGCAGCATGATCGTGCCGTGCATCGTGAACGCCTGGTTGAACTGCTCGTTCGACATGATCTGCGTGCCGGGACGGGCCAGTTCGGCGCGCATGAAGAGCGCCATCAGACCGCCGATGCAGAAGAACGCGAACGACGTGACCAGGTAAAGCGTGCCGATCGTCTTGTGGTCGGTGGTGGTCAGCCACTTCACGACGACATTGCCGGGCTGCCTGCGCCGAACCGGGAGCTCGTTCTCGTACGAGTCGTCAGCTGCGGCAGCACCCTGGGGTTCATTGAGGATGCTCACAGTTGGTTCTTCTCCGCATTCCTGGCCGGGTCCGTCTGCTCAATGCCCGACGGGACGTAGCCGGTCTGGCCCTTCTTCGCCAGCTCCTCGAGGTGCTGCTGGTAGCGCTCCGGGGAGACGACCTTGACGTTGAACAGCATCCGGGAGTGGTCGACGCCGCAGAGCTCGGCGCACTTGCCCATGAAGGTGCCCTCCTTGTTCGGAGTCACCTCGAAGGCGTTGGTGTGGCCCGGGATGACGTCCTGCTTCATGAGGAACGGCACCACCCAGAAGGAGTGGATGACGTCACGCGAAGTCAGGACGAAGCGGACCTTCTCACCCTTGGGCAGCCACAGCGTGGGGCCGGGGTTGCCGTTCTGCGGGTTGCGCTCGCCGGGCGTGCCGACCTCGTAGACACCGCCCGCGTTCTCCGGGAAGTCCTTCTTGAACTTGTCCGGGATCGCCGACAGGTCCTTGCTGGACTTGGCGTCGCCCTTGTCGGAGCCGGGCACGTCCTCGATGTAGTTGAAGCCCCAGCTCCACTGGAAGCCCACCACGTTGACGGTGTGCTTCGGCTTGTCGGAGAGCTCGAGGAGCTTCGATTCGTCCCGGGCCGTGAAGTAGAACAGGACCGAGACGATGATGAGCGGAACCACGGTGTACAGCGCCTCGATGGGCATGTTGTACCGGGTCTGCGGAGGTACCTCGACCTTGGTGCGGCTGCGCCGGTGGAAGAACGTGCTCCACAGGATCAGGCCCCACACGAGTACGCCCGTGGCGAGCGCCGCCGCCCACGAGCCCTGCCACAGAGAGAGGATCCGTGGAGCCTCTTCCGTGGTCGGAGTTGGCATACCAAGGCGGGGGAAGTCCTTGTATGTGCAACCGGTTGCGGTCGCCAGGATCAGGCCCGCAGTCAGCACCTGCGGCAGCTTCCGCCGCATCGGGCGCCGCGACGAGCGGTCGGAGCCGTTGGGACTCACGTAGCGCCTTCCCGAGAGTCTCGCCCGCTCGGCCGGGCTCGGCCGGTGATGCTGGTCGGGCTCCGGACCCTGTACGGGCAGGGGTTTGGATGTTTATGCGGACCAAACCCTACTGGACGCTATTTGGGGTCGCGCGGGGAGGGTGCCCAACGCGCCGTGGCTCGACCCGAAGGGGTGGCTGCGGCCCTCGGGAAGTGCCTTCTCAACCCCCGAAATCCGCGGTTGAGCTGGCAACTGACGGTCCCTTGAAAGATACCGACAGTAAGTCGGCGGCGGCTGCTCCAGCTCCCCGTGGCCGTCTGTTCGACGCCCGGTAGCGTGGCCGCGTGCCCTACTTCGACGCCGCGTCCTCCGCCCCTCTGCACCCCGTCGCCCGGCAGGCACTGATCGCCGCGCTCGACGAGGGATGGGCCGACCCGGCCCGCCTGTACCGGGAGGGACGACGGGCCCGCATGCTGCTCGACGCCGCGCGCGAGGCCGCGGCCGAGGCGGTGGGATGCCGCCCCGACGAGCTGGTGTTCACCTCTTCGGGGACGCGGGCGGTGCACTCCGGAGTGGCCGGCGCTCTCGCCGGACGACGGCGCACCGGCCGTCATCTGGTCGTGTCCGGCGTCGAACACTCCTCCGTGCTCCATTCGGCCGCCGCCCATGAGGAGCAGGGCGGCGCGGCGGAGCGGGTGCCCGTGGAGCGTACGGGCGCGGTCGACGCCGAGGTGTTCGCCGGCGCCCTGCGCGAGGACACGGCGCTCGCCTGTCTGCAGTCCGCCAACCACGAGGTGGGGACGGTGCAGCCGGTGGCGGCCGTCGCCGGGGCCTGCCGGGCGGCCGGGGTGCCGCTGCTCGTGGACGCGGCGCAGTCACTGCCGTGGGGGCCGGTCGGGGGCGACTGGTCACTGCTCACGGCGAGCTCGCACAAATGGGGCGGACCGGCCGGCGTGGGACTTCTCGTCGTACGCAAGGGGGTGCGGTTCGCCGCTCAAGGGCCGCTCGACGAGCGGGAGTCGGGGCGGGCCCCCGGCTTCGAGAACCTGCCCGCGATCGTGGCCGCGGCGGCCTCGCTGCGGGCGGTGCACGCGGAGGCGGCCCAAGAGGCGGCTCGGCTGCGCGAGTTGACGGCCCGGATCCGGGCCCGGGTGCCGGAGCTCGTACCGGATGCGGAAGTGGTGGGTGACGCGGAGCGGCGGCTGCCGCATCTGGTCACCTTCTCCTGTCTCTATGTCGATGGGGAGACCCTGCTGCACGAGCTGGACCAGGCGGGTTTCTCCGTCTCGTCCGGTTCCTCCTGCACCAGCTCCACGCTCGAGCCCAGCCATGTCCTGAAGGCGATGGGTGCGCTGAGCGAAGGCAATGTGCGGGTGTCGCTGCCGATGGGCGCGGCGGACGACGACGTGGAGCGGTTTCTCGCGGTGCTGCCGGGGGCCGTGGCCGCCGTACGGGAGAAGCTGGGGGCTCCGGTCGCGGCCGGGCGGGCCGCCGGGAGCGAGTCCCTGGTGCTCGATGTGCTCGGCAGGCAGTGCCCGGTCCCGGTGATCGAGCTGGGCAAGGTCATCGGCGATGTGCCGGTGGGCGGCACGGTGACGGTCCTGTCGGACGACGAGGTCGCGGCCCTGGACATCCGGGCGTGGTGCCACATGCGGAAGCAGGAGTTCGTGGGTGAGGAGCCGGCGGACCGGGGCACCGCCTACACGGTCCGCCGGGTCTCCTAGGTGCTCCTTGTTACGCGAGGTGTTCCTTGACCTCGGTCGCGGCCTCGTATCCGTAGGCCTTGGTGAAGCGGTCCATGAAGTGGGCGCGGCGCAGGGTGTACTCCTGGGTGCCCAGGGTCTCGATCACCAGGGTGGCCAGCATGCAGCCGATCTGTGCGGCGCGCTCCAGGCTGACGCCCCAGGAAAGGCCGGACAGGAAGCCCGCGCGGAAGGCGTCGCCGACACCGGTCGGGTCGACCTTCGCCTCCTCCTCCGGTACGCCGACCTCGATCGGGTCCTGGCCCGCCTGCTCGATACGGACGCCGCGGGCGCCGAGCGTGGTGACGCGGTGGCCGACGCGGCTGAGGATCTCCTCGTCGCTCCAGCCGGTCTTGGACTCGATGAGGCCCTTCTCGTACTCGTTGGAGAAGAGATACGTCGCCGAGTCGAGGAGGGTACGGATCTCGTCGCCGTCCATGCGCGCGATCTGCTGTGAGAAGTCGGCGGCGAACGGGATCCCGCGGGAGCGGCACTCCTCGGTGTGCCGGAGCATCCCCTCGGGGTCGTCGGCGCCGATCAGGACCAGGTCGAGGCCGCCGACGCGCTGGGCCACGGACTGCAGCTCGATGAGGCGGGCCTCGCTCATGGCGCCGGCGTAGAAGGAGCCGATCTGGTTGTGGTCGGCGTCCGTGGTGCACACGAAGCGGGCGGTGTGCAGGACTTCGGAGATGCGCACGGATTCGGTGTCGACTCCGTGCCGGTCGAGCCAGGCGCGGTACTCGTCGAAGTCGGCACCCGCGGCGCCGACGAGAATCGGCTTGGTGCCCAGTTGGCCCATGCCGAAACAGATGTTGGCGCCGACGCCTCCCCTGCGCACGTCGAGATTGTCGACCAGGAAGGACAGCGAGACCGTGTGCAGCTGATCCGCGACCAGTTGGTCGGCGAAACGGCCGGGGAAGGTCATGAGGTGGTCGGTGGCGATGGAGCCGGTGACTGCGATACGCACGGCGTATATCTCCTGCAGGGAAGAGGTCCGGGGAGATTGACACTTCACGCTACCGGGTCGCGGCCACTTCCCTGAACTGGCAAAACTACCCGATAGTAGACCTTTTTCCGGGGACTCCACCGTGCGTACGGTGCGAGTATGCCTAAGCACACGGTGGTGCCCGAGCCGGTTGATCTCACCCTGGAGCAGCTGCGGGGGGACTGCGCCCGGATGGCTCCGCACTGGGCCGCTGCTCGCGAGGCCGCGCAGGTGCCCGTCTCCCCCTCCCTCATCCACGGCGTGGTCGTGCCGGGCGCCTCGGCCCGGCTCATCGACGCGATGTCCGACTACGGCGACTGACGGGGCGCGGACGAGGGAACCGCACGCTCCCTTTCTCCGTCCCACCGGCGGTCACCCCTCAGGGGGAGTTGACTGGGCACAGGGCCGGCGGCGCGTCGGCGCATGGCCCCGCGGCGCGGACGAAGGAGCGATGCGGTGAGCAGCGAGGAGACGCGAGAGGGTGCGCGGCGAGCGGCACGGCGGCGCCCCGGACTGGCTGTCGCCTCGGTGGCGGCCGCCGTACTGATCGCCGGGGGCGGTGGCGCGTGCTTCGCGGCGAACGCCTCGGGCAGCGGCGGTACGACGGACTCCGGTGCGCCCTCGGGTGAGGGCACGCCTCCCCCGCTGGAGCTCGACGGCTCCACGTCGGGCGTGGCGCCGGGTGAGCCGGACCCCGGCGGGGCGCGGTACCGCGCGGACGGGGACCTTCCAAGGGGGCCGGAATCGGCTCCTGTGTACCGGGCGCGTGGCGTGGTCGGCTCGGCCCAAGTGGCCACTCTCGCCGAGGCACTTGGCGTATCCGGCACACCCCGCGCCGAGGGTGCGGGGTGGCGGGTCGGGCCGCCGCAGGGCGGTCCGCTGCTGCGGGTCGGCAAGGAGGCGCCGGGCACCTGGAGCTTCCAGGCGTACACCGGGGGCACGGACGACTGCGCCAAGGGCGAGCGGTGCGGCCCGATCGGTTCTTCCGGGCTCGCCGGGATGGGGCCGGGGCCGGTGAGCGAGCGGGCCGCCAAGGACGCCGCCGCCCCTGTGCTCAAGGCGCTCGGCCAGGGCGACGCCGGCCTTGACGCCACGCAGACCATGGGCGCCGTACGCGTGGTGAACGCCGACCCGAAGGTGGGCGGTCTGCCCACGTACGGCTGGTCGACCGGGATCCAGGTCGGCTCCGACGGTCAACTGGTCGCCGGCAGCGGTCAGTTGGCCAAGCCGGCCAAGGGAGCGACATATCCCGTGATCAGCGCCGATGAGGCGCTTGAGCAGCTGAACAAGGGCGCGTCCGGGGACGGCCGGGTGGGGATCGCCGGGTGCGCGCGGCCCGTGCCCCACGACGACGGCGGCGAAGGCGGCGACAGCAGGGCCGATGGCGGCGGCAGCGGTGGTATCGCGCCCGGTGAGCCGGACCCCGGCCGGCCGCAGCAGCCGTGTCCGCCGGACACCGGGACGGCCACGCCCGGTCCCGCGCCGGTGACCGTGGACGACGCGGTCTTCGGGCTCGCCGTCCACTTCGAGCGGGGGCAGCAGACGCTGGTCCCGTCCTGGCTGTTCCAGGTGCGGCCCGAGGGTGCGGAGCGGCACTTCACGATCACGCATCCGGCGGTGGACCCGAAGTTCCTGGCCGGGCCGAGCGCACCCGGGCCGAGCGCACCCGAGCCGAGTGCGCCCGTGCCGACCGCCACGACGGACCGGCCCGGCACCCCGCGCGCGGAGCCGCCCGCCTCGCCCAAGTCGCGGGATGTGCCCGTCGAGACGTACAGCTCGGACGGGCGGACGCTGACCCTGCGGTTCTGGGGCGGCGAGTGCAATGACTACACGGCCGCCGCGACCGAGAAGGGCCGGGACGTGACGGTCCGGGTGACCGAGGTGCCGATGAAGAAGGAGCAGGTCTGCATCGCGATCGCCAAGGAGCGCACCGAGAAGGTGACGCTTGACGCGCCGCTCGGCGACCGGACCGTGGTCGGCACCAACGGCGCCGCGGTGAAGCGTAAGTAGGGCCAAGCAGGGCAAGGAGCGCGAGCAGGGCGCGAGCAGGCCGTAAGCCGGGCTTGAGTGAAGGAAGCCGGGGCGCGACGGCGGCGCGAACGGAGGCGGCACCCCGCGTGGGGTGCCGCCTCCGTCGTACGTCCAGGACTCCTGTGAGCCGTAAGGGCTTAGCTGAAGGAGTCGCCGCAGGCGCAGGAGCCCGTGGCGTTGGGGTTGTCGATCGTGAAGCCCTGCTTCTCGATGGTGTCGACGAAGTCGATGGAGGCGCCGCCGAGGTACGGGGCGCTCATGCGGTCGGTGACGACCTTGACGCCGTCGAAGTCCTTCACGACATCACCGTCGAGCGAGCGCTCGTCGAAGAACAGCTGGTAACGCAGGCCGGAGCAGCCGCCGGGCTGAACGGCCACACGCAGGGCCAGGTCGTCACGGCCTTCCTGGTCGAGCAGAGCCTTGACCTTGGCCGCGGCGGCGTCGCTCAGGATGATGCCGTCGCTGACGGTGGTGGTCTCGTCCGATACGGACATCTACATCTCTCCCGGGTTGTTCGGACTGCTTGCCGACGGTTGCAACCGTCGGGGCCGCGGATTCATTCCGGGCCTGGCGCGCTTGTTTTGCCTGCCCCTTCATGCTCGCACACCCGGGCGGCGGGGGTCGTGGGCCCGTACTTCCCGGGAATGCGTCACATCGACACGATGGCCATCGTCAAACTGACGTGAAGCGGTTATGATAGATAACGTCAATTCGACGAAAAGCAGGCCCGGACGGCGGGTTCTGCCCGCCGGAAGAAGAAAGGGTGCGTGTCGTGTCCACCGCCCAATCCCCCGTAGACCTGGCTGTTGAGCCGACGCCGCTGGCCCTCCTGCTGCTCGGCCGAGAGGCCGACCCGAAGAGCGAGCGCGGCGTCGACTGCCCCGGCGATCTGCCCTCGCCGTCCGACCCGGACCTGGTGGCGCGCGCCCGAGCGGCGAAGGAAAAGCTCGGCGACAAGGTCTTCGTCCTCGGCCACCACTACCAGCGCGACGAGGTCATCCAGTTCGCCGACGTCACCGGCGACTCCTTCAAGCTGGCCAAGGACGCGGCCGCGCGGCCCGACGCCGAGTACATAGTGTTCTGCGGTGTGCACTTCATGGCCGAGTCGGCCGACATCCTGACCGGCGACGACCAGAAGGTGGTCCTGCCCGACCTCGCCGCCGGCTGCTCCATGGCCGACATGGCCACGGCCGAGCAGGTCGCCGAGTGCTGGGACGTGCTGACCGAGGCCGGCCTCGCCGAGCAGGTCGTGCCCGTCTCGTATATGAACTCCTCCGCCGACATCAAGGCCTTCACCGGCAAGCACGGCGGCACCATCTGCACCTCGTCCAACGCCAAGCGGGCCCTCGACTGGGCCTTCGAGCAGGGCGACAAGGTGCTGTTCCTGCCGGACCAGCACCTCGGCCGCAACACCGCCGTGCGCGACCTGGGCATGTCCCTGGACGACTGCGTCGTCTACAACCCGCACAAGCCGAACGGCGGCCTCACCGTCGAGCAGCTGCGCGCCGCCAAGATGATCCTGTGGCGCGGGCACTGCTCGGTGCACGGCCGGTTCTCGCTCGACTCCGTCAACGACGTCCGCGAGCGGATTCCCGGTGTGAACGTCCTGGTGCACCCCGAGTGCAAGCACGAGGTCGTGGCGGCCGCGGACTACGTCGGCTCGACGGAGTACATCATCAAGGCCCTGGAGGCGGCCCCGGCCGGCTCCAAGTGGGCCATCGGCACCGAGCTGAACCTGGTGCGCCGCCTGGCCAACCGCTTCGCGGACGAGGACAAGGAGATCGTCTTCCTCGACAAGACGGTCTGCTTCTGCTCGACCATGAACCGGATCGACCTGCCGCACCTGGTCTGGGCCCTGGAGTCCCTTGCCGAGGGCAATCTGGTCAACCGCATCCAGGTCGACCAGGAGACCGAGAGCTTCGCGAAGCTGGCGCTCGAGCGGATGCTGGCGCTGCCGTAAACCGGTGTCCCCGACTTCGGCGGTGCGCGTAGCTTGCGGCGCATGATCCTTCGCCAGCTACGGGACACCGCCGAAGACATCGAGGCCGTACGTCATGTCGCCACCGCGGCCTTCACCGTCCTGCACGCCGCCATGGGTGACCCGCCCGAGCCCGAACCGACGCCGGAGCAGCACGCCCGCGAGGACTCCCTGAACCGGCACTTCGTCCGCCACGACCAGCAGGGCTGCTGGATCGCGCACGACGCCGAGGGGCGGCCCGCCGGGGCCGCCCTCGCCTCGCGGCGCGAGGACACCTGGGGACTCTCGCTCCTCGTCGTGGCGCCCGGGGCGCAGGGCAAAGGGATCGGGCGGGCCCTGCTCGAACGGACCCTGGCGTACGGCGAGGGCTGCTCGCGCGGCATCATCTCGGGGTCGCGGGACCCGCGCGCCGCCCGGGCGTACTGGGCGGCCGGGTTCGCCCTGCACCCGGGGATGCGGCTGCAGGGCCAGGTCGACCCCAGCCGGCTCACCGGGCCCGACGGACCGGTCGTCGAGGGCGGGCCGCGGCACCGGGACCTCATGGACGGCGTGGACCGGCAGCTGCGCGGCGGCGCCCACGGGCCCGACCACGACGAACTCCTGCGCCACCACCGCCTGTTGACCGCCGACGACAGGGCGGGCCGCGGCTACTGCTATGTCGACATGTCCCCCGGCGGCATCCACCTCATGGGGCTCTCCGCGACCACCGAGGCGGTGGCGGGGCGGCTGCTCACCGCGGCGCTGCGGGACGTCCCCGCCGGTGCGACCGTCAAGATCCCGAACGTCACGGCGGAGCAGCGGTGGGCGGTCGACATCGCCCTGACCGCCGGCCTGGAGCCGGCACACGGGGGCTATCTGTGTCTGCGGGGCATGCGGCCGCCGGTGGGGTTCGTGCCCTCGGGGCAGTTCCTCTAGTCCTCTAGTTCCTCAACTCCCTCAAGTTCCTCAAATACGCGGCCAGTTCCCCTGGTACGCAGCCTTCCTGGTACGTGAACGGGGCGCCCCTCATGGCGAGGGGCGCCCCGTTCACGTACGACCGCCGGTCAGACCTGCACCGGCTCCTGGTCCGGCTCGCCCGCCTCCGACGAGGCCTCCGCCTGCGGCGGAACTCCCGCCTTCTTGGCGCGCTTTGCCGCCTTCTTCTTGGCGCGGCGCTCCTTGCGGAGCTCGATCATCGCGTAGAGCGTCGGCACCAGGAGGAGCGTGAGCAGCGTCGACGTGATCAGACCGCCGATCACCACGACCGCGAGCGGCTGGGCGATGAAGCCGCCCTCGCCGGTGACGCCGAGCGCCATCGGGGCGAGCGCGCAGATCGTCGCCAGGGCCGTCATGAGGATCGGGCGCAGCCGGTGGCGGCCGCCCTCGATGACCGCCTCGACCGTGCTGTAGCCCTTGGCGCGGTACTGGTTGATCAGGTCGATCAGAACGATCGCGTTGGTGACCACGATGCCGATCAGCATCAGCATGCCGATCATCGCCGGGACGCCCATCGGGGTGTCGGTGGCGATCAGCAGGCCGATCGCGCCGGTGGCCGCGAACGGGATCGAGACCAGCAGGATCAGCGGCTGGACCAGGGACCTGAAGGTCGCGACCAGGAGCATGAACACGATCGCGATGGCCGCGAGCATGGCCAGGCCGAGCGAGGCGAAGGCCTCGTCCTGGTCCTCGGAGACACCGCCGACGGACACCGTGGCGCCCTCGGGCAGCTCCTTCTCCAGCTGGTTCAGCTTGGTCTGCAGGGCCGCGCTGACCGCGCCGGTGTTGTCGCCGGTCGGCTTCGCCGTGATCGTGGCGGCCCGCGAGCCGTCGATCCGGGTCATCGAGACCGGTCCGTCGACCAGCTTCACGGTGGCGATATCGCCGAGCTTCACCGGTCCGAGCTTGAGGTCGCGCAGCTCGGCGAGGGTCTCGGCGGGCTTCTTCGCCTTCACGACGACATCGCGCTCGGTGTCGTCCAGAACCGCCTTGCCGCTCGGGGTGCCGCGCACCGCCTGGCCGACGGCCTGGCCGAGGGTGGTGTCGTTGAAGCCCGCTGCGGCGGCCTTCTCGTTGGCCTTGACCGAGATCCGCGGCACGGACTGCGACAGGTCGCTCT
The DNA here is from genome assembly GCF_042665355.1 of Streptomyces monticola. NCBI lineage: Bacteria > Bacillati > Actinomycetota > Actinomycetes > Kitasatosporales > Streptomycetaceae > Streptomyces > Streptomyces monticola. The sequence goes on along the minus strand of NZ_JBHTCF010000019.1, from coordinate 41,108 downwards.
GTACGTCGGTGACGTCGTCGAGCTCGGCGACCTCGGCGCGTACCTGCTCGGACGCCTTCTTCAGTACGCCGGCGTCGGCGGCCTTGACGACCACGCTCAGGTCCTGGCTGCTGAAGCCGTCGCCCGCCGCGATCCGGGTGTCCCCGATGCCGTCGAGCCTGCCGAGCTCGCTGTCGATACGGTCGCTGGTCTTCTCGAAGTCCGCGTCGTCGGCGAGGGTCACCTGGTACGACGCCTGGTTGGTGTCGGTGCCGCCGCCGAAGGCCGCCATGAAACCGGACGAGCCGATGGTGACCTGGTAGTCCTTGACGTCGTCGATGCCGGCGAGCACCTTCTCGACCTTCTCGGCCGCCTTGTCGGTGGCCGCGAGGCTGGTGCCTGGCTTCAACTCCTGCTTGATGGACAGGACTTCCTGCTCGCCCTGGTCGAAGAAGTTGGTCTTCAGCATGGGGGCCATACCGAAGGTGCCGACAAGCACGACGACCGCGATCATCAGGCTGGTGAAGCGGCGCCGGGTGGCGAAGCGCAGGACGGGAACGTACAGGCGCTGCAGCCAGCTGCGCGCCTCCTTCTCCTCGGCCTTGCGCCGGGCCTCGTCCGGGTCGAGCCCCGCGGTGCCCTTGGGGGCGCGCAGGAACCAGTACGAGAGCACCGGCACGACCGTCAGGGACACGATCAGGGAGGCGAGCAGGGCCGCCGTCACCGTCAGCGAGAACGAGCCGAACAGCTCGCCCACCATGCCGCCGACCAGACCGATCGGCAGGAACACGGCGACCGTGGTGAGGGTCGACGAAGTGACCGCGCCCGAGACCTCCTTGACCGCGGTGAGGATCGCCTCGCGGCGCTCCTCGCCGTAGCCGAGGTGCCGCTTGATGTTCTCCAGGACCACGATCGAGTCGTCCACGACCCGGCCGATCGCGATGGTCAGCGCGCCGAGCGTGAGCATGTTGAGCGACAGGTCGCGGGTCCACAGCACGATCAGGGCGAGGACGACCGAGAGCGGGATGGAGACCGCGGTGACCAGGGTCGAGCGGATCGAGGTCAGGAAGACCAGGATGATGACGACCGCGAAGGCCAGGCCGAGCGCGCCCTCGGTGGTCAGGCTGGAGATCGACTTGGAGACCGCGGGGCCCTGGTCGGAGACCACGGTGAGGTCGGCCTTCGCGCCCAGGTCCTTGCGGAGCCCGGGCAGCTTGTCCTTGACCGCGTCGGAGATGGCGACGGCCGAGCCGTCCTGGTCCATGGTGACGACGACGGAGAGGCTGGGCTCACCGTTGGTGCGGGTCAGCGAGTCGGCCTTGGCCTCCTCCTGCCTGACGTCCGCGACCGCGCCGAGGCGCACCGGCTTGGCCTTCGTACGGCTGCCGGGCGCGGCCTCCGCCGTGACCATCAGGTCCTCGATCTGCTTCAGCGAGGTGAAGCCGCCGCCGACCTGGACGGTGCGGTTCTCGCCGTCCTCGTCGAAGGAGCCGGCCGGCACGGAGGCGCCGCCCGCCTGCAGCGCCTGGCCGATCGCGGCCGAAGTCAGTCCGGCCCTGGCCAGCTTGGCCTCGTCCGGGGTGACCGCCACCTGCAGATCGCGGACACCGTCGACGGTGACCTGGCCGACACCGTCGACGTCCTTGAGCACGGGGACGACGGAGCGCTCGAGCCGGTCGGCGAGCGCCTGCTGGTCGGAGCCGTCGGCGGAGGCGGCGAGGACGACGGTCGGGATGTCGTCCGTGGAGCCCGCGACGACCTGCGGGTCGACATCCTGCGGCAGCTGGGCGCGGGCCCGGTTGACGGCCTGCTGGACATCGGCGACGAGCTGCTTGGAGTCGCTGTCGCCGTAGTCGAACTGGGCCATGACCAGGGCGTTGCCCTCACTGGCCGTGGAGGTGATGCCGGTGATGCCGTCGACCGCCTCGATGGTCGACTCGAGCGGCTCCACGACCTGCTTCTCGACCACGTCGGGGGACGCGCCCTGATAGGGAGCGATGACGGACACCATCGGGAGTTCGATGGACGGCAGCAGCTGCTGCTTGAGCTGCGGGATGGCGATGGCGCCGAACACGATCGCGACGATCGAGATCAGACCTATCAGGGCCCGCTGGGCGAGGCTGAATCTGGACAGCCAGGACATGGGTGAGGGTCTCTCTTCTGTGGCGTTCGCGGCAGGAGGTCGGCAGGCGAAGGGACGGCCTGCGCCCGTCGACGGGCAGAGCACGCACCCTGCGTCCGTCTACTCCACCCTCAGCCATGCCGGGACCCCATCTCCTCGCTCCCAGGTCCCTTCCTTCGACCGCCGCATACTGCGCCCGCAGTACACCCCCTCCAGCGTCACTCCACCCGTGGACGTACCAGGCCCGATTCGTACGCAATGACCACGAGTTGTGCCCGGTCGCGGGCGCCCAGCTTGGCCATCGCGCGGTTCACATGGGTCTTGACGGTGAGCGGGCTGACGGTGAGGCGCTCGGCGATCTCGTCGTTGGAGAGACCGCCCGCGACCTGCACGAGAACCTCGCGCTCCCGGCCGGTGAGGGCGGCGAGCCGTTCGGAGTGCCCGCCGGGCCCGTCCTCTTCGTCCGAACTGCCGCTCTGGGCGAGGAACTTGGCGATCAGCCCTTTGGTCGCGACGGGTGAGAGGAGGGCCTCGCCCGCGGCGGCCACACGGATGGCGCTGAGCAGTTCGTCGGGCTCGGAGCCCTTGCCGAGAAATCCCGACGCACCGGCGCGCAGCGACTGCACCACGTATTCGTCCACCTCGAAGGTGGTGAGCATGACGACGCGTACGTGGGCGAGTTCCGGATCGGCGCTGATCTGCCGGGTGGCGGCGAGGCCGTCCGTGCCCGGCATGCGGATGTCCATGAGGACGACGTCGGCGCGCTCGGACCTGGCGAGGCGTACGGCCTCGGCGCCGTCCGAGGCCTCTCCGACGACCTCCATGTCCGGCTCGGAGTCCACCAGAACCTTGAAGGCGCTGCGCAACAGGGCCTGGTCGTCGGCGAGCAGAACCCTGATGGCGGTCATCCGGTGGTCTCCCCCGTGGCGGCCGTGCGGTTGTCGACGGGAAGGATCGCATGGACGCGGTAGCCGCCGCCGTAACGGGGCCCCGCCGTGAGGGAGCCGCCGAGGGCGGCCACGCGCTCGCGCATCCCGAGCAGACCGTGGCCCGAACCGTCCGGTTCACCGTCCTCTCCCGGCCCGTCGTCGAGCACGGTGACCTCGACGCGCGGCCCTACGCGGATGACGCTGACCTCGGCCTTCGCACCCGCACCCGCGTGCTTGCGGACATTGGTCAGGGCTTCCTGGATGACGCGGTACGCGGCCAGGTCCACGGCGGCCGGCAGGGTCGCGTTCTCGTCGGCGCGGGCCACGTCGACGGGCAGCCCGGCGTGCCGGAAGGTGTCGAGGAGTTCGTCGAGGCGGGCCAGGCCCGGGGCGGGTTCCGTGGGCGCCTCGGGGTCGCCGGTCTGCCGCAACAGGCCGACGGTGGCGCGGAGTTCATTGAGCGCGGAGCGGCTGGCCTCGCGCACATGCGCCAGGGCTTCCTTGGCCTGGTCGGGCCGTTTGTCCATGACGTGCGAGGCGACGCCCGCCTGGACGTTGACCAGGGCGATGTGGTGGGCGACGACGTCGTGCAGGTCACGGGCGATCCGCAGCCGCTCTTCGGCGACCCGGCGCCGGGCCTCTTCCTCCCTCGTACGCTCCGCGCGCTCGGCCCGCTCCCTTATGGCGTCCACGAAGGCCCGGCGGCTGCGCACCGCGTCGCCCGCGGCGGCGGCCATTCCGGTCCAGGCGAAGACCCCGAGGTTCTCCTGTGCGTACCAGGGCAGCGGCCCGGAGAGCATCGCCGTGCCGGTCAGCACGGTCATGGTGAGCAGGCCGACGCGCCAGGTCGTCGGGCGGTCGGTGCTCGCGGCGACGGTATAGAGGGCGATGACCGCGCACATCGCGACGGGCGCACGCGGCTCACCCGTGATCACCTCCACCAGGGAGACGGCACCGGTGGCGGCGAGCACGGCCAGCGGACGACGGCGCCGGAAGATCAGCGCCACCGACCCGAGCAGCATCAGGGCGACGCTCAGCGGGTCGGGGCTACGGCCGAAGTAGGGCCCGCGGGGCCCGTGCGGCTCGACGAAGGAACCGGCGATCATGCACGCGAGCACAGCCAGCGCCAGGGTGGCGTCAAGCGCCAGCGGATGTGCTCTGACCCGGACTCCGGCCCGCGCAAGGATGCTCACGGGATGCAACGGTACGTCGCGCCGCCGGCCCCCGGAATGCGTACCACCTGCGGCGGGCAGGGATCACGCCGGGCACCTGCGGGTGCGTCGTGGCTGGTCGCGCCCACGCGGCGGAGCCGCACATCGACACGGCCCCGCGCCCCTTCGGGGCACGGGGAGGGGCTCAGCCGGGGATCAGGCCGTCGTCGCTCAGCATCTCCCGGACTTCGTCCAGGGTCGCGTCCGGGGCCGGGAGGATCAGCTCCGACGGCTCCAGGGCGTCGTCCGGCAGGGGGGTGCCCAGCTCGCGGACCTTGTCCAGGAGCGCGTGCAGGGTGGTGCGGAAGCCGGCGCCGTCGCCGCTCTCCATCTCCTCGAGCAACTCGTCGTCCAGCTTGTTCAGTTCGGCGAAGTGGCTGTCCGCCAGCTTCACCTGCCCCTCCCCCATGATCCGTACGATCATGACGCTCTCCTCGCGTAGGGCCGCGGGACCGGCCTGCCGGGACTACTGGTGCGGAAGGACCTACTGCTTGTCGAAGCGCGGGGTGTCCTGCTGCGGCCGGCCCTGCGCCGCACCGTCACCGCCCTCGATGGCCTGCTTCGGCTCGCCGCTGCCGCCAGCCAACTCGGCCTTCATGCGCTGGAGTTCCAGCTCCACGTCGGTGCCGCCGGAGAGCCGGTCGAGCTCGGCCTGGATGTCGTCCTTCGTGGAGCCGGACTGGTCGTCGAGGGCGCCCGAGGCGAGCAGTTCGTCGATGGCGCCGGCCCGGGCCTGCAGCTGGGCCGTCTTGTCCTCGGCCCGCTGGATGGCCATGCCGACGTCGCCCATCTCCTCCGAGATACCGGAGAAGGCCTCGCCGATCCGGGTCTGGGCCTGGGCGGCGGTGTAGGTCGCCTTGATCGTCTCCTTCTTCGTACGGAAGGCGTCGACCTTGGCCTGCAGCCGCTGGGCCGCGAGGGTGAGCTTCTCCTCCTCGCCCTGCAGCGTCTGGTGCTGCGTCTCCAGGTCCGTGACCTGCTGCTGGAGCGCGGCACGGCGGGACAGGGCCTCACGGGCCAGATCCTCACGGCCGAGCGCCAGCGCCTTGCGGCCCTGGTCCTCCAGCTTGGCGGACTGGCCCTGGAGCTGGTTCAGCTGCAGCTCCAGGCGCTTGCGGGAGGTCGCCACATCGGCGACGCCGCGGCGCACCTTCTGCAGCAGCTCCAGCTGCTTCTGGTACGAGTAATCGAGGGTCTCGCGCGGGTCCTCGGCCCGGTCAAGGGCCTTGTTCGCCTTCGCGCGGAAGATCATCCCCATACGCTTCATGACACCGCTCATGGGCTTCGCGCGCCCCCTTCTGACGGACTCCGGCTGCAGCACTGCGACAGAACCCAGCGTACGGGCCCTGTCTCTATTACCGCACTGTTCGGGCTCTGATGCGCTCATCCCCAAGGACGACTGCGACCCTCGCAGCTCCGGCGTAGGGAGTAGGTGTCCCTCAGGGAAGGGCTGGTCGGAGAGGGCTTCCAGGACAGCGCGGCAAAAACCTGGAAGGTCCCTTTGATCCCCATGCGGCTGCCTGTAAGGACGTCTGCCGTTGCGGGATCGTTCCCCGCGGGGCTTCGGTCCACACCCCGCACCCCGTACCCTTGGGTTTTGTGTTCCGTAGCCGTTCAAAGGATGAGAAGGCCCCGGCCTCCAAGGCCCCGGTAGCCAACTCCAGTCAGCCCCGCGACCCGCAGGCACCCAAGGGTCGCCCCACCCCCAAGCGCAGCGCCGCCCAGACGCAGCGCCGCAGCGTGGCGAGTACGCCGACCAACCGCAAGGAGGCCTCGAAGCGGCAGCGCGAGGCCCGCCGCGCGGACATGGCGCGCCAGCGTGAAGCGCTGGCCAGCGGCGATGAGCGCTACCTGCCGGTACGCGACAAGGGCAAGGTGCGCCGCTTCGCACGCGACTTCGTCGACTCGCGGTTCTGCATCGCCGAGTACTTCCTGCCGATGGCGGTGATCATCCTCGTTCTGAGCATGCTGCAGAACCCGCAGCTGCAGAACATCGCGCTGCTGCTCTGGCTCTTCGTGATCGTGCTGATCATCGCGGACTCGGTCGGTATCGCGGTGCGCCTGAAGAAGCAGCTCAGGACGCGTTTCCCCGACGAGCCCAAGCGCGGCGCCGTCGCCTACGCCCTGATGCGCACCCTCCAGATGCGTCGTCTGCGGCTGCCCAAGCCGCAGGTCAAGCGCGGAGAGCGGCCCTGAGCACTCTGGGTTTCTCGGGGGGCGCGGCCGGCTGGCTGACCGGGCTCGGCGGGCTTCGTAACGTCGTACGCCAGGAGCTGGTCGCGCGGCAGCTGGACGAGCAGATCGTGGGCCGCTACCCGGTGGGTCAGCGGCTTCGCGTGCTCGACGTGGGGCTCGGCCAGGGCACTCAGGCGCTGCGCCTGGCCCGGGCCGGCCACAAGGTCACCGGTATCGAGTCGGACTCCCGGATGCTGGCCACCGCCCGCGAGGCCCTGGCCGCCGAGCCGGAGGGCATCCGCGCGCGGGTGCGGCTCGTCGAGGGCGACGGCCGTGACACCGGCGTGCACTTCCTGCCCGGCTCCTTCGACGTCGTGCTGTGCCACGGCGTGCTGATGTACGTCGACGAGCCGGACGCGCTGCTCGCCGGGCTCGCCCGGATGCTCGCGCCCGGCGGGCTGCTCTCCCTTCTCGTGCGCAACGCCGACGCGCTCGCCATGCGCCCCGGCCTGGCCGGCGACTGGTCCGGGGCGATCACCGCGTTCGACACGGACACGTACACCAATCGCATCGGCCTCGAAGCGCGCGCCGACCGCCTGGAGACCCTGGCGTCGACGCTCGCCGGGATCGGCGCCCCGCTGTCCACCTGGTACGGCGTGCGGGTCTTCACGGACACCGCTGCGAACGACGCCGAACTGCCCCCGGAGCCCGAGCTGTTGGCGCTGCTCGCGGCGGAGGAGAGGGCCGGCCGCACCGACCCTTACCGCAGCGTGGCGGCGCTCACGCACCTTTGCGGGGTACGGGGCGGCTGAGCGCCCCCCGCCCCCTTTCTCTGGCGCTGATCGCGCCGTGGTGTCAGGTACATCGCGCGCCCCCGCGTCCTTCTTGGCGTGACCACCACAGCCACCACAGATCCGGCCGCCGCGGCCACCGCCGCCACCACGGATCCGCAGAAGCTCTCCGCGAGGGAAACCTGGCAGGCCCTCTACCGGCACTTCCGGCCGCACCGTGGCGTCGTGGCACTCGGCACGCTGTGCACGCTGATCGGGGCCGCGACCGCACTGCTGCAGCCGCTGGCCGCGAAGTCGCTGGTCGAGCGGCTCGGCGGGGACGGTTCGATCGCCGGTCTGCTTCTGCTGCTCACCGCGCTCGTGGTGCTCGGGACCGCGATCGAGTCGGTGGGGGCGTACGTCCTGGAGCGCACCGCCGAGTCCGTGGTCCTCGCCGCCCGGCGGAGTCTGGTGGGGCGGCTGCTCCGGCTGCGCCTCGCGGAGGTGGAGCGTACGCAGCCGGGCGATCTGATGTCCCGGATCACCTCGGACACCACGCTGCTGCGGGCCGTGACCACACAGTCCGTGGTGTCGGCGATCTCCGGCGGCCTGTCGTTCCTCGCGACGCTCGCGATGATGGCGCTGCTCGATCCGGTGCTGCTCGGGGTGACCCTAGGGGTGATCGTGCTGATCGGCGGCTGTGTGGCCCTGGTGATGCCGAAGATCGCGCAGGCCACCCAGCGGGCGCAGGAGGCCGTCGGCACCGTGTCGACGGCACTTGAGCGGGCCTTCGGCGCGTTCCGTACGGTCAAGGCCTCGGGCGCGGAGCAGCGGGAGACCGAGGCCGTGGAGGCGGCGGCGCACGAGGCCTGGCGGCACGGGGTGCGGTCGGCCAAGTGGCAGGCGGTGGCGTGGAGTTCGGTGGGGCTCGCGGTGCAGGTGTCGTTCCTGGCGGTGCTCGGGATCGGCGGGTCCCGGGTCGCTTCGGGCGCCACATCCGTGGCCACGCTCGTGGCGTTCCTGCTCTATCTCTTCTATCTGATCGACCCGGTGTCGCGGCTCGTCGAGGCGGCCTCGCAGTACCAGGTGGGCTCGGCCGCCATCGCCCGGATCGTCCAGGCCGAGCGCCTGGAGACGGAGGACGCCGGTGAGCCGAGCCCGCCGCCCACCACCACGGCGCCCGCGCCCGCCTCCGTGGTCTTCGATGAGGTGACCTTCCGCTACCGCGACGACCTTCCGTATGTCCATCACGGGGTGAGCTTCGAGGTGCCGGGGCCCGGCATGACCGCGTTCGTGGGGCCGTCGGGCGCCGGCAAGACCACCGTGTTCGCCCTGATCGAGCGGTTCTACGAGGCGACGGGCGGCCGGATCCTGGTCGACGGCGAGGATGTCCGCGACCTGCCGCTCGCCCGGCTCCGGGGCGCCATCGGGTACGTGGAGCAGGACGCCCCGGTGCTCGCGGGCACCCTGCGCGAGAATCTGCTGTTCGCCGCGCCGGAAGCCACGGAGGCCGATATCCACGGCGTACTCGTACGCGCGAAGCTCGACGCCCTCGTCGAGCGGCTGCCCGACGGGCTCGACACGGTGGTCGGGCACCGCGGCTCCAAGCTGTCGGGCGGCGAACGGCAGCGCGTCGCGATAGCCCGTGCGCTGCTCAGGAAGCCACGCCTGCTGCTGCTCGACGAGGCGACCTCGCAGCTGGACGCGGTCAATGAACTGGCCCTGCGCGATGTGGTCACCGAGGTGTCGAGGGACGTGACGGTCCTGGTGGTCGCCCACCGCCTGTCGACCGTGACGCTCGCCGACCGGATCGTGGTGATGGACGCGGGGCGGGTACGGGCCGTGGGCACCCATACGGAACTCGTGGCGCGCGATCCGCTGTACGGAGAGCTGGCGGCGACCCAGTTCCTGGCCAGCGCGGACGGCGGGAACGGGGCAGGCGGGAACGGGGCGGCGACGCCTGCGGGAACTCCCCGGGGCACCCCCTGATCGGACCTCACCGCAGGCCGACCACGCCGGACAAAAGTGATACTCCGGGCATGGATCGTTCTCGCACCCGTCGCGCCCGTCGGACCCGCCCGAACCGTCAGGCCCGCCGCGCGGCCGCTCTGACCGCCGCCGTCTGCTCGGCCGCCGCCCTGCTCGCCGGCTGCTCGGGCCCTGGCTCGTCGGCGGAGTCGCCGGTCACCCAGCAGGCCGCGGCCGCGCGGGCCGACGCGAACGGCCTGCAGAGCGACTACCAGAAGGTGATCAAGGACGTACTGCCGTCGGTGGTGCAGATCAACGCCGCGGACAGCCTGGGCTCGGGCGTCGTCTACGACGACAAGGGCCATGTCGTCACCAACGCCCATGTCGTGGGCGAGGAGAAGACGTTCAAGGTCACCACGGCCAGCTCCGAGACACCGGTCACCGCCGAGCTGGTCTCCAGCTACCCGGAGCAGGACCTCGCCGTCATCAAGCTGGACGACCCGCCGGAGGGCCTGAAGCCGGCGGAGTTCGGCGACTCCTCGAAGGTCGAGGTCGGCCAGATCGTCCTGGCGATGGGTTCGCCGCTCGGCCTTTCCTCCAGCGTGACCCAGGGCATCGTCTCGGCGACCGGGCGGACCGTCAGCGAGGGCCGGGCGGGCGGCGGCACCGGCGCGACCATCGGCAACATGGTGCAGACCTCGGCCGCGATCAACCCGGGCAACAGCGGCGGCGCCCTCGTCGGTCTGGACGGCAAGGTCATCGGCATTCCGACGCTCGCCGCCACCGACCCGGAGATGGGCGACAGCGCGGCGCCCGGCATCGGCTTCGCCATCCCCGCCTCCATGGTGAAGACGGTGGCCGACCAGATCGTCGAGAACGGCAAGGTCACCGACTCCGGGCGGGCCGCACTCGGCATCACCGGCCGCACGGTGCTCGGCAGCGACTACAAGCCCGCCGGCGTCGCGGTCGTCGAGGCCGCGCAGGACGGGGCCGCCGCCAAGGCCGGTATCCGGGCGGGCGACATCATCACCAGGTTTGACGGCACCCCGCTCACCACGATCACCTCGCTCTCCGAGGCCCTGGCGGCGGACAAGCCGGGCCAGCGCGTCGAGGTGACGTACACGCGCGACGGCGCCGAGAAGAGCGCCGACGTCACTCTGGGCGAGATGTAGGCCCGGCGGTGACCTTCCTTCGTACGGCGATGACTCCCCTGCGTACGGCGATTGCCCTCCCTCGTACGACGATGACTCCCCTGCGTACGGTGTGCGCGGGCGCCCTCGCCGTGGTGGCCGCGCTGGTGTGCGGGTCCCCGCCCGCGCAGGCGGCGGACGGCCGTGGCGCGGACCCCGCCGACCTGTCGCCGCGGGTGGTCGCCGAGATCGCCGCCTCCGTGTTCGACGCGGACACCCCGCCGCCGGGCGCCAACGACTGGTCCTGCAAGCCGTCGGCGAAGCGTCCGCGCCCCGTCGTCCTGGTGCACGGCGCCACCGAGAACCCGCGGCAGAACTTCGCGGCGCTCTCGCCCGCCCTGAAGGCCGAGGGCTACTGCGTCTTCACCGTCATCTACGGGGAGGTGAAGAAGGGCGACCACCTCAAGGGCCTCGGGCCGGTGCCGAAGTCGGCCAAGGAGCTGGCCGCGTTCGTGGACAAGGTCCGCAAGGCCACCAAGGCCGCGAAGGTCGACCTGGTGGGGCATTCGCAGGGCGGCGGTCTGCTGCCGCGCTGGTATCTCAAGTACGAGGGCGGCGCCTCGAAGGTGCACCATCTGATCGGCATCGCGCCCACCAACCACGGCACGTCGATCGCCGGTATCGGAGCGCTCGCGCAGGGGCTGCGCCTTATGGGCCTGGCCAGCGTGATCACCGGCCAGTCCACGGCCGACATGGTGGTCGGCTCCGAGGTGAACAAGCAGCTGGACGCGGGCGGCGACACCGTGCCCGGGGTGCGCTACACCACCGTGAACACGATCAACGACGTGGTCAACCTGCCCTTCACCAACGGGTACTTGACCGGCAAGCCGGCCTCCCAGGTGACCAATCTGACCGTGCAGGACTTCTGTCCGTTCAGCTTCGTCGGGCACATCGGCGTCGTCTACGACCCGGCCGTGGAGCAGCTCGTGAAGTCCGCGCTCGACCCGAAGGACGACCGCCGCCCACGGTGCACGCCGGTCGTCCTGCCGTTCTAGAACCGTGCCCGCCGAAGCGCTGCCGGACGGGTCAGCCCTGTGCCGCGTCCTCGGCGTGCAGGCTCATCGGGCCATAGATCTTCGCGCTGTCCTCGAAGAGAGTGACCTGGTCCGCGCCGCCGTCGGCGAGCTCCTTCCACACCTCGCCGATCCACGACTCGGCATCGCCCTGGGTCGTGAACTCCTCGGGCTGCACCGCCGGCTGTACCTCAGTCCCGTCGGACTTCTCGAACCGCCACGTCCACGCCGTCATGTCCGCCTCCCAAGATCCGACTCGTGGTTGCAGCCTATCCGGACGCGCAAGAGCAGCGCCGACGCGGGAGGATCGACCTCGTGGAACTGACTCTGCTCGGCACCGGCGCCCCCGACGGGCTGCCCCGCCCCGACTGCCCCTGCGCCGCCTGCGCGAGCGCGCTCGGCGACCAGGCACGCGCCGCGACCGCGCTCCTGGTCGACGGCGTGCTGCTGCTCGATCTCACCCCGGGGGCCGCGTTCGCCGCCGCCCGTGCGGGGCAGACCCTCAGCGGCGTACGCCAGGTGCTGCTCTCGCATCCGCATGACGGCCCGGTCCTTGAGCACCCCGCGGGCCTGCCCGCCGCGGGCCGGGTGCCGGACGGGCGGGCCCTCGCGCTGCTCGACGGGCACCGGGTGCGGGCGGTGGCGATGGACGCCCCGGGCACCGGCTACGAAGTGACGGCTCCGGGCGGCGAGCGGCTGCTCTATCTGCCACCGGGCGGCGCTCCGGCCGGGCTCGAACCCGAGGCCAAGGACCCGTACGCCATGGTGCTCGGCGACTTCACCGGCCGCCCCGACGCCCTGGCCCGGCTGCGCGCCGCCGGCGCGGTGGGCGCCACCACCGATGTCGTCGCCGTCCACCTGGACCACGATGTGCCGCCGGGCCCCGAGCTGCACCGCCGCCTTGCCGCCGCGGGGGCCCGCGCGGTCCCCGACGGCACGACACTGGTGGTCGGCGAGTACCACGCCGTACCCGATCTGCCGCGCCGCACGCTCGTGCTCGGCGGCGCCCGCTCCGGCAAGTCCTTCGAGGCGGAGCGGCGCCTGGAGTCCTTCCCCGAGGTGCTGTACGTCGCCACCGGCGGCAGCCGCGAGGGCGACACGGAGTGGGCGGCACGCGTGGGCGCGCACCGGGAGCGCAGGCCGGCGTCCTGGCGTACCGAGGAGACCTGCGACCTGGTGCCGCTGCTCGACGCCGACGGGCCACCGCTCCTGATCGACTGTCTGTCCCTCTGGCTGACCGACGCCATGGACCAGGTCGAGGCGTGGGACGACGCCAAGTGGGCGGCGGGCGGCGAACGAGCGCTGCGGGAGCGCATGGCCCAGCTGGTGGAGGCGGTGCGCGGCACCCGGCGCAGTGTGGTGGCGGTGTCCAACGAGGTCGGCTCGGGGGTGGTGCCCGCGACCGCGGCGGGCCGCCGGTTCCGCGATGAACTGGGCCGCCTGAACACGGCGTTCGCGGGCGAGTGCGAGCATGTGCTGCTCGTGGTGGCCGGGCAGGCGCTGGCGCTGCGCGGCTGAGCCGGAGCGCCGCGGGGCACGGTCACGGCCGGGTCCACGCGCTGCGGCCGAGCCGGCCCACCACAGGCCACGGCGAGGTCTCGGCCTGCGGGGCGCGGAATGAGGGCTTGCGCTGCGCGGCTGACAGCTTGCCGCGGCCGCCGTGTCGGCTTGCCCGGCGTCCATGGGTGGCGTGGGCTGCCGTGCATGACGCTCACGGATGGCCCCGCCCTGACCGAAGAACGCGTACGGCCCGACCTCGACGGTGTGCCCGAGACCCTGCTGTGGACCCTGTGGAACCGGGCGTGCGAGGCGCGCAGGCCCGACTCCGTTCTGCGCGACCCCATGGCCGTACGTCTCGTGGAGGCCCTCGACTATCCCTTCGAGGAGCGGCTCGGGCGGCCGAGCCCGCTGTTCGCGCAGACCCAGGGGCTGCGGTCGCTGTGCTTCGACCGCTCGATCGCCAACTACGTGGCGCGCCGTCCCGCGGCCACCGTCGTGGCTCTCGGCGAGGGCCTGGAGACCAGCTTCTGGCGGGTCGACAACGGCCGTCTCAGCTGGCTCAGCGTGGACCTACCGGACGGCGCCGCGCTGCGCGAGCGGCTGCTGCCCGCCCATGAGCGCCACCGGGTCCTCGCCAGGTCGGCCACGGATCTGTCCTGGCTCGACGAGATCGAGGACCCGGGGCGCGGGGTGATCGTCACCGCGCAGGGCCTGATGATGTATCTGCGGCCTCCGGAGGTACGCGAGATCATCGCGGCCTGCGCGCAGCGGCTGCCGGGCGGTGTGCTCGTCCTGGACTCGATGCCGCGCTGGGTGACCCGGCTCAGCCGTCAGGGCCGGGTCAGGATCGGGCAGTTGGACATTCCGGCGATGCACTGGTCGATGGCGCCGGACGAGCGGCCCAAGCTGCACAGCGCGCACCCCGGTGTCGCCGAGGTGCGCGCCCTGACGATGCCGCCGGGACGCGGCCCGGTCGGACGGCTCATCCAGCACCAGCACCGCATCCCGGTGTACCGGTCGATCTCACCGGCGGTGACCCTGGTGCGGTTCAGGTGAGGTGGCCTGAACCGCCTTGGGGTGCCGTGCTCCGAAGGGGGTGTCGTAGCCGACGTCCCGCGGGGCGCTACTCGCGCCGGGCGATGACCCGGTAGGCGTTGGCGAAGCCGGTGCGGCGCACCAGCGGGGCGAGCAGTCGGTCCAGGGCGAAGAGCCCCATCAGGAAGGGCAGGGCCAGGGCGAAGAGCGCCTTGCGGAAACGCCGCACGAGCCGGTTCGGACGAGGGCCCCAGGCCCGGTCGGCGCCCGGGACATGGTGCTGCAGGAACAGCAGGAGGCTCATCATCAGGTCGACGGGCATGTGCGCTTCCTTGCGCTCCGCCGCGACCACCGTGTAGCCGAGCCCTTCGAGCTCCCTGCAGAGGTTGGCGGCAGGGATCAGATGCAGGTGCTGCGGCTGCATGTACGGGATCCACCACTTGCCGAGCAGCTTGCTGAAGCCGGACTCGGGGTTGGGCACCTCGATCATGAGGTGCCCTCCGGGCCGCAACACCGTGCGGGCGGCGGCGAGTTCCGCGCGCGGCTCGGTGCTGTGCTCCAGGTAGTGGAACATGCTGACCGCGTCGTAGCGCCCGGCCATACCGGGCGCGAGCTCGGGGAAGAGGCCGCGGTGGCCCTCGTCGATCCGCCCCTCGGCGGCGGCCCGCTCCACCCCGTCGGTCATGTCTAGGCCGTCGAAGGACGTCTGGGGCAGCACCTCCTTGGCCACCTGCGGGAAGTGCCCGTGCCCGGTGCCGACGTCGAGCCAGCGCTGCGGACGGGCCACGCGGGCGAGGGCGCGGGCGCTGGTGCGGTAGCGGTCCCGGTTGGGGCCGCTGCCGAAGCAGCCGCCCGCTTCGCCCTCGCCGAGGCCGTCGTAGAAGTCCTGGTAGTAGAAGTCCAGTCCGTCGACGTTCAGCCGTGGATTCTGGAACGAGTGGGAGCACTCCCCGCACTGGTCGACGGTGAACGTTCCCGGTTTGGACTGCACCACATCGGGGGTGCGCAGGCGTCTGGTGAGCCGTGGGCTCTCACACCAGGGGCACGTGGTGCGACGTGGTTCGAAGAACCGGTCGAGGCCTTTGGCGAGTTCGGCCTGGTAGCCGGATCTTCGCTCGGCGATCTGCTCGGCGGTGGGTCCCATGGTCCTCTCCTGGTGCGGTGACTGCGGAAGCCGCTCAGTCGCGGCGGGCGACGACGCGGTAGGCGTTGGTCTTCCCGGTGCGGCGCAGGAACGGTTCGATCAGCCGGTCCGCCACGATGCCGAGGACGAACAGCGGGATCGCGGCGTTGAACAGCAGCTTGCGCACCCTCGTCTGGAACTTGCGCGGCGACCGGGGCAGCCACGGCTCGTCCGCGTACGGCAGGTGCCGCAGCACCAGGAACATCAGCGCGCCGACGACATCGGACCTGATGTGCGCACCCGCGTGATCGGTGGCGACGACGCTGAACCCCGCCTCGCGCAACGCGGTACGAAGGTTGCCGAGCGGCACGAAGTGCAGGTGCTGGGGCTGGAACCAGGACAGCCAGTACCGGCCGAAGCGCCTGGCGAAGGGGGACTCCGGGTTCGGCACGTCGATCAGGAGATGGCCGCCGGGGCGCAGCACCCGGTGGGCCGCCGCCAGGTTCGCGCGCGGATCGGTGGTGTGCTCCAGGACGTGGTTCATGCTCACCACGTCGTACTGGCCCTCGAGCGACTCCGCGAGCTCCGGCAGGAACCCCTGGTGCGCGCGCTCGATACGGCCCGTCCGGCGCGCTTCCTCGACCCCGTCGCCGCAGTCGAGCCCGTCGAAGACCGTGTCGGGGAACACCTCTTTGGCCACGGCGCAGAAGTGCCCGTGCGCGGTGCCCACGTCCAGCCAGCGCCTGGGCTTGATGTGCGGCAGGAGCGACTCGGCCCCGGCCCGCAGGCGCGCGGTGCTGGGCCCCTCCGTGAACAGCTTGCCCACGGGGTGCGCCCCGTCACCGTCGTAGAAGTCCCGGTAGTAGAAGTCCAGGCCCTCCGGGGTGAGCCGGGGGTTCTGGAAGATATGGCGGCAGTCCAGGCACTCGTCGAGGACGAAGGTGCCCGGCTTGGACTGCATGACGTCGGTGGTCCTGATCAGCTCCCGCAGCCGGGAGGACTCGCACCAGGCGCAGGTCTGGCGTCGGGGCTCCCAGAACCGGTCTTCCCCGCGGCCGAGTTCGGCCTGGTAGGCCGGGCGCTGGGCGCTGACCCAGTCGGCGCGTGACACGACCGGTGCGGCCTTGGTGGTTGCCATCGTTACTGTCTCCCTTTGCGTACGGTCACTGGTCACGGTGCGGCGGTTCCACCGCGAACTTCTCGAGGTGTGCGGCGGCCGCGGCGGCGCCGCCCGCCGCACGGAAGGAGTCCCGGATGCGCCGGGCGGCGTCCCCGTGCTGCGGCTCGTCGAGTACGGCGTCGAGCGCGGCCCCGATCTGGCGGCGGCCGCTGCGCGCGAAGCGCACCCGCACGCCGGCGCCCGCGGCGGTGACCTGCGCGGCGATCAGCGGCTGGTCGTCCCTGATGGGGGCGACCACCAGCGGGACGCCGTGCCACAGGGACTCGGCGACGGTGTTGTGCCCGGCGTGGCTGACCACCGCCGAGGCCCGCTCCAGGAGCGGGAGTTGGGGGATGCGGGGCTGCACGAGGACCGCCGTGTCGGACTCGGCGTCGAGGACACCGCCGGGGTCGGCGATCACGGCCTGGATACGGTGGCCGCGCTCGCGTACGGCGGCCGCGCACTCGGTGAGGAAGCGCGCCCCCACATCGGTGTTGGCGGTGCCGAGGGAGACGACGACGGTGGCGCGGCGCTCGTCGAGCCACTCCCAGGGGAAGTCACCGGCGGGGCGGCGGCCGATGGCGGGGCCGACGAAGCGGACCTGCGGGGTGGCCGGGCAGTCCCCGGCGAGTTCGGGGGTGGTGAAGGCGAGCACCAGGTCGGGCGAGAAGCGCGGGTCATGGGCCAGGCGCGGGTCGCCGATGCGCCGCCTGAGGTCCTGGACGAGTCCGGTGATCCATTCGCCGATCTTGGGCATTCCGTCCAGGGCGTCGCTGAACTCGGCGGACGTGGTGGACGAGGTCACCCACGGGATGCCGAGCCGCTCCGCGACCAGGGCTCCGGCCAGGGTCTGCTGGTCGGCGACGAGTACATCGGGCCCGAACTCCTCGGCGGCGCGCCGCACTCCGGGCGCCATGGCCTCGGCGAGCGGCACGAAGAACTCCTGCCACAGGAACTGCAGCGCCCCGGCCCCGCGCAGCTTCGGCGGCCGCTCCAGGAGCCCCGGCACCTCGCACGGATACACCTCGGCGTCCGGGCCCGCCAACTCCTCGACGAAGCGCGGCAGTCCGGCCCAGGCGACCCGGTGGCCACGGGCGGTGAGTTCGGCGGCGACACTCACCGTGGGATTGACGTGCCCGACGAGCGGCGGCACGACGAACAGGAACCGGCTCATGACGGCACCGCCCGCGGGGCGCCGCCCACCAGTTCCTTGTGCCGGTGTCCGACCCAGTCCAGAAGCAGCGGGCCGACCGTCTCCGGGGTGCCGACCAGGACCGAGTGGCCGTGGCCCGAGACCTTCAGGGTGCGGCAGCGGGGCAGCAGCGACTCCAGCCAGGGCGCCATGTCGGCGAGGTCGGAGTTGGCGCCGTACAGGGCGAGCACCGGCACGTCGAGGCCGTGCCAGCGGTCCTCGGCCGGGATCCGGCTGGCCGCGATGTCCTCGGCGACGCTGGTGCCGTGCAGAAGACGCATCGCCCAGCGCACGAGGCGGGCCTCGTGGCGGCCGTAGGTCTCCTCGATCCAGGGCAGGGTGCGCTCGTCGTGCAGCTGGTACGCGGACCCGGCGAGGAGGCCGCTCATCTTCTTCGCCCAGGCGTCGGTGGGCGGCTCGGACTCGACCATGAGGACGCTGGCCACCCGCTCGGGGTGGTGCAGGGTGTAGTCGAGGGCGACGGTGCCGCCGAAGGAGTTGCCGACCAGGTGCACGGGCCGGTCGAGCCCCAACTCGTCGAGCAGCGCGCCGAGATCGCCGGAGAACCGCTCGATGCCGTAGCCGTGCGGGGGCCGTGCGCTGCGGCCGTGGCCGCGCTGGTCGTACATGACGACGTCGTAGCCCGCGGCCGCGAACTCCGGTGCCACGGTGAAGTAGTAGCTGGTCAGGTTGTCGGTGGCGATGCCGTGCACGAAGACGACGGTCTCGGCGCCGGCCGCGCCGCCGCCGAGCCGCTCGACGTTGAGCCGGGTGCCGCCCGCCTCCACGACGGTCACCGCGGGCGCCCCGCGATGTAGTGGACGAGCTGCCCCACCGTCAGACCGATGATCTCGGAGAGTTCCAGCGAGGCGAACCAGGCGGGGAAGTCGACCTGGTCGCCGTAGCGCTGCCGCAGCTCCGATGTGAGGGTGACCAGGTCGATGGACTCCAGGTCGAGGTCCTCCACGAACCGGGTGTCCATGGTGATCGGCGCGTCGTCGAGCTCGACGTCGTCGAGCACGCTGCGCAGGGCGTCGGTCACCTCGGCGAGTACCGCGGCCTCACCGGTGTTCTCGGCGGTGCTTGTACTGGTCATCGGGGGTTGTTCTCCTCGGTGTCGTCGTGGTCCCCGGTCCAGGCGACCACGTAGCTCCTGGCCGGCAGTGCGGGTGGGTTGGCGGTGGTGGTGTGGTGGACGCGCCGTACGCGGCCCGACGGCGCCCGGACGTCGAGGGCTTCGGCGCGCACGTCGACGACGGTGAAGTCCCGCGGCCGGCCCTGGATGCCGGTGCCCTCGGCCTTGGCCACGGCCTCCTTGGCGGCCCAGAACCGGGTCAGCCACTCCGGGCCGCCGCCGAGCTCGGTGAAGAGCCCGCGCTCGGCGGGGGCGAGCACCGCGTCGTAGGTCGCCTCCGGCCGCTCAGCGATCTCCTCGATGTCGATACCGACGCCGGTGCCGGTGCCGGTGCCGGTGCCGGTGCTGATGTCCGTGCCGGTGCCGGTGCTGATGTCCGTGCCGGTGCCGGTGCTGATGTCGGTGCCGGTGCTGATGTCCGTGCCCTTGCCCGTGCCGTCGGTGCCGTGCCGGCGTACGAGAGCGACCGCCGCCTCCTGGCAGTGCGCCAACGACAGCTCAAGCGGCGGCAGTTGACGTCCGTGTACGCCCTCGGGGTGCGGCCGGCCGCTGGCCTCGTTCCTGACCCGGACCTCGCCGGGGAACACCGGGCCCTCGCCGTGCGCCCACAGGTGGCGGCGCACCGCGTCCTTGGCGGCGATCCGGCCGAGCAGCCACTGCCGCTTGCCGCGCGGCGGGTGCGCCGCGTACTGGGTGCGCTCCTCGCCCGCGAGCTGGTTGCGCATGAACAGCTCCCGCGACGCGGGGTCGGGCCAGCGCTCGAAGACCAGGTGCCAGCCGCCGGGCTGCTCGTCGGAGAGGGTGTTCTCCTCCGGCCGCCGTTTGACCGCGTCGACCTCGGGCGGTGAGTCGAAGCGCCGGTCCTGCCAGCCGCGGATCTCGGCCCACAGCACCCCGTCCACGGTCAGCTGTACGTCCGCTTCGAGCACCGTCTCCGTCAGGGCCGTCACCTTGATGTGGCAGTCCAGGCCGGTGCCGGGCTCCGGGTGCGGGCCGCGGAAACGGATCTCCTCGACGCCGACCGGGAAGACCACCGTGCGGTCGGTGTGGGTGGCCATCAGCCAGTAGCCGAGCAGCTGGCCGACGTTGTCGAGGAGCGAGCCCGGCGCGGGCGGCGCGGTGAGCACGCCGCGCACATGCCGGTCGCCGATCGCGGTGACCTCGCTGACTCCACGGAACAGCGGCCCGTGGAACATCCAGCGCTCGTCGTACATCTCCTGGGCGGAGGTGGTGGGCCGGCGTTCGGGTGCGGTGACCGGCCAGGGCCCGCGGGCGCTCTTCTCGTACGCCGGTGCCGTCTCGACCGTGCCGCGCGCATACCGCCCGAACTCGACGGCGTGGGCGCCACCCTCCAGCGGCCGTGCCGTGACCGTCACATCGACGGGCGGCTCGGCCACGGCCCACTCCAGGAACCGGGCGTTGCGCACGGCGACCGCGACTCCGCCGCCCCCGCCGGTGCCGGTGCCGGTGACCGCGTCGATCATGTGCTGCATGACGGTGGTCGCGGGCACGACCGGCCAACGGTCGGCGATGTCGGGCCAGTTGGCGCGCTGCTGGAAGAAGCAGTGGTCGGTGAGGTACGGCATGGTGTCGAGGGAGATACGGAGGGGGGTGGCGACCGGGCCGGTCGTTGCGGGAGCCGCGGTGGTGGCCGGGCCGGTCGTTGCGGGGGCCGCGGTGGCGACCGGGCCGGTCGTTGCGGGAGCCGCGGTGGTGGCCGGGCCAGTGGTTGCGGCGGCCGCGGTGGTGGCCGGGCCATCGGGGATCTGGGGCGCGGGGGGCCGGTGGGCCGGGATGGCGGGAGCTCCGGGGGCCGGGGCTTCGCGTGCGGGGGCCTGCGGGGCGACCGAACCGGTGGGGGAACCCGCTGCACGAGGGGCGGCCGAACCGGCGCGGGAGCCCGCTGCACGAGGGGCGGCCGAACCGGCGCGGGAGCCCGCTGCACGAGTGCCCGCCGTCGCCGCCG
The DNA here is from genome assembly GCF_042665355.1 of Streptomyces monticola. Classification (NCBI taxonomy): domain Bacteria; kingdom Bacillati; phylum Actinomycetota; class Actinomycetes; order Kitasatosporales; family Streptomycetaceae; genus Streptomyces; species Streptomyces monticola. The sequence goes on along the minus strand of NZ_JBHTCF010000019.1, from coordinate 20,641 downwards.
CGAACAGCTCAGCCGCAGCTGCCGCCGTCTCCCCGAGCAGCTCCCGCAGTTCGCCGGCGACGGGGAACTCGGCGGCCACGGCGGCCAGTTGGTCATGCTCGGGCGGGGCGGCACTGCTGCGCAGGGCGACCCGCAGCCGGTCCCGGGTGGCCCGGTCGAGCGTGACCAGGTCCGCGCCGAGGTCGATCGGCACTGTCACCGAGGGGGCCCGACTCTTGGCGGGTGCTGCGGCGGCCATGGCAGTGGGCGTGACAGCAGGCGTGACGACGGGCTCGACGGCAGGCGCGACGACGGACGCGGCGGTGGGCGTGACGGCGGCTGCCGCCACCGCGCCGGTCGCCGCCCCCTCCCGCAGCGCCGCGAAGTCCGGCTCCGCGCCGTAGGCCCACAGCCCCGCCGCGACCCGCTTCAGCTGTGAAAGCCCGCTGTGGCGTGAGGAGTTGGCGGTCAGGGCCAGATGCTCGCGGCCGTCCAGGGTGTCGCCGACCAGGGCGGGCAGCTGGCCGGTGCCGAGCTGCACGAAGGCCCGGAACCCGGCGTCGTACAGCGCCTCCGTGAGCTGCCGGAACCGGACCGGCTCCAGGAGGTGGCGCAGGAACAGCTCCCGTACCGCCCGCTCGTCGGCCGGGAACGGCGCGGCCGTCGTGCCCGACCAGACGGGCACCTTGGGCCGGTGCAGGGTGAAGCCGAGCGCGGACTGCTCGATGGGGCCGAGGTACGGCGCCAGCATCGGCGTATGGAAACCGGACTCGAAGGGCAGCACCTGGCCGAGCACACCCTCGCCGCGCAGCCGCTCGGCGAGGGCCTCGACCTGCTCGCGCGGGCCGCAGGCGATCGACTGGCGCGGCGCGTTGTCGTGTGACAGCACGACGCCCGGGTGGGCTTCGAGCGCGGCCTCCACCTGCGTCGCGGGCGCCCCGAACGCGGCGAACGCGAGCCCGGGCACGCGAAGCGCCGTGGGGTCGAAGTCCCCCAGGAACGCGTCCACTTGGGCGTCGTCGTAGACTCCGCCGACGGCCATCGCGGTCCACTCCCCCACGCTGTGCCCGGCCACGGCGTCCGGGGTGATCCCGGTCAGCGCGAGGGCGTCGGCGAGGAGGCGGCCGAGGCCGAAGACGGCGGCGCCGTGCTCGCCGACATCGCCCACGCGCGCGTCCCGCCACTCGGGCGTCGCCAGGCCGAAGTGACGGGCGACGTCGTCGGCGTGCGGGCTGAACTCGGCCTCAAGGCCGGGGAACAAGAAGGCCGTCTTCCCGCCGCCGGAGCGCCCGAGCAGGGGCGCGGGCGCGCACCACACGTCACTGCGCCCGCCCCAGGCACGCGCGCGTGCGGCCGCTTTTCGGGCGAGGGCGAGGCGGCGCGGCGTGGGGTCGAGCACGGCGAGGCGCGCGGGCCCGCCCCCGGGCTCCCCACGCCCCGGCCCTTCCGCGGCGGCCGCGCGCAGCTCCGCGTCGTCGGCGTCGAGCAGCTCGGCGAGACGCTGCGGGGTCTCGGCGGCGAGGCGCAACAGGGCGTCGGGTTCGGCGACTTGGACGCGCGGACGGCCGGGAGTGTCGGTGTCGGTGTTGTTGGTGGTGGCAGTGCTGCCGGTGCTGCCGGTGGTGATGTGCACGGCAGGGGCAGGGGCAGGGGCAGGGGCAGGGGCAGGGGCAGGGGCAGGGGCAGGGGCAGCGGCAGACGGCGACGCGTACCCCTCAAGCACCACATGCGCGTTGATCCCGCCGAACCCGAACGCGTTGACCGCCGCCCGCCGTACGCCGCCGTTCTCCGGCAGCTCCCAGGGGCGGGCCTGTGCCACCGGGCGGAAGCGGGTCTCCAGGAGGGACGGGTGCGGGTCGTCGCAGTGCAGCGTGGGCAGCAGGACGCCGCGGTGCACGGCGAGGGCGGCCTTGACGAGGCCTGCCACGCCCGCCGCCGGCATGGTGTGGCCGATCATGGACTTGACCGAGCCGATCACCGCGTCGGTCGCGCCCGAGGTACCGAACACCTCGGCCAGCGTGGCCATTTCGGCGCCGTCCCCATTGGGGGTGCCCGTGCCGTGCGCCTCCAGGAGGCCGAGGGAACCGGGCTCGCGCGGGTCGAGGCCCGCGGCCGCCCAGGCGAGCCGTACCGCGCGGGCCTGGCCGCCCGGATCCGGGTTGACCAGGGACGCGGCCCGGCCGTCACCCGCGACGCCGACGCCGCGCACCACCCCGTAGATCCGGTCGCCGTCCCGTTCCGCGTCCGCGAGCCGCTTGAGTACGACGACGCCCGTGCCCTCGCCCATCAGGACGCCGTCAGCGTCCCGGTGGAAGGGCCGGATCCGCTGCGAGGGCGACAGGGCCCGCAGCCTGCTGAAGACGGACCACAGGGTGATGTCGTGGCAGTGGTGCACGCCGCCCGCCAGCATCACGTCACAGCGCCTCGCCGCCAGCTCGGCCACCGCCTGGTCGAGGGCCACGAGCGAGGAGGCGCAGGCCGCGTCGACCGTGTAGGCGGGGCCGCGCAGGTCGAGCCGGTTGGCGACCCGGGACGCGGCGAAGTTGGGTACCAGGCCGATCACCGACTCAGGGCTGTCCATGCCGCCGCCGACCGCGTCCGAGAAGGCCGTACGCACCTGGTCGAGCCGCTCGTCGGAGAGCTCGGGCAGCAACTCCCGCAGGGTGCGCACGAGTTGTCCCGACGTGCGGACCCGCTGGTCGAGCCGGGCGAGTCCCGCCGTCAGATAGCCGCCGCGGCCGAGCACCACCCCGACCCGGGACCGGTCGCCCGGCAGCGGGCCGCGGGCGTCGGCGAGCGCTGCGGCCGCCGTGCGCAGCGCGATCAGCTGGTCGGGTTCGGTCGCGGGCACGGAGCCCGGCATGACCCCGAAGGCGGTGGGGTCGAAGGCCGTGACCTCGTCGAGCCCGTCCACGAAGCCACCGCGCCTGCAGTAGACCGTGTCGGGGCGCCCGCCCTCCGGGTCGTAGTACGTGTCCGTGTCCCAGCGCGCCCGCGGCACCTCGGAGATGGCGTCCACGCCGGAGACGAGGTTGTGCCAGTACGTCTCCAGGTTCCCCGCGCCGGGCAGCGTGACCGCCATCCCGACGATGGCGACGGGCTCCTGCCGCCCGACCACCGGTTCCTGCGGCCCGGCCACCGGTTCCTGCGGCCCGGCTGCCGGTTCCAGCGGCCCGGCCACCGGCTCCTGCTGGCTCATGTCACCACCCCGAGGCGGTGTAGACGACCTCGTCGGCGTCGGCCTCGCCCCAGGCCAGCTCGCGCAGCAGCGCGAGGACGCCCTCCTCCGGGTCGATGAGTTCGATGCCGCGCCGCGCGTACTCGCGGCCGAGTTCGGGGCTGACCATCCCGCCGTGCGTACCCGTCGGCGCCCACGGGCCCCAGTGGACGGTGACGGTGCGGCTGCCGGTGGCGTTCTTCCAGCGGCGGCCGAGGCGGGCGAGTGCGTCGTTGGCGGCCGCGTAGTCGATCTGCCCGCGGTTGCCGTAGACCGCCGAGATGGAGCCGAACAGGGCGGTGAAGCGCGGCAGTTGGGGCAGTCGGTGCAGGGCGGCGAGCAGGGTGCGGGCGCCGTCCACCTTGGTGCCGTAGACCCGGGCGAAGGAGTCCGGGTCCTTGGCCTCGACAAGGCGGTCCTCGATCACCCCGGCGGCGTGCACGATCCCGTCGATCCGGCCGTAGGTCGCGTAGGTCTCCTTGACCGCCTGCTGTACGGCCTCCGGGTCCCGCAGGTCGACGGCCCGGTAACCGGCCTGGCCACCCACGTCGTGGATCTCGGCGAGCGTCGCGGCGACCTCGCGCCTGGCCAGGATGCGGTCGGCTTCGCGCTCGATCTCCGCGGGCCGCAGTCCGTCGCCGCAGGCGGCGAGCGCGGCGCGCAGGGCGGGCTTGTCGACGGCGTCGGCGTACGGGTCCGCTTCGTCGCTCAGCGGGGTCCTGCCGATCAGTTCGACCCGGCAGCGGGCGGCCGCGGCGAGCGCGACGGCGAACTTGGCGGTGATGCCGCGGGCCCCGCCCGCGAGCAGCACCACGGACTCGGGGCCGAGCCCCAGGACCGCGGCCTCGGCGACCCCCGTACCCGCCGGCCCTCCGCCCGAGGTGGCGAGCAGCCCGAGCGCCTCCTCCTGCGGCTCCACGCCGCGCCGGGTGCCGTCGGTGCGCAGCACCACGGGCTCGCGGTCGGGGGCGAGCAGCTCCTCGACCAGGGCCTCGGCCTGCTCGTCGGGCGAGCGCCCGGCGTCCAGTTCGACGGTGCGGGCCACGGTGTCGGGGTACTCGCGGGCGATGGTGCGGAAGAACCCGTCGAGGCCGCTGGTGTCACCGGCGTACCGGGCGCCGATCAGCCACCGCGGGCCGCGCCGCAGCACGGTCTTGAACACCGGGAAACCGCCCGGCAGTACGGGTTCCTGTCCGGCGAGGGCCCCGAGGTGCACCACGCCGTCGAGGGCGCCCTGGTGCCCTTCGATGCCCGCCAGGTCCTGACCGGTGCGGCCCGCGATGGCGCCGAGCACGGTGAGCCGGTTCACCAGGGCCTGAGCGACGGGCGTCCCGTCCCCGACGACCAGGAACCGCTTCCCGCGCAGCTCCTGCGCGGCCACGGCCCCGGGAGCGGGCGCCTCCGCGAGCGGCACGGTGCGCAGGGTGTAGCGCTTGGGCGCACGGCCGGTGATACGGAGCGCGGGCTCGGCGGCCGGCTGGGACGCGGGGGCGGGCTGGGTCGAGGGGGTGGGGGCGGGCTGAGCTGACTGGGCGGGCTCCGGCCGAACGGCCTCTGCCCGCACGGACTCCGGCTGTACGTGCTCCGCCCGCACGGGCTCCGGCCAGACGGCTGTCTCCGCCCGCACGGGCTCCGGCCGCAGGGATTCCGGCTGTACGAGGGGCTCTTCGCCGTGCGGTACGTGGGCGGGCCCCGGGCCCGCCACGGCCGCGACCGGAACGGGCTCACTCGCCTCAGCGACCGGCACCGGCCCCTGCTCCGACCCCTGCTCCGACCCCTGCCGCTGCTCCTGCCCCTGCCCCTGCGTCCCGCCGCCCGTACGCGCCGTGAGCCACTCCGTGATCCCGGCGGCGGTGCGCGCCCGGGTCAGCTCCTCCAGCTCGGCGTCCGGCAGCGACCGCAGATCGATCCCCGACCCGAGCAGCCGCCGCCCCAACTCCCCCGCGATCTCCGTCCGCTTGATCGAGTCGACACTCAGATCCGCCTCCAGATCCAAGTCCGGCTCGATCATCTCCACCGGATAACCCGTACGCTCAGCGATCACCCCGAGCACGGTCGCCAGCACATCCACCACGGGCGCCGGGGCAGGTTCCGCCGCAGGCACCGGGACGGACGGGACAGAGACCGGTTCGGCCTCCCCGGCTCTGGGCCGGAGCCAGTCGGCGATCCCGGCGGCGGTGCGCGCCCGGGTCAGCTCCTCCAGCTCGGCGTCCGGCAGCGACCGCAGATCGATCCCCGACCCGAGCAGCCGCCGCCCCAACTCCCCCGCGATCTCCGTCCGCTTGATCGAGTCGACACTCAGATCCGCCTCCAGATCCAGGTCCGGCTCGATCATCTCCACCGGATAACCCGTACGCTCAGCGATCACCCCGAGCACGGTCGCCAGCACATCCACCGCAGGCACCGGGGCGGCCACGGACTCGGCCTCGGCCTCCACGACGGGCTCGGCCCCGACGACGGCCTCGGCCTCGACGACCGGCAGCGCAGGCGTCACCGGCAGTGCAGGCGTCACCGGCAGCGCAGGTGTCACCGGCAGCGCAGGCGTCACCGGCAGCGCAGGTGTCACCGGCAGCGCCCCCGGTGGCGGCAACGGCGGCCGCGCGCCCTGCGTACCGCCGGAGCCGTAGTACGTCAGCAGGACATCGCGCTGGGCCGCCACCATCTCGCGGCTGTTGCGCAGGAATTCATGGAGGAGGGCGTCACGGTCCACCGGGCCCTCCGTTTCCGAACCGTTCACAGGCATCTCCGAAGTGCGCGAGAGGGTCGGGAGTGCGACCCGTCGTGCGGGTCGCAGGGCACCGGGCAGCGGGGCGCCGTCGGCGGTGCGGACGAGATGGCCGTCGACCGTCCAGGCGGGCCGCGCGGGTACGTTGTCGCGCTCTGCGAGCACGGCGTCGCGCCCGGCGAAGAGCCGTACGGCGGCCACCGGTACTCCGGCGGCGACCAGCCGGGCGAGGGCGTCGAGATGGCCGCGCAGACCCGCGTCGGGGCGGGGCTCGAAGGGCACGGCGGTGTGCGGGCGGTCGCCGAGGATCTGGCCGACGAGTCCGGTGAGCACCGTGCCGGGCCCGGCCTCGACGAAGACCCGCGCCCCGGCGTCGTACATCGCCTCGATCTGTTCGGCGAACCGCACCGGTGCGCCGATCTGCTCCGCGAGGTGGCCGCGCACCTCCGCGGGGTTCTCGGGGTAGCGGGTCCCGGTGAGGTTCGCCCAGACCGGGAACTCCGGCTTCCGTACGGCGTATCCGGACAGGGCGTCGGCGAAGCGCGGCACGGCTCCGGCGACGAGCGGGCTGTGGAAGGCGCAGGCCACGGGCAGGGCGCGGGCGGTGAACCCGGCTTCGCCCAAGGCGTCGACGGCCCGGCCGACCGCGGCCGTCGGGCCTGAGATGACGGTCTGGGCGGGCGCGTTGTGGTTGGCGGCGACCACCTGGTCGGCGAGGCCGGCCTCGGCGAGCACCCGCGCGACGTCCTCGGCCGAGCCGACGACGGCGGCCATGGTGCCGGGATCCGCGCGATCCGCCCCGCCCAGGGCCCCGTCCGGGCCGCCCGTCGCCGCGAGGATGGCCTCCGCCCGTTCCCGGCTGAGGTCGCACAGCTCGGCCGGGTCGAGGGCGCCCGCCGCGCACAGGGCGGTGAGTTCGCCGTAGGAGTGGCCTGCCGCCATGTCGGGGTGGACGCCGAGGCCGGTCAGGACGTCGTACGCGGCCAACGACACGGCCCCGAGGGCGGGTTGGGCGTTACGGGTGTCGGTGAGACGGTCGCGCTGCGCGGTGCGCTCGGCGTCGCTGAAGGCGGCGGGCGGGAAGATCGCCTCCGTGGGAGCGGCGCGCAGCTGGCGCTGTGTCTCGGGGAACGCGGCGAACAGCTCGGCCAGCATCCCGGGCCGCTGGCTGCCCTGGCCGGGGAAGAGGAAGGCCACCTTGCCTTCGCCCCGGTCCTGAGCGCCTTCACCTGCGGCCAACTCGGCGAGCCGGGCGGGGAGTTCGTCGAGTGACTCCACGACGACCGCTCCGTACAGCGGGCCCTGTCCGGTCTCCGCGCGGCGGGCGGCCGTGTACGCCAGGTCGCGCAGGCGCCAGGGCCGCCCCGAGCGGTCGTTGGTCTCGGCGAGCGCCCGCAGTTCCTCCACGGCGGCGGCGCTGCGGAAGACGAAGAGCTCCGCGGGCCAGACGTCATGGCCATGGCGGGGCGGCACCCCGTTCTCGTACGCCCGCATCACCACATGGAAGTTGGTGCCGCCGAACCCGAACGCGCTCACTCCGGCGACCCTGCGCTCCACGGGCCCGGCCCACGGCAGTGCCTCCTTGTGGAAGACGAAGGGGCTGGTGGCGGCGCCCGACCAGGCGGGATTGGGCTCCTTGACGTGCAGCGTGGGCGGGCGCACCCCGGTGTGCAGGGCGAGCGCCGTCTTGATGAGTCCGGCGAGTCCCGCGGCGCACTTGGTGTGCCCGATCTGCGACTTGACCGAGCCGACGACACACTGTCCGGGTGCGGCGCCCGCTTCCTCGAACACCTCGGAGAGCACGGTGAGTTCGGTGCGGTCGCCGACGACGGTGCCGGTGCCGTGCGCCTCGACGAGGCCCACTTCGGCCGGGGAGATCCGGGCCTGTGCGTACGCCCGCTCAAGGGCGGCGCGCTGCCCCTCGGGACGCGGCGCCGTCAGACCGAGGGAGCGGCCGTCGCTCGCGCTGCCGACGCCCTTGATCACGGCGTACACGCGGTCGCCGTCCCGCTCCGCGTCCGCGAGGCGTTTGAGTACGACGCAGGCCACGCCCTCGCCGAGCGCGATGCCGTCGGCATCGGCGGCGAAGGGGCGGCAGCGGCCGGTCTTGGACAGGGCGTGCACGGAGGAGAAGAGGAGGTAGTCGTTGATGCCGTTGTGCAGATCGGCGCCGCCGCACAGCGCGACGTCCGCACTTCCGCTCGTCAGTTCCTTGCAGGCCACGTCGACGGCGGTGAGCGAGGAGGCACAGGCCGCGTCGACGGTGTAGTTGGCGCCGCCGAGGTCGAGCCGGTTGGCGATCCGTCCGGCGATGACGTTGGCGAGCATGCCGGGGAAGGAGTCCTCGGTCAGCCGCGGCAGCTGCTCCTCGATCTCCTCGGGCAGCCGGCCGAGGTACGAGGGCAGGACCGTCCGCAGCGTCGACGCGCCCGAGGTGTCGCTGCCGGCCTCGGCGCCGAAAACGACGCAGGTGCGCTCGCGCGGGAAGTCCTTGCGGTCGAGCCCGGCGTCGGCGAGGGCCCGTGCGGCGGCTTCGAGGGCGAGCAGCTGGACGGGCTCGATGCTGGCGAGCGACGTCGGCGGAATGCCGTAGGCCAGCGGGTTGAAGGGGATCTCGGGCAGGAAGCCGCCCCACTTGGAGGCCGACACGTCGTGTGCGGTGGCGTCATCGCCGTAGTACAGGGCCGGGTCCCAGCGGCTGGGCGGCACTTCGGTGACGGCGTCGCCGGCGCCGAGCACCTGCGCCCAGTAGGCGGGCAGGTCGGCGGCGCGCGGGAACATCCCGGCCATGCCGACGACGGCGATGTCGAGCGGCTCGGGCGTCTTTGCCGGTACGTCGTCCACGTGCCCGGCGTGCGGGGCGAGTTCGGTGGCGCGGCGGGTGTAGAAGTCGGCGGCGCGGTCGGCGACCCCGTGATGCAGTTCGGCGACGGTGGTGACGTCGGAGCGCAGCACGGCCACTTCCCCGGCCATGAACATGCCCTCGTCGAGCTGGCGTCGCTCGTCGACGTCGATCAGTTCGTCGCCGACCCGCTCGATGCCCTTGCTGGCGATCCGCAGCCGGCCGACGTTGAGCCGCTCCAGCTCTTCCCAGGCCTGCCGCTCGGGCACGCCCTGCTCCCGCAGTTCGTCCTTGAGCTGCTGGTAGGTCTCGCTGAACGCGCTGGGCACACAGCGCGTCGCATGGCCGGGCGCGGTGTGCAGCAGCGCGGTGCTCTCGGCGGTGAGCACCGCTTTCTGGAACAGCGGCAGAATCGCGCCGCAGTCCACGGCCTCCTCGGTGAAGAGATACGCGGTGCCCATGAGGACGCCGACCGCCACGCCCCGCTCGGTGAGCCCGGCGGCGAGCGCGGCGACCATGGCGGCGGACCGCTCGTCGTGGATGCCGCCCGCGAAGAGCACCTGCACGTCCTGCGGGTCGACGGCGTCGGCCTCGGCCGCCAGGAAGTCCTCCAGGACGGCCAGTTGGGCCTCCCACAGCGGGAAGCTGTTGCGCGGGCCGATATGACCGCCGCACTCGGCGCCCTCGAAGACGAACCGCCGCGCCCCCGCCGCCAGGAACTGCCCGAGCAGTCCGGGCGAGGGCACATGCAGGAAGGTGCGGATGCCGTCGGCCTCCAGGTCGGCCGCCTGCGAGGGACGGCCGCCCGCGATGATCACGTGGGTGGGCCGCAGTTCACGGACCGCCTCCAGCTGGGCGGTGCGGACCTCTTCCGGCGCGAAGCCGAGGATGCCCACGCCCCAGGGGCGTTCGCCGAGGGCCGCGCGGGTCTGCTCCAGGACGGTGCGGGTCTGCTGCGCCCCGGCGAGTGCGAGCGCGATGAACGGCAGGCCGCCGCCGTCCGCGACCGCCGATGCGAACCGCGCCTGGTCGCTGACCCTGGTCATCGGCCCCTGCGCCACGGGCAGGGCGGTGCCGAGCGCCCGGCACATCGCGGAGCCGCCGCGCAGGGCGCCGCCGCCGTCACCGCGTACCGCCTGCTCGATACCGTCGCGCACGGCCGTGAGCGCGGCGGCCACGGTACCGTGGCGCTCGGCGAACCGGGCGGCGAGGAAGGCGTCCTGACCGAGCGGCAGCAGGTTCTCGCGCAGCTCGGCGGGGATGCCGGGGCGGCGCCGGTCGAGCACCCGGCGCTCCCCGACGACGACGGTCTCGGAGCCGTCGGCGGTACGCAGCAGCGCGCTGACGGCGGTGGGCAGCTCGGCCTCTTCGAGGAGCGCGAGCTGTACGTCGAGGACGACACCCGCGGCACCGGCGACCACGGCGGCCGCCGCGGTGTGCGGCCCGATGCCGCCGCAGGCCCACACCGGGACGTCGCCGGCCACGGCGAGGACGCGCTGCAGGAGCACGAAGGTGGAGAGCTCGCCGCACGGACCGCCGCACTCGCTGCCGCGTACGACGACACCGGCGGCCCCCTCGCGGACGGCCTCCTCGGCCTCCCGTGCGCTGCGCACCTCGGCGAGCACGGCCGGCACCGGCACCTGACCGATCCGCCAGGGCGCGTCGGGCGCGAGCAGCACGGTGTGCGGGCCTGTGCCGTCGGGCGCCACGAGCTCGTCGGGGTGCAGGGCACAGTCGGCGGGGACACGAACGGCGAAGGCTCCGGGCGCCCACTCGCGGGCGAGCGCCAGGGCGGCACGGGCGGTGCGCCCCGAGCTGCCGAGGTCGAGGACACCGAGTCCTCCGGCCCGGCCGACGGCTGCGACGAGCCTGGCGTTCGGCTCCCCGAACGGGCTGACGCCGATGACGGTGTGCGTCACGGGAGAGGGCTCCTCTGTGCGATCGGTGCGATCGGGCTGATCAGACGCGGTCCATGCGGTACGACAATCCGACACAAACGGGAACGTAAGCCATCGTCAGCCGCCGTGCAATCACGCTCCGGAGGCAATGCATCACATGGCGTAACTGACGATGCATCAGAACTGACGGTTCGTCAGAGATCTGCGCGGCATCGTGTTCGAACCGCCCCGGTACTCTTCGGCGAATGAGCTCGCTGAATCTCGATGACTTCTCCGACCTGATCGAGCGCCCCGACGGAGGGGTGCGCCGCGACGCGGAAGAGCGCAGGCAACGGCTCAGCGTGCCGCCCGGCGCCCTCGGCCGCCTCGACGAACTCGGCGAATGGCTCGCGGCCGCCCAGTCATCGGTACCGGTGAAGCCGATCCGGCACCCGCGCGTGGTGCTGTTCGCGGGCGATCACGGCGTGGCCGGGGCCGGCGTCTCCGCGCGGCCCGCGGGCAGCGCGCACACCCTGGTACGCGCGGTCCTCGCCGGAGAGAGCCCGGTCTCGGTGCTCGCCCGCGGCAGCGACGTGCCGGTCCGCGTCGTCGACGTGGCCCTGGACTGCGACCCGGACGAGCTGCCCGACGACGTCGTACGCCACCGGGTGCGGCGCGGCAGCGGCCGTATCGACATCGAGGACGCACTCGGCGCGGAGGAGGCGGAGCGGGCGTTCCGTGCGGGCATGGCGGTCGCCGACGAGGAGGCCGACGCCGGTACCGACCTCGTGGTGCTCGGCGACCTCAGCGTCGGCGGCACGACGGCAGCGGCCACGCTGATCGCGGCGCTCTGCGGGACCGACGCGTCCGTGGTCACCGGGCGCGGCGGCCGGCCCATCGACGACCTGGCGTGGATGCGCAAGTGCGCGGCCGTACGCGACGCGCTGCGCCGGGCCAGGCCGGTGCTCGGCGACCAGCTGCAGCTGCTGCAGACGGTCGGCGGCGCGGACCTCGCCGCCATCACGGGCTTTCTGCTGCAGAGCGCGGTGCGCCGCACCCCGGTGATCCTCGACGGGGTGGTGTCGGCGGCCTGCGCGCTCGTCGCGCAGCGGGTCGCGTTCCGTGCGCCCGACTGGTGGCTGGCCGGGCAGCGCAGCGGCGAGCCGGCCCAGGCGAAGGCACTCGACCGCCTCGCCGTCGACCCGCTGCTCGACCAGGGCGTCACCGCGGGCGAGGGCACGGGGGCGATGCTGGCGCTGCCACTGGTGCGCGCTGCGGCTTCGCTGGCCGCGGAGTTGCCGGTGGCCGTGGCGGAGTCGGTGCCGGACGACCCTGAGGGTGCGGCACCGGACGAGGAGTAGGGGCTGCGCCCCTGGCTTGCCGAGGAATGGGGCTGCGTCCCCGGCGCGCCGTGAGGTTGCGGGCGGTTCGGCACCGCCGGGACGGCTCGTCGGGCTTCTCGCCGTCGCGGCGGATTGAAAGGTGCCCCGGCACCTTTCGAACCAGCGGTCTCGTCGCGCCCCAAAGGGGCGCGGGGAACTGCGCGACCAGCCACGACGCGCCCGCAGATGTGTACCGGACTCGTGGCAGTCCGGCATATGGGCGATATGGCCCATATGATCCCGTTTCATGGGAGCGGAGCGCGAGGGTGACCGGAAGACGACCGAACCCGGCGGCGGCAGCGCCGCGTCCCGCGCCGCTGCCTTCACCGTCTGGTACTTGCGCGCCGTCACCTTCATCAACTTCCTCAGTGCCGTCTGGGTCTCCCTCGGCCAGGACCTGCGGCGGCACAACACCGAGAACTACTTCACGCCGTATCTGCTCACCGCCGGCTTCGCCTCCGGGCTCGTCACGCTGTTTCTGGCGATCACGATGCGGCGCCGCAAACGGGCCGCGTGGATTCTCAACTCCGTGCTCGGCGGGCTCTTCCTGCTGCTCTTCGCCTTCGCCATGCTCTTCCCCGAGATCCGCAGGCACGCCCAGAACTGGATCTCGCTGGCCCTGACCGCCGCCTTCGTCGCGGCGCTGCTGATCGGCCGCCGCGAGTTCTACGCCAAGGGCGACCGCTCCAACCCGAAGCTGGCCGCGGCCGTGGCGGTGGGCGGGCTCCTGGTCTGCTCGTTGTTCGCCGCGCTCCTGGTCACCGTCACCAACCAGGCGCACGACAGCCATCACTCGACCTTCCTCGACCGCTGGCGCTACGGCACGCTGCGGCTGGTCTCCCTGGCCGCCGACGACTCGCGCTTCCCCGGCATCACCACCCCGTCGTGGGCCAACGTCACCATCAACGTCATCAGCTTTCTGCTGCTGCTCGCCGTCCTGTTCGCGGCCTTCCGCTCCCGCAGGGCCGTGGACTCCCTCACCGAGGAGGACGAGCAGCGCCTTCGCGCCCTGCTCGACAAGCACGGCGAGCGGGACTCGCTCGGCTACTTCGCGCTGCGCCGCGAGAAGAGCGTGGTGTGGTCGCCGACCGGGAAGGCCGCCGTCGCCTACCGGGTGGTGGGCGGGGTGTCGTTGGCGTCCGGTGATCCGATCGGCGACCCGGAGGCCTGGCCGGGGGCCATCGAGCCCTGGCTCGCCGAGGCCCGCGAGCACGGCTGGGCGCCGGCCGTGATGGGCGCGAGCGAGGAGGCGGGCACCATCTACGCCCGGCACGGCATGGACGCGCTGGAGCTGGGCGACGAAGCCATCGTCGACACGGGCGAGTTCACCCTCGAAGGCCGCGCGATGCGCACCGTCCGGCAGGCCTACAACCGGGTCAAGCGCGCCGGTTACGAGGTCCGCATCCGGCGCCACGAGGACATCCCCGGCGACGAGTTGACGTATCTGCTGCAGCGCGCCGACGACTGGCGCGACGGCGCCACCGAACGCGGCTTCTCGATGGCGCTCGGGCGGCTCGGCGACCCGGCGGACGGGCGCTGCGTGATGCTCGAATGCACCGACGGAGAGGGCGGGTTGAAGGCGATTCTCAGCTTTGTCCCATGGGGACCGAAAGGTCTCTCCCTCGACCTGATGCGGCGTGACCGTGACGCCGAGAACGGCCTGATGGAGTTCATGGTCATCGAACTCCTGCAGCGCGCCGAGGAGATCGGGATCACTCAGGTGTCGCTCAACTTCGCCATGTTCAGGTCGGTCTTCGAACGTGGCTCGCGACTCGGCGCGGGCCCCGTACTCCGGCTTTGGCGCTCCCTGCTCAGCTTCTTCTCGCGCTGGTGGCAGATCGAGTCGCTGTATCGCGCCAACGCCAAGTACCGGCCCATCTGGGAGCCGCGGTTCCTGCTCTTCGAGAAGAGCGGGGACCTGCTGCGCATCGGAATCGCATCCGCCCGGGCCGAGGGCTTCCTTGAGGCCCCCGGCCTGCCGAAATGGCTGCACCGCAGACATCTGGAGTCACAGCGATGAGCACACCGGCCGACCTCGCCAGAGCGGAGTGGGGGCCGCTCTTCTCCACCGTCAGGCACGGGTTCGCCGCCAAGAAGTGGCGGGCGATCCCGATGACGATCGGCGCGGTCTGTCTGACCTCGCTCTTCCAGTACGTCCAGAACCAGGAGTGGGGCTACCAGTTCATCCAGAACATCGGCTCCGTACGCGCGGAGGAGCCGTTCTGGCTCGCCCTGGTGCGTACTCCCCTGTCGCTGTTCGTACCCGCCCTCGACCTGCCGGTGTGGGGCGCGCTCGCCCAGATCCTGATCGTCTTCGGGATCGCGGAGATCTGTATCGGCTGGTGGCGCACCCTCGTCATCGCCTACGTCGCGACCCTGGCCGGCACTCTCTACGCGCGCCTGGGCATCGCCCTCGGCCCCGGCCATCCGCTCGGTCTGCCCGCATCGGACGCCCAGGTCGTCGACACCGGCCCGTCCGCGGCGGTGGTCGGGATCGCGGTGTTCGTGTGCTGGCGCTACCGGGCCTGGTTCACGGCGGCCCTGGTGGTCGTCCTGATGGTCGTGGAGGTACTGATCAAGGACAATCTCGCGGGCCGCGAGCATCTCGCGGCGATCGGCGCGATCCTCGTCCTGTGCGCCGTGGCGGCACTGCGTCACCGGCGTTCGGAGAGGTCGTCCGGCTCACGCGCGGGCCCGGGGTCCGGGTCGGGCCTGCCTCCGATGACGTCCTGAAGTTTCCGGCGCGGACCCGACCAGCGGCGGTCGTGGTGGAAGGCCCGAAGGCCCGCCTTGGCGCGGGCCCGGGGGCGGTTCTTGTAGAAGAGCTTCGCCCAGGGTGAGGCGGGCCGCGCGAGCCGGATCGCGCCGAACATCGCGACGAACGGCACCAGCGTGCCGACCATGGCCACCCGCGGCTTGCCCTTGCCGAGCGCGACCAGGGCACAGAAGAAGTTCAGGGCCGTGTTCATCACCACGATGGTGCGGTTGTGCCGCTCCTGCGGAGTCAGCTCATTGACCCCGAACGGCACGAAGCCGCCGAGCACCAGGGCCACGAGCGCCGCCGTGAGCACCACGATCTCCACGCTCTTGCGGCCCGCCTCGCTCCAGTACACATCGTCCAGATGCAGGATCAGGGCGAACTCGTCGAGCACCAGGCCCGCACCGAGGCCGAAGATCACCGCCGAGACCATCGAGCCGAAACTGTGCCGCCCCGCGGCCACCGCCCCGAACCCGCCGATGATCGTCAGGACGATGCCGGGAACGACGTGGTGGATGTGCAGATCGCCGGTCTGCACATTGCGGAACGGGCCCTTGCCCGCTCTGATCATGCGCGTGATGATCCGGGTGACCAGGAACGACAGCACGAAGGAGACGAGCGCGAGAAGCAGCGGCAGCTTCCCCGGCTCGACGATGTTCCGGTACCACCAGTGACCCATCCACCCGCTCCCAATTGCGCGTTATGCGCAATTTAACGCGGAACGAGTCACTCGGCTCGGGGCGGCCGGAGGCCCGGCCTCAGCCGCCGAGCGCCAGCGCGACCAGGGTTCCGGTCGCCGCCGTCTCCGCCAGCGCGCCGAACACATCGCCCGTGACCCCGCCGAACCGCCGTACGCACCGGCGGAGCAGCAGCTCGGCCAGGCCCGCCGCCGCGAGCACCGCGAGACCGCAGCGGAGCGCCTCGTACGGCCCGAACAGGGCGCCGGCCAGGGCCGAAAGAGCCGCCGTGACCATGAGTACGAGCAGCGCGGCGCGGACCGTGACCGTCTCCGCGACCGCGGCGCCGAGGCCCTCGGGACGGGCGGCGGGCACACCGGCGCGGGAGGCGAGGGTGAGGGCGGCGCGGGCGGCAGCGGCCGAGACGACGGCCGCGAGCGCACCGTGCGGCAAGCCCTTCTCGTACCCCTGGAAGAGCACCGCCACTTGGGCGAGCAGCGCGAACAGGAGCGTCACGACACCGAAAGGGCCGATGTCGGAGCGCTTCATGATCTGCAGCGCGGCCTCGGCCGGCTTGCCGCTGCCGAGCCCGTCGGCGGTGTCGGCGAGGCCGTCGAGGTGCAGGCCGCGGGTGAGGGCGGCGGGCACCGTGGCGGTGGCGACGGCGGCGAGCAGGGGGCCCGCGCCCAGGACGAGCAGGACGGCGCCGAGTGCGGCCGCGCACAGGCCGACCACGAGGCCGGCGAGCGGGGCACAGAGCATTCCGGCGCGGGCGGCGCCCCGGTCCCAGCGCGTCACGCGCACCGGAAGGACCGTCAAGGTGCCGAAGGCGAACCGCAGTCCGTGCGCGGCGTCGTGGCGTATGCCGTCGGTTGAGATCACCGACGCAGGCTATCCGGCGTGCGGACCACGTCCTTCCGTACCGCCCGGACCTGTCCAGGTCGGGGCGGTACGGCACACCGCACCCGGCAATCGCCACGACCCCGCGTAGGCTCACAGATGGCGCTCCTCCGGCACGGCCCACGACACGGCCGGGCCCGGTCGACCCACCCCATCGGCCACACACTCAACGGAAGAGAGATTTCACCACCGTGACTGCTCTGACTCTTAAGCCCGCCGCCGCTGCCGGGCAGCGCGCCGACGCGATCGTCGTGGGTGTCGCGAAGGGCGCCAAGGGACCGGTCGTCGCACCGGGCGCCGAGATCGTGGACGAGGCGTTCGGCGGCAAGCTGGCCGCCGTCCTGGAGACGCTCGGGGCCTCGGGCGGCGAGGGCGAGACGACCAAGCTGCCCGTCACCTCCGGGCTCAAGGCGCCGGTCGTGCTCGCGGTCGGACTCGGCGCGGTCCCGGAGGACTCCGATGGGGGCGCGAAGAGCGCGGCCTACGGCCCGGACCAGCTGCGCCGCGCCGCGGGTGCCGCGGCCCGCGCCCTGACCGGCACGAAGAAGGCCGTCGTCGCCCTGCCCGCCGAGGACGCCGAGGCGGCCGAGGCCATCGCGGAGGGCATCGCCCTCGGCTCGTACTCCTTCGACGCGTACAAGGGAAGCGGCAAGAAGGACGGCGGCAAGGACGCCAAGGACGCGAAGGGCCCGCTCGGCGAGGCCGCGGTCCTCGTCGCCAAGCCGCGCGACAAGGCCTTCAAGGCCGCGATCGAGCGCGCCACCGCGGTCGCCGCCGAGGTCAACCGCTCCCGCGACCTGATCAACACTCCGCCGAACGACCTCACCCCCGAGGCCTTCGCCGCCGTCGCGTCGGCCGCGGCCAAGGAGCACGGCATCAAGGTGCAGGTCCTCGACGAGAAGGCCCTCACCAAGGGCGGGTACGGCGGCATCCTCGGCGTCGGCGCCGGCTCCGCGGCCGGACCGCGCCTGGTGAAGCTCTCGTACACCCACTCCAAGGCCAAGAAGCACCTCGCGTACGTCGGCAAGGGCATCACCTACGACTCTGGCGGCATCTCCCTGAAGCCCGCCGGGCACAACGAGACGATGAAGTGCGACATGAGCGGTGCCGCCGCCGTGTTCGCCGCCGTCGTCGCCGCCGCCCGGCTCGGCCTCGAAGTGAACGTCACCGGCTGGCTGGCCCTCGCCGAGAACATGCCGTCCGGTTCCGCCACCCGCCCCGGCGACGTGCTGCGGATGTACAGCGGCAAGACCGTCGAGGTCCTCAACACCGACGCCGAGGGCCGTCTCGTCCTGGCCGACGCGCTGTGGAAGGCCTCCGAGGACAAGCCGGACGCCATCGTGGACGTCGCGACCCTGACCGGCGCGATGGTGCTGGCGCTCGGCAAGCGCACCTTCGGTGTGATGGCCAACGACGACGCCTTCCGCACCTCGATCCACGAGATCGCGGAAGAGGTCGGCGAGCCGTCCTGGCCGATGCCGCTGCCCGCCGACCTCAAGAAGGGCATGGAGTCCCCGACCGCCGACATCGCCAACATGGGCGAGCGGATGGGCGGCGGCCTCGTGGCCGGCCTGTTCCTGCAGGAGTTCGTGGGCGAGGGCATCACCTGGGCCCACCTGGACATCGCGGGCCCGGCGTTCAACGAGGGCGGCCCGTTCGGCTACACCCCCAAGGGCGGGACCGGCTCCGCCGTGCGCACCCTGGTGCGGCTCGCCGAGCGGACCGCGTCGGGCGACCTGGGCTGAGTCATATCCGCGGCCCCGGGCGGACTCGCGCCGGGGCCGCGGATGCCTCGCGTGTCCGGGATTTCCGTATCGGCGTTCCGTGTCCGGATTCGGTGTCCGAAATCCGTGACCGATTTCGCTCGTGACGAAATCCGCGGGTTCGTACGCAGCAGTAACCCATAGAGACGGTGGAGCCACCGTCTCAGACAGCGGCCCGGCGTCCCGCCACCCGTCGACAAGTGCGAAGATGGGTTCTCGGCAGGACAGGGCCCCCACCACAGGGCCGAAGGAACAAGCGGCCGAACACCAGCCGACCGCGCGGTCACCCCCCGAATGGGAACAGGGGCCCGGCGCCCGGCGCACATGCATGGAGGACGTGACGTGGCGAACGACGCCAGCACCGTTTTCGACCTAGTGATCCTCGGCGGCGGTAGCGGCGGTTACGCCGCGGCCCTGCGCGGAGCGCAGCTGGGCCTGGACGTCGCCCTGATCGAGAAGAACAAGCTCGGCGGCACCTGCCTGCACAACGGCTGCATCCCCACGAAGGCCCTGCTGCACGCCGGCGAGATCGCCGACCAGGCGCGCGAGGCCGACCAGTTCGGTGTCAAGGCCACCTTCGAGGGCATCGACATCAACGCCGTCCACAAGTACAAGGACGACGTGATCTCCGGCCTCTACAAGGGCCTGCAGGGTCTCGTCGCCTCCCGCAAGGTGACGTACATCGAGGGCGAGGGCAAGCTCTCCTCCCCCACCTCTGTGGACGTGAACGGCCAGCGCATCCAGGGCCGCCACATCCTGCTCGCGACCGGCTCCGTGCCGAAGTCGCTGCCGGGCCTGGAGATCGACGGCAACCGCATCATCTCCTCGGACCACGCCCTGACCCTGGACCGCGTGCCGCAGTCCGCGGTCGTCCTGGGCGGCGGCGTCATCGGCGTCGAGTTCGCCTCGGCGTGGAAGTCCTTCGGGACCGACGTGACGGTCATCGAGGGCCTCAAGCACCTCGTCCCGGTCGAGGACGAGAACAGCTCCAAGCTTCTTGAGCGCGCTTTCCGCAAGCGCGGCATCAAGTTCAACCTCGGCACCTTCTTCGAGAAGGCCGAGTACACGCAGGACGGCGTCCGCGTGACCCTCGCCGACGGCAAGACCTTCGAAGCCGAGGTGCTCCTGGTCGCCATCGGCCGCGGCCCGGTCTCCCAGGGCCTGGGCTACGAGGAGCAGGGCGTCGCGATGGACCGCGGCTATGTCCTGGTCGACGAGTACATGCAGACCAACGTGCCGACCATCTCGGCCGTCGGTGACCTCGTCCCGACCCTCCAGCTCGCGCACGTCGGCTTCGCCGAGGGCATCCTGGTGGCAGAGCGTCTGGCCGGTATCAAGACCGTCCCGATCGACTACGACGGTGTGCCCCGGGTGACGTACTGCCACCCCGAGGTCGCCTCCGTGGGCATCACCGAGGCCAAGGCCAAGGAGATCTACGGCGCGGACAAGGTCGTCGCTCTGAAGTACAACCTCGCGGGCAACGGCAAGAGCAAGATCCTGAAGACCGCGGGCGAGATCAAGCTCGTCCAGGTCAAGGATGGCGCTGTCGTCGGTGTCCACATGGTCGGCGACCGCATGGGCGAGCAGGTCGGCGAGGCGCAGCTCGTCTACAACTGGGAGGCGCTCCCCGCCGAGGTCGCGCAGCTCATCCACGCGCACCCGACGCAGAACGAGGCGCTCGGCGAGGCCCACCTGGCCCTGGCGGGCAAGCCGTTGCACTCCCACGACTAGTCGTAGGACACGCACCCCCTATCCGTACGTAGTTCGTTAGGAGCAACCGAAACCATGTCGGTTTCCGTAACCCTGCCGGCGCTCGGCGAGAGCGTGTCCGAAGGCACTGTCACCCGTTGGCTGAAGGCCGAGGGCGAGCGCGTCGAGGCCGACGAGCCGCTGCTCGAGGTCTCGACCGACAAGGTCGACACCGAGATCCCGGCCCCCGCTTCGGGTGTCCTCGCGTCCATCAAGGTCGCCGAGGACGAGACCGTGGAGGTCGGCGCCGAGCTGGCCATCATCGACGACGGCTCCGGCGCCCCCGCCGAGTCCGCCGCCCCGGCTCAGGCCGAGGCTCCGGCCGCCGAGCCCGCCCCGGCCCCCGCGGCCGAGGCCCCCGCTGCCCCGGCACCCGCCGCCGAGGCCCCCGCCGCGCCTGCTTCCGGCGGCGCCTCCGGTACCGACGTGACGCTGCCCGCCCTGGGCGAGTCCGTCACCGAGGGCACCGTCACCCGCTGGCTGAAGGAGGTCGGCGAGGAGGTCGCGGAGGACGAGCCGCTGCTCGAGGTCTCCACCGACAAGGTCGACACCGAGATCCCGTCGCCCGCCGCCGGTGTGCTGCTCGAGATCGTGGTCGGCGAGGACGAGACCGCCGAGGTCGGCGCCAAGCTCGCCGTCATCGGCGCCGCTGGTGCTGCTCCGGCTGCCGCCCCGGCCGCCCCGGCCGCCCCCGCCGCCCCGGCCCCGGCCCCGGCACAGGAGGCCCCGGCCCCCGCGCCCGCCCCGGCTCAGCCCGCCGCTCCGGCTCCGG
>NZ_JBHTCF010000018.1:0-204751 GCF_042665355.1 Streptomyces monticola | reverse complement strand
GCGCGCGTCTCGCTCCGCGAGCACGACGCGCCGCCGCTACGCGGCGGAAGAGACGCCGCGCTCCGCGCGGCTGGATTCGGGCTCCGCCCGAATTGACGGCCAACTCCGTTGGCCGGGGCTCGAATCGCTCCGCGATTCGGCCTGACGAAATTCGCTCCGCGAATTTCTGGGGGCTGGCTAGAGATAAGGGTCCGCCGTTTTTGGCGTTCCGCCAGTTCCGCTCTGCCCGCAACTGACTTGTGCTCAGAGTGACCCCATCCTCACTAACAAAGAAGTGCCCCTATCCCTATTCCCTTTGATGATGCGTCACATCCCACCAGGAGACCATCAAGCCGGTTTCCGATAATCTTTCGCACTGCTTTCCCAATGTAAGGGCCTCGGTTACCCCGTCGCGATCAAAACTCAACAGGCAAGCGGTCTCCGGAATTTCACCGATAGCGAGTGCTGGCGCACGGCTACTCACCGCCCTCAGGCCTGCGCGGAGGCGACGCCGACGCGCAACAGGGGAAGGTTAGGGACCGATCCCCTCTACAGCCCATCACGACTTGCCTGCCCGCCCTATCCCTTTCCCTGCGGGTGGCACAGGCTGAGGGGCTGTAGAGGGGATGTCGGCCGGCGTACCAGGCTTGGTTGTTGGTGTGAGCTGGGGCGGAGTGAAGAACCAGATATAGGCCGCGCAACGTTTAGTGCAACCCTTACCGCAACACTATGGCGCAACATTCAGCGCAACTCATGGCGCAACAGGGGGGTTCCATCGAATCATCATCGATACTATTATGAGTAGTACAGGGGAGGCGACCCCCGAGAGCACAAGGGGCCAACGAAAGGGAAAGGCATGGAACTCCAGATCTCTGACGGGATCGTGCGCCAAGTGCGCGGCTCGGACGCGCCCATGACCGGTCTTGCAATCCGGGCCCGTACGATCGCGAACTTCCTGCCCCTGCTGTGCGCGCGAGCAGGTGTGAAAATCGTGCACAACTGCGACCGTAACTACACCGGTATTCGGTTCGAAACAAAGTCCGCTGGTCCGGTTGTGCTGGAGATGCCGACGGGTGAGGGGCCTTACCGTTTGGTCCAGGAATTCATCGACCCAGACAAGGCAGGGCGCATGGAAGTCGAGTTACGTCGCTTCCCGCAGATCTACAAGCCCCAGGGAATCGCGTACATCACGGCTGAGTTCCTCCGGTCGAATGGATTCCTCAAATAGTCCGCAGGGGGCGCCCCGGCTGGGCGCCCCCTGCCATCCGGCGTCACCGAGAGGAGAGGAAGACCATGGAGAACACGCGGATTGCGCAGCGGGGTGAGGAAGCCGAAGCGCCGCTTACCGACGCGGAGGAGGAGCAGGCGCGTTACGCGCTGGATGAGTTGGCGCGCAGCGAGCGGGACCGGGGCGCCCCGGGGGTGTCTCATGAACAGTTGGAGTTGGTCCGGCCGTTCTTTGAGCTGGGTTGGGTCATGGGTGTGCGCACCGGTCACACCGGTCCGGCCATGGCGCACGTGCCGGTTTCCCGGGCGACGGTTGACCGTGCGTTTGTGGTCGCTCGGAGCCTTGATCCGCAGGGTGAAGGGCCGGTGCTGTGGCAGAAGGTCAGGTATCACGGCAGCCTGAGGCGGCGTCATGGCGTCTATTGGGTGCAGGCGATCAAGGTGGAGGCCGGGTCGGTCGGCAGGGGTTACAGCGTGCGCTACGACCTGTGCGAGGTGATCGGCGGCTGTGCGGTGCCTGTTGTTACGAGCGTGCGGAGGCAGAGCCTGACGCCGCTTCCGGATTACCGCGTGCTGGTCTGAGTGTGCAGGTCAGGGGTGGGTTCACAGATTCCTGACTCTCACTAGTATTGAAGTTGTTCGGGGGTGGTGGCTCCGCCCCCGAACCCGCAGAAGCCAACGACGAAGGGGACGCGACGTGGCAGAGCAGGCAGCCCGGCAGATGCTGCCGGAGGTACAGAAGTACGTCGAGCGAGTTGAGGCGGCCACCTCAGCTCGGGACGCGGCTGTGACTAAGGCGCACGCCAAGTACCCGGAGCGGTACGGCTCCGGCGAGGAGGCCCGGCGCCAGAACATCGCCTATGGCGAGGAGCTCAACAAGGCTTACGACATGTACGCAGACCTCTTTGAGGCCGCCTGGGACGCTCTTAAATCCTCCAGTGATCCGCTGGCGAAGTGGATCGCCGAGAACTGTGGGGAGTACCGCGACCAGGCGGTGACCGTCTTAGCCGCCCTCCCTGCCACTCTCGGAGAGCTTGAGGCTCTGGCCGAGAGGGAGGATTGGTGTGGCGTCTGGGACGACTTCAAGGAGCGGGCGATCGAGGCCGGATTCATGCCCGGTGTTGATCCTCCGAGCCCTGCCCTGGTGGCGGTCTTCGAGCGGATTGATCAGGTGAGCTGCTGCCGCCTGGGGCGCAATGCCAAGCGGCGCATCCGCGAGGCCTTGGACGCGCTGATCCAGGAATCCCAGGCAGTTGCGGCCAGCACCATGGAGACGAAGACCGTGGAGGCCTGACCGAGACGGCCCACAAGGCGCCGAAACCCGTTTAGCAGCAACACCGAGCCGCCGTGTCCTGTTGCCCTCGGCAGGGCGCGGCCATCCGGCCGGATTCTCTGGTCGGTGCGCCGCCCGGGGCGCCCGTACTCCCCCCCCCTCGGCGGGTACCCGGGCGGCGGGATGCCCTTCAACCAGCCGGGCCGCAGCCGCAGTCACACCGGTGTGCCCCAGGCCGGGAGTGCCGCGGTGAAGCGTCCGGACGGGGCTATGCCCGCTCACCGCCCTGGTCCGCCCGCGCCGGCGGGCAAGTTCACCGCCCCGGAGAGCAGCGGATCCGGCATGCAGGGGCATCAACGTCACCCACGAGGACGTACGAACTTCCTTGCCCGCGCCCACCGCCCTCGGAGGCCCGAAACCGCCAGTTCAGGGGTGGGTTCGCCTGACACTTATAAATACTATTATTGAAGTGGTTCGGGGGTGGTGGCTCCGCCCCCGAACCCGCAGAAGCCAACGACGAAGGGGAACATCGCATGACTCAGCAATTCGCCGAGCGCGCTACGAACGTAGCCCCTACCGGTGCCCGCAACGCCGACCTGTCCGACCTGATCCGCATCCTGGAAGACGGGCAGCGCCGCAAGCTGGACGTCATCGCTCCTGCGTCCGCGCTGCGGATGCGTGAGGGAAACGTGCACGTCGAAGGCGTCGAGTCTCTGATCACGGAAGACGGTGTGACGGACGTCGACGGCATCTACCGGCCCACCGCCCTTGCCGACGAGGGGATCTCTGAGAAACTCCGCATCCCGCTGGCCTACCTGCGCCGCATGCGTGCGGAAAACGTCCCGCTGCTGGACGAGAACGTCAACGCGTGGCTCGGTGAGAGACCAGAGCGTCGCTTCATGCTCCGCGCTTTCCGGGGCGAGAACGGTCCGGGCATGCCGCCCGCCGAGGGCGTGGCCCGCGCGCTGCTGTCCGACAGCTACAAGCTCATGGACAACCTTGACATGCTGCTCGCCGCCCTGGACGGAGTGCAGAAGTCCGGGCACCCCACCCGCATCACGGGATGCGACCTCACCGACCGGCGCATGTACGTACGCGTCGAGTCCGAAGCCGTCGCGGTCCAGGCCCGCAGCCTACTGCGGGGCTACCGCTCCCCGTTCGATGGGCGCAGCGGTGACGAACTCCCGATGATCTCGGCCGGTTTCGTCATCACCAACAGCGAAGTTGGCGACGGGGCCTACACCATCACCCCGCGCGCGGTCATCCAGGTGTGCCGCAACGGCCTGACCGAGACCAAAGACGTCATGCGCGCCGTTCATTACGGGGGCAGGCAGGACCAGGGCGTCGTGTCCTGGTCCGGCCAGACCCAGCGCAAGACACTGGAGTTGATCACCTCCAAGACCACGGACGCCGTGCGCACCTTCCTGTCACAGGACTACGTCGAGGCCAAGGTGCACGAGATGGAGGCTGCCGCCGGGAAGACCCTGGACGAGCCGACGAAGACGATCGAGCACGTCACCAAGACGCTCAGCATCGGCAACGAGGCCAAGGACATGATCCTTGCCCACTTCGTGCGGGGCGGACAGATGATGGCCGGAGGCGTCATGCAGGCCGTCACGTCGACTGCGCAGACCCTTACCGACGCCGACCAGGCTGCCGCCCTCGAAGCGCTCGCGGTTCCTGCCCTCATGGCTGCCGCCGCGCACGGCTGACAGAGCCCGTGCGGGGCCGGGCACGCTCGGCCCGGGCCCGCACGGGCCTGACCTTCCCAGACGCCCCGACCCCTCAGGGAGCGCGGAGCGCTCTCCGCGCCCTTGCCGCGCAGCGGCAGCGCGACACGGTGACGGGGCCGACCGCGCCCACGAAACACCCATCGTGCCCAGGACCGCAGTCCGGACTGCCTGCGGCGCCCATCGCCCACCGCCCCGCAAGGAGCCCTCATGTCTGCACGCCCGGAACTCCCCCGCCTCGGAGATGACGCCATCGCGGCCGCCATGAGCCACACCCTGACCGCCCTTACCGCCGTGTTCCAGGCACTGGCAGACGGTGAACACACGCTGAACCTCGTGGCCAAGCTGACCGACGACACGCTCGTCGCGGGCCGAACTGACCTCTCCATCGGCACAGAGCCGATCCGGCTTGCCGTGCTGGACGAGGGAGAGTTCTCTGCCCTGCGCGCACTGCTGGCATTCGCACTGGAGGGCAGCACCGTGCGCAGCGCCGTCCTGGTCGCCACCACGGCCGCTGAGCCAAATCCCCGTGCGTGCGGCTGGATTGTGCATGGCGGCTGGCTTCACCCCATGGACACGGCCGCACTCCAGGCCGCCGTCGTTCCGTGCCCCGGCGTCTCCGCCGTCCTGCGCGAGGTCTATCCCCGCCCCGGTTCTCCGACTGTCCGACGCTGACGAGCAGGGGTAACCCCGCAGACGCTGTCCACGCCCCTACCCGGTACGGGGCGTGGGCGGCCAGCGCGCCACCGCCGGCCTCCACCCCGGCAGCGGCGGCGACCCCGGCTTTGCCAGCCGTTGTGGTTACCGTGCGCTCGCGGCGTCCGGGCGCCCGTGTCCCACCGCCCCACGCACCCACATGCCGCACCCGATGAGGGAGATGTTCTGATGATGCGTTGGCTGATGAGCCTCGGTGAGCGCACCTGGCCCGATGTACCGACCTACGCCGAGGCCCCCACCCTCGACCAGGCGCACGCCGTGGCCCTGGTCGACGACTTCGCGCACCTCTTCACCGTCCTGAAGGAGTGGCAGCAGGAGTACGGGGAGGAGTTGACCACCTGGGCCGTGCAGGTGGAGGCCGACACCGTCGAGAACCTCCCCGCAGAGCTCATCGACCGTTGGGCGCGGGAGGGTGCCCCGGTCCGCCTCGACACCGAGCAGGGCGGCTATGTGCGGGTGTCCGACTACCGCGAAGTTTCAGCGCGCGAGCTGGGTCCGCACCGCCGGACGCAGGAGTGAACGGCCAGGTCAGGGGGCAGGTTTCGACACTCACAATACACACTATTATTGCTTATGTGAGGCAGGCCGGGCGGGTGCCGGGCCCTTCAACTCGCCTACGAGAAAGGCGCACACGTGACCGACTCACCCCAGCCTTCCGAGTGCCGTCAGGACGTGCCCGGCGCCGAAGCATCGCGAACCGACCGAGACGCGGGGCGCACCGACGACCAGGCGATGCGCCGCGAAATCTCCGCCACCATCAGTCTGCTCGCCGATGAGCAGGACTTCCGCGCCATGCAGCATTACCGCAGCTTCGCATTCGACGACTACGCGGCCTACCTGGCATGGATTGAGGACCTTCTCAAGGTCTGTGCCTCACAGGGCAGTCACACCACGCTCGCCCTCTTCGATCCGCAGGACTACGCCGACTTCTGCGCCGACACCGGCCTTGACCCGGACAGTCCGTCCAGCCGCAGCCGCTACACCGCCGAGCTCGCCACCACGGGCCCGACCATCCCCTACGACGGCACACCCCTGGCCGACCTCGTCCCGGTCCTGATCGACAGAGCCCTCCGCCAGGCCACCTGGGAGTACGCCACCGACCTCCTGGACCACCTCGGCACCTGCGCCTCCTGCGGCAAGGACGTCGGCCAAGAGGCGTTCACCCGCGCCGCAGGCCTCCTCGCCCGCATCCTCGCCGCGGCCCGCCCGGGCCACCAGCACCTGGCGTGCAGCATCTCGGCAGAGCCGGAAGCGCTGATCGTCACCCTGGACGCGGACACGGACGACGACGGCGATGTCCACCTCGATGAGACCGAAGCCCTGGAATTCACCACGGTCCTCGCTCTCGGTCTCTCTAACCAGCCAGGCGGACTCGTCCTGCGAGCCAGCGCGCCGAGCGTTGCGGACCACATCTGCGGCTGGCGCCTGCACGAGGGAGACCTCGCCCCTCTCACCTCCGCAGAGGTCTTCGACGCCTACTGCACCGATATCGACTCCGGCGAGCCGCTCGCACCGGAACCGGGAGTCGTCTACTGCGTGCCGCCCGACCTCGGGTCGAAAGGCCCGATGCCGGGACGCCATCCCTGAATGCCTCCGGGGCCGCCCCCCCCCCCCCCGGAGCGGGGGCCGCGCCCTGCTCGGCCGGGGCGCGGCCACGGCCCGCACCACCGCATTCCGAAGTGCTGTAGCTCAGTCGGTAGAGCGCGGATCTTATAAGTCCTGAGGTCATGGGTTCGAGTCCCATCAGCACTACTCCAACGTTGTTCCACGCCGAAGCGGGCCACGTGGCCGCGCACGCCCCTTCCTCCAGCTCACACGCCCCACGTCGGAGCAGGCCAGGGGCGGGTTCACACATTCGCATTTCACACCGTTATCAGCATTGAGGCGTCGCGCCCGGCCGCGCCGGATGACAGCACCCTCCCCTTGCTTCCTCTGGAGTTGCCATGTTTCGAACGCTGCGCCGCGTCCCGCGACCGACCTACCTTCGCATTGCCACCCGCCGGTTCACCGCCGGGATCCCGGCGCTGCCGCCCACCGCCCGCGAAGCGCTCGGCGCCGACGTCACCGCAGAGGAAGCCATCGCGTCCACCGCGACCGCTGTCGCCCTCTACCGCAGCGGCTACACGCTGCCGATGCCCGACGACCTCCTAGACGACGCGGTGCGTGCCCTTGACTTCCCCTGCTCGGTGCCGAGCCCGGAGACCCGCGCATCCATCCGCGCCGCCCTCGCCGTCCTGGAAGCGGACTACACCATCACGCTCACCCATTGACTGCCCGTCGACCCTGGTCGCGCGCCGCCAGCCAGGGCTTGCTTACGCGGAAGGAGTTCCGGTGTTTCGTCGTGCCCGATCCCGCTCACGGACTCGTCACCGCCCCGCAGTCCTCCGACGACCTCACACCCGCCACCGAAGTGGCCCTTGCCGCCCAGGGGTTCACCGAGATCGAGGCGTACACCCGCCGGGCCGACCACGGCCCGGAGGCCGTGGACGACACCGCGGGCGTGCTGCGCGACCTGGGCCACTACGTCTTCTCCGCCTATGCGCCACCACGCGCCGGCTGACCGCCTCCGCCCCTTGCACAGATGGAGTCCCGTCATATCCCAACGCCTTCCCCCGCCGCGCGGGAGGGGCACCATCTGGTCGTGGACCAGTTCCACGGGTACGCGCCCAGCAGACGCGCCGCCCCTGCGGCCGCCGAAGGCGCCGCACCAGGACTGGCGGCCAGCCCGACAGCCGCGATCGAAGCCGTCGAGAGACTCGACGCCGCCCAGAAGGGCCCGGCCGTCACCGGTGCGGGTACGGATGGAGCCTAAGCCAGGACGAAATCTGGTTCCTGCGCCGCGAGTTCAGCCCCAAAGTAGCAGGTCAGCAGGGGGGTTCACCTCTCACGAATAAACACTATTATTAATTTAAAGCGAAGGGAAGGCGCCCTCAACCGCCCCCGATTCGCCGAACAGGCAGGGAGAAGGAGCCCATGGCTACCGCCGTCTCGACCCCGCCTACCGACCCCGGACCCCACGACGCCCAGGACGCACCACAGATCGTCTACCTCGACCCGGCGCTGGTGGTGCGCGATGAGTGCAACGCCCGCGAGCAGAACACCGAACCGGACGAGGATCTGATCAACTCAGTCAAGGAGATCGGCGTCGAGGAAACCATCAGCGTCCGACCCCGGCCCGACGGCACCTACGGCGCCTTCAAGGGCTGGCGGCGCGCACAGGCGCAGCAGATCGCCAACGCCACCGCCGAACACGACGACCGCCCAGTGCGCAGGATCAAGGCGCATGTCCGGGATGACCTGGTCGGCCGCGACGGATGGACCCGGTTCCTTTCCCTGGTCGAGAACACGCACCGCGAAGAGATGAGCGCGCGGGACACCCTCAAGTCGCAGGAACTGTCCCTGACCGACATGGACGATGTTGAGCGTGGCCGCGCCACCAAGGCGCTCGGTGTCGGCCGCAATGCCGTCAAGCAGGCCAAGGCCGCGCAGAAGCTCGACGACGCCACCCTTCGCCGGGCGGCGGCCGGAGGCATGGACCTCGAACAGACCGCCCAGCTCGCCGAGGTCGAGACCGTGCCCGGCGCGGAGCAGCAGCTGCTGCGCGCCCTGGAACGCGACCACGAGGAGGGCAACGGCGGGCGCGGGCACTGGGACCAGGCGATGGCGCAACTCAAGGCCGAGCAGGCCGATGCCGCAGCCCGCACCGAGGCCGAGGAGGACCTCAGGGCCGCAAACATCCCGCTCCTGCGGGATGCGGGGTTCGGGCAGAAGGCCCCCTCCCGGCCCTTAACCAAGCTAACCACCGGGCTGGGCTACCCCCTGGGGGAGGACAACCACAAGGGCTGTCCTGGCCATAGCGCCCGGCTCGATGCAGAGCACCAGCCGGTGTGGCACTGCGCCGACCCGGCCGCCTACGGCCACAGGGTCCGCCCCACGCCGAAGAAGCCCAGGACGGAAGCGGACGAGGACAAGGCCGAGGAGCGCGCGGACCGTCGCGCACAACCGCGCCTGGAAAGCAGCCGCCGGTCCGAGGCGGGAGTTCATCAAGCGCCTGGTACGCGGCAAGGCGCTGCCCGACGAGGCGCGGGAGTTCGCCCAGCGGATTCTGCTGGAACTGCCCCGCTTCTACGGCAAGTGGGCGGACAAGCAGCGCACCGAGACCCTGGCGCTCCTGCTCGGCGCCAAGGACCCCGGCAAGGAGTCGGCCGCCGACCTCGCGGCGAGCTTCCCCAAGAGCCGTCTCGCGAACGTCCTGTTCGCCCACGTCGCCGCCGCCTTCGAGGACGACATCCGCGAACCCAAGAAGTTCGACACGGCCCAAATGACCAACGTCCTGCTGTGGGAGTCCCCCGACCCGCGCCAGGCCTCTTACCTCCTGCTTCTGGAATCGCTCGGGCAGGCCGACAACGGCAGCTATCAGCTGTCCGAGGTCGAGGCGCAGGCGGTCGCCCGCCACCGGCCCACCGCCGCCGACTGACATCCACCTCCCGCAAGCCCCAGCCGGGCGCGCACCTGCCCGGCCGGTTTCCCACCCCGCGTCACAGAGAGGCGAACCAGCATGCCCACCACCATGGACAACGTCCTCGAATTCATCGGCCAGTTGCCGGACCCGAGCCAGATCGCAGAGGTCCAGGAGGCCTCCGCACAACGGCTGCGCGTACTCGACAAGAAGGCGTTCGCGGGCATCGTGGCCGGACGCCGGGCCCGCATCAGCGAGTCGCTGCGCCCGTCCATGCTGCGCGGCCTCACCGGCACCGTCCAGGAGCGCAACCGCACCGGCAGCCGCGCGGGCTTCCTGCTCGACGAGGAGTCCACTCGCCTCCTGCGGCGTGACCCGCGCAACACCAGGTATCCCGTCCCCGAGGAAGTGCGGCGCTTCCGGATCCCGGGCAACGGGGTCCCCGTCTCCTGCCTTGACCTGATCGACGAGGAGTGACGGGCCGCGGTGCCGCCCTCTTGGCGGGGCGGCACCGTGAACCCGCCGGTCCACCGGCCACTCCCCCTCCGCAGTCCGGCCAGCTCTTGAAAGGGCCGACATGACCGACCAGCAGCCCTCCTCCCCCGACCCGAGCGGCGAGGCCCACGACCGTCCACTGACCCTCGCCGTGCTACGCCACCTGGTCCGCACGGCCTGGAAGAACGAGCCAGGAGACACACTCGTCGTGCTGTCCTGCGACGCCGAGGGCAACCGCTTCTCCCCGTTCGCCAGCTACAGCCATGCGCGGTACGCGCCGACCCACGGTGACTGCGCCGGCGACGTCTTCCCGCTGCCACAGGAGTGGGAGGAAGACGAGGACTTGCGCGAGCTCTACGCCGACGGCGTCCCCGACACCGCCGTCCCCGCGCTGGTGCTCTTCCCTCTCGACTGAGCAAACGCCGACGGGGCGGGGCGCCCCCAGCCGGGCCGACTTCGCCGCGCACGCCTCCAACTCCCTCGCCCCCGGGCCCTTCCCGGCCCCGGGCCTCAAGAAAGCGATGTGCCACCGCCATGCCCGCACCCGCGCAAGCCTTCAGTCACGGACCGCAAGCCCCGGTGCTGGTCATCAGCGACGGCGCCGGAGAGGATCCGGTCGGCCTGCGGGAGTGCCCCGTCCCCCGCCTGGACCTGCCGACCCCGCTCTTCAGCGCCGCGGAGTACCAGCGTGCTCCGCTCGTGCTCCTGGACGACCGCAGCTACGCCGCCTTCACGCTCCGCCACATGCCAACCCGGCCGGGCCTGATCGTCGTGCTGGCGGATGCGGACGACGCCACCGTCTATCCCCGGGCCGCCGCCATCGGCGCCGAAGCCGTCGTCCGGGCCGGAGAAGATCCCGCCTGGCTGCACCTGCGCCTGCACGACGCCACCGGCTGCCGCTACGCCCACTGGGAGGCGCTCCTGGCCCGCGGCCCCACCGACCCTCCACCGGGCAGCAACTGACACCCGGCGGCGTGAGCGCCAACTGCCGCTCGATCCGAAGGAACTTCCCCATGCACGGAATACCCCAACGCTGTGCCCACCGGCCGCTGGCGGGCGGACTGGTGGTGCCCTACGTGACCCTGATCCACGACGGCCACCCGGCGTTCGGTGTCCTCGACGCCAACAAGGCCAACGCTGCCTTCCGGCGACGCCTGTGCCAGATCTGCCAACACCCGCTGGACGAGAGGTGCTTCCTGCTCGTCCGGCCAGCCGACGTCATCGAGGGCTGCTCCCCGGAACCAGCGCTGCACCCCGAATGCCTGCCGTACACCGCCGCGCACTGCCCGATGCTGAACGGCACCGCCACGCACTACCGCCGCAGCCCGGTCCTCGCCCGCCACCCCGCAGGGCGCCCCTGCACCGATCCGTCCTGCCCCTGCCCGTCCCGCACGACAAGCGAGGACCATGCCACCCGCAGCGGACGTCCCGCCGACCGGTACGACGCGTGGATGATCCACACGCAGAACTACCTCCTGGTCCCGCGACCCGACCGGCCTGTCATGCCCGCCGGCATCAGCCTCGGCGCGCCCATCCTGCGCACACGCGTGCTGCGCACCGCGCACCTCACCCCCGACCAGCAACACCTCATGGACCAGTTCAACGCCCTGACCGGTCCTGACACCTGACCGACCTCACCGCACCTACACGCAGGGAAGGGCTTTGCCGTGCTCATCACACCGGACCCGGCCACGCCCGAGGGCGCGGCCATCACCGACTTGGCCGACCTGATGGACGGCCTCCAGGCCCGCACCGGCGCCTGGCCGGGCGCGGACACCGTCGACATCATCGGCGGGTGGCTCAGCCGCTTCAGCTTCGCCGTTTCCGACACGCTCCACCCCCAGACCACCGGCCGGGTATGGGTCTTGCACCGGCGGGACCGGCACACCGACGAGGTGACGCTCTGGGCCGACAAGGCCTCCGCGCTGGCCACGCTCGCCCGGCAGGTGCGCAGTTCCTGGGACAACGTGGCGGGCACCGAGGACATCCCGTACCGGCCGCCGAGCGACGACCAGGCGGCCGTGGACCTCTACTACGGGGCCAGGGAGCACCGCAGCGACGAGGACTACACGCTGTACGCCAGCGACGTCACCCGCAATCTGCCCACGCCTGCCAGTCTCGACCTCTCGGATGCCGAGGACTGCGCGCTGGCGAACAGCGAGGCGGTCTTCCACGCGCAGGAAGGGCCCGACGGCGAGGGCCTGCCCTGCATCGAGATCGCGGGCATCCTCGTCTTCGCCCACCTCGACGCGGACCGCGGGGCCATACGGGTATCCGTTCATCTGGACACCGCCGCAGAGCAGTTGGTCCGGGCCGACGGCTCCGTCCCGCTGCACGTGGAGATCGAGGAGGCCACGGTGTTCGACAACCTCACCCCGCCGTCGGCCCCGGCGGAGCCGGCCGGGTGCAAAGCCTGGATCCGGCGGGTCGCCCGTCGTATCGCGCTGCGTGACGGCAGGGAGCGCCGTCAGGGGGTTGACCCTTCCCGAATCCACACTAATATTTTACATAGGAGGTGTTCGTATGGCCCCGTCCGTCACGCACGTGAGCGGAACCGTCGCCGGTGACGTGGAAATCCGCTTCACCCAAGACGGCATCGCCGTCTGCCGGTTCCGCCTCACCGCGACCCCCACACAGTGGGACACCACGGCGCAGAAGTGGCGTGACCTGGATCCGATTTCCTACATCTGCACCGCCTGGCGGGACCTGGCCAGCAATGCCACCGAATCGCTCGTCGACGGGGTCAACGTCCTGGTCAAGGGGCGCATCACCAGAATCAAGAACGACTCCATCTACCTGAGCGTCGACGATCTCGGCATCAGCCTGCGCAGACGCATCGCCTACACCGAAACCAGCCTGCCCAGTCCGATCGCCGCCCGCCCGGTCACCGCGCCCCCGGCGCTCCAGCCCGCCGCCGTGTCCCGACCGGCCGCTGGGCAGCCGGGCAGCCCGCGCACCTGGTGGAAGGAGAAGCGGGCCTCCCCCTGGGCCTAGGCCCGGCGTTCTCCACCACAGCAGCCGACGGCCTTCCCTTTCCCGCCGCCCGCTGTTCCTTCCCCTTGCCCCTTGCCCGCCCCGGCGCGGCACCGGTTCGCCTGCCGGTGCCGCGCCCTGCCGGAAAGGCAGCCGTCATGACCTCGCACGCCCTGTCCGAACGGGCCGCCCGCGCCGCGCTCACCGCCCACTTCGCTCCCAGCCAACTCGCCGCCGAACTGGCCGAGTACACCCCGGCCGAGGTATGGGAGCGGCGCGTCCGCGGCGACGGCAGCGGGCGGCTATCTCTCTACCGGCCGCACGAGGAACTCGCCCAAGCGGAGCTGACCTGCCCGCTCGTCATCCCCTCGGACGAGGAGTGGCCCACCGCCCTCACCGACCTGGGTCCTGCCTGCCCGTTGGGCCTGTGGGTCCGCGGCCGCGAGCGACTGCCTCGGCTGACCGACAGCGCCGTGGCCGTGACCGGCAACCGGGCCCCCACCGCGCAGGCCGTCAGGCGCGCGCACGACTTCGCTGCCGCCCTCGCCAAGGCCGATCACACCGTCACCGCCACGCTCGCCAACGGCATCGACGCCACCGCCCACCGGGCCGCTGCCGCCACCGGCCGGGCGACGCTCGCCGTCCTGCCCCGCGGACTGGACGGCGCTCACCCCCACGCCCACGCCCCGCTGCTGAGCTCCATCCTCGACAGCGGCGGCGCGGCGGTCAGCCTCTACCGGCCCGGCACCGCAGCCAGCGGAGCGACGCTCAAGGACAGCGCCGTGCTGCTGGCCGCGCTCGCCCAGGCGGTGATCCTCGTCGAGGCCCTGGACCACGCCGAGGCGATATACGCGGCCGAGGCCGCCGTCGATCTGCGCCGGCCTCTGCTCGCCGCGCCCGCCACCGGCGATGTCCGCTCCAGCGGCAACGCCCGCCTGCTCGACGAGCAACTCGCCGTGAACAGCCAGGACCCTCAACTCGCGCTCGCCCTGCCGCATGCACGCGTCGCCCGCGCCGCCGATATCGCAGACGGCGACCTGATCCTGGCCGCGGTCGGGGAGCACGGCGCCGACTACTTCACCACGCCCTACACCGCCCGCCCCGAGACCTTCGACCCGTCATGCGGCCGCGGCGTGTGCTGCCTCGTCACCGAGCCCGGCGCGGTGGTGGTGCTCTCCAACGGCGACCCCTGGGACGCCTGCGATCCCTGGCCCGCCGACGAGCGCCTGCTCATCGTTCCCTCCCAGCAGCGAACCGACCGGCACCTCAAGGGGTGAACGCCGCCGTGCCCTGTACGCCCTACACGCCGTCACTACCCGGCCTCACCGCCGACGATGACCTTGACACCGTCATCAACTGGGGTGTCGGCGCCGACTCCACGGCCTACCTCGCCGAGATGCTCACTGCCCCCCCCGGTGCACCGCATCGACCTCGATCGCACCGCTGTCCTCTACATGGCCACCGGCAGCGAGTGGCCCGAAACCCGTCTCCTGGCCGACGAGTTCATGCTCCCGCTGCTGCGCGAGAACAACGTGCGCTTCGTCCAACTGGCACGCAACGGTCACCTCCAGGCCGACGGGTTCACGGTCCTGGACGACTCCCGACACCCTGAGCAGCTGTTCGCGCGTGGGCCGTGGACCCTCTGGGACGACCAGGAGTCCGTCGGCACGGTTCCCCAGGTGGCCGGCACCCGCAAATGCAGTCTGTGGGCGAAGGGCGACGTCGGGGCCTGGTGGCTCACGCAGGTCTTCGGCGGTCGGCCGTTCAGGCAGATCATGGGCTTCAACGCCGACGAGGAGGGCCGCCGTTTCGGCGACCAGGTCTCCTCGAGGATGCCCGGACGTACCGGGGAGTTCCCGCTCATCGACTGGGGCTGGGACCGGCAGCAGTGCGAGACCTACCTGCTGAAGCGGTTCGGCGTGCACTGGCCGAAGTCGTACTGCTCCTTTTTCCCTATTGAATCTTCGTGTTGCAGCGGTACGTGTTGCGAGCGAAGAGGGACGTGTGAGCAAGTTCTGGCAAGTGCACTGGGTTACGAGACGGTACGCCGCAGAGGTGAGCGATCACCCAGTGTTGAAGGAGTGGGCCGACCTCGACGTACGGGAGGAGGCCGCCCGGATCGACCCGGGGGACGTGTTCTTCACGGACCCGAACTATCAAGTGGATCCGCGGCTGACGCTGTACACGACGCGTTCGGCGTTCGCGCATCTGGCCAGGGAGACGCGGCGGAACTACGCCGGGGACTGCTGTCTGTTCTTCAACTTCCTGTGGCAGCGGGACAAGAACTGGTGCGATGCCGAGGTCGAGGACCTGCTCGATTTCGAGGACTGGCGGCGGTGGTCGCCTCGCAATCCTCGGCGGATCAGCGGCTCGAAGTGGGACCGCGAACTGTCCGCGCTGGCCCGGCTCTACAAGTGGGCGGCGGCGAGGAGGTACGTGACGGCCAACCCGGTAGCGATGCGGGAGGTGTTGGGCCGCCACGGCGAGATGGTCAGCGTTCCGGCCCAGCGGGCGAAGGACGCGAGGTCGAGCAACGTGAAGTGGCTGACTCCGCGGGCCTACCGGTTGTGGAGGGACGTGGGTCTGCGCGGCTACACCGCGGACGGGCGTCGGGATCCGTCGTTTCGGGGCCGGAACGACGACCGCAATGCCGCCTACTCCGACCTGCTGTTTTCCTCGGGGATGCGCTTGTCGGAAGGCGGTTCGCTGCTGACTTTCGAGGTGCCGGCTCTGGAGGAGAGCGTGAAGCGCTTCTTCGACGGGCGGCTGGCGAAGGCGGCCACGAAGAGCCGGCGCGAGCGGACGTTCTATGTCGCGGTCGAGGATCTGCGGTCGGTCGCCGCCTACGAGCGGACGACGCGGCGGGCGGTGATCCGCCGGGCTCAGGCCAGGGGCGTCTACGAGGCGATGGACGACATCTGGGTCTTGGAGAAGCGGTCCGGTCGGCAGCGGTCGATCCTGCACTTCTGGGACGAGAACGGGCAGTCGGTCCAGCGGCCTCTGTCGTCGCTGGACGTCGAGGACCGCCAGCGCCTGTTCGTTGAGGGGGATGGCGGTCTGGAGCCGTTGTGGCTGTGGTTGTCGCAGGACGGGCGCCCGTTTCAGCCGCATTCGTGGGAGGCGGTTTACCGGGCGGCGTCCGAGCGCTGCCGCAAGGTGCTGGAGGGCAAGGTTGCCCAGCCTCCCTACTTCACACCCCATATGGCCAGGCACTCGTTCGCGTTGAAGATGCTGGTCGCGCTGATGCACGCGCTGGACAAACGGTTCGGGCTCACGCCGGAGGAGCGGCGGGACTTCCGCCTGCTCTATGGGGATGCCTGGCGGATGGCCAAGGACCTCCTCGATCACGCGAGCGAGGAGACCACCCGCAAGATCTACCTCGCTCCCGTTTCGGATCTGCAGATTAGGTCGCTGCTGCTGGACGAGGCCGATCCGGGCACCAACGAGCTGCTGGGCCGGATCGCGAAGATGTCGGAGCGCGTCCTGGACAGCGAGGCACTGGTATGAGTACGCGAGGACGACGCGCTGTGTTGCCCGGGGATGAGGGCCACCGGCGCAAGCCGCCGCTGGAGCCGGGTGATCTGCTGGTCTGGCACGTGGCCGGGGACGGGGCGAACAAGGCCAGTTACGACTTCGGCCAGCTGGCGGTCGGTCCGCGGCTGCAGCGCGAACTGGCGGAGGCGTTCGCCGTTCAGTGCGGGCCCACCGGCACCTGGAAGACGCTGCCTTCCAGCCGGGAGACCTGGCTAATCTTGCTCTACTTCAGCCGTTTCCTGGCCGAGCAGGAGCAAGTTCCGCAATCTCTGGGCGAGTTGACTGCGGACATCTGGGCGGCCTGGCGGCTGAGCCGCACGCCGAACTCCACGGGCAGCCGGCAGGTCCGCAAGGTCGCCCGGCTGCTGAAGCAGCATCCGTTGGTGCCCGAGGAGACCCGGAAGCTGATGAGCAAGCGGATGCCGAAGGAGAAGGCGCCGAAGGAGACCGCCTACAGCGACGCCGAGTTCGACCGCATCAAGCTGCTTGCCACTCAGCGGTTCCGACCAGCTCTGCATCGCATCCGTGCCAACCGGCAGCACCTCCTTGGCTGGCGGGCGGGCCAGTTCGAAAAAGGTACAGACGGCTGGCTCGTGGGTGAGGCACTGGACCAGTTGATCCGCACCGGCGAGACGCCGTTCTTCATCCGCCCGGATGGCCGCCACCGTCCCGACCCGCGTTACACCGAAGCCCTGGGCGGCAACCGGGCCGAGGACACGTGGATGCGGCTGTTTATGACCACCGATGAGGGTTGCGCACTGATGATCCTGATCATCGCGGCCTACGGGTGGAACGCGACACCAGTCGTCGAGATGAAGGTGCCCGATGCGAGCCCCGACGCGGGCAACGAGGGGCAGATCATCTACCGGGTCGAGTTGGAGAAGCGGCGCCGCCGTCCGGCGGACCGCCATGAGACGAGGAACCTGGCCGACTGGGGAGCGAACTCTCCCGGACGGCTGATCACGCACGCGATCGAGTCCACCACCCCGGCACGGGAGATGCTGAAGAACGTGGGGGCACCCACCGACCGGCTGATCGTCTGGCGGCTCGCTCAGCGGCGGGCCGCCTACGGCGAGGGGACGGCCGGCCTGTTCGACGGCCACTTCCACGCCAACGTCTGGCGCAACTGGCGCCAGGAGCTGGGCGGCGAGGTCTCGTTGAACCTGCGGCGCCTGCGCAAGACCGTGGTGATCGCGCATCAGCGGCAGCCCACGCAGCACAGTCAGGACACCCACGACGGTGCTTATGTCCTGCCGGACCCGCGCACGCACGCGGCGGCCCAACCGGTGATCACCGACGGGGTCGAGGAAGCGATCGAGGCGGCCAGGTCGTCGTTCAAGGCCCAGATCAGCCGGGCGGACACGAACGTGGACCAGGACACCCCGACCACCAGCTGCAGCGACTACACCCACAGCCCGTTCGGGGAACAGGGGGTGCCTTGCCGGGCATCGTTCCTGCTCTGCACGGCCTGCCCGAACGCCGTGATCACCCCGCGTCACCTGCCACGGCTGGCCTATCTGCTGCACGTGCTGGAGGAGTTGAGGGCGGTGCTTTCGCCGGACGTGTGGGACCAGGACTGGCGCGAGCCCTTCGCGCGGCTGCGGGACCTGCGCAAGGCCCCCGACTTCACCGACACGGAATGGAACGACGCCCTGGAGAAGGCAAGTGCCCACGAACGAAGGGTCATTGACCAGCTGCTGATGAAGGGATTCGACGCATGACCCTGGCCTTGAACCCTCGCTTCGCGGCCCCGGCGGCCGACGCCTTCGTGTTCGATCTCGACCGGGCGGTCGAGGGCCGTCGCGACTTCGTGCCCCGCTACGGCGACGACGGCTGGTCGTTGCTTGCGCTGACCCAGAACCCCTCGCAAGCGGACGACGTCATCCGCTGGCGATGGTTCCCCAGGGTCTTCAGGGAGCCGTTCCGTTACGCGTCCTGGACTTTGATCAACTACCCGCTGCCCGACAGGGACGTTACCCTGCGCGGCGCCGCCATGCGCTCCAAGCTCAGCATCGGCCGGATCACACAGACGGTCAATCAGTGGTCGATGTTCGCCCAGTGGCTCGACGAGTGCGGGATCAAGCGGCTCTCGCTGGTGACGGCCGAGGACCTGTCGGACTACAGCCACCAGCTCGACAAGGCACGAGGGCTGGCCCGCAACACGGCCACCAGTCATCTGATCGCGCTCTCCCGGCTGCACTACTACGGACGGTTGTATCTGCCCGACACCGACCGGCTCGTCACGCCGCCCTGGGTTGCGGAAGGCATGGACGACTACCTGCCAGCGGCCTCGCCGCTGGGCGAGAACGTCACCGAGCCGATCGCCCCGGCGACGATGGGCCCGTTGCTGGTCTGGGCCCTGCGGTTCGTCGAGGAGTACGCCGACGACATCCTGGCCGCCTTCGAGGAACACCGACGGCTGGTCGAGATCGCGGAAGGGCTGAAGGGCCCGTTCAAGAAGGGATCGGGCCAGCGGCTGGTCACCTACCTCGAACAGTTGGAGGCCGAGGGCAGGCCCGTCCCAGCGTTGATCAGAGACAGGAAGATCTCGACGCCCGGGGTGTTCCTGGCCGGCCTCACGGGGACTCCGATCACCAAGGTCCACCAGGTCATGAACTATCCGCGCTGGAAGGCATACAAGGTCCAAAATCCCGGCCGGTGTCTGCTGGATACCCCCATCACCGCGAAGCTGGGCGGGGAGCCCTGGCACGGTCCGTTCGACTTCCACGACGTCCCCGGAGTCCTGAAACACCTGGTCACCGCCTGTTTCATCGTCCTGGGCTATCTCACGGGGATGCGGACCGGGGAGATCCTGGCTCTGGAGAACGGGTGCTGCCCGGATCCACAGGGGCCGCCGGAGG
Source organism: Streptomyces monticola (assembly GCF_042665355.1). Taxonomy (NCBI): domain Bacteria; kingdom Bacillati; phylum Actinomycetota; class Actinomycetes; order Kitasatosporales; family Streptomycetaceae; genus Streptomyces; species Streptomyces monticola. Next base: position 185,503 of record NZ_JBHTCF010000018.1, on the reverse strand, counting down.
CGGCCCGGCGGCACCTCATCTATGCCCGGCAGTTCAAGGTCGCCCGCGACGAGGACGGCAATCATCAATCCGCCGGAGTCGTACGCGAAGCTCCCTGGGTGGCAGTCCCGCAGGTCGTCACGGCAGTGCGGGTGTTGGAACAGCTCGGCGGGCACGGACTGCTGTTCGCAATCGAGGTCCACGATCCGCTCCAGCCCGAGCGCCGCAGCGGCAGGTCGCTGGCGATCGCCACGATGAGCAACCGCATCGAGTCGTTCATCGAGTGGGTCAACACCCATGCTCACAACCGGGGCCGACACGCTGAGGCAATCCCGGCCGACCCACATGGGCGGGTCGGCACGGGCCGCTTCCGCCGCACTCTGGCCTGGCACATCGCCCGCAGGCCGGGCGGACTGGTGGCGCTGGCGGTTCAGTACGGGCACATGCGCACGCTGATCAGCGAGGGCTACGGATCGCGCTCGCGCGGCGGCATCCACGACCTTCTCGACTTCGAAACCGCCCGCAACGTCGCCGAGCAACTCAGCGAGGTCCACGAGGCCATCCAGGACGGCGAGGGCGTCTCGGGCCCCGCCGCAAGGCGTCTGATCAACGCCGCCACTCAGGAACACCACCGCTTCGGCGGCCTCATCACCTCCGTTCGTCAGGCCAAAGACCTGCTGGCCGACCCGACCCTGAACGTCTTCGAGAACAAGGAGGCATTTCTGTTCTGCAACTACGACCGGGCCAAAGCACTCTGCCACCCCGGCCGCAACGCGAAGAGCGAGGCCCCCAGCCTGGACCGCTGCAAGGTCAACTGCGCGAACATCGCCCGCACCGACACCCACGCACATCAACTTCGCGAAACAGCCGATGACTTGGGCCGTCAGGCCGGCTCTGGCCTGGTTCCCGAACCGCTGGCCGACCGGCTTCGGGAACGAGCCCAGGTGCTAACCGAGCTCGCCGACCAGCACGACCACGACCGCGTCCTGGCGGCAGCGGGGGCCGACTTGTGAGCCACGACAACGAGAGGAAGAACATCAGGGCCGCGATGGACCGGCTGCTGGCCGGCACCCCGCTACGGTCCGACGGAGCGCTGACCGTCCTCGCGCTGGCCGCCGAGGCGGACGTGAAACGGCACGTCCTTACCCACCGGCATACCGACCTCAAGGACGAGTTCTACGCGAAGGTCCGAGCCCAGGAACGGGTCCCGGACAGCGAACGCAAGCTGCGGGCCGAACTGAAGAAGACCAAGGAGCGACTGGCCGAGCTGATCGAGGAGAACAAGCGACAGCAGGCCGAGATCGAGACATTCGCCCGCGTGGTGAACGTCCTCACCGTTGAGAACCACCAACTCCGCGGACAGTCGGGGCATAAGCGAGCCCCAGTGGTGGCCTTGCGCCCGGCCCCCGAGCCCGGCTCGTAGTTTGCACCGCCTCGTCTCGTCCTGACCGCTGGGCGGTCAGGACGAGACCACAGGGCCTGTCGAGCACGAGCTCAATCAGAGGGCATGACGGGGGACCGCATGCCGAGCCATTGCTCGGCGTCCCAGGCATGGAACCGCTCTACCTCTATGAATCCCAGCTTCGCCGCGAGGCGCATCGAGCCGACGTTGGCAGTCTGGGTGGCAAGCACCACCGGCTCGCCGGGAAGGACGCCGTCGAACCAGTCGAGTGCCGCCGCGCACGCCTCGGCGGCGTATCCGAATCCCCACACACGCGGCAGGAACAGGTAGCCGAGATCTGCCTTCCCCGCAGCAGCCGGGCGATGGTGCTCCGGTGCTCTCCTAAGCAGGATCTGGCCGATCATCGCCCCGTCGAGATCAACGACGAAACTTCCGGGCCACTGCTCGGGCACCTTGGGCGTCTCGCGCTCAAGCTCGTCACGCGGGCGGGGGCCGCCGAGGTATGTGTGCACCTCTGGCGAGGCGAGCAGTTCGATGAACGCCGCACGGTCCCGGGCCTCGGGCTCACGGAGTACGAGCCTCTCGGTCCTGATCGGTGCAGGGGGCCAGGCAACGGGTCCGAGCTCAGTCATGTCGGCCAGCCAATCAGCACGCTCGGCAGCGATCAAGACTCGCAGACCGATCAAGCCACCGGCCCAGGCCCCATCCTCACCAATGGGGCGGGCCCTACAACCACGCCTGCCGGGGACGAGATGCCTCCCGTTCTCGTGAGCATCGACCTCGACTGCGGCGGGCCGCATCCCGAAGTGCCGATCTGCTCTCGGGATTCGTGAATAGAGCCACCCTCTCCGCTATTACGCGGAGTCACCTCAACAACCAACACCAGGAGTCAAATGAGAGATCGCTACAACACAGCCAGACTTGACAGGGAAGCCTTCTGCTTTATGTGGAACCGGGCGAACGTCGTGCTGCCCGTGGAAGTTCAGGCTTCACCGCACTTCACGGCGGTCCGCCCGTGCTCCGGCCGCGATGAGCACCAGCCAAGCAGTCATCGCCACAGCAAAGATCGCGATCAGCGGCAACAGGGTGCCCCGCTTAAGGAAGAACACGAACGATTCAGGGCCGTTCAGCAGCGCGACCGAACCCAGCATCGCCAAGGCGCCGATGGCGACGACTCCGCACAGCCACTGCGCCAAGTACCGCGCCACAGAGCGAGCCATTGCACGATCTCGATGATCCATCTTCGCGTGTCCTCGCACTCGATGAGTCAAATCCTGTCAGCTGCGCCTGATCGCGACTACTGGTCCTTACCGTGCGGGTCATGGCCCCGATCCCGTGGGGCAAGTTCCCCACTGTCGCAGAACACCAACTGGCTCACCGGTGGCTGCGGCGCTGAAGGAAGCGCCCCGCAAGGAACCCGAACTGGCCCGCGACAGCCGCCGCCGGCCGCTGTGCGACGGCTGCGGCTGACCGCCGCTCTGGCGTCCTTCCGCCCAGGAGGGATACTCCATGATGATGACGGCAACCCAGCGCATCTTCGACCTCGCCGCGGCGGCACCGGCCAGCCACGGCAAGGACCTCGTGCAGCTGCTGCGCCAGGCAAACGAGCTGTACCAGCAGGGCCTTCAAGATCTGCACCGGGAAGTAGCAGCACGCCTCGACGGTCTGACCACTGCGGAGCTGATGATCGCCGCAGAAGTGGCCGGTATGCCCTGTGACGCCTCCCAGAACCGCGACGAGATGATCCTGCTACGGGCCCTGGCCGAGTGGGAGAGGACGCCGGCCGCCATGGCCTACGCGGAAATGGCCGAGGCTGCCGCGCGCCGCGGTATCTGCCTGATCCCCGAAGAGTGAGACGCCTCCGCGGCCACCCGGGAAGTTCCGTGAGCCTCCAGCTAGACCTCCAACCGAAACTCCTGCCATAATTTGCGTTGCGAGTCGGGACGGCCGGCTCGCCGCCGACAGGACGGACGGTCGTGCCATGACCCCGCGCCGTGAGCCTCGGCTGGCCGACGCCGCCGAGATCGCAGCTGAACAGGGCCTGACACCCGCAAGGATCACCGGCCTCTACACCGGGCGCGCCCAGAACGCGGCTGGCGAGACGTTCCCCGAACCTGTCGACAAGCGCGGCCGAGCCCGCCTGTGGGACCACGCGAAGGTCACCGAATGGTTCGCCCACCGCAAGCCGGCAAGACTCACCGAACACACCCCGCCCTCCCGCGACCCGGAGGAGCTGCTGAACGCCGCGGAGGCCTCGAGGTATCTCGGCTACAAGAACTCCAACCAGGTCACCACCTTCGTGCACGACCATCCCGGATACTTCCCCGACCCGGACGTCGTCGAGGAGAAGGGCACAGCCGAGAACCCCTACCGCCGGCAGCTGTGGAAGGTGGCGACGCTCCAGGAATGGATGGCCAGTCGGCCCGGCCGCGGCAGACGAGCGATAGCCAAGAAGGCGCCGCCCCTGCCCGACGTTCCCGTCGACGGCGATCCCGACGAACTCCTGGGAGCGAGCCAAGCTGCCGCCCTGCTCGGCTACAAAAGCATCGGCTCCTTCTCCAGCAGCCTGGCTCAGGGCAACCTCCCGCTACTCAAGACCACGGACGGCATCGCCGAGAATGCCGGGCGACAGAACGGGCGCCGGCGCTGGACGCGACGGCGCATCCTCCAGCAGGCCGCTCAGCGCACCAAGAAGAAGTAACACCATCCCGCGGTGAGCGGACCTCCGCGCACCGCCCCATGAACGCGACAGCCGGCTTGGGGAGTTGGTCCCTTGCGGGCCGGGTGTCGCACGATGGCCGGCATGGCGTGGCTCGCCACCACGCCCCGCAGCAGCAGCTGCCGCTGCGGACCGGCCATCGCCCATCTCTGCCCCGGGGATCCGCCGAGGAGCCGGATGCTCCTGAGAGCCCCTCGTTGGAATCTCAGCCCGGCAGCAGTTCCTCAGCCCCCGGGGCCAGTTCGAGGGGGACCTGGCGAACGGACCCCGACTCGACGACGAGAACGTCGGGGACGTGCGCTTCATAGAAACGCACATAGCCGATGGTGCCCACGGTCGTGGTCCGCGCAGCGAGCCACTCCAGGAGATGTCTCAGACCTGCGAACTCGTCGGGATGTACCTCCTGGCGTGCCAGCAGGGACCAGCCCCGAGGCCCATGCTCGAGCAGGCCGGCCAGTACTCCGCCGATGCGCCGCGCGGGCCCTGTGCCGGCCAGCAGCGGATACTCCTCACCCTCGTACGATTCTTGGCCCTCGGCTGGCTCGCCCAGGTGCCACCGAAGCAGGTCCAGCTCTGCGGAATCCGGCAGATCCAGGGCCAGCTGAAGTTCGTAGAAGTCGCCCACGCAAGCCACGCTAGCGCTCCGGTCGGTAGCCAGAGCGCGCAGGGCCGGATCAGCGAGCAGGAGAGGGTGGCGACGTTCACAGGCTGGCGCTGAGCTTCAGGCAGTCTTGTGGTCGGTACGGTGGCCCCGACCATGGCCCCGACCATGAGAGTGTTCTTGGATCGTGACCGTGGTCGGGGCCTTACGGTCGGGAGTTGGGTCGGGGTTTGAGGGTTGCCTATGCTTCATGACCCGTTCCACATCCGGTGTTCCGGCCGCCGAGCTGGCCCCGAGTCCCTCCGAACCACTGCGCCTGCAGATCCTGACCGCGCTCGCCCTGCACCGCATGGCCACGACCGGTCAGCTGCGCCTCATGCTCCGGCCGCACGGCTCCCGCCAGTTGATCTCCCGTGCGCTGAACAGACTGCGGTCAACAGGCTTCGTCGGCCTCACCCCGCTGCCGGACTCGGACCGGCCGCGTACACACGCCTGGTACCTCACCTCTGAAGGGTCGCGTGCCACCCGCGATCTCCCCGTCCTGCGCGGGCGTCCTCCGTACCCCATCACCTCGACCACCGCTGCATCGATCAAGACGCCGCACACACTGACCGTCGTACGGACCCACCTGCCATTCGCGGCAGACGCCCGCCGGCTCGGGCACGAGCATGGCCCATGGGACTGGACTCCCGAGGTCGCTCACCCTCTCGGCGAGGGCGAGCGGCTCATAGCCGACGTGGTCCTGCACTACACCCTCGTCGACGGCGAACACCGCCGGAAGCTGCGCGCGTTCGTGGAAGTCGACCGCAGCACCATGAGCAGCGAGCGCCTGGCGGTGAAGCTGATCGAGTACGCGCGGCTTTTCCAGTACGAGGCCCAGCCCGTCGGCCGCCGCAGGCCCGTCTCCGCCGGCCCGGTGTGGCTGCGCTGGTATCCGGTCTTTCCCCGTGTGCTCTTCGTGCTCACCGGCGCTTCCCGCACCCGGCTGCGCGACCGCATCAGCGATCTGCAGGGGATGGTCGCTCAGCACCCGCTCGTCACAGCCCTCGCCCGTGAAGTTCCGCTGGGGGCCGTTGTCCTGGAGGACCTCGAAGAGCACGGTCCGTCCGGGCCGGTGTGGGTGCCCTTGGCCGGGGGCGAGCCTCGCCCCTGGACCGACGTGTGACCCCACCGCCCATGCCGCCCCGGACCGCGCCGATCCTACGAATGACTGTGAGGATTGATCATGGCATCGCTCGGCGGCCTGACCCACCGAATGACTGACGCCTCGGCTGTCCTCTGCTGGAATCGTCGGCCGGCCGGGCGGTGCAGTCATGCACGCGGCCGATCGGGCATCTGTGACCTCATAGGAGCCCGGCCAAAGGTCCCATCACAGTCTTGTCCAGCCGCCCGACCGGCCCGTGTGACCCCTCGCGCATCGCACGGAAGGACAGCAGGACCCAGCATGGCAGACCAGATCTCGGTGGTCGGCGGCGTGGACACCCACACCGACTTCCACCAGGCCGCAGTGATCGACTCCATCGGCCGTCATCTCGCCACAGCGGCATTTCCCACCAACCCCGATGGCTACCGGCATCTGTTGGACTGGATGCGTACACATGGCGACGTCCTGGCCGTCGGAGTTGAAGGCACCGGCGCCTACGGCTCCGAACTCGCCCGATTCCTGCGGGCGAACGCGGTCACCGTCGTGGACGTGGACCGCCCTGACCGCAAGGCCCGGCGGGCCAACGGTAAGTCCGACCCCGTGGACGCCTATGCGGCCGCGACCGCGGTCTTGTCCGGCCGCGCGAGCGGCCGGCCGAAGACCCGCGACGGCATCGTCGAGGCCATCCGGTCCCTGCGCGTGGTCCGCCGCTCGGCCATCAAGTCCCGTACCCAGACGATCAACCAGATTCGCACCCTCATCGTCTCCGCCCCCGCCGAAGTGCGCGAACGTCTGCGCGGTCTGCCCACCTACCAGCTGATCGCGCAGCTCTCCCGCTCCCGCCCCGGAATCGACCCCGCCGACCCGACCTGCGCGGTCCGGACCGCGCTGCGGCGTCTTGCCCGCCGTTATCAGCACCTCACCGAGGAGATAGCCGAGGCCGACGCCGAGCTCGAACCCCTCGTCGCGAAGGCCGCCCCCGGTTTGGTGGAGCTGGTCGGTATCGGCACCGAGACGGCCGCCCAACTCCTGATCACCGCTGGGGACAACCCCGACCGGTTGAAGTCCGAAGCTTCCTTCGCCCACCTCTGCGGAGCATCCCCGATCTCCGCCAGCTCGGGACGGACCAACCGGCACCGGCCCAACCGCGGAGGCGACCGCCAGGCCAACCACGCGCTCCACACCATCGCCCTCGTACGGATGCGCTACGACACCCGCACACGGCTCTACATTGCGCGATGGACAGCCGAAGGCATGACCAAGAAGGACGTCTTCCGGCGATCCGTCGTTCTCAACCACTTCCTGGTCTGGTCGAACTCGGCGATGCCATTGCTGTAGGCCACCTGCTGGGTGCGTTCTGAGGCCCGGCCCTCGGCTCCGAAGCACGTAGGAGGGCTCCCAGTATCTGTCGGGAGCCCTCGAACCGCTGCTGGCTGTCCTTGTGCTCTCTGGTTGCCAGGGATGCAGAAGAATTGCGCGGTCGCTCACAAACCAACCTGAAGTGTCCAGTTGGCGGCCTTCTGTGCTTCGGAGGCTGCACCTCAGAGTTCGTTGATCAGCGCCTGCGCGAGCTCCGGCGCGAGATGCGGATACTGCTTCTTCAATCGACGTGCGACTGCGAAGTTGCCCCGCCTGTACTTCAGCTCCCGCAGGGCCTCGATATCGACCGAAGCGCGGAAGTTTGCGTATGTTCCCCAGGTCTTGGCCAGCCAGTCGCGCTGGCGCCTGCGCATCGCATACGCCTCGGCAACCCCTACGAGGACGAGACCGTTGATGAACAGCACTGCCCCCAACACCGTTGAGTCAACTGGCGGTCCAGTGCAAACGTAAGCGAGAGCAACGGCGGCGAGCCCCGAAGCCAACAATCCGAGTCGTGCTGGGTACACTCTGTTGCCTCTCTGCGTCAGGGTCTTGCTTGCGCTTAGACCGTGCCCTTGGGCCAGCGTCCATCCTCACCGAACGCCTTGGGGTCCCGGGCTTCTGCCTGCACATCGGTAAACGTCTGGGCCTGAGCGGTAAGCAGTGTGACAAGCGCAGCGACCGCAGCCCCTACGTAGGCGCTCGTCGTAAGTGCTGTAGCGGCGGCGGCCCCAATACCGACTGGCGCACCGACACCGGTTGCGGTCGCGGCGCTGGCAGCGACCAGGAGCGATATGAACTTGGCCACGATGGCCGCCAGTGCGAGGTAGAAGGCTCCACCCGCCGCGGCCGAAACGGTGAGTGCTTGACCTACCGTGTCGGCGATGACGCCAACCTGCTCGGCTGCCCCCGACTGGCGAGCGGTGGAGTTCTTGTAGCGCTCGGCCGCCCTGCCTTCCCATTCGTCAGGCGCCTTGAGCTCCCGGAAATGAGTTGCGGATGCGACCGTGCCCATTGCGCTGCGAACTCCCCCTTGCCATTCGAGAGCCCGGTCGTACAGGAGGAAGGGAGCCAGGACTCCCTCCATCAGTTCGCGGATCCTGTTCGCCGTCGCTCGGAGCGATTCGAGGATCTTTCTCACAGCGACGTCGACGACGCGCGCAATGGTGTCAGTTACCCACCAACTGTCGAGCAACTCCCCGACTTCTTGAATCAACCTCTGCTGAAGAGAGGGAAGTTCCTTATCCAGCCCTGTGTTGATCTTCTCGGTCACAGCTTCGTGTTGAGCTCTACTGAATGTCATGAACGCCCCCGTTCAGTAGGTGCCTTCGATGGACCGCGCAGTGTCTGCCTCGCGATTATCATAAGCAGTCGCGTTCTTGATGAGAGCAGTTGCGATCTCTTCTGTTCGGTCCCTGCCTTCTGCGCACCGGTCAGATACAGCTGTGAGCGCCTCCTCGTACTCGTCGACGAGGAGTTGGAATATCCCTGCCTGAACGCGTGACAGGCGGAGGTACTCAACGTTGCGGTGGACGTTGCCCAGTGCTTCGCTCTGCCTGTCCCACATTCGCGCATCGGTGCGCAGTGCATCCGTGATTGTCCGGAGATCCGCCATGGGTCAGAGCCCTTTCAGTAGCCGGCGATGCGCCGGGGGTCGGTGAGGAGCGCCATGGCCTCGGCCAGGAGGGTGTCCACCGTCTGGGAGGTGTTCGCCTCGTTGCCTGATCGTGCGCTCTCCCGAAGGCCCGCAAGAGCGTCGGCCAGAGCTTCGTCGAACGCCCGGTTCAATCTCACCGCCGTCTGATTACTCGCCCATTGGGCGTCGACGTCGCAGGAGGCAAGCGAGCTGCTCGTCAGCGTGATGGTCACATTGCGAGCGGAATCCCGGCCGGTGGCCGTGTGAACGTCTGTGGGTTGGGCGTCCAGGTTGCTCAGGTCTGAGAGGGCGGAGATGACGTCCTCACTGAGTTGACCCATCGACCGCGGGTTCACATGTTGCCAGTCCTGTTGGGTTGTTGACGTAGGGGCAGCCGGCGTCGCGGCCCCAGGGCTGTGTGACGGTTCGCCCCTCTCCAGGTCGTCAAGCTTCCTGTCCAAGTCGGTGCGCTGGAGTCCCTGTGCCCATGCCGCCATGAGCTCCGATGCTGCGGCCTGGCACGCCTCGGCCACAGCCGATCCGAGAGCCTCCGGCCTGCTCCGTCGGTGCCAGTCGGTGGCTACGGAGATGTACTGGGGCAGCCCGTCCTGACCGATCCGGACTTGGACCGCTCCCTGGGCGTCGCTACCCTCCGCAGCCTCCGGCTGGTTGCGCTGCATGGCTCCCATGACTTCGTGGAGGTGCGCGGCTGCCTGCTGGGCCTTCGCCATCTCCTGGAGAATGGCTTCTTCGATACGAATTGTTCAGTCCCCCCTGGGGTCGTTACTGGGTATTTCTGCGGCTACGTGCCACGGCGAAGGTGACGCCGCCGATGACAGCCGCCAAGGCCACAAGTCCGCCGATGGCAAGCGGGAGGAGAGCATCAGAGGTAGAGCCCTCCTCGCCGACAGCCTGACGAGCACCCTCGGAGGAGCCCGCGTTCGGAGAACCGCCAACGCTCTGGGATTCCGAAGGCGACGGGGCCTGCGGCAGCGGGCCCTCCTTCGGTATCAACGTGCATGTCTGCCACGATTTCCCGTTTCCCTCGTCATGTCCCGAGTTGGCCAGTCGGCGGCCTGTAAGAAGATCCAACGCAGGAACGCTTCTGCGGTACGTTCTTCCGAACGTGGTTCAAGTGCAGCGACACAGGCTGCGGTAGACAACGGAACAGTGCCGTCGAACCCAACTTGTGCGCGCCTGGCCTGGACTTCCCCCAAGTGAACTTGTTCGCATTGCCAGCTTGGCGTCAGCGCGCACTACAGCAGAAGTCGGAGTACGCGGGGAGTGGTAAGGCCCGCATGTTGCGCGCGCCTTGCATGGCTGTTGCGAGCCAACAGTGGCGCAAGCGCGTTGCGTCTCGCAGCTCTACGCATGCCTGCAATCGGATCGCCCCCTCCCCATCAGGCGCATTCTGCCTGACCCGTTAGCCGCGTGACCAGGGTGACTTGTGTTGCGCACACAGGCCTGGCCGACATTATTCGCCGCGCACTCAAGGCCCCTCGGGGAGTTGTGAAGCTACGTTCACGCGATGGCTTCAACTCCTTCCTAGAATTGCCCGAAGTGAGACTCCGTCGCTCGGCGTGGCGGGGTTCCCATCGGTCCACACATCTACCCGGGGGACGGGAAAGGGCGCCTTAGCCACGGTTTACGCGAGCATCAAGAGCCGCCGAACGGGCTGGCTTGAAACGATCCTCAGCCCGACCGCAGGCACGCTGCCCCCCCCACCTCCGGGCGCCCATGCTGGGCACCCCCGCCGACCTGCCTACCTCACTCGGCCTCCCCGCCCAAATGGAGAACCTCGAGCGAGGGCTGCAACCCTCAAGCGCACCGGGCCACAGGGCGTGAGTGAATGCAATCAGCCCGAAGAGGAAAATACCGCATCACATTCGCCCCGACTCGCCCCATGAAATCCGGTGGCCATTCGCAAGGTTGCATTGTCTGTGGGAGGTCTCCGGGGCGCCTCCCGGGAGCTGACCCAACGCAGACCTTCGCGCAACTACGCCTGTAGTTGCATCTCCCTCGCGTATACCGCACACTGGTCCGCAGATGCGGCATACCCGTAAACGGATGGCCCGCCGTCGCGTCAGCCGCCAACTGGTTGCGAGTCCTGTTCTGGGGCTACTTCCCACTCAAAACGCTCCAGGCGTTCGAGAGCGCGCAGTCGTCGGGCCACGGGCTCCCTCGGTGCCAGCACCAAGCGAAACAGGGGCAAGCTCCCTACCCAGTAGAAGCCGACACCCAAGGCGACCAAGCAGAACTCGGCTTGCCATGTTCCCGGTTCACTGCCGGGCCTGCCGAGCCACACAAGCGCCAAGATCCCAGCCACGATCAGCATGAAGACGATCAGAGCCCAGGCGAGTGCAAGGAAGTACGAGCGCATCGCCTGCCTACGCGAACCTCCACCTTGGGGTGGTAGCCCTTCAAGGCAACCGCGTGCAGCGCGGACCTGGGCAGCGGTCGGCCGCTCAGGAAGCGACCCGATCGCGGTAAGTGTTTCCTCGACATCGACAGTCAATGATCTCGCGGCGCTCAGGCAGCGTGAAGGTCCTCGGTCGGCCGCCCTTGTACTTCGGGTAGAGGCAGTCGAAGCCGTCGGCATTGAAGTTGTGGATCACGTCCCGGACCCGGTCGTCTCTGGTGAAGGTCACCTCGGCGATCTGCACCACAGGCATGCCCTGCGCGGACAGCCGTACCATCTGGACCCGCCGCCAGGTCACCACCGAGCCGGTGCCCCGGCGGACGATCCGCAGCAGGCGCTGCCCACCATCGTCATCAATCTCTCGGACCCGTGCTGGCTCGGCCATCCCCACAGTCTCTCGGGAAGAGGAGGTGTCCGGGTTCGGAACGGGCGAGGTGCCTGTCGGTGCCGTGTCAGGCCAACACCTCCCGGAGCCAGGACCTTTCGGCGCGGCTGGTAGCGCGGGCGATGGTGAGCATGCCGCGCCGGTAGGGGTCGTCGGTGCCGTCGGCACCCAGGGGACGGTCACCGTCGTGGAAGAAGCTTGCGGGCTGTTCCAGGAACTCCAGTCGGCGGCGCAGTACCGCGTGCTGATCAGCGGCATCGGGCAGGTAAGAGAGGAAGGCCAGGACGGTGAAGTATCGGGTGCTGTCACTGATGTCCAGGCCGTCGGCGTCCCGCAGCCGGCGCAGCAGCTCGCAGTGGCCGGCGTCGGTCAGGCTCAGGGTGTGCCGCCGGGCGGCCGAGGCGCCCGATTCGGTCCGCCGGTTGAGCAGCCCGGCGTGGACCAACCGGTTGATCGCCGGATAGAGGCTGCCGTCGCTGACCGGCCGGGCATGGCCGGACAAGTGAGCTATCCGGTGGCGCAGTTGATAGCCGTGCAGCGGCCCCTCGGCCAGGAATCCCAGGATCGCGAGTTCGAGAAACGAGGTACCACGAATCGATGCAGGAGGCGGGGATGGTGTACACCGAGGAATGGGTGATCACGCGGGCGCGCAACGCTTACGAGCGTGGCCGGGCATCGTTCGACATACGGCCCGAACGGGCGGCACTGCTGGTCATCGACATGCAGGACGAACTCGTCCGGCCCGCCTGGAGTCCCTACTGGGTGCCCGCAGCCACCCGGATGGCACCCCGGTTGCACCAACTGATCGAAGAATGCCGGGCGACCTCCGTCCCGGTGATCTGGACCCTCTTCGACGACACCCACCTCGGCCTGGACCGGCCGCACGCCCTGCGGTTCCTCCCGCACGCCGACACCGACTGGCGCCGACCGGACCCTGCCGAAGTATGGGCCCCGATGGGCCGCCGCCCCGACGAGGCCGTCATCCGCAAGCCCTCCTACGGGGCGTTCTATGACACCCCGCTCGACACGATGCTGCGTAACCTCGGCCGCGACACGGTCATCGTCACGGGAACGCTCACCAACTACTGCTGCGGCACCACGGCCCGGCAGGCATACGAACGCGGCTACAAGGTCGTCTTCGGCTCCGACGTCATGGCCACCGACGACGAGTCCCGGCACGACCCCGAACTCGCCGTCCTGCGCAAGGGATTCGCGCTCGTGCTGACCGCCGAAGAGATCACCAACCCACTGACGGCAGCTACCCCCACCCCACAGGACGAGGAGCGGGCGAACGTTGCCTAATGCGGCACTAGGGCAGGTCGATACTGGCTCTGGCTACCCCAGCAACGTCGGCCGCAGGGCAGTGGTGGTGTCGTACGCCTGCTCCTGGTCGAGGTAGAGCCGGATGAACTTCTCGAGCTCGTCGCTCATGGGCACCCTCAGTCGGGGCATGTGCTGCTGGCCCGGCGATCAATGCGGGATGGAGTCGATGATGTCGCGGGCGCCCTGCTTGAGCAGGGCCAGGGCGACCGAGGTGCCGAGGGTGACGGGGCCGGTGGCGTCGCCCCATTCGTGCGTCGGCGATGCGCTTGCCGTCCGGGGAGAACACGCGGGCGCGCAGGGCGAGTCGGCCGTCGGGTTCGGTGTGGGCGTAGCCGGCGATGGGTGAGTTGCAGTGGCCCTGCAGGACGTGCAGGAGCATGCGTTCGGCGGTGGTCTGGCGCCAGGCGTCGGTGTCGCCGAGACGGGTGATGATCTCGCGGGTGGTGTGATCGTCTTCGCGGACCTGGAGGCCGAGGGTGCCGGCGCCGATGGGCGGGCACATGGTGTGCGGGCTGAGGATCTCGGTAATGCGGTCGGCGTGGCCGATGCGTTCGAGTCCGGAGACGGCCAGGAGCAGGGCGTCGCGTGAGCTTTGGGGGTTAAAAGCAGCTTCTAAGTCAATACCACGCTGGGTGTACAACCTTCCGAGGATGCCACCAGGGTTGTAGCCGAATGCCAACCTCTCGTTCGATTAACCGTGTCGGGCGCCGGGCATAGCCTGGCGCCAACAACAAAACAGGGGGGAACCAGAGTGAGAGTGAAGAAGTCGCTTCGATTTGTTGCCATTCCGCTGGCAGCGGCAGCCATGGCCCTGGCCACCACGGCGGTCGCTCCCGCCGCGGCCGAGACCGCGAAGAGCCCCGCAGCGGCTGAAACCTGCTACGGCAGCGCAGTCGGCTACACCGCTATCGGGACCGGATTCGATACCGCGGAATGGCCTTACGGCGATTGGAAGTACACCACCAAGAACTGCGGCGACATCAATATCAAGACGAACTACAGCCGCTGGGTCCGGGTCTGCTGGAAGTACATACCTTGCGATGATTGGGTGCCCGCATACGCAGGCAAGTGGACCGTCGTCAATACCCACCGGGACTCCATCCCGGATGGATGGGGGTTCTATCTAGAGTTCCAGGGCGGCAATAATTCCACTGGAGCTGTCGCCTTCTGAGGTCCCTCAACTTCAGACTGATGAAGTCCCCTCCCATGGGAGGGGACTTCTTACGTTAGCGACAAATACGAGGGAGAGTCCGTTTCTATTGCCGCGGTACCGAACAGAGTCGCTGCTGGTGGCCTTCACGGCTATGCCGCTGGCCTGCAGGTAGGTGAGGCGACCTGGGCAGCGTACAGCTCGTTGCTGTGTTCCAAGGCGGGCAGGCGGGCAGGAGCGCGGCGGCACGGTGGTGGGGCGCGTCGTAGACGAGGGTGCCCATGACGGTGTGTCGGTGCCGTGCGGCCGCGGCCCCGAGGACCCCATAGCCGAGGATCTGAGGATCGCCGGGCACCAGGGTCTGCGCGACTTCCAGGAGCCAGCGCTCATCGATGAGCAGGACAAACGGCATCACACGGCGCGGCCACTGCTGTGGCCGGCACCGAACCGGGCGGCGAAGGCCGCAGCGTGCTCCTCTGCGAAGGTACCGGCGGCCTCCAGGAAGCGCAGGCGCACGATGTCCTCGGTGAACAGGGCCTGGACCTTCTCCTCGACGCCGATGTGCTCGCTGGCAGCCAGACGCTGCAGCTGCATCGTCGACCTCGATGCGGATTTCCTTCGGTTGCTGTCGCGGCGTGACCGGCCGCCGGATACGGCAGCTTCTCAGGCGCTCTTGCGGGGCTTGCGGGCCGAGGCCTTCTTCGTTGCGGCGGTTTTCTGGGTGGTGGTCTTCTTCGCCGGCTTCTTGGCCGTGGTCTTCTTCTCGGCGCGGGGCGCGAGTGCATGGACGCTGGCGTCGATGCAACGTGGAGGGGGCGAGCCCGTTTTCGATCCGACCTTCCAGGCCGATCCTGGGGATGGCCTGGCTGGCCCATGACCTCGGCAACGCCCGCGCCGGACTCGCCTTCGCCACCGACGCCTACACGCACGCCCAGCAAGCGGGACACGGCGAGCTGTGCGGGTGGGCCATGGACGCCGCGGCCTCCATCAACCTCTACGAGCACCGGCCCGACAGAGCCCGGCAAGCCGCCGAGCGCGGCCTCACGCGTGCGCCGGACTCACACCCGCTGGCTGTGCGGCTGCACGCCCAGGCCGCCCGCGCCGCCGCATCCGAAGGTGACCGAGACACCTTCACTCAAGCCTTTCACCAGGCCGAGGAGGCCTACCGGCTGTTGCCGACCCGGCCCGCGCGGCGCTTCGGCATGGACACCCTGCCGCTCGCGGACTACGCCCTGACCTCGTATCCGGCCAGCGCGCACATCTGGCTCGGCAACCCCGAACAGGCCCGGCAGAGCGCCGAGTCGGCCCTTGCCGCGTACGAGACCGCGCCTGCCGCCTCCCGCTCACCCAGCCGCCAGGCCATCGCCCGCATCGACCTCGCTCACGCCCACGCCCTGCTCGGCTCCCCCGATGACGCACTCGCCCTGGGCCACCAGGCCCTGGACAGCACCCGCGTCGTGGACTCCGTACGCAACCGCGCCCGAGACCTGGCCACCTTCCTCGCCCGCCACTATCCCCGCCTCGACGGCGCGCGCGCCCTCACCGAACGCGCCACCACACCGACGGCCCGACTCACCCGGGGTGCACCGTGACCGAGCGGACGATCAACATCCGCCAGCCGAATCTGAAACTCATCCAGGACGGCATCAAAACCATCGAGGTGCGCGTCGGCTACCCCAGCATGAAGAAGATCACCAGCGGGCAGACGCTCCGCTTCGTCTCCGGCGACGACAGCTGCCTCACCCAAGTCACCGACGTCGTCGAGTACCCCACCTTCGAGGCCATGGTCACCACCGAGGACATCACCGCGATCGGCGGCGACACGAACCGTCAGGAACTGCTGGCAGCCTGCCGCAACATCTACCCGCCCGAGAAGGAGGCACTCGGCGTGCTCGCCATCCACCTCCGCGTGATCAACAGCTGAGGTGGGAGCTCAGCAGCCGATTCAGGGGAAACGCTCCGCGCACACCGTGCACCGCCCGTCACCCTCGGGGTGCGCGCGGCGCGGGCTCGGCCCGGTACACGCCGTGCACGACGGCCAGTTGAGGCAGGCCGGACAGAGGTCCTCCCCCGGGGCCGGTCCCGGGGCGCCGCAGCCCGCGCATTCGACCAGAGCGCGATAGGCCAGAGCATCGTTGACTGGTCGGTCGATGGTCCCGGCCGGCTCCTGCTGTTCGTCGCAGCGTTCGTGTCTGTGGCCGATGCGGCCAGCGGCGATGTCGGGCGGCACCGTCGCCTGTGCGGTGCGCAGGCGCGCCGCGATGATGGCGCCCACCGATGTGCGGATGGGATCAGGCAGCGGCCGGCCGGCGATGACGTGCTCCAGTTGCTCGCGCGTCCACCCGTGGCCCAGCAGCGCCGTGGCCACCGCGCCCTGGTCGTGCAAGGCCTGGCCGGTCAGCAGGAGTTCGGGCCGCTTCGCGCCGATCGCGAGCAGCAGCTGCACCCCCGCAGTCATGCCCGGTCTGTCGGTCGGCCGGCCTGCTTGATCGTTTTCGCGTGCGGGCGCCGGAGGGACGGACGGAAGGACGTCCCTGGTCTTCTGTTTCTTGGTGTTCTTTCTCTTGGTGTTCTTAGTGTGCGCGTTTTCCAGCGCTGGATTATCCAGTGCTGGATTTTGCGACTTAGGTTGCGACCTGCGGGTTTCCGCCTTCGCCGGGGTGGCGCTGCCGTCAAGGGCGTGGAGGTGGGCGGGCAGGTCGGTGATGGCGTAGACGGACTCGCCAAGCGTGCCGTCTGCCCGACGTGCCCGGTGGCGGCTCAGGTAGCCGTACTCCTCGAGTTCCTGGAGCCCGCGGGTGATCGCGCCGCGTTCCTCACGGCCGTGCCGCGCGAGTTCGGCAACCGTGACAGTCCACCCGTCACGGTGCGTGGAGATCAGACCGAAGATCCCCTTCGCCTTGAAGGTCAGCCGCGGATCGCGAAAGAGGGTGTTGGAGATCTGGGTGAAGTGGTCAGCGGCCATGGAGCCGCGGCGGATCCCCGCCCCGAAGCCCGTCATGACCATGCTGCCCATCCTCGGGCGTCGCGGTGAGGCCCGCCGTGGATCGCGCTGAGAGTGGCAAGCGTAGGCATGGGCTCAGTTCATGCGCGGGAGCCGACCGGAAAGACGACCACGAAGGGCGACCAGCTATCACGATCTGGTGACAGCGCGTGGGAGTTGGTGGTGAGCACCGCGTGGTAGGGCCGGCCACGCGGTTGCGCAGTCCGGCTCTCGTGGGTGGCTGCGCACCGGTGCGCAGTCCGGTCCGTCGGTCCCGTGCGCGCCGGTGCGCACGTGACTGCGCAGTGCCGAGGGTTAGTCCGGCTGCGCAGCCGGCATCCCGCCGTGATCCGTCGGCTGCGCACCCGGCAAGCGCAGTCGTCGCGAGGTGGCTGCCCATGCCGGGTGCGCACGGGTTCGTTGCGCACCGGCAGCGCCTGCCCCGGGGCCTGTCGGATCCGGTGATAGAGGCGCTGATGTGCCGATGGGCCCGCAGCGCCCTGCTCGGGTGGCGGCCCTGAGGCGTGGTCGGGTCTGTGGTCGGGCCGACCGCAGACCCGACCACGGGATTCGTAACCGGGTTGAGATCCTGGTCGGGGGTTCATGGTTGGGGTTCCGGTCCGGGCCGGCGGATTTTCTCGAGATCAGCAACATCCGTTCCTGACCTGGGAGTTCGCGATGCCTCCAGAGACGAAGGCCCCGAGTGGCGCCGCGCCGCCCGCGGCGGCCGGGGTGGTGCTGCGGCAGATGCACCGCCGGGTCCGATGGGTCCGTCTGGGTGTCTGGGCGGCGCTCGCGGCCGGCCCGGCTGCTCTCACCCTGTGGGCCCTGACGCCGCCCACGGCCGTCGAGGCCTTGGCCCCGTCCGCCCCGGCACGTGCCCCCGCGCCCCGGGCTGTTCACGATCCGCGCGGCTATGCCGAAGTGTTCACCGCGGCGTGGCTGCGCAGTGACGGTGATACGCCCGAGGCTGCGCAGTCGCGGCTTGCCCAGTCGATGGCCCCGTCGGTTCCGCTTCCGGAGCCGACTGCGCAGGCGCAGTCGGCGCAGTCGGTATCCGCGGTGCGCAGTGCGCAGCGCGGTGGTGGCCGGTGGGTGGTGACGGTGGCTGCGCAGTACGCGGACGGGACGGTGCGCTACTTCTCTGTCCCCGTCACCGTGGGCGAGGGCGGGGCGTCGTTCGCGGTGGAGCGGGCGCCCGGGCAGTTGGCCGCTCCTGCGGCGGCGGACGTGCCCGAGACCGGCTATCGGGTGGAGCTGTCCGGTGAGGGTGAACTCGCCTTGACCGTGGCCGAGTTCCTCACCGCTTATCTCGCCGGCGATGGTCAGGTGGCGCGCTACCTCGCCCCAGGTGTGCGGCTGCGGGCGGTGACGCCGGCGCCCTACACCGCCGTTGAGATCGAGCAGGCCCGCGCGGACTCCGAGAAGGCCATGGCCGAGGCGGTGCCGGGTGACGGCACCCGGGTGCGGGTGCTGGTGCAGGTGACGGCGAAGGACGCGGCCGGGCGGTGGCCGTTGGCGTACGAGCTGACGCTCGCGGCCCGTGCCGGGCGCTGGGAAGTCGCCGCGCTGGAATCCGGGGCGGCTGCGCAGGAGGGACGGTCATGAACCGGAGCGTGCTGGCCGGTGAATTGGACGATCTCGGCACCTCTCTCATCGACATGCTCAAGGACTGGGGCACCAAGGGTTTGGTGGCCGCGCTGATCGTGATTGTCGTGGTGGAGACGATCCGCCGGTTCTCCATCAAGGCAGGTATCGCCGCCCTGCTGCTCATGGTTATCGCGCTGGGCATCTACAACGCGCGCGAGGACCTCGCGGGCATGTTCGAGGACGAGATCAAGAACCCCAAGTCCGCCCCCGCCCCGCGCGCTCTCCTCGCCACGCGCCCTGCGGACGGCCCCGGCACGGGAGGGGTGCAATGAGCGCGCAGCCCTCGCAGCGGGTCGGGCGCTACTACACCGCGGCCCGACGCCACCCTTGGGTGCTGGGGAAGATCGGCGACGTCCGGCTGTGGCTGGGTCCCTACAACGCGACGCAGATTGCCGTGGCCGTGCTCGGCGCACTCGTCCTGATCAACACCGTGGCGTTGTGGTCGGCGCTCGGCCCGATCCCGCTGGCGGGCTGGGCGCTCGCGGTGTGGACGGTACGCCGCCCAAAGATTGCCGGACGCTCACCGCTGGCCCTGGTGACCGGATGGCTGATGCTGCTCGGCAAGCCGGAAGGCGGCCGGATCGGCGGCCGGCCCGCACGCGACAAAGCGGCACGCGCGCTGGTGGGCGGCTTCGTCATCGAGGACCTCCCGCAGATGCGGGCCGCCGCGCCCGCTTCCGCTCACCTACGCCGGACCCGCAAGCCGAACGCTGCTCCCTCACCCGGCACACCCGTGAAGCGGAAACAGCCCTGTGGCCGCCGCATGTCGAAGGCGCGGACTGCGGCTCCTGATCCGGCGGTGGCTCTGTCGTCGGTGCAGCTGCTGCTCGCCCGCAGCGCGGCCGTCGAGGAAGGGCGGCGGTCATGAGAGTGCCGATCCGGCATCTGGCCGGGCACCTGCTGTGGTCGACGCACGGCACGGTGTGGGCGATCTACCGCCTCAACCCCGGGCCCGACGAGAACGGCCACGTCGAGGAGACCGTGGTGGGCACGTACGTGCCTGCAGCGGTGCGCGAGGAACTCCTGGGCCGCATCACGCATTTGGTGCGCTCCCTGTCCGGCGCCCCGCGCCTGTACGGACTATGCGCCCAGGTCGACCCCGGTGAGATCGCCTGGCGGATGGTCGACGGCGTCGACCCCGACACCGCTTCGGCCGGCCGTACGCAGGAGCCGCACCCCTGGGTGGAGACCGTCGAAGCGGCCCTGGATCTGCTGGACGGGCAGGAGATGCACCGCCGCACCCTGTGGCTGGCCGTGCCGCTGCACACCGACGGCTCCACGCGGAACATCTCGCAGACCGCCGGAGCATTGTGGGCGGAGCTGTCGGAGAGTCTGGGACTGCGCCCGGCGCCGGTCTCGCGCACCGAGGTGGACGACTACCGGGACCAGGCCGCCCGGGTCGAGGCCCAGGTGGGCGGATCCGTAGCGCTGCGCCCGGCACGCCCGGCCGAGGTCGTCTGGATGCTCCAGCACGCCGTCTCCCGCGGACTGGCGGAGCCACTGCTCGCCGAAGCCGAAACGAGTAAGGCCTACGGCGGGGATATACACAACGGCCGACTGCGCTCCCCCAGCTACGCCGACCTCGGGCAAGTCCGCCTCGCCGAAGGCGGCAAGCCCTCCGCCGCCAGCGAGAGCGCCGCCCCGTCGAAGGAACATGCAGCACGACCTTGGTGGCGCCGCGGGCAGACCTCACCCCTGGCACGGCGCTGGCTGCAGGTCGAAACCGACGCCGGCAGCGGCTACCAGGCCCATCTCGCGCTCGCGGAATGCCCGCCTGCCATCGCGGCCGACAGCGCCGATCTCCTGGCTCAACTGGAGTCGCTGGCCTTTCCGGTGGACTTCTGCGTGGATCTCTCCCTTGTTGAGTCGGAGAAGGCCAAGGCGCAGATCCAGCGCAAGCGCACCGAACTCGTCGACCAGGCCGACCAGTACGACGCCCGCCCCACCGGCATGCCCGCCTCCCTGCTCAAAGCCGCGCAGGACCTGGGCGAGCTGGATCAGCGGCTCTCCAGGTCCTCGGTCGAGGTCGAGGTGCAGTCGGTGACCACGCTGACTGTGTGGGGCGCCACCACGCAGTTGTGTGATGTCAGGGCCCGGGCCCTGGCTGCGCTGCTGAAGAAGGCGGACTACCGGGCGGTGCGCCCGGCCGGACTGCAGGAAGCCCTGTTCGCCCTCGGCCTGCCCGGCACGGTGCGGCCGGGCGTGCTGCGGGAGTTCGTCCAGCACCAGGTCTCCGAGGACTGGGCGCTCTTGGGCGCGTTCACCGCCTGCGAGGCCGGCGACCCCACAGGGATGTTCATCGGCATCGATATGGACTGCGGCACCACCCGCCCGGTCCTGGTCAATCTTGCTGATGCCCCCAAGGCGGACACCTCCGCGAGCTTCGGGATCGTCGGCGATCCCGGTGCGGGCAAGTCCGTGATGGAGAAGCTGCTGACCCAGTCGGTCGTGGACCGCGGGGAGCGGGCCATCTGTGTCGACCGCACCCCGCTCAAGGAGTGGGCGCACTTCGCCCGTACCGCGGCGCAGGATCGCTGCCAGATCATCGACGTCGCCACCGCAGAGTTGTCCATCGACCCGCTGCGTATCTTCGCCGGGCACCCGCAGGCGGCGCACTACGCGCTCAGCTACCTCACCCTGCAGTTGGGCATCGGGCCCATGACGGTCCAGGGCGGCGTTCTGCACCGCGCCGTGCAGCAGGCCGCCGCCCACACCCAGCCGTCCATGCGGCAAGTCGTCGTCGCCCTCGAGGAGATGACCGCTGCGGGCGGCACCCAGGGCGACACCGCCGCAGGTTTGGTGAACCTGCTGCAGATCGTGGCCACCAACCCGCTCGCCGCTATGGTCTTCGATCCCGCCCTGCCGGTGGTGCAGCTGGACGACAACCGCACCTCGGACATGATCGTGTTCACCACGGCCGGGCTCACCCTGCCCCCGGAAGAGGCCTTCGGCAACGACGAAATCCTGCGCCGGCAACCGCTGGAAGCCCTGATCGGCCGGGCGGTGCTGTATCTGATCGCTGCCATCGCCCGACAGACCGCCTTCGCCGACGCGGACCGTTTCTGCGCCCTGGCGGTGGACGAGCTGTGGTGGCTGACCAGCTCTGCCGAAGGCACCGCGCTGGTCAGTGAGTTTCTGCACGACGGCCGCAAGCACGGCGCCGGCCTGATCGCCGGAGCCCAGGTAGACGAGGAGCTCGGGCCCGACCGCGGCCTGTTCGCCTACCGCGCCCTGGGCCGCACCGCCGACCGCGAACACGCCGCCGGCGGCTTGCGGTTCATCGGCCTGGACCCTGCCGACGAGGAGCTGCTGCGGCTGGTCACCACCCGTCTGTCCCCGCCGCGGCAGAAGGGCCGCGAAGGAGAAGTGCTGCTGACCTGCCCGCGGCAGAACACCGGCCGCGTCAAAGTCATCATCCCCGCCGTCGAACGGATCGCCTCCCGCATCACCACCACCCCCGGCACCCCGCCCGCCCCGACTGGGGCGGAGCGCCCTCGCGGCGCGGAGGACTCCGTGTCCGCCCCGGTCACCGAACCCGCAGGGGCCGAACGCCACGACGAGAACAGGAAACGGACCGTGCGATGAGTACCCGGATATGGGATCGCATCCCACGCGTACGCGTCCTCGCCGCCGCCGTCACGCTCAGTGCCGCGGTCCTGTTCGTCGTGGGCCTGGTCGGCTTCGGCGTTCCGGATGTGTGGTGGCCTCAGACCGGCGAGGCCTTCGCTGCCAGCCTGCACCCCACCTCGCCGCCACGCCACGACGATCCGTGCGATCTCGTGGCCGGCCCGGCCAAGGACTACTGCAACACCGGTGTGGTGCCCGGGGCCGCCCCCGCGCCCAACTTCGACGCGCTGGACGCCTGGATGATCCTGCCGCCCGTCGCCGGTCTGCTGCTCCTTGGCGTCTGGCGCATTAGCTGGGCCAGGCGGCGCTGATGCGGCGCCTCGACCGCAGCAACGTACGCACTCTGGGTACGCTCGCGCTGCTCACGCTGGTGTTTCTGGTGGTGAACACGTCCGTCGCCCAGGCTGCCGACAGCGGGAGCGGAGACTTCCTGTCTCCGTTGAATGTCGACACCTCCGAGGGTGCGCCGGTCAACGGCTACGCGCTGACCGCGGACGGCGGCTCGATCGTCGCCTTCACCTCACAGGCCTGTGCCATGGCTCTCGCAGGGCTGTTCACCCTGGTGCAGGTCCTGGTTGGACTCGCCTGCTGGGCGCTCGAGTTCGCCTTCCGCTTCCCGCTGCTCAAGCTCCTGGCCGACCCGGCGCAAGAGGCCTCCGACGCCTACGAGAACGCGATCGTCGACACCCTCGGCGTCAAAGGGCTGATGCTGACCTGGGCGTTCGTGTTCGGGCTGATCCTGTTCGTGCGCGGCAAGCCCGGCAAAGGCCTCGGAGAGATCGCCCTCACCCTGCTGATCGCCGCGTTCGCGGCGAGTGCGTTTGTGCGGCCCGACTATCTCCTGTCCACCGACGGGCCGCTCGCCAAGTCCCAGCGGGCCGCCGCCGAAGTGTCCCAGCAGACAAGCGACTCCTACGACTGGGGCGGCTCGGCCGTCCTCGACGACGACGCCCGCTGCGCGGGCATGCACGGCCGAGCGCTGGAGCAGTGCCTGAAGAAGTGGGACGCCCAGCCCGTCGAAGCGCATGCGGTGGCCAAGCCGATCCAGGACGCCACCACCAACGCCCTGATCGTCAAGCCGTACATGCTGCTGCAGTACGGCCGCACCCTCGACCCGCATAGGGCGGCCGACCGTAAGGCGTATGCGGTCCATCTCAAGTGGGTCTCCGGCGGCTACTCCCCCGGCAAGAACAAAGACAAGGGGGATGATCCCTGTGACCTGATCGACGGCCCGGCGAAGCAGTACTGCGAGAACGGCAAAGCCGGCGCGGGCGGCGCGCTGCCCGATCTCACTCCGGGCGATGCGCTGCTGGACACTGCCCGGCCCGTCGTCGATGAGGACGACCAGCAATTCGCCGCACTCCTCAAGGACTTGGAGAAGTCCGGTGAGGTCGGCACGGCGTGCGCCGCGTATGCGAAGAAGCCGACCTGGTGGCGGGTGGCCGGCGCGGCACTGCTACTCATCGCCGCCCTGTTGATCTGCGCGATCCTGCTCGCCTCCACCGTGGTGCTGCTGGGTACCCAGGCTGCCGATGCCGGGGCTGCCGCGGGCGGGGTGATCGCGTTCGTGTGGGGGATGCTGCCGGGCCCGAACCGGGCGGCGGTGTGGAAGTGGCTGGCCCTGTTCGCCGTGTCGATCGCAGTGATGTTCGGCGTCAGCATGTTCCTGCCGATCTTCGGCATGGCCATCGACGCTGTCCTGACCGATGGTCCCGACCTCGCGGCCGAGCGGCTGTTAATGCTGGACGTGCTCGCCTTTATGGGCCTGGTCTTCCACCGCTGGATGCTCGCCAAGATCACCAACTTCGGGCGCACCATGGCGATCCGGATGCGGTTCGCGAAGGTCGGCGGCACCCACCTGCCCGGCGACACCTCCGAGATCGGCGCCGCCCTCGCCATGCACTCCGGTGCGGGCTATGGCAGCTTCGCACTCGGCGGCGGACTCCGCGGCCTGATCGGGGCCGGAGGGTTCGGCCTCGGGACCCGCCACCGGCTGTTCGGTCATCTGGCGGCGATGGCGGATGGCGCCGGCATGCCGGTCGACACGCAGCGGATGCTCGGCGACGGCATGGCCGAAGCCGCCCGCGGCCTGGCCCCGCTCGGCCTCGCCGCCGCCGGCGCCCGACTCGGCCTGCGCGGCGCCTGGGGCCTCGCGGTCGGCAAACGCCCCGACGACGCGAAGCTGGAGAAGTGGCGCAAGCCCACCGCCGGCGGCGACACCGGCACCGGCGCGCCCAACAGCCCAGACGTCGCGAGCCCGTTCGCCTACCGGCGCGGCGGGCCGGCCGACCGCTACCGCGACAGCGACGGCACGATCGCCAACCGCAACAGCGGGCAGCTGCTGCACGACCAGAACACCGACCCCACCCTGCTCTCCACCCGCGCCCACAACCACCTCGTACGGCTGCGCGGCTACCGCATCCTGCACCGCACCGGCCGCACCGCCTACAACACCACCTATGGTCTTCCTGCCACCGTGCGCTCCGGCGCCCGGGCTTCCTCGCAGTACAGCCAGGACGCGCGCCAGCAGCTGCGGGTGTGGGGCAACACGGTGCGCGAAGACGGCCGCCAATGGCAGCCCGTCGGACACGGTATCGCCGCCGGAGCCCGCGGAATCCGACGCGGCGTCGACCACGCCGGACAGCGCCTGGACGTCGCCGCCCGCGTGCACGGCCCC
This sequence comes from Streptomyces monticola, assembly GCF_042665355.1. Lineage (NCBI taxonomy): Bacteria > Bacillati > Actinomycetota > Actinomycetes > Kitasatosporales > Streptomycetaceae > Streptomyces > Streptomyces monticola. The sequence continues at coordinate 160,449 of NZ_JBHTCF010000018.1, read as the reverse complement.
GACGCCGCACGGCGCGCCCGCGAAAGCGCCCGGGACAGCGCGGTCACTGCCGGTCTGGTCTTCGGCGGCACGGGCCCGCCCACCACCGCCACCGGCGGCCGCACGACCCACTCACGTCCCGAGGACGCCCGCACCGCCAACCGGCGGCGCATCCTCGACGCGCTCATGCAGGCCCAGCGCGCCTCGATGGACCCACCACCCCGGTGGGGCCGCAGGGACGGTGACGAGGAGTGAGCACATCGCAAACACGTAGGAAGGGCCGCCGCGCCAGGTGGGGGGGTGTGAGCGTGATGCTGCTGTTCGCCGCCGTGTGCTGCGCCGCCCCGCTCACGGGCGCGATCGGCGCCATCACCGCCCTGCAGACACAAGCAGTCGACGACACCGGTCTGGCCGAGGGCAGCAGCGCGGACATCCCGCCGCGGATGCTCGCCGCCTACCAGAAGGCCGCCGCCCGCATGCAACGGCACGTGCCCCGGTGCCGGGGCCTGCAGTGGCCCGTCCTCGCGGGCATCGCGAAGGTCGAATCCAACCACGCCACGGGGCGCTCCATATCCGCGCGCGGCGACATCCGCCCCAAGATCTACGGGGTGCTCCTCAACGGCTCCGGTGTGGGGGGCAACACCACCGTGTTCCCCGACACCGAAGGCGGCCGGTGGGATGGCACCGCGTCGGGTGAACGGGCCGTCGGGCCGTTCCAGTTCATCCCCTCCACCTGGGCTCACGCCGGCAAGGACAACAACGGCGACCAGCAGGCGGACCCGCACAACGCGTACGACGCCGCCCTCGGGGCCGCCGTCTACCTGTGCGGCCGCAGCCGCGACCTGAACAAAACCGGCCAGCTGCGCGCTGCGCTCTTCCAGTACAACCGCTCTGGCGCCTATGTGGACAACGTGCTCGGCTGGATCAACCAGTACCGCGCGGCCGCCAAGGCGCCCGGCCTGTCCTCGGTGCAAGGCAAGGTCCGCACCGTACTCAAGGCGGCCCTGGCGCAGCGGGGTGTGCCCTACTCCTGGGGCGGCGGGAACGCCTCCGGCCCCACCCTCGGGATCTGCTGCTCCCCCAGCGGAAAATCCGGGGCGAACATCCGCGGCTTCGACTGCTCCGGGCTGACCGTCTACGCGTATGCCAAGGTCGGCATCCGCCTGCCCCGTACCGCGGCTGCACAGGCCACACGCGGCCTGCGGATACCGGCCTCCGCGGGCCAAGAGGCCCTCAAGCCCGGTGACCTGGTGTTCTACGCCTACGCGCCGGGACGGGACTCCACCATCCACCACGTCGGGATCTACGCCGGACACGGACAGATGATCAACGCCGCCCGGCCCGGCACAACAGTGCGGCTCGACCCCGTCGACGCCATGCCCGGCTATGCGGGAGGGGCGCGCTTGCTATGAACCCGACACCGTTGACACGCGCCTCTTCTGGCCGGGCCAAGTCCCCGTGGGTTCTGTCCGCCTGCGCCCTCTTCTGCGTCTGCTGGGGCCTCCTCCTGCTCGATGAACCCGCATCCACACCGTCGTCTGCCGGTGGTTACGACTCGCCGGCCGCGCGCTCTGCCGTGCCCGCACGGCGGGGCGTGGCTGCCCCACCGCCCCGGACCGCCTCATCGCGGACGCCGTCAGCACGTAAGGAGCTTGCGCCGCGCGGTGAAGGCCCGGCGGCCGACCCAGCGATCCAGAAGGTGCTGGAAACCAGCTGGCCTGCCGACCTGTCCCGTCGCGACGAACAGGTACTGCGCGCGGCCGGTCGCTCCCGACTGCGGGCCGATGCCACCGGCCGCGGGCGCCGCGAACAGGGCGTGGTGGCCCCGGCGTTCAGCCGCTTTCGGATCCAGGCCGCCATCGCCCGCCGCGGCACGAGGCCGGACCAGGCGGTGGTGCATCTGGTGTGGGCGGGCGCGGACCGCGGCGGCACCTACACCGACGGCCGCATCACCGACCTGCACTTCACCCGCAGCGACACGAAGGGACAGCCCCAATGGGTTCCCACCTCCCGGCTTTGACCAGTCGGCACGACATTCAGGCCGCAGGCTGGAGCCTGGACGTGCTCACGGCCCTGATCGAGGTTCCGTTGTGGATCGCCGAGCACTGGTGGCTGCTGCTCATCACAGTCGCGGTGCTATGGGGCGCAGGGGAGATGACCGTGCGGCATCTGGCGACCAAGGCCTCCATCGAGCGCATGGCTCTGGAGCTGTATCCCTCCCCGCACTTCGACCCCTCGCTGGAGGAGATCTTCAGGCGCGGCGTACAGCTCGCCCGCGCCTCCGGCTCGCTGCCCTGGTGGGCACCCAGGCGCTGCAAGAGCGTACGCATCGCACTGCGCGCGGACGGCACCCGGGCATTCCGCTACCGCATCGAAGGACCCGCCGGCGCCGAAAGCCTCCTGCGCAGCAGTGCGTTCGGGCCCGCGGTACGCACCGAGAAGGCGAAGCCGCTGCGCGACAAGAAGCGCACGCACGTCGTGCGCGCCGAGTTCGTCCTGCGCGGCCGCCCCATCGCAGCCCTGCGCGAGGTACCGCTGGTGCCGGATCCGCTGCAGCCGCTACTCGACGCGGTCGCCGACCTGCGCGCCGACCTCGGCGACCTCGCAGAGATCAGCATCGACCTCCAGAGAGCCCCCAAATGGGCGCTGCGCGGGCGGCGTTGGCAGCTCATGAACGAGGCGCGCCGCCGCGAGCGGCGCGAATCCGAGCGGGCCGCCCGCTGGGTACGCCGGGATGCCGCCCGCGTGGAGGACTCCCTCGCCTTCCAGCTACAGAACTTCTTCACCCCCGGCTGGCGCGGTAGCGGGGAGGGACGGCGGCTGGTGATGCCGCCAGTGCCGCACCGCGTAGACCGCGACCAGGCCCTGGGCAAACTCGCCGAGGACGCCCACCTGGTCCGCGTACAGATCCTGGTGCAGTGCTCCTCCAATATCGAAGGCCGCGCCCAGGCCCGCCTGAGCCAGCTCCTCGCCGGGCTCGATGTGTTCGGCCACCACGCCGAATGGTCGACTCGTATGCGGCAGATCGGACCGGTGCGGATCGGCGCCGACCACTGGCCCTTCCGCCGCAGTTTTGAGGAGCGCTGGACCACCGGTCAATGCCGGCCACCACGCTCCAACTGGGTCCGCCTGGAGGAACTGACCGGACTGCTGAAGCCGCCCACGGTCCACTGCCGCCTGCCGGTCCTCGCCGGCGATTTACCCACCTTCACCTTCGGCAATCCGGAGCTGCTGCTGCAGGGCATCTACCGCACCCCCGACGGGCGCCGGCGCCTGGTCGCCACCCGCGCCGAGCAGACGCTGTTCGAGATCTCGGTCGGCAAGGCCGGCGGCGGCAAGACCGAACGGGCCCTGGCCCAGGCCATCGCCCTGGCACACGCCGGAGGCGGGCTGCTGTTCGTCGACCCACACCGTGACTCCTGGCCCCGCTCCGCGCCCTTCCTCGCCCATCAGCCGATCATGCAGCGCATCGCGCTCATCGATCTCGCCGTCACCGGCCCCAAAGCGCGGGTCAGTTCCTGGAATCCGATCGACATGCGCCACCAGGTGGCCCGCGAAGCAGTCGTCGACGCGGTGGTGGACGGGTTCAGTGCGGCCCTGGGCTGGGAAGACACCGAAGCCCCCAGGGCTCTGACGATCCTGACCGAGGCTCTGACCGTCCTGACGGCCGTCAATCAAGCCGCCTGCCAGGCCGGGCGGCCAGAGGACCAAGCCACGCTGTTTCACATCCGGCTGCTGCTGGTGGACGCCGCCTTCCGCACCGCGGCGCTCGCGGCCGCCTCCGGCAAGCTGGGCGAAGCTTCGCACTCCTGGTGGACAAGCACCTTCCCCACCTTCCCCGCGGAGTCCTACGCGGTGGTCCTCAACCCCCTGGGCCGCCTCGCCCGTAATCCCGTCACCCGCGCGTTTCTGGGCCAGCCTGCCGGCGCCTACAACATCCGCGCCGCCATGGACCAGCAGATGATCGTGTGGGTGTGCACGCCCGGCAACGGCCCCAACGACCGACTCCTACTCGCCCTTGTGGCACGCGACCTGCTGCGCGCCGGCCGCTCACGCACCGACACCCCCGAAAGCCAACGACGCCCGTTCCGGCTCTACTTCGATGAACTGATCACCCTGACCGGGTCTTCGCCGGAGACCTGGGCGGCCATGTTCGAGGACTTCCGCAAATTCAGACTGCGCGTGCACGGCATGACCCAGCTGCTGGCCCGCCTGCCCCGCCCCGTCCAGCTGTCGCTCCTGCAGAACGCCTCCAGCCTCTCCACCACCACCGGCTCCCGCTCCGCCATCACCCCCATCACCAGCGAATGGGGTGACCGCCCCGGCCCCGACGAGATCGTCAACCTCGAACGCTTCAGCCACTACGCCTCCTTCACCGTCGACGGCCGCCGCATCGGCCCGATCCAGATCGAGGGCCCACACCTCGACGACCACCTCGCCCACCTCGCCCATCCCGGCCAGGTGCGCGCGCTCGAACACGCCGCGCTGGCCCGCGCCGAAGCCCACCCAGTAACCGAGGCCGCCGAGCACGCCGAGAGCCAACTAGACCGCGTGCGCGGCTTTCTCACCCGCCACCGGCCCGCCGCTCCGACGACACGGGGCGCCCGGCTCACGAAGGACTACACGTGATCCTCGACAACCACGACCAGACGATCCCGCCCGTAACGCCTGGCCGGGGCACCCCGCCGGAGACGCTGTCGCATCAGATCATCGCGCTGCTGGCCCAGCACCGGATGGCTACCACGGCGCAGATTCACACGCTGCTGCGCCCGGCATCGGTACGCACGACCGTGGCCAATCCCCTGGCCAAGCTGCGGGCCCAGCACCTCATCAACTCAGCGGTCCTGCCCGCCACCAACCGCACCCGGGTCTGGTTCCTCACCGGTGAGGGCGCCCGCGTCTGCCGGGACTGGCCCGAACTGCGCGGCCGCGCCCCGTACCCGATCTCCTCGCACGCCGCCGCGTCCCTGCGCACGGCGCACACCCTGACCGTGCTGCGCGCTCACCTGGCCTTCGCCACCGACGCGCGGCGCCGCGGCGACGAACACGGCTACCTCGACTGGGCCCCGGAGATCACCCACCACCTCGGCGACGGGGAGAAACTCATCGCCGACGCCGTCCTCTACTACATCCTGAACGCCGAAGAGCGACGCTCCAAGCTCCGGGCTTTCGTCGAAGTCGACCGCGCCACCATGACCTCCGAACGCCTCGCCACCAAGCTCATCGACTACGCACGCCTGCACACCTACACCCCCCTGGCGCCCGGACGGCGCGCCAGCGCCCAGGGCCTCGCCCCGGCGTGGCAGCGCTGGTATCCGGTCTTCCCCCGGGTGCTGTTCATCCTCACCGGCGCCGGGCCCCGCACCCTGGCCCACCGCATCGACGACCTGCGCGCCATGGCCACCGAACATCCCCTCGTCGCCGACCTCGCCCACCAGGTCCCCGTCGGCGCTGCGGTACTCGATGACCTCGAAGAGGACGGTCCAACCGGTGCGGTGTGGACACCCCTGGGCCGGAGCGGCGGCCTGTGCGCATGGACCGAACTGTAGATCCGTCCGTTCCACCGCCCTTTCCCGCACTTCTCACGGAGGCCTCCTATGTCCGTACCTGAACGCGCTTCTCCGCCGGCCGACGGGTGGCTCTCTGGCACGCGCAGCGTCGATATCGTCGGCCAAGTGGCCTTCTTGACCGGTGCGTTCACCGGTGAGGACGCTGGCCGGATGCCGTGCGGCGTGCCCCCAACACGAGGTCGCGCTCAAAGGCGGCGGCAGCGTCCTGCTCATCCAGATCGCCGGGCGGGCCCGGCGATGAGGCTGGTGAGTGCGCCCTTAGCGCATATCGGTGATCCGCCGCATCGGGGCGTAGCGCAGCAGAATTCTGCGCTCTTTGGCACGCCGGCCGAAGGCGATGACGGCCTTGGCTCTGGGACCGGGCATGTCCGCCACCTCGACGACCGTGCCGACGCCGAACTCGGCGTGCTCGACCACGTCGCCGACTACGACTTCGTCCAGACGCGGTCCGGGGGCGCGAGCCTTCTCCTGTGCTGCGCGAGCCTGCTCGCGGGCGCGCACCACCTCGGGCCCGACCGGAAAGCCGATCGCCTCTACCGGGCCAGCTGCTCGGTCCGAGGGCGTGGCCTCGGGATTGTCTCCGGTCGACGACCAGGCAGGCTCCGGGGTCTGCTGCGGTTCTGTGTCGGCTCTCGGACCGGAACTGGTCTGCGTGCGGCGCTGCCACCACGCAAGGGCGCTGCCCATCACGGCGGCGTCGGCGCCCGGGTCATCTCCTGCGGGCGGGGTGTGCGTGAGGGCGGCGAGCAATTCTGCGGGTGTAGGGCGCTGTTCGGGCTGCTTGGCCAGGCATTGGGCCACGAGATCGCGCAGCGCGGGGTCGCAGCCGGTCAGGTCGGGGGCGTCGTGGACGACCCGGTAGAGCAGGGCCTGCGCGGTGCCGGTGCCGGTGCCGAAAGGGTTGTGGCCGGTGGCAGCGAAGGTGAGCACGGCGCCGAGGCTGAAGATGTCGCTGGCCGGTCCGACCGGGGCGCCGGTGGCCTGTTCGGGAGACATGAAGGCGGGGGTGCCGATCGTGCTGCCTTGGATGGTGAGCGTCAGCGGAGCGTCGAAGGCTTTGACGATGCCGAAGTCGATGAGCCGCGGACCGTCCCCGGTGATCAGCACGTTGGACGGCTTCAGGTCCCGGTGGACGAGGTGCTGATGGATCGCGGCCAGGGCTTCGGCCAGGCCCGCGCCCAGGCGGCGGACCTCGCCGGGCGCGAGGGGCCCATGCTCGGTGACGACGCGGGCCAGGTCGGGGGCGTCGATGTAGGCCGTGGCCAGCCACGGAACCGGCGCATCCGGGTCGGCGTCGATGACGGCCGCCGTCCAGAACCCGCCGACCCGTTGCGCTGCGGCCACTTCGCGGCGAAAGCGCTCCCGAAACGTGAGGTGGGCGGCAAGTTCCGGCCGGATCGTCTTGACCGCGACGGCGCGGCCGCTGGCCGTGCGGGCGTGGAACACGGTGCCCATGCCTCCATCGCCCAACCGACCGAGAAGCACGAAGGGGCCGATCCGGGGCGGGTCGTCTGGCAGCAACTCCCCCACGTGCAGCCTCCTTACGCTGGCGTCTGAGGCAGCGCCCTTCACCGGCAGAATCGTTCACCCCTGCTTCACGACTGCGCTACCCAGGGACGCCAGGAGCCAGGCAGCGGCCCCTTCATTTCGGTGCTATACCGTCCGTCGGTCACGTTGCTGCTGTCAGCCGTGACGGTTCGACCAGGGTCCACAGCGTCTCACTCTGGTCCCCGTACCAGATCCGTTGCCCGTGCGGACTGACGCTCAGCCCGAAGTCCTCGCGGGCCAGGGCCTTGCCGGGGAAGATGCGAGCCAGGTTCTCGACGGTGTCCCACAGACGGCGCGGTCCACATTGGCGTACCTCTCCGCTGGTTCTGGCGGTGGCCCCGTCGGTGGTCCACAGGCCCACGGCCGTCAGTCGGCCGTCGTCGCGCAAGGAGCATGACTGGTAGTCGGCCAGCGCCAGGGACAGAGGGAACTTGAGGCGATCGAGCACGAACGACATCCAAGCCGACACCAAACCATCAACGACTTCCGTTAATGAGCGACGCACGGTCGTCGGCCACCTTCAAGGGGCGTTTGCCCTGGTCACCGTTGTTCACCAGGCGATCACGGCAAGAATGTGTCCTGCAGGCCCTCACCCGGCCCGGAGAGCGGATGCTGGTTTTGCTCCACGGCCGCAGAGCCGGGCAGATGCTCGATCCGATCAGCACGATCCGAGGGACACAGCACGCTACCCCGACAAGGCCACGGGGACGCTTCGCACCGTGGCGGAGGCCGCGTCGTGGCCGATCGCGCACCCGCTGTGCCGTCGAGGGTCAGGACCGCGCCGGTCTCGAACCGGGCGCGCTCGCTGCCCTGTAGGGGGGTGCGATCAATCGCGCGGGTTCATCGCTCCGAGCTGACGCTAGGCGGGTGGAGGGAAGTGGCGTGCGGCGGCGTCGAGGGCGAGGTGCCAGGGGTAGTCACGGGGGGTTCCGGTGCCGGGCGAGTGCGGGGTGAAGCCGCCTGGTCCGTACAGCACTGTCACGCCGACGCCACGGAGGGCAGCGATGGACTGCTCGAATTGCGGGTGCTTGGTGAAGGCCAGGTTCACGCACGGCATCGTCACCAACGGGATGCCCTTGCCGAGCGCCTCCGCGGCGAAGCCCACCACGAAGTGGTCCGTGATCCCCAGGGCCCACTGGTTGATCGTGTTGAATGTCGCCGGGGCCACCACCGTGACGTCCGCCGGTGGCCACACGTCCGGCTCGCCGGGCAGCTTGTACTCGAAGCGCACCGGGTGCCCCGTCAGCTCCTGGAGCTCGTCCAGCCGGCCGTTCAGCCAGCGGGCGGCAGTCGGGGTAAGGCCGAGGCAGACGTCCCACCCGTCCGCCTGAGCTTTGCGAATCACATCCGCGATGTCGTGGACGGGTGGAGCGGCACAGCCGAACAGATACAGCACGCGCGAAGCCATGCTGTCCATCCCACCACACGAGGACGCCCCACCGGTAAGGCCGGTGGGGGCAAACACATTTCGCGCGCTGCCCGGCGGGGGTACGGTTCCTGTGGCTGCACGGAACGGAGTTCATGGTGCCCGTCTTCGATAATGACCACACGGGTCAGCGCATCGCCGCCTATCGCAAGAAGGCCGGCTTGACGCAGCGCGGCCTGGCGGCCCGCATCCCGTATTCCTACAGCCTGGTCCGCCAGGTCGAGGACGGAAGCCGCACGGCTTCGTCCGGCTACATCGCGGCCGCGGCCGCGGTGCTCTGCGTCGATCCGGCCGTGCTCAAGGGCCAGCCGTACGTGACCGAGCTGCAGCAAGACCAGTTGATGGGCTTGATCCGGCCGATCCGCGAAGCCTTGGACCTGTACGACCTCGGCGGCGACCCCGACGTCACCGTTCGGACACCCGTGCAGCTCATTGCCGCAGCCGACGAGCTGTGCCGCAAAGTCCGCGCGACGAAACTGCACGCCGTCGCCAGCCAGCTGCCGGACGTAATCACCGAGCTCACCGCCGCCGCATACCGCAGCCCGTCGACCTCGTTGTGGCAGGCGCTGGGTTCCACGTACCGTACCGCGCACGACGTGGCCACCAAGCTCGGCTTCCCCGATTTGTCCACGGTCGCCCTGGATCGCATGGGCTGGGCCGCTGACCGTGCCTCAGATCCGCTGCTCGGCGCTGCCCGCCAGTACATGCGGGCGCTGACGTACTTCCGCAGCGGCGAGTGCACCGTCGGCTTCCGGCTCATCGACGCCGGCCGTCGTCACCTTCAGCAGGCCGACCCTCACCAGCGGGACACCCTGGCCGTGAGCGGGCAACTCCACCTCGGCGCCGCCGTGCTCCACGCCCGCGCGGACGATGCAGACGCCGTCACCACGCACCTGACGGAGGCAGAAAACCTCGCCCGTCGTACCGGTGAGGCCGGCGAAGTGTTGTGGATGTCCTTCGGCCCCACCAACGTCAAACTCCACCGCACCTCCACGCTGATCGAGATGCGCAAGTTCGGGGAGGCGGTCGAGCAGTCCCAGGGCCTGGTCTTCCCCACCGCCTGGTCAGCTTCCCGCGTAGCTCACCACCACGTGCACCGCTCGTACGCGCTGATGGAGACCCGCCGCCAAGAGCAGGCCCTCGGCGAGCTGATCACCGCCCGGCGGATCGCCCCCGAGCAAACCCGCTACTACCCGCCGGCACGCGAGACCATCCGCGCCCTGGTCCGGCAGGCTCGCCGCACCCCCGACACTCTCGACCACCTGGCGGCCTGGATCAGCATGTAGCAGTGCCACAAAACTGTGGCAGTTGCCCCCCGGCTGCGCGGACACGCTGGTTTAGACAGCAGTTCACCACGACTCCGGGGGGCGATGTGTACACCTCACGCACCGAGCCGGACACCAGGCAGTCCTCAACGCCGCCACAGGGCTCGGTGGACGTCGCCACGTCGCCGGGGTTGTTGCTCGACAACAGTCCCCAGTCGGTCAAGACCGCCCGAGACCACGTACGCACGTACGTGACGTATCACCTGCCCGAAGCAAGTGAGGACCACGTAGACACGGTTGTCCTGGTCGCGAGCGAACTGGTCACCAACGCCATCCGCTACGGCACCAAGCCCGGCGACCGCGTGCGGCTGGTGCTTGACGCCGACGGCTCCCGCACACGCGTCGAGGTCCATGATCCGGTTCGCCGCCGCCCGCGTCCGCGGCCGGAGTCCGCGAATCGCGATCGCGGACGGGGCCTGGTCATCCTCGACGCTCTGTGCTCCGGCCGATGGGGCGTGGACCCTGTCCCGTTGGGCAAAGCGGTGTGGGCGGAGGTGAGTTCCGTATGACACCGCCGCACACCAGCAACGCACCGGGGCCGGCCTTCGTGGGCCGCCTCGCCGCCGCGACCGGCATTCACCGCGCCGACGCGTACGCAGTGGCCCAACTGTTCATCACGCACCCCAGACCACGCGGCCCGAAGGAGACACGCGACACCGTCGAGGACGGCATGCGCCGCCTCGCCGCCTCGCTCGGCCTCGGCCCCGGCGACCAGGCACCCCCGGTCATCGGCTCGCGTATCACCATCCGCCTCGGCCTCGCCGTGCTCGACTACGGCCACGACTGGTACGTCATGACGGTCCCCGCACCCGCCCGGCCCTGGTTGGACCTGCTCGTTGCCGGTGCACCGTGCCGGGTCTGCCTCACCCTCGCACCCCTGCCGATCACAGCCACCCGGGCGGAGACTGACGCCCACCTCACCGACTGCTACGACCACGGCCTGATCCGTTGGGGCACCACCTACGCCCGCCAGTCTCTCTGAGCGGCTACGCACCCCAAGCTTTGCCCCTCGGCCCAGTCCGCCGACCAGTGACGGCGTTCTCCCGACCAAGCCGCACTGCGGGGGCGGCAGGCCCCACCCACAAGGCACGGACCTCGATGCAATGAAGGAGCCACGATGAGCCTGACCGTCATCGATGTCAGCGATCCCGAGGCGGCGTTCCTCCGATTCCGCGAGCGCATCGAAACGGGAAGCGAGGGCGTATGCGGGAGAGGTCTGTCTCCGGTCTGTGTGCTCGGCGGCGAGCTGGTGTTGCTCCTGTTCGCGGACGTCGTCGAGAGCGTACGCGTCCACGCCCCTACTGAGCTGTTGCCTCCGGGCTTGCCCACCCGGCTGCGGGATGACGGTCTGCATCTCCCGTAGCCGGGCGGGGAGGCCCGTCAGCACGACCACGGTCTCTTCCCCCTGCTCCACCATGATCTGCGCGGGCACCTTACCCGCGCATGAAGGAGGCACTGATGGATGAGCTGCAGAAGGCGGCCCCGGTGTATGAGCCGCCAGAGGTCATCGAGTTGGGCTCCGTGCAGGAGATCACCCTCGGCAAGTACGCCGAGGACTCGCAGGACCAGGGCCGCTACTTCGAGTAGGAACGGCGACTCCGTGAGCAGGCTCGTTCGAGAAGGAGGTGAGGTCATGAAGGACGACGAGGTATCGCGCGACGTCTACGTTGCGCCGCTCTTGGTGCCGTTGGGCGGCGTGGTTGAGGTCACGCTCGGCCACCACGAACAGGGCGAGAAGGACGTCGAGGCCTACTGGCCGACGTGACGTTGCCACGCATCTGGCACGACGCTGCCCTGCCACTGTGGCAGGGCAGCTGTCCGGTCCTCCGAGATGGGAGCAGGACGTGTTTGCAGGGGATGTGACAGGCAGCGGCGAGTGGACGGTTTACGGTCTGCCGGTCCGCCGAGTGCATCAATACGGGGCGCGGCTGTCGGTGTTGGGTGACTGTCTGGCCACCGAGACCGAGCTGCAGCGTGGTCTGACGGCCGCACGGCAGGGCCAGTGGCGTGAGCTGGCCTGCTGGCCGGGCTCGTACTGGTCGGTCGTCGACGAGCCCGAGCGGACCACGGTCATCGGGGACCTCTCGGGTTCGCGACCGGTGTACCTGGCCGCGCAGGGCAGGGCATGGTCGACACGGGCCACGCCGCTGGCCGAGGAGACGGGCGCCGGCATGGACACGGACGCGCTCGCCGCGCGCTTGGTGACGCCCACCGTGCCGGAGGTCGTTCGGGGGCGCACCCCGTATACGGGCATCAGGCGCGTCGAGCCGGGCCGCCTCGTGCACCTGACCGCGCAGGGCGCACACACCGTGCCCTACGAGCAGGACCTGCTGCGGCCGGCGACGAACGCCGACGACACGCTGGCGGAGGCTCTGCTGCTCGGGGTGCGCCGCCGCGTCGCGGCCGTCGACGGGCAGGTGTCCGGGGACTTCTCCGGCGGCATGGACTCCACCAGCATCACGCTGCTGGCGGCCCGCACCACCAACACCCCCATGGTGGGCGTCCTCCTGATCGACGCGGTCAGCAGCAACGGCGACGACGTGCTGCACGCACGCCGCGCAGCCTCCGAGGAGCCGCTCATCCGTCTGTACGAAGTCACCAACCGGCACTGGCTGTTCGACGATCTGGAGCAGGCTCCGGCCACGGATCTCCCGTTCAGTGATGCCTGCCGGTGGGCGACGCGCTTCGGCTACCAACGGGTGGCGCAGTGCGAGGGGAGCAGCCTGCACCTGACAGGCTCGGCCGGTGACCTGCTGCTGTCCTCGCACCCTCGACACCTGGCCGAACTGGCCCGCCGAGGCGAGTGGCGCGAAATGCTGCGGCAGGCAACGGCGTGGGCCCGGATGCGGCATCTGCCGGTCGCCTCGACGATCGCGGCGGTAGCAAGAGCATCACGCCTCAGCCGCCGTGCCGCGCTCGCCCAGCTCGCCAAGACCCTAGGAACCCCTGCCCCTCCCGCGCAACGATCCGATCCCCGGCACGGCCTGGCATGGGCGGCGCAGGGCGGCGCCGCGGCGTGGCTCACGGCGGAGGCGCGCGAGCAGTTGGTGCGCTCCGTGCGTGCGGCGGCCGAGGAAACACCCGCTGTCCCGCCGGGCGCCACCACCCTCATGGGTGAGCTGCACGAGTTCGGGGCGTACGAAGCCGAGTTGAGACAGCAGGTCGCGAGCACCGGGATCACCGTTCATGCCCCGTTCCTCGACAACACCGTGGTCCGCGCCTGCATGGCCTGGCCCTGGTATCGCCGCCAGAACCTGGACGGGCCCAAGCGTCAGCTGGTCATGGCGCTCCAAGGGCTGGTCCCCGACGTCATCCTGGGCCGGGGCAGCAAGAGTGCCTACACCGGCAGCGCGTACGCCGGGCTGCGCCGCAACGCCGACACGGTGCGCGGCCTCGTCGAGGACTCCTGGCTGGCCAAGGCCGGAGTGATCGACCCGAACGTGGCGCGCACCGACACGGCCCGGCTGCTGGCCGGAGCACCGGGACCGTTCGCGGCACTGGAAACGCTGTGCTCGACGGAGCTGTGGATCCGCCAGCACCAGGGGGCGGCGCATGCATGACCTACGACCGGCGCCGTGGGTGCGCGCCACCATCACCGACCGGGGCGGCATGCTGCTCGACCTGCGCGGACGCGGCACCTGGAATCTTCTGAACCCGACCGGGGCCCTGTGGTGGCAGCACCTGACCGACTGCGGCGACTCGGCCAAGGCCGCCGACGCCGTCGCCGAACGTTACGAAGCCGACCCCGAGCGGGTGCGCGGTGACATGCAGGTGTTGGCGTCCGAGCTCCTAGGCCGCGGCTTCCTGGTCGCTGCCCCTTCGCGGAAGCGGAGGTGGCGGCGGTGAGCGTTCCGATGGTCTACCGGCCGGCGGACGGTTCCGGGATCGGACTGCCGCTGCGCGTGGCCGCCCTGGCGCTGCTGGGCCTCGCCGTGGCACTGCAGCGCCTCCTGCCTCTGCGGGCCGTCCTGGCGATCGCCCACACAGTGAAACGACCACGGCGGCCCACCCGCCGCCAGTCCGTCGAGCGGTACGTAACTGCGGCCGCGTGGGCGGGCGACCGGTTCCCTGGCCGCGCCGCCTGCCTCGAACAGTCCCTCACCGCCTACCTGTTGTGTTCCCTGCACGGCTGGAACGTCGACTGGTGCATAGGCTGCCGCTTCGACCCGGCGGCAGCTCATGCCTGGATCGAAGCGGAGCACCAGCCGGTCGGCGAACCCGACGTCCCCGACCGTCCACTCCACACCACCGTGCGCTCCTGAACGGGAAGACCAGATGAACGCCACCCATGCTGACCGTGTTGCCGCCCTCGCCGACCGCATCCCGCCCGCCCTGTACCAGGGAACCGACGGCCAGGCCGTGCGCCCCTGCACCCCGCCCCATGTCACCGAACGACACCTGCGACTCCTCGACGTGCGGGAGGGCATGAAGGTCCTGGAGATCGGCACCGGATCCGGTCTCTCCGCTGCCTGGCTCGCCGAACTCGCGGGCCCCACCGGCCTGGTCACCACCGTGGAGAGCGACCGCGGCCGCTACGAGCGAGCCCGTCACCTGCTCGACCTCCATGATTCCGGGGTGCTGGCCGTGCACGGCGACGGTTTCAAAGGAAGTCTCGACCGCGCCCCGTTCCACCGGATCTTCGCCGGCGCGACCCCCAGCCTGATCCCGGACGCGTGGCTGCACCAGCTGGTGCCCGGCGGCCAGCTCCTCACCGGCGTAAGGATCAGCGGCCTGCCCGGCGCGTACGCGATCGCGTGCGTCACCGTAGGCGATGGCGGGCAGCCCGCAGCGGTCACTGTGCATGCGGGCGGCTACACCCCGATGGACATCCCGCCCCCGTACGGCACGACCATCTCCAACGAAGAAGACGGCGATCACGCCCTCACGGTGACCGGTGACGTCGACGACATCGACCTGAGCAGGTCCTTTGACGCCCTCATGGACCCCGGCTACACGGAGAAGCACGACTGGGCCGACGGCTGGCTCCACCTCAAGAACTGGATCATCGCGTGCAACCCGGACGGCCTCGCGGTGGCCAGCGTGCCCGCCGGCACCGGCGTTGGCGTCGTAAAGGGCAGGCACGCCGCCATCGCGACCGACGAGGGCATCATCACCGACAGCATCAACTCTCCTGCGGCGGAGGAGCTGAACGGCATGATGGCCACGTGGATCGCCGCGGGAGAGCCTGAGACCGAGCGCCTGGCAGCCACGTTGATCCGCCGCGACGCCGGGTGGGCCGTCCTCCTGCAGCTCCCCGCGAACGGCATGGTGACGACCGGTTAGCACTCCAGCAGCGTTTCGCTATCTGGTCTGGTCAGAGCCGCGCAGCGCTCGCCCGGCGTGGCCCTGAGGCAGGGTGCCGTCACGCGCTGGACCGGATCGGACTTGCAGAGTGTCACTTCCTTCAGGGCGACGTACGCGGCGGCGTCGAGCAAGCGCACATGGCCGTTGACGCCGCGGCCCGGACACGGTCCAGCCGGGTCCGGACACAGCTCGGCAACCTGTACCCGCGTACCGTGGGCCACGATGCTCCACGAGCGGTGCCGACGTGCGAGCTAGAATCCGCGACCTACCGTCGAGCTGAGAGGTAGGGCCGTGACGACCATTGCCGTAACCGGACACATGGACCTGACGGAGGACAGTGTCCCTCTGGTGCGTGACGCCCTCGACAGGCTCTTGAAGGGATACGACCCCGGCGAGCTCGTCGGCGTCTCGTGCATCGCAGTGGGTTCTGACTCGCTGTTCGCCGAGGCGGTCCTGGCCGCCGGCGGTCGGCTCGTCGTCGTCCTTCCTTCCAAGGATTACCGGCTGGCCAAGGTCAAGCCCGATCACGCCCAGACCTTCGGCCGGCTCGTCGAGGCTGCCGACGAGGTATGTCCGCGAACCGGCAGGCGTACGAGTCGGCGAACCAGGCGGTCTTGGAGCGGGCCAACCGGCTCATCGCGGTGTGGAAAGGCGCGCCCCCTCGGGCAAGGGCGGCGGCACGGCCCACGTCGTAGTCGAGGCGCGTGAGTTGGGGCTGCCTGTGGATGTCGTGTGGCCGCAAGGCGCTCGGCGCCGCGGCTGACAAGACGACAAACGCCCCACTCTCACCGGTGCTGATCCGGCGAGAGTGGGGCCCAAACGTTCATCGGACGCGTTGCCAGCTGACGGACACTGCGGCAGTGCCGACGAATTGAGGGTGCGGCAGCATCCAGCCCCTCCCCCGAATTATGGAGTTTGGTTCCACGCTCACCGCACCAGCGGCCGGTGCGCTCTCAGCAGTCTGTCCTCGGCGCCATGGCTTGCTGGAGCACGGTCGGGGTTCTGGTCGGGTCGACCAGAACCCCGACCACGGATTTGTGACCGCTTCGTGATGCTGGTCGGCCAGGGATGGTCGATGTTCTGGTCGGGGCAAGCGACTTACCTCGGGTGCGCAAGACGCCGATTTCACACAGGAGTTGAAAATGCGACGCACCACAGAGCCCGCTAGCACCTGCCGAGGACCACGCTGCGGCGGACGCACCGGCACCCACAGGCCCGCGGACGCCCCGCATCGCCTCGCCCAATTCGGCCACGGGCCCGGCCGAGCGACAACTTCTCGCCGTATCAGCGCTGCCACCTCAGACTGATCGTCCTGAGACTTGCCCGGCCCGCCATGCACCGGCATGAGCGCACAGGTCGGACCGGACGCACAGATTTCGCAGGCCGGTGGCACCCATTCCGCTATTGCCCTCACATGCTCGGGACGCTGAGGCCCGGGCATTCACGCTGGATGGGCGCTCGCACGGACCGAGGCGGGATAGCGGCTCGCAGAGCGGCCGGGCGCCCTGCGGCGCGGCCCGCGTGGGTGCGGAATCACCCTTCTCGCGCGCGATGTAGCTATGTCGATTCATCGAGTCAGTCGGTTTCAGGGAGACGTTCCTCCCGCTAATGCCCGTGCTGCGGGCATATTCCGCATGGCGCCCTATTCCGAGGTTCGCCACGTATGCCCCTCCGTCAGCTCTGTCCTGAACTTAGAACAGAGAGTGGGGACTTGGCCGACGATCACGTAACGTACCGTAAGCATAGCTTCCGAATAATGAACCATTGCGCTCGCAATGATCCCTACGACACAGTGAGTCCCAGACAGTCAACACCCATCCTTCATAGCTAGTTGCCCCATAGGGAGGTGCCGTGAAGGTAGCCGAACCACGCGAGCCTGTGATCACTTTGCTGCCGCATATAGAGCGCGATGTAGACCCACAGCTCACCGCATGGGTTGCAACAGACAGTGTCGATGTGCGGTCAGCAGCACACCCCCGGCAGAACCAAACCGAGACGACCCAGCGCTCAGGGAGGATGCCGCGATGACATCAACTGGACGCCGAAAGCGGGCACTTCGTGGCCCGTCCCGCGCAGGGCTGGCACTTCTGGCCAGTTCGGTGCTGGCAGTGAGCGGTTGCAGCGAGGACAACAAGGCCGCTGATCCCGAACCGTCAAAGTCCGCGTCGTCGACGCCGGCTCCAGCGGCATCCTCGAAGGCTGCCGACCCAGAGGCCCAGGCCGAATCGGAAGTCCTCGCTGCCTACGGCCGCTTTTGGATCGAGCAGTCCAAAGCGTACGCGCAAGGCAGCACCAAGGGCACGGACTTGAAGCGGTACGCCGTCGGCAACGCCCTGGCCCAGGCCGAGAGCGACCTTTTGACGATGAAGCAGAAGGGGGTGCGTGCCGAGGGTCAGCCCACCATCAAGGCCACGGTGGAAACCGTCGACCCACGGGCTGAGGTGCCCAAGGCCACCCTGAAGGACTGCCTCGACATCTCCACGTGGAAGCGCGTCGACAAAAAGACCGGCAAGGAGCTGCCCGCCCCCTCCGAGCGGCTGGACCGGTACGTGACCGTTGTGAAGGCCGAGAAGTGGGGCAAGCAGTGGAAAATCCTCGACGTGAAACCTCAGCAAAAGGCCTGCTGACCCAGGCCCTCGCGGCCGCGGCGGTGTCCGCCCTCGTGAGCCTGGCCGCGCCGGCGACAGCATTCGCGATGCCGGGCAACGGCGGCGGTCCGTGTGAGGACGCCTCGGATATATGGGTGTCCATCTGCGCGGAAGAGCAGACGAGCAAGCCCGGCTCCTCAGGCAAGACGCAGACCGGCGGCATGGGCAAGAAGGCCAAGCCACGTCTTCCGGGCCCGTGCCGGGTGATCCGGATGGATCCGCAGCCGCCAAAGGGGAGTGCATTATGGGAGGGGCACGACCCAGGCGGCGGCGCGGTGTACACCCGGATCTGTCCGGCCGCGGCGGCCGGAGCCATAGTGGGCAACTTGCTGCCATACGAGACGTTCTGGGCCGCGAACGCACCCAGCGAGGCAATTGATCCTCGGGTCTTGGTGCAGGAGGCCATCGACAAGATGAAGCTTGTCGGCCCGGACATCCAGACCACCCCAAAGGCCGGGAGGACCGGCGCCGTGGGTCTTCCCACGTGGCTGTGGACCCCGCGGTCGGCGACGACGACGGGCCCGAACTCCGCTACCGCGACGGCAGGCGGAGTGAGCGTGACCGCAACCGCACGGGTCACGAAGATCGTATGGAAGACCGGCGACGGCACGACGGTCACATGCACCGGCCCCGGTACTCCGTACAAAGCCTCCTACGGCAAGCGCGAGTCGCCGAACTGTGGGCACGTCTACACCCGTACCTCCGCATCTGAGCCCGGCAACAAATACCAGGTCACGGCTACTTCTACGTGGGCTGTGGACTGGCAGGTCACCGGTGACGGAGAGAGTGGCGAGCTAACGGAGATCCGGCAGTCCCAAGCTCAGGTGGCCATCGGCGAGTTGCAGGCCGTGGGCGGCCGCTGACGCACCTCGAGCGGATCAGCGAGAGAGAGGCACGCACGTGAGTAGCACCACAGCACCGGCCTCCCCGACGGGCAGAGGCCCCATGCCCACGTCGGCAGCGCAGCCCGCCGCGAGCGTCGCCGTCGGTATCCGGGGGCGGCGCCGCCGGCCCGGTATGTATGCCCTGGCGGTCACGTTGATCGCCGCGGGTGGTCTGGGCGGGTTCGTGGCCTGGCAGGAGACCGGTGAGCGCACCCCGGTGTTGACAGTGACGCGGGCGGTCCCGGCGGGTGACGTGATCGACGATGCGGATCTCGGCGAGGCGTCGATCTCCTTGGACCCGGCTCTTAAGCCGTTCAAGGCTGCGGACCGGGAGCAGGTGGTCGGCAAGCGGGCCGCGGTGGCTCTGGTGCCGGGGGCGATGGTCTCACGTGGCCAGGTCACCGATCGGGCCCTGGTCACGAAAGGTGAGCAGCTGGTCGGCATCGGGCTCAAGGCCAACCAGCTGCCTACCACGCCCCTCTCCCCCGGTGACCGGGTCCTGGTGGTGTCCACTCCTGCGGAGGGGCAGGGCGCCGGCAGCGCAGGGCGCGGCGCGGACGCGGAGCCGGAGTCGGTGGCGGCCCGCGTGGTGCGGGTGGGCGACAAGCAGGAGGCCGGCAGCGAGCGTGTGGTCGATGTCGCCGTCCCGGCCGATCAGGGGCCAACGTTGGCGGCCCGTGCGGCCAGCGGTGAGGTGGCGCTCGTCGTGGACCCGGGGAGCTCCTGATGGCCGTCGTCGCCCTCCTCGGAGGGCCCGGTGCTCCCGGGGTGACCAGCACCGCGTTGGCCCTGCTGCGGACCTGGCCCCTTCAGGGACGTCAGCGGGTACTGCTGGCGGAGTGCGACCCCGACGGCGGAGCGGTCCTGCCCGGCGCGTTGCAGAGCCGTCTCCCCGCGGGCCGGGGCCTTAAGAATCTGGCCGTGTCCTCGCGCACCCAGGAACTGGTGAACGCATTCTGGACGCAGCTGGTGGCGCTGCGAGAAGAGAGCGACGGCGACGCCGGCGCGAACAGCCGGCTGCTGCTGCCGGGCCTGGCCAACTTCACGGACGCCGCCAGCCTCACCCCGGTGTGGCCCGCATTGTTCGACCTGTTCCAGAACATCGAGGCCTACGAACACGACGTTCTGGTCGACCTCGGTCGCAGCGGGGCGTTCGGCCCGGCCGGTGTGCTGGCGCTGCGCGCTGATGTGGTGCTGATGGTGGTGCGCGGCACTCTACGCGGGGTACACGCGGCTCGCGTGCGCGTCGAGGCGCTGCGCCGGCTGCTGGACGGTGACGGCGGGCACGGCGCGGGCAGCCTGGGTGTCCTCCTCATCACCGAAGGGCCCTACCGGGCACGGGAGGTTGAGGAAGAGCTCGGCGTGCCGGTGGTAACCACCCTGCCGTATCTGCCGAACCAGGCCGCTGTGCTGTCCGACGGCGCCGAGGAGCCGCGCCGGTTCATGCGCGGGGTGTTGATGCGGGCAGCCCGTTCGGCGACCACGCCGATCCGGCAGCGGGTGGCGACCCGCCGGGCGCGGCTCGCTTCGCCCCTGTACCAGCGACTTCAGGGGGTGACGCGCGATGCGCGGTGAACCGCTGTACCCGCAGCCCGTCAATGCCGCCGCCCGGCATGCGCGGTCCGTCAACGGCCGCCCCGCCCCACCCGCGGCCCATGTCGGCGCCACGGGCATGGTGGGCCGCCATCCCGTACCGCAGGTCCAGCTCGACTACCGGGCCGCGAACGAGATCAAGCGGCAGGTCAACGAGCAGCTCCTCGACGAGAAGCTGAGTGGCGAGGCACGCCAGCAGCGCGGCCGCGCGCTGATCAACGAAAAGGTCGCCATCTGGGCGGACGCGGCCGCCCACCGGGCCCACGGCATGGCGCCGGTGGAGGAACAGGCCCTGGCTGCCCTCGTGTTCGACATGCTCTTCCGTGCCGGCCGGCTGCAGCGCTATCTCGATGACGACCAGGTCGAGGACATCTGGATCAACGGGCCCCAGGTGTTCCTCAAATACGGCGACGACGCCCAACCGGTCCAGGTGCCGCCGGTCGCCGACAGCGAGGACGAACTGCGGGAACTGGTGCGGGATTTGATCCGCAACAGCGGGCAGGGCGGGCGCACGTTCTCCACCTACAGCCCCGATGTCGCGCTCCGATTGCCGGACGGCTCGCGGCTGCAGGCTCTGGGTCCACAGATCACCGGTGAGCACACCTTCGTCACCATCCGCCGCCACCGCATCAAAGACGCCAACCTGGACGACATGGTCAAACTTGGCACCCTGGATGCCACCTCCCGTGACTTCCTGGCCGCGATGGTGCGGGCGCGGCGCAATGTGCTGGTCGCCGGCGAACAGTCCTCGGGCAAGACATCACTGTTGCGCGCGCTACTCAAGGAAGTGCCCGCGGGTGAGCGGTTCGGCACGCTGGAGACCGAGTTCGAGCTGTGGGCGCACAAGAACGGCTTCCACACCCAGGTGGTGCCGATGGAGGCGAGAGAGTCCAACGGCGAACGCGTCGACGGGAAAGCCGCGGGCCAGATCACGCTGCTGGACCTGCTGTACCGGGCCAAACGGATGTCGCTGACCAGGATCGTGGTGGGTGAGGTCCGGGGTGCGGAGATCACCGCGATGATGCAGGCAATGACCAGCGACCGACCGGGCAACATGTGCACCCTGCACGCCTCCCACCCGTCAGTGGTGTTCGACCGGATCGCCGAGCTGTATCTGCTGGCGCGCGGCAACTTCTCCGAAACCCTGGCCTACCGGCAGATCGCCAACGGCCTGCACTTCATCGTGTTCCTCAGCGTGGACGAGTCCGGGCCCGTCAAACGCCGCGTCGTCTCCCACATCTGGGAGATCACCGGCGTCGGTGAGGGCGGACGTCCCGCGTTCAACGAGGTGTTCACCCCAGCCTCCGCCCACGATCCGCGAGCCGTGTTCCATCGCCCCGTGTCCGAGCGCACCCGCCAGGACCTGGCCCGGGCCGGCTTCCATGCCGTGCCCCCGACGCCGAATCCCTGGACGCAGACTCAGGGGGTGGGGGCGTGACCGGAGCGCTGTGGTGGAGCGTGTGCGGCGTCCTGGTGGCCGCCGGGCTGGTGGCAGTCGTCATCGCAACCGTCGGCACCACCCGACCCCCCGGTCACGGACGCCTCGCCCAGTGGCGGGCGCAGGCCTTCGGCGGCCCGGCGGCCGGCCGCCGGGCCGCCCGGCGCCGCAGCCTGCTGATCGCCTCCGGCGTCGTGACAGTCGCTACATGGCTCCTCACCGGAGTGTTCGTGGTGTCGGTGCTGGTGGGCCTGGCCGTGATCGGAGTGCCGTGGCTGCTCGCGCCGACCGCGTCGTCCAAGCTGCGCATCGCCAAGCTGGAAGGGCTCGCGGAGTGGTCCCAGCGCCTGGCCGAGGTGATCCGGCTCGGCTTCGCGCTGGAGGCGGCGCTCAGCACGTCCCGCAAGAACGCGCCCGCCGCGCTGGCGGAGGAAGTCGGGGAGCTGGCGGACAAGCTGCAGGCCAACTGGCCAGCAGCCGAGGCCCTGTACGACTTCGCCGACCGGCTTGATGACATCACCGCAGACAAGGTCACCGCAGCGCTCGCTCTGGCCGCCATGGATCCGGGCCCGCGCCTGGCCGACGCCCTGGAGGACCTGTCGGCCTCCGTGCGGGAGGAAGTCGCCAGCCGCCGCAGGATCGAAGCCGGACGGGAGAAGGCTCGTACCGCGGTGCGGGTGATGACGTTCATCAGCATCGGTCTCATCCCTGCCGGCTTCCTGGTGCCGCACTACACCGCCCCCTACGCCACCCTGTTCGGCCAGCTGTTCCTGGCGCTGGTCACCAGCGCCTTCGTCGCGGTCCTGGTGTGGGCCCGGCGGTTGTCCAACCGGCGTCCCCCGGCCCGGTTCCTGGTCCACGACCCGCGCAGCACGGTCACACCCCCGGCCGCACGCGAGCAGGAAGAGGTGGCAGCCACGTGAACATCATCGGCGTGCTCGTGGTTGCCGGATGCGTGGCCGGCGCCGGCATTGCCTTGCTGGTTGGGGAGTTGGTGCCCGCCGCACCCCGCCTCGGCCCCGCCTTGCGGCGGCTCAACCCTCCCCCTCCCGCGCCCGCCACGGAGGCTCAGGCGGCCTCGGCGCAGGGCACCTTCGGAGCGTGGCTGCTGCGCCGGATGCCCCTGACCCTGCCACGCACCGACCTGGCACTGCTGGGACAGGCGCCGGAGCAGTTCCTGATCAACAAGGTGAGTTATGCGTTCGCCGGGCTGCTCTTCCCCGTCGTGGTGCTCGGCGGATGGACCCTGCTGGGCTTGAGTGTGCCGCTGGTCCTTCCCGGCGTCGTCGGCGTCGTGCTCGCTGCCGTGTTGTGGTTCTGGCCCGACTTCAGCCTGCACAGCGATGCGGCCAGGGCGCGTATCGAGTTCTCCTACGCCACCGCCGCGTTTTTGGAGCTGGTCGCTTTGCGGATGGCCTCCAACCGGGACACCGCTCAGGCCCTGGAAGACGCCGCGCTCATCGGCCGCGGCTGGGCGTTTGTCCGGCTGCAGGAGGCCCTGCTGCGGGCCCGCACCGAGAAATCCTCCCCCTGGCAGGCCCTGGAAGACATGGGCCAGCACCTGAAACTGCCGGTGCTCACCGATCTCGCCGACATCATGCGTCTGTCCGAACAGGACGGCGCCGCCGTGTATGACACGCTGCGCGGCCGCGCCAGGAGCCTGCGTACCGAACTGCTCGCCACCGACGCCACCGAGGCCAATCGCGACAGCGAGAAGCTGTCCGCCCCCGGCGCTCTGCTGTGCGTCCTGGCCATGTTCCTCATCGCCTTCCCGGCGGTGCTGAACATGTTCCGCCTATGACCAGCCTCGCCCTCACCGCGGGCCAACCGACGTGGACTGAAGCAAGGAGCACCCATCATGAAGGACGTGTGGTGGAAGACCAGCACACAGCTGGTGCTGTGGCTGCAGGCCCAACTGCACCATGCCCGCGAGGAGATGGCCGAGCGGGGCGAGCGCGGCGAGGGCATCCCGACGGTCATCATCGTGCTGGCCACCGTCGCCGGTGCGCTGCTCATCGCCGGCGGACTGGCCGCGCTGTACAACAAGGCCGACGTCAAGCTGGATTCGATCTGGCCCGACTGATGCACCTGATACGCCAGATGCGACGGGTGTTCAAGCGTCTGCAGCTGCGTGCGGCGGATGACCGGGGGTCGTCGCCGATCCAGATGGCGATCATCTTCCCCATCGTGCTGCTGCTGTTCGTCGCGATCGTGCAGTCGATCCTGTGGGCCTACAGCCGCAACGTCGCCTACACCGCGGCCCGTGAAGGCCTGGCGGCCGGGCGCGCCTACCAAGCCAGCCCCGCGGACGGGGCGGACAGGACTAGCGAGACTCTGACCCGTCTGGGCGGCAACCTGGTCACCTCCTCCAGCGTGTCCACCGCGGGCAGCACCGGTGAGCGCATCGTGATCCGCGTGGAGGGCTCTGCGATGTCGTTGGTGCCCGGGGTGGCGAACTGGCAGCTGTCCGCGACGGTTTCCGGTCCACGCGAGCGCTGGACCACGGCGGGGGGCGAGTGACATGCGCTGGCCGGCTGCGGGTGCACGGGAGCGGGGCAGCGCCCCGATCGAGGCGGTGATTGTGGTGCCGCTGCTGCTCGCCTTCGGGCTGTTGTTCCTCGCCGGGGCTCGCTTGTCGTTCGCCGACCAGAAGACCGACGCCGCCGCCCAGGCCGCGGCCCGGGCTGCCTCACTGGCGCGCACCCCGGGCGAGGGCCAGAGCGCGGCACAACAGGCTGCGGCCGGGGCACTCGCCTCGCAGCAGCAGGAGTGCACGGACACCAGCGTCACCGCTGACACCGGCGGGTTGGCTGTGCCGGTCGGGCAAGTCTCCCAGGTGACCGTGACGGTGGCGTGCACGGTGCCGATCGGGGATCTTCTTCTGGTCGGTGGCGGCCCGGGAACCAAGACCGTGACTTCTACCTTTACGAGCGTTGTGGACGCGTACCGGGAGCGCGGATGATCAGCGTTCTGCGGGCCCGCTACCGCCGCTCCAGATTCGATGACACCGGCGGCATCTCGGTGTTCGTCGCCATCGTGACCGCGCCGCTGCTGCTCGCCGGGCTGCTGATCGTGGACGCCTTCGCCCTGCTGCGTACCCAGGAGCGCGCCGACGCTTTGGCGTTGGAGGCCGCCCGGGCCGCGGGCCAGGCCGTCGACCCGGGACAGGCGGTGCCCGGGGAGGCCTTTGTCGCCGACCCGCAGGCCGCGGCCGCAGCCGCGGCCGTCTATCTCGCTAAGGCCGGGGTGTCCGGCACCACCCGCCTGAGTGACGGCGGCACATCGCTCACCGTCACCGTCACCGACTCCTACCAGGGCAAGTTCACGCCCACCCACTGGACCGTGCAGGGGGAAAGCTCGGCGACCTTGCTCCACGGCATCACGAAACCTGAGGACAACTGAGCGATGCCCTCACCCCGCCACTCCCCCGCCTCCGCGCCGCCCCGGCTGCTGGCCGTGCCGCGTGCCACCACCTCACTCCTGGTACTCATCACCGCCATGGGCGGAGTCCCATGGCTGCTGCTCAAGGCCTCGCTTGCGGTGTGGCCGTCGGGAGTCGACGGGCTGTCCCACTTGTTCACCCGCTCCGACACCACCAACGTCGCCCTACTCGCACTGGCCGTCATCGGCTGGATCGCCTGGGCGGCATTCACGCTCTCGGTGCTGCTGGAGATCCCCGCTCAACTACGCGGCCGACGCGCCCCGAAACTGCCCGGACTACACCTCAGCCAACGCACCGCCGCCACCCTGGTCGGCAGCATCCTCCTACTGTTCACCACCACAACCGCCCTCGCCTCAGCCACCCCCAGCCAAGCCGTCACGGCCACCGCACCCCAACTCCCCCAGCACGAGGGCGACTCCACCCTGGCACCGTCCCAAACGGCCCCGGCCGAGCAGGAGCAGTCCTCCGGGCAGACCACATACACCGTGCTCGACACTCGCCCGGCGGAAAGCCTGTGGTCCATCGCCGAGAAGCTCTACGGTCACGGCGCGCTCTACACGAAAATCGCCCAGGCCAACGAAGGCCGCACCATGACCGACGGAACCCGCTTCGACACCAACACGCCCCTGCAGCCCGGCTGGACCCTGCTGCTGCCCGACGACCTGGACGCCAACGATGCGGGCCTCGCGGCGCAGCACGCGGCCGAAGCACAGCCGCTCCCCTTGCCCCGCAGCGCACCGGACGGCGCCGAAGACGGCGCCGCCTCATCGCGCATGGTGGAGGAGGGGGACAACCTGTGGAGGATCGCGAAGGAGGAGCTCGGCGACGGCCGCCGCTACATGGAGATCTTCGAGGAGAACCGCGGCCAACAGCAGCCCGGCGGGCGCACCTTCACCAACCCCCGGCTGATCATCCCCGGACAAGAGCTACGCATACCCCCGACGACCCCGCCGCCCCAGCAGCCCGAGGCTCCCGAACAGCCCGCTCCCCCGCCACCTGGTGTGCCGCCGGAAGACTCCGACAGCGGGGAAACCACACCGCCGTCCTCACCCGGCGACAACTCCTCGGCCCGCCCGGCTCCGCCCACGCCCGCACCGACCGCTTCGGGTTCCCAGAGCGATCCGGCGAAGTCGCCCGCACCCAGCTCCAGTTCCTCCGCAGACACCGACGAGCCCGAAGATGAAGAGTCCCACGGCGGTGCGGTGCCGCCTGCGTCGGGCAGCGAGGCGGCAAGCCCCAACGCGTCCCGCCCGGCCGACCATCCCTCGATACCCACCCCGGCAGCGTCGGTGCCCGCCGAGGACGCGCCCTCCTCCTCGTCGTCGGCGTTCTCGCTGCGCACGGTCGCGGGGGCGTTCGCGCTGCTGGCCGCCGCCGTCACCGGAGCACTCGCACTGCGCCGGCTGCTGCAGCGCCGGCGCCGCAAGCCCGGCGAAACCATCGCGATCACCGGCGAGTCCAGTCAGGCCGAGGCGCAGCTGGCGGCGGCCGCGGAGCCGGCCGCGGCGCAGCTTTTGGATGTGGCCTTGCGGACGTTGGCCCGGCGCGCTGCCGAGCTGGGGGCGGAGCTGCCGGCGCTGCGGGCGGCGCGCATCACGCCGCGCAGCGTCCAGGTGCTGCCCGTCGACACGGGCTTGGAGGCGATGGCCCCGTTCGACGGCCCGCCCAAGGATGGCTGGTGGTCGCTTGCGCCCGATGCCGAGCTGGCCAGCAGCGAGGAGGCCGAGCAGGTTCGGGCCCCGTTTCCGGGGCTGGCCACCCTCGGGGCGATGCAGGACGGATCCCTGGTCCTGCTCAACCTGCCCCAGGTGAAGGTGATCCTCCTCAACGGCGAGGCCACGGATGTGGAAGCGGTATGTACGTCGCTCGCGCTGGAGCTGGGGATGAGCCCCTGGGCCACGGACGCGGAGATCGTCACCGTCGGCTTCGGCGCCGACCTGCCCCGGCTCATGCCCACCGCGCGCATCACCCACATGCGCCAAGCCGACCACGCCGTGAGAGACCTCGCGGAACGGCTCCTGGCCGCGCACCAGTTACCCGACGAAGCACACCAGCCATACCTGGTGTGTGTCACCTCCCTGGAGGCGAACGCCGCCTGGCTCCTCGCCGAAGCCGTCGACAGCGCCACCCATGTGCCCGTCGCCGTCATCGCACCCGCCGAGGGGATCACGCACCTCTTCCCCGACGCCGAAATCCTCGACGCCTCCGCCGACCGGCCACAGCACGTGGACAGCCTGGACCTGCCCCTCACGCTGCAGCGCCTGGAGCAGAGCGCCTACCAGCAGATCGTCACCGCCCTGACCGCAGCCAACGAACCACCCACCCCGCCCGACGGCGCCTGGGAACACGTCCCCGACGAACCCGCCACACTGGATGGACTGGTGAAGTCCGACGGCAGCGAGGCGCCACTCCCCCGCGTCGCTACAGAACCTGCTGCGGCGAAGCCGGCAGTGAAGGTGACAGTCGTCAACAGCAACGCCGGCACCGGGGTCACCGACGTCAGCGGGGTGTATCCAGCTCTTCTATCGGCAGCCACCGATCCCGCTGGACTACGCCCCGTCCCCGATGGGGACACCGCACCAGCCCCTTCCCCGGACACGCCCAAGGGCCCCGAACACCTCCGCAAGCCGCCGGACATGGAAGCCGAGGCCGCGGAGCCTGCCGTTGAGAGTGCCGAGTCCACGCACGGCGCAGCAGCCGCTCCCGAGGCGCACGGGCCGGAGATCAAGGTTTTGGGTCCGGTGGAGGTCACCGGGGTGGAATCCAGCGGCCACGGAGCGAAGATCAGCCAGCTCGCCGCGCTGCTGTATCTCAAGCCTGACCGGGACGGCGACCAGGTGTGTGCGGACATGGACCCGATCACTCCGTGGGAACGCTCCACCCTCAACTCCCGGATGCAGCAGCTGCGCAGCCGTCTGGGCACCGACCCGGACGGCAACACCTACGTACCCCGCCGCACGGCCAAGGACGAGCCGTACCGCATCTCCCCCAAGCTGCGATGCGACTGGTACCGCTTCCAGCAGCTCGCCGAACACGGCCTGACGGCCGGGGCGCACGGGCTGACGGACCTGGAGGAAGCCCTCGGCCTGGTGAGGGCCCGCCCGTTCGGTCCGCGCCCGCTGCCCTGGGCCCAGCCGCTGCAGCAGGAGATGACCGTCAGGATCACGGATGTGGCACACACCGTCGCCACCTGGCGCACCACAGCCGGAACGTACCAGGACCTGGCCGCTGCACGGCAGGCCATCACGATCGGCCTGGAGGTCGATGAGGGAGCGGAGATCCTCTATCGGGACTGGATGCGCTGCGAGCACGCTGCCGGGAACCGCTCCGGCCTGCACACCGCCATCACCCGCGTCCAGGCCGTCAACCGCGTGCTGCAGGTCGACCTCGAACCCGAAACCGAGGCGCTGATCCACACCCTGCTGTCTGGATCAGCGCCGGTGTCCGGAGCCAAGGACAGGCCTCTATGACACAGCGCCTGCCCCAACTCAACCGGCTCCACCGGATCTTGGTCTCGGTGGTGGTCGCGGGAGCGGTCACCGTCGCGGGGATCGGTTTCGCGGGTTCCTACGCGGCGGTGCGTGATCTGGCTCAGAAGAAGGGCTTCGGGGACTTCTCGATGGTCTTCCCGATCGGTATCGACGCCGGCATCGTCGTGCTGCTGGCGCTGGACCTGCTGCTGACCTGGATCCGCCGCGATCACCAGAGCGAGATCTGCACCGAGAGCGGACCGAATGTCATCGTGACCGTGATGACCAGGCCCGCTCCCGAGCAGGACATCGATGTGCTCGAAGCCATCCATCAGAGCCTGACCCGACAGCAGTTCACGGACCTGGAACACTTCGTCGACGCCGGATATGTCTCAGCCGAGTCCATCGACCAGGCCGCCCCTTCTGCTCGGCCTGTCACGCCGCATCGGAGGGTCGGCGACGGTGCTGCGGGCCTGGTGTCAACGTGGGGCCAGCATGGCCTGTCGCGGCAATGCTGCCGGGCTGCCCAGCGGGGAACACCACGGCAGTTCCGCCCCAGGCCAGAGTCCATGCCACCTCGCCCGTCGCGAATTCCTGTAGGTCCGCATTTCTGATGCCCTCTACCCGTGCTACGTGGCCTCTGTCCGGCCCAAAGGACGGCAGAGCGAGACGAAGCCCGCACGATGCTTCTCAGGCATCAGCGGTGAGGCGTGTTCCGTTTCCGCTCCCGCGGACCGGTCTTGTTACCTTCTCCCGTCGGCACTCGTCATGAGAGCGACGACCGCATACGAGCGGTCGCATCAACGAGTGAATCGAGAGCAGCATGCTGAACAGGATCATGTACGTGACGATCTACGTCACGGATCAGGACCGCGCGCTGGAGTTCTACACCGAGGGACTCGGTCTGGAGAAGCAGCTCGACTTCCCCGGGCCCGACGGACGCTTCCTCACCGTCGGGGTTCCCGACAGCCCGGTGCAGATCATCCTGTGGTCCCACGCCCCGGCTGCGGGACAGCCGGGGGAAGCGGGCGCGCCCGGTCCGCTGATCCTCGAATCCGACGATCTGCGGAAGGATTTTGAGATCATGCGCCGGCGCGGCGTCGTCTTCGAAGAGTCCGAGCCCGTGGACTATCCGTTCGGAGTCCGCATCGAGGCGGTGGACCCGGACGGCAACCGGGTCTCGCTCCGTCAGCAGCCGAAGCCGTGACCGCCCACCCGTCCGGCCTCGTGACCGAGGCGTTCGAAGCCCAGCGCGATCGGCTGCGCGCCGTCGCGTACCGCGTGCTGGGCTCGCACGCCGACGCCGAGGACGTGGTCCAGGAAGCCTGGATGCGCCTCGTCCGTCAGGACGCGGCGACCATCGGCAACCTGGCGGGCTGGCTGACCACGGTGGTCGGCCGAATCAGCCTGGACCTCCTGAGATCCCGCCGAGCCCACCCCGAAATCGCCTACGAGCAGGAGTTCGCGAACCTCGTGGTGATACCCGACGATGACCCCGCACCGGACGAGCAGGCGGCGCTGGCCGATTCGGTCGGCCTCGCCCTGCTCGTCGTGCTCGACTCGCTCACCCCGAGCGAGCGCCTGGCGTTCGTCCTGCACGACATGTTCGCAGTCCCGTTCCACGAAATCGCCCGGATTCTGGGCAAGTCCACCGCCGCCACCAAGATGGTCGCCAGCCACGCCCACCGCAAGGTCCATGCCGCGGACCGACCGGCGGGCTCCGGCCGCGAGCACCGAGAAGTCGTCCAGGCATTCGGTGCCGCCGCCCGCAGCGGCGACTTCGAAGCACTGTTGCGTGTCCTCGACCCGAACGTGGAACTGACCGTCGACACTCCCGACGGCGTGGTCGTCACCCTCGGCGCCACCAAGGTCGCCTCCGGGGCCCGCATGTTCTCCGGCGAGGTCGCCCGCCATCAGCCCGTGCTGGTCAACGGCAACCCCGGCCACATGTCCTGGCGCCCCGACGGAACCCCTCTCTCCCTCCTCGCCTTCACCGTGACCGAAGGCCGGATCACCGGCATCCACATCGTCGTCGACCCGGCCAAACTGGCCTCGATCTATCTGCCCGCCGAGACCTGAGCCGGTGTCAGGCACCTCGCACACCGACAGGACGGGACTACGAGCTGACCATCCAGAGTGTGCGCATCGACGACATTGAGCACCGCGTGGATCCGCATCAGCAGTGCGCAGAGATCTACGGCAACATCACCGTCACCCATGGCCGGGACAAGGTGGTCTTCTTCGACCGGGACGCGTCCCACTACCAGGAGGTGTGTGAGTCGAACGCTTCCATCAACGAAGGCGCGCAGGCCGGGCACCTGGTACCTGACGCAGGCAAGTCGCTCACCGGTACCTTCAGCGGCAACAAGGCCCAGGATGAGCCGTTCGTGTTCACCGTGGAGCTGTGGGACGAGGACGCCGGATCGGATCAGCGGCTCATGAAGCGGACGGTGAAGGTATGGCCGCAGCGACCGGGCGTGATGGAGCAGACGGTCGCTGACCGGGACGGCTCCGATTCCCTGGTGTCCTTCCGATACAGCATCGACGACGTGGAAGGCAAGCTGCTCAGGGAGCAGCTCTTGGAGTCGACCCTCGGCACCTACGTCGACCTCTAGCACGCTGGTCACTTTGGGTGACGGCACCCAGGTGTCAGCGTTCACGTAATGGGGCTGTGATGCTTGAAATCGCTCACGTAATGGGACCGTTGGCCGCTCGCCATGGACCGACACTCGTCCACGATCCGGTGGCCTCCGCCGTCTGGGCGGTGCGTGCGCTGACCGCCAAGGTCACGGGGGGCGCGATGCCGTCTGGGAGGGATGTCGACCGACTGCGAGCAGCGCCTACGAGAGCGGAACTAGACGTAGCTGGCGAGTGTCTCGGCGGAGGTCACCGCAGGGCGTCACATGATGCACCTATCGGGCGCCGTGCCGTCCTGCACTTCAACAGCAATCGTGCAGTACTCGCGCCCAATGATCGTGCCTTGTGGGTCTGCGCACTGGTAGATCACCTCAGTGAGCTGCGAGTCCTCGATCACCGGTAGGCGGTCACCGGCGTCGTATGCGGTTCGGAGCTCGGCCGTGGTGTATCCGTTGTCGAGGAGGACCTGCCCGCCGACGACCTCCTCATAGGTGCAGGGGATCTTGCCGGGGTTTCCGCCGCCGACGTTGACCCCGACGCTGATGTCCAGCAGTCCAGGGTCGGGGTCTGCGGCCTGAGCGGCGGATGCCGTGAACAGGAGGATCCCTGTGGCGGCGGCACATGCACCGAGAGCAGTTCTTGCGGTGGCGCGCTTAAGTGGATTCATACGCCCACCCTTCCCCCATAAAGGTCAATAAGTAGTTGATAGGGGGGAATTCCACTATATGGCGGACGCTGACCTGCTGTGCAGCCGAGAGTGTCGACCCGGTGCCCGCGCAAGGTCTAGAACTGACGGACGTTGTTGACAGGTGGGTCTCTCGGATCTAGGAGACCTGCATGATGAATGAACGCGACCTGTCGAGACGCGCGCCGCATCGGCTGGCGGTGCTGCGCCGTGACGCTCCGGTTCGACTGGACCCACCCCACCCCGGACACGGCCCAATGAGAGCAAGCGTTCTCCTACGACAGTGGAACCACCTGGCGCACTAACTGGATCATGCCCCATACCCGGATCGACCAGGACGCAGAGTGACGACCCACGGCCAGTTACCTCCCCACCAAGTGGCCATCGTCGGGGAATCTCAACTCAACTGGCCGCTGTCAGAACCCATCTTTGAACCTTCGCTGATCTCGTACGCGCACCACGGCGGACGACTCCGTACGCACAGGGCCCTTCGTTCGGCGTGACCCGGCAGCGAGATTCGGGGAGAGCTTTCGGGTGTTCCGGCTCGTGAGGGCGGGGACTGGTGCGATGGCTATCGCTCAGCGGCGAATCCGGATCTCGCCATGAAGTTGCGGCGGTTCACGGAGCTCCAGAACGAAGTGGCAACCGAGATAACTCGGTTTCACCAATTGGGCCTGATACAGCCGCATGTCACCACCGACGTCACGACCGCAGCTCATCAAGAGCCCCTTGCCGGGGCCTGAAGGGAGACAGCCGTCACGGTGCCGGTCCTGGTGTAGGTGTCGGCGGTGATCGCGTAGAAATAACCGTGCTACCAAAGGACAGGCGGCATCGGGTATCCCACTGCCCCGGGAACACTGCTGCTCCGCCCCAGAGTCTGAGGAGCGGAGCAGTGTTTGTGTTGGCTTACAGCGGTGCCGCTGTCACATCGCGCACTGGTCGTTGCTGGTGACGCCACCCATGTTCTCGGCCCCGAACTCGCAGTACTCAACCGCCTCGATGGTGCCGTCGGTGTCGGTACAGCGGTACAGGACCTGGAGCATCTGCGCCGTGCTCAGGTCTTGCGGCACCTTGGGGTTGGCGACAATCGCCTGCTGGAGGTCCTCGTTCGTGTAGCCGTACAGAGCGATGAGGTTGTAGCCCGCCTTGTACCCCTGGTATGTGCAAGGCGTGGTGGGAGAGGCGGACGAACCACCCACGCTCGCGTTCGCTGAGAGGTCGACGCCGATCAGGGGGCCATCCGGTCGCGGGGTGACACCGAACGCGGCTGCGCTGAACAGGATGAGCGAGGCAGACGCGGCGCCGGTGACGATTGCTGCTGTCTTGAGTGGGTTCATGCCCGCCACAGTGCCCGCCACCGCCACGTAGAATGCGCGGCCCCCCAGGAATGCCCCAGTACAGCAGCAGGTTCACTCCATTTGGCGGGCGCGCAAATGGCGCATTCAAGGGGCGGCCACGTGCGCGCGCTGTACCGGCTTCTGTCTTACTCGATGGAGTGGCACATGAAGCCGTTGCGGCTACGCTCAGCGGCAGGTCAAAGCCATTGCGAACACCTCGTCGGCCGGGAAAGCTGGGCCAGCAGCGGCCACCGGTCCTCAGTGATGGCGGGGGTGCTCGTCGAGCTCAGCCTCGATGGGGGAAGCCATGGTTCAGGGTCCGCGTCAGTTCGCGGTTGGCGGCCCGTGCGGCTTCAAGTTCCTCGGTCCTCTCCTCAAGCTGGTTCCGAGTGTCGGCGAGTTGCTGTTCCAGGAGGGTGATGCGCCGCTGGAGCTGATCGAGGTCAGCAGACGCCCCGAGGCCGGACTCCTCCCAGACGTTCTGACCGAGCGACTCGGAGAGGCGCTTCTCCAGCTGTTGGATTCGGGTGGTCTGCCGCTGGTTCCGCCCCAGTGCGTTGGCGAGGTCGGTCTGCAGGGAGGCCCGGCTGACTGCGGCCACCTGTCCCCCGCCGGCCGGAGTCGAGGCGGCGGCATGGACGCGCTGGAGTAGGTCTTGGTGCCGGTAGAGGAACGTGCGGTCGACCCGAGCCGCGCGGGCGACTGCGGACACCGTGATGTCATCGCGCTTCTTCAGCATGCCGTCCAGGGCCTTGCTGACGCGTTCGCGGCGACGGGCTGAGTCAGCCCGTTTTCCCTCGATCATGGGGTTGGTCATGCGGAGGGCCTCTCGGGACGAAGATCGGGCAGCGGCGGAGCGTGGCGGGGCATCCCAAGCGAGACGACTCGGCGACTGCGGCGGACCACGGTGACGGCCTCTTGGATCTGTGCCCGCTCTTCCTCGGTGAGGTCGTCGAGGTCGGCGCGGACTCGCTGAATCAATCGGCGGACTCGGGTGATTTCCTCGTCCGATGGCATCGCCTCGGCCGTGGCCCAGGAATCGGCAGCGAAAGCCGCCAGTCGCTCGCGCCCGCGCCGGAGATCGGCGAGGTACGCCTCCAGGTCAGGGAGGTAAGACACGTCCGACCGGAAGTGGTCGCAGCCGACACAGCGGAACCGGACCGGGCAGTCTTGCCCGTCGGCGGCGACGTTGGTCGGCTCGGTGCAGATCCCGTAAGGAACCTGGACCGAACCGAGGCCCCGTCGGGTATGTTCGTCGTCGAGCAGCGTCTGGGCCTGGCGCCACAGGCGGTTGCCGTTGCGGTCGAACTGCATCGCCGCGACGCGTTCGACGGCCTCCCGCCGCCTCCCTTCTCCGACACGGTAGTAACGCTGTGTGGTGCTGAGTTGGCGGTGGTCCATCAATTTGCTGAGGACGTCGATGGGGACGCCCTTGCCCGCGTGCCGCTGGGCGTAGGAGTGCCGGTAGGCGTAGGGGAAGATCTTCGACTTGTCGAACGGCACCATCTCCGTGACGCGCTGTCCATGGCGCTCCACGATGATCGCGGTCAGGAAGTCGGGAAGTGAGCCGACCCAGGCGCGGTGTCTTTCGGCGATCCATCCGTCGGTGAATGCCTTGGTGCCGTTCGGGTTGTGCTTGCTGGAGGGCAGCAGCTTCAGCTCCTTGAGCGGTGTGTTGGGGAAGCGCCCACGGGTCCGTTGCTGCTGGGTCGTGATCAGGGCCGCAGTGGGCTCGGCGATGGGCAGCCGTCGGCTGAGACGGAACTCCTTGTGGTTGTCATAGACCAGCACCGGTTTCCCGTCGCCGTCTCGATCCAGGCAGTCCAGGGGCAGAGCGACGATCTCGTTCGGGCGCCGGCCGGTGTCGATGAGGAGTTCGACGGCGGTACGGATCTCAGGATCGTTGTCGGCATCCAGCTTCTCCAAGTTCGCACAGAGCTCACGCATGACCTCGTCGGGGAGGTCCCGGCCGGCCTCGGAGTCCTCGGGATCATCGGGGATATCCTCCGGACGCACAGAGAAGTCGCCGGGGAGCCCGTGGAGCGGCTCTCCTGGCCGTGTCAACCCCATGTTTCTCATCCGGTTGAGCAGGCGCCGGGTATCGCGGACGTGGACGACCCGTCGCGGCGCGCTGACCTCGCCTGTCTCCTGAAGAAAGAGGAGCCGGTTGAGGAAGCTGACGATGTCGTCCCGCCCCAGCCGATGCGGGTCACTACCGGAATCAGCGCGGTTGACCCGCAGGCTCGTCGACAACTGCGCGAGGGACTTGATCTGCTCCTGGACGGCTCGCAGGGCTCTGTCGCCGCGGCGCCGGGGGACGTCCTCCAGAGCCCATGCCTTGGCCGCCTCGCGCAGCCAGGGCTGCGCGATCCCTCCGAAGTTGAGGTTGCCCTTATGGCCGAAGGCCGCCCCCTCCCAGACCTCCTTGTGGCGTTCGGCCTCCGGCGACAGATGGAGTCGCCGTACCTGCTTGAGCATGGAGTTGACCATGCCGCGCTGGTCCCTGGACAACTCGGTGACATCGAGCTCGGACAATGAAGCGACCTGGAGGGCACGAGCCCGGTCACTCAACGGCCGCAACTGGAAATAGAACTGCCGGATGCCCTCGTGGTAACGCTGTTGGAGGCTGAAGAGGATCTCGGCGACGACCCGGTCCGAGAGGCCGCGAAGGCTGACCTTGCCGGTCTCAGCGACTGCCGGTGCGACCCGCCGCCAGTGCGCCTCGTCGGGAGGGCTGCCGGTGCGGCAGGCAGTGTTCCAGAGGGACTGATGGGCCTCGCAGTGAGGAGTACGTCCGTGCCGGTGCCGGGTGCAGGCAACGACCTGGCAAGGGCCGAAGCTCGGAAGGGGCTTGAGGCCGGAGAGGAGGAGAAACTCCTCCAGTGGCAGCTGAAGCTTCTTCTGCTGGCTCCGGTGGGCACGGCACACCGCGATCGCCGCGGTCATCCATGGCCGTTCGCACTTCGCGACGCGGCACGATTCGATCCCCATGACCCGCCAGTCACGCCTGACCGTCGCAACAAACTGATCGAAACTCAGGCCGGTATTCTCCATCCGGACCGCGCAGCCCCGGCAGAGCCCACGGTCTCGGGGCTGGAAGGCTGGGTTGCTGCAGTCGGACAGCACGCACACGGGTCCGCTCAGCAGCAGGTCGCCCGGAGGGAACCACAGCACGCGGATCTCAGGATCCCACCCCATCAGCGAGAGGAAGCCTGGGGCGAGCGCCGCCATCAGGTCCGTGGTCTGGTCGGTGTCCGTCCTCGGGAATGGTGCGAGAAGCGCAGTCATCGGCCTTCTCCCTCACGGTGCAGCCGCGGCGAGGGCACCCGGTCGATCGCGTCGCGCAGTCGAGATTCCTTGGGGTGTAGGTAGGGGCGCGGAGACGAGGGATGTTTCTGGCCGAGCAGTGCCTGGACCTCGTCGAGCTTCCCGCCGGCGTCGACGACGTTGCTGGCCATCGCGTGCCGACACATTCGCGGGGTGACCAGCCGACCCAGCCCGGCCCGGCGGGACAGCGCCTCGCAGAGTTCCCCGATCGCGTCCGTGGTGATCGGGGCGCCGCAGGGCGGGCGGAAGAGATTGACGAGCAGGAAGTCGCTGCCGCCTTCGTCCCCGAGGACCTCGTGCCGTTCGATTACGTACTGGTCGAAAGCCTGCACCACCAAGAAGTCGACGGGCATGACCCACGACTGCTTCGACTTCGACCAGGCGTCGTTCTCGTTCTGCCGCCGGATGATGTGGACGTGAGCGCCCTCGGCCTCGCAGCCCAGAGCCCGTGAGTCCATCATCAGGTGCGAATCACTGCGGCGAAGGCCCGCAGTCTGCCCCGGCCGGAGCCCAACCCGGGAGAGCAGCAGCACGGTCAGCCGGTCCCGGGCCGACCGGCAGGCCAGGAACATCGCGACGACCTCCTCGTCGCTGGCCCGGTCGATGTCGGTCTCCGGCTCCTGGAGGTGGTGCCGGGCTCGCAGCCGGACACGCATCCCGCCGCTCTCGCCCTGAGCCTCCAGAGGCAGGTCGAGCGAATCACCCAACTCGTAGATCTGCTCCAGCACCCAGGCCGGTGCTTCATTGGCTCCGACCGCGTGGACGAGGAACATCCGGATCCCTGTCAGCACCTGGTTGATGCGCCTGTTGCCGCGTACCGCCTTGGTGCCCGGACCGGGCACCACGATGCGGTGCTGGCCTCCCCGGCCGGGCGTCCACCTCAGCCACAGGATGAAAAGTCCCATGTCCCGCGCGGCAGTTCGCCAGTCGCGGCCAGTAATCGTGCACCACAGAAGAAGCAGGACGATGGCGTGGGCGTACGCCTTCGTCGTCGACTCTGCCCGACCTCGTGCCAGGCGAACCTCCCGCAAGAAGCGGTCGGCAGGTTCAAAAACTCTGCACTCTTCGTCCAGCACGGTCCAATAGCTGGCGCCCGAAGGCAGCCGTACGCGGAAAGGCCGCACGTGTACCCCTCTACGAGTAGATCGCAACGATCCACCGCAGAGCTGCACCCCCTGAGAACCGCTGCAGACGGCCCAACGAGGACCCCCCGGGCAACGTCACACCACACCTGTTGGCCCCCAGAGAAGACCCCGAGGCCCGGGATCGGTGTCGCCGCCGCGGCGCCACTACTGAGGATGGCCCCCCTCGGCGGGCGAACTCGCCGGCACCACCCCCGCGTTGCACCGGACCCCGCGAGTGGCGAGCAGAGGTGACGTGCCCAAAGCCCCTTGCACGGGCCCCGGAGGTGGGCCGTGCAAGGGGCGCTAGGAGTCGACGCGCGCCGGCTCGAGTACATGCCGTCGCCCACGCCCTTATCGACCGTTTCGGGATGGTGTTGCAAAGCGGTCACCGAAGGACATTCTGCCGTTCTGCGGCAGGCTTTAGGTGAGGCGGACCTCCATCTTCCTGTGCTTGGCGTCCCAGATCAGCGTGCCGCCCTCGAAGCGCTGGTAGCGGCGGCCCTTGGTCCACTGAGTGTCACCGGTGGTGGGACAGCCCAGGCGGCCGTGCTCAGCACCGCGGTCGCGCCACTCATTGCCGTAGCCTCCTGGCGCGGTCTTCGCACACGAGAAGGTCGCGGTCACCACGTGGTCACGGTCCATGGCCAGCGGGAGTGAGTTGCCGGTCCCCGACTCGCGGCCATCGACCATCCAGGTGTGCAGCTTGCGGTACTTGGAGGGTGCGGCGTCGAGTGTGATGCGGTCCTTGGTCGTGTACGGACCGGTCTTGCTGGGCAGCACCTGGCCGGCCTTCACGTCCGGGGCGACGCGGGTGACCAGCTCGGTGACGGCTTCCGGGTCCTCGCCCTTGTCGAACACGGCGGTCAGGCGGTGACGTCGGTCCATGGACACCGTGTAGGGGTTCTGCTTGCCGACGTCCTTGCCGTCCAGCTTCCAGTGGTCGAGGTGGTAGCCCTGTGCGGGCTCGGCGGTGACCGCGACCGATGCGTCCTTGGTGAACGGGCCACTGTGTGCGGGCGTGGCTTTTCCGCCGCCGTCCGGCGACACCATCGTCTTGAGGTCATAGCGGGCGGGCAGGAGCTTGACCTCGCGGTACTTCGCGACCAGGGGGAAGACCTCGTTGAGCGCGCGGGCGCTGTCGTTGTCGGCGCTGCCCAACGGTTCGCCCTTGGTGGACGATGTGTGCTTCGGGTTGGAGTACTCACCACTGTGTGTGCAGCCTCCAAACCCGAGGAAGGCTCCGATCCCTCCCGGGTCACAGGTGGCGGTGTATCCCATCACCGAGACCTTGTCCCGGCTCTTGGTGATCCAGCCTCGCCCGTAGGGGCGGGTCTTGTTCACCGGCTCGTTGCACGTCGTCTCGGTCTTGCCGCCCGTCGTGGTGGTGCTGCACTTCAGCGGCGGCGCCTTCATGTTGCCGTGCTGGAGGGTGTAATCGTCGTGGGAGAGGCCGAAGTTGTGGCCGAGTTCGTGGGCGAAGGACTGGCCGGCGCCCGGGCCGTTCGCGAGGACCACCGAGAACGCCCGGTTGTCCGTTCCGGTGGATGTCACCTCCTTGTAGGGCAGGTTGCCGACCCCGGCGATGGTCCCTTTCATTCCGTTGAGTGTGATCGGGGTGCCCTGGTCCGTCAGCACGGTCAGGAGGTCCGCGCGGACGTCTTCACGCACCTTGTGCACCGTCTTGCTCAGGCCCTGGCCTGTGTCCTTGCAGTCCCCGAAGCCGAACGTCGGGCCGCACATCGCCTCCATGAGCGGCTGTGTTTTGGCGCTGCCCTGGTAATCGACCAGCTCGAAGCTGTGGATGATGTTGATTTGGCCCTTCACCCCGCTCTGGGCCAGGGACCGGTTCATCTCGGCCTCGGAATTGTCGATCATCCGCTCGACCTTCTCGGCCGCCGATGGCGGCATCGGCAGGGGCAGGGAGGGGATCTGTTTCGTGGTGTCGATCTCCTGGACGGTGACCTTGCCGGTGCCCTCATCGGTGTCGAGCCAGTACTCGTACCGGCCGAGTGCCAGCCGCCCGTACACCGACGGCTGCCCGCCGGAGCACAGGCTTCCGAAGCCGAGCACACCCCAGTGATCGCGGATGCCCACCGCGTGCCCCGTCCAGATGACGTCGCCGCCCTCGCGCCGCCGGATCTGCCGACGCAGTCGTCGTTCGCTGTCCGGCGTCTGCCCGCGGGCGCGGGGACGTTCTCGTAGAAGCCGTTCTTCAGGTCGGTGTGGCGCTGGGTGAGCGCGTTGCGAGGGACCTGGGCTTCGTCATCGCCGCCTTGTACGCCGAGAATGCCGCTCTCCGTGAGCAGCTCTTGAACCAGTCGGCGACTGTCGTACCGCTGGCACCGCCCGGTGACACCACTCGTCGCCCATCTGCGTCTCAGAACGTTGTCTCGGCGTCGGAAGAAGAGGCGACTCTGGCGTTGTAGTGCATTCCGGTGCGTAGGCGGCGTGGCATGTCCAGCGGGGCTTGGTCGTCCACTATCAAGTTGCGGACTGCCCGTGTGACGGATCGTCACAGGCCCGCCCTCTCCAGGGGAGATCAAGTGACCGGTTCCTCTCCCGCGCACACTGCCAGCTCCCCGGAGGCTCCGTGCTGCGGGCCGCTGACGCGGCGTACGGCGCTCGGTGCTGCCGTGGTTGGTGCGGCGGGTGCCGTACTGGCCCCGGGCCGGGCCGCAGCCCATTCGGGGGCGGACTCGGAACACATGGAACACCGGCCCGAGTATCTCGATGTGTCCCTGGCGGAGGTCCGTGCGGGCAGCAATGTGCTGCGGCTGCGCGTGCATGCCGTGCAAGGCCGGGTGCGCGCGGACAAGGCTGTGCCGCTGCGGCTGGGAACGTCGCGTGATGAGTCGCTGTCCTTGTCGGTGACCAGCGAGACGGGTCTGACCACGGTAGGGGTCAGCCGACGTGCAGCCGAGCAGAGCGGGTCGGTGGCCGTGACAGTTTCCGCGGGGAGGCCGGCGACGGTGTGGGTAGTGGCGCGCGGCGTCGGCGCGCCGCAGGTACCGGGGGATCGTCTGACCGTCCGGTCGCCGCACGGGGCACTGACGATCGAGGTGTGGATCGAGCCCGTCGGGGGGCAGTGGCAGCCGGCCGGCAAGGCGGGCACCTCGCTCGACCTCGGCATCGTGGCCGTGCACGCCGCTCTCATGCGCAAGGGGACCGGCGCGGAGAACATCATGCTGTCCGGGGCGAGGAAGCGGAACGAGGACGGCTCCTTCAAGCCCGACCCCAAGCACAAGGGGCAGTGGCTCTGGAACGTCAAGGCGATGGGCGACCTCGAATCACGGGCGCTCGACCTGGACACACTGCGCTCCCAAGAGCGGCCCATGGACGGAGTGGGCGGCACCCCGAAGAAGAACCTCTTCTGCGCCGGGCATGCCCACCTGCCGGACGGACGGCTGCTGATCGCCGGCGGGCATATCGTGCACGATCCCGATAATCACGAACAGCCGCCCGGCAACGACGGTGACCGGGTGTACATCTACGACCCGCAGCGCACCCCGGGGTACACGCTGCAAGAGGACGTGCTGCTCAATCCGCCCCGCTGGTACCCGACCGTGACGGCCCTGCCGGACGGTCTGATGCTCATCGCCGGCGGCAGCTCGGACTGCCAGTACACCAAGCAGTACTGGGAGCGGATCAACAATGACTACCTGCTCTTCGATCCGGCGACCGGGAGGGTCCTCGACCTGGGCAAGGTCGATCTGATCGCCGCGAAAACGATCCCGAAGAAGGACCGGCTCGCCACCTATCCGGCCGTGTTCGTGCTCCCGACGAATCACGCCGACGGCACGGTGATCGCCCTGGCCGAGACCAACAAGGCCTGGCTGTACCACTACCGGACACGTCAGCCACTCAGGCGGGCAGCCAAGCACTACCGCATGCACACCAAGGGCTCCCGCAGCTACCCGACCTACGGGTCGTTCGTCCTGCTCCCCCTCGAGCCCGGCAGCAGCAAGGCACGGATCCTCGCCGTCGGCGGCCAGCACGAGACCAAAAGGGACCACCGAGATGACACGGTCACCCAGAAGTCCACGGCCACGGCGGAGATCCTCGACATCGACACCAGCCGAGATCTCGCCAAACAACAGGGATGGCGAAAGATCGCTTCCCTGAGCCATCGGCGATTTCTGTGCGACGCCACGCTCCTCGCCGACGGCACCGTCCTCATCAGCGGAGGGGCGAGCCACGGCTGGGTCTCGCACAACGAACACCCCGTCAACGCCGCCGAACTCTTCGACCCGGTCACCGAAGCCTTCACACCCGCTGCCACCGCCCGCACCGACCGGCGCTACCACGCCACCGCTCTCCTGCAGCCCGACGGCACCGTGCTGAAGATGGGCAGCACCGGCGGCTACGGTGCGGACGACGAGGAAGTCGCCGAGTGGCTACGCGCCCACACCGACGCCGAGCGCTATCTGCCGCCCTATCTGTGGCGCGGGCCCCGGCCCGTCATCACCCGGGTCACCGACCGCGCCGGCAGCCCCACCCTGGCGGCGGACACCAATCCGACCCTGCACTACGGCCAGGACATCGGCCTCGCCGCCCGCGGCGAGGGCCTGGACAACAAGTCCCGGGTGGCGCTCATCCGCCCCGGCGCCGTCACCCATGGCTTCGACCACGACCAGCGGTACGTATGGCTGGACACCACCTGCACCCCCAGCGACGACGGCTGGCGCATCGTCGCGAAGCTGCCCCTCAACCAGGCTGCGGCCCCGCCCGGCGACTATCTCCTCGTCCTGGTGGACGGCCACGGC
Source organism: Streptomyces monticola (assembly GCF_042665355.1). NCBI lineage: Bacteria > Bacillati > Actinomycetota > Actinomycetes > Kitasatosporales > Streptomycetaceae > Streptomyces > Streptomyces monticola. Next base: position 117,949 of record NZ_JBHTCF010000018.1, on the reverse strand, counting down.
GTACCGTCCGAGACCCGTTGGGTGCGAGTGGCAGCCGCAGGAGCCTGAGTCGACGGTGACCCCACTCGTCGCTTCTACGCGACTCCCGCGAGGGCTCCGCTCGGGTCGTCTACTACGCGACGACCCTGGGCACGACCGTCATCGTCGTGGCGTACGCCGAAGCCTGAACTCGTCTGGGGCAGTGCCTCATTGCCCGCAGTGCGAGCACCGCGTACTGACCCGGCCCCGGGTGTCCACCGGGTAGCCCTGCTCGCGCATACACCGCAGGTGGTACGCGACTGTCGAGACGGAGGAGAGGCCGGCCGCGGCAGCAAGCTCACGCATCGACGGCGCCTCTCCGTACCGGGCGACGTACGCCTTTGCGCTGCGGGCTATGTGCGCCTGCCGTTCGGCGAGCATCACGCCCTCTTCTTCAGGACCCACGCGCGAGCAGCCGTACGTGGGGAAGCTGAGCTGAACTGGACGCCGAGACATCACCTGAACGAGGCATAGCACCACAGCTGTTGCAATGGATAGAGTCAGCATCACCAGCGTTGAGCTGCAGTAATGCGGACCACTCGCCACTGCGACAGCTGGGACCCCCAGAGAATGAGTAACTACAGGGTGGCGGCCCATCGGCCGCGGGTGAGCGTGGTTGCGCCGTCGGGGGTGATGGTGACCCGGGCACCGTATGCGGGTAGTTCGCCCCCGACGTGGTGGCGGTCGAGGACGTCTTCCAGGACGTCCCACAGGCGGCGTGGTCCGCCTTGGTGAACCGTCGCGCGGTTGCGGCCCTGGAGTCTAGCTCAGACACCAGCCGCAAAGTAGACGGGTGATCACGTGCTCGCCGCTGCGGCGGCCTGCTCGTCATGCTCGCGGAGCATCCGCATGACGGTGGCGGGCGAGGAGTGTTGCCCCTTCTTCGCGCCGGTGGTGATGACGAGCCGCTTGGAGATGTCACGCAGACTCATCTCCTGGTCGCGCAGGTGAAGGGCCATGGACAGCATGGAGTCGTCGGTGACGCCTGCGCCGCCGATGGTCTTGCCGCGCTTGCGGGCGGACTCGTGGCCTTCGAGCGTGCGGTCACGGATGTACTCGCGCTCCATCCCGGACATTGATGGCGCTCTTTGAATTTCCCCACTCTGCGATCAGCGGGTCGCCAAACCTGCTCAGTTGATCCCTAAGTTCTTCTGCGGGACGACCGAGCCATTCGTAGGGTTCTGTCACCCAGGGGTGCCGGGTGTGGCTACCAGTCCGCCCTCACCAGCATTCGCAGCTGCCCAGAGTCGCGGACGTTCTACGAGCGCAAGAGAGCCGAGGGCAAGCGCCACACCCAGGCCGTTCTCGCCCTCGCTCGCCGCCGGGTCAACGTTCTATGGGCTCTGCTTCGTGACAATCGGTGCTATTCAGCCCTGCCTCCACTCACGGCTGCGGCTTGACATCTGCATTGGGAATCTCCCCACCCTTCGCGTGATCTTGCTCGGCGTGTCGAAGTGGCATCGGTGTGTCGTGGAGAGCCTGCGTGCGCAAGTTCGGCCTGTTCGGGGGCCTAGATGCTCACGCGGGAGGAAGACGTGGACGCTCATGCTCTGCGTCGTCAGGGATGGACGATCTCGGCAATCGCCCGGCATCTGGGCCGGGACCGTAAAACGATCCGGGACTACCTGAACAACGAGCGGACTCCGGGGCAGCGCCGTCAGCCGCCGGATGCGTTCGTGCCGTTCCTTCCGTACTGCCGGCAGCGGCTGGCAGACGATCCGCATCTGTGGGCGTCCACGCTGTTCGACGAGGTGACCGCACTCGGCTATGAGGGTGCGTACTCCACGTTCACCCGCGCGCTTCGCCGCTATCAGGTCCGTCCGCACTGCGAGCCCTGTCATGCCTCCACCGGCCGGAACGTCGCGGTGATCGCCCATCCGCCCGGCGAGGAAATCCAGTTCGACTGGTTGGAGCTGCCGGAGCCGCCCGAGGCATGGGGCGTCGGAAGCCACGCTCACCTGCTGGTCGGGGCGCTCGCACATTCCGGCCGGTGGCGGGCGGTGCTGGCGGAGTCCGAGGACTTCCCGCATCTCGTCCAGGCCCTGGACGACGTGGTCCGCAGGCTCGGCGGAACCGCCCGCAGGTGGCGCTTCGACCGCATGGCAACAGTCTGCTACCCCTCCAGCGGGCAGGTCACGGCGTCCTTCGCGGCGGTCGCCAAGTACTACGGGGCCGGGGTGGACATTTGCTTGCCGCGTCGCGGCAACCGCAAGGGTGTGGTGGAGAAGGCCAACCACTCGGCCGCCCAACGCTGGTGGCGCACGGTCCCCGACGGGCTGAGTGTCGTCCAGGCTCAGTCCGGGGTCGACAAACTCGCCGCCCGGATGGACGAACGCCGCCGGAAGGTGGACGGCATCCCCGTCACGGTCGCCGAACTCGCGGATGCCGAACCGCTGTTGGACATTCCCATGCGGCCGTTCCCGGCCGAGCTGGAGGTTCAGCGGACGGTCAGTCCGCAGAGCCTGGTGTCCTTCGACGGCAACTTCTACTCGGTGCCGCCCGGGCTCCCCGGCGTCCAGGTCCATGTCCGCCACCGGCTCGGCGAGGACTTCTTGCGCATCGCGACCACAGGCCGGGCGGTCATCGCTCAGCACCGGCGAGCCCCGCGCGGAGCCGGCCAGACCGTCCGGGACGACGGACACGTGCTCGCGTTGGAAAGGGCGGTGCTGGCCTCTTTCACCGACCGGGCACCTTGCAAGACCAAAGTCCGCAGGCCGCCGTCGGCGGCCGCCCTTGCCGAGGCCGAGCACCTGCGCGGTCAGCCGCCCGCCGGTGATCCGGCGGAACGGGTCGTGATCGACCTGTCCACCTATGCCGCCGTGGCCGACCGGCTGCGGAGTGCCCCTTCACCGAAGGAGGAGAGTCCGGAGTGAGTACGTCGCCGATGCAGATGAGTGAAGCGCGCCGCTTCCAGCAGCTGCGAGGTCATCTGTCCTATCTCAAACTCAACGACGCCGCCGAGGCCCTCAACCGGGTGCTGGATCAGGCCCGCACCGAGCGGATGTCCCTGACCGCCGCTCTGGAGCGGCTGCTAGAGATCGAGGTCGAGGCCACCGAGGCCCGCCGGCTCGCGGCCCGGGAACGCTTCGCCTGTCTGCCCGAGCCCTGGACGCTGAACGACTTCGACTTCGCCGCCCAGCCCGGTGTCGACGAGAAACTCATCCGCGACCTGGCCACCCTGCGGTTCCTCGACGACGCCTCCAACGTTCTGTTCGTCGGACCGCCGGGCGTCGGCAAGACCATGCTGTCCGTCGCACTCGGCCGGGCCGCTGTCGACGCCGGACACCGCGTCTACTTCACCACCGCGGCCGAGCTCGCGGCCAAGTGCCACAAGGCCGCGCTGGAGGGCCGCTGGAAGACCTGCATGCGGTTCTTCGCCGGCCCGAAACTCCTGATCATCGACGAACTCGGCTATCTTCCGCTGCCCGAGGACGGCGCGTCCGCACTGTTCCAGGTGATCAATCAGAGGTATCTGAAGTCGAGCACGATCCTCACGACCAACGTCGGCATCGCCGACTGGGCCGGCGCCTTCGGTGACGCCACCGTCGCGGCCGCGATGCTCGACCGACTCCTGCACCGGGCCGCCGTCGCGGGCATCGACGGCCCCTCCTACCGGCTCCGCGGCCACCAGAACCAGGCCGAGACCCTGCGCAAAGGAGTGAATGCCCGTGTCTCCTGACACCGATCACATCCCTCTCCAGGGCCCCGAGCCGGTCAACTGCCCTGTCTGCGCAGGCCAGTTCATCCCTCACCCGCGACAGATCTACTGCTCTCCCCGCTGCAAACACCTCGCCCGACGCCCCGCACCCGCCGAACCACAGCTGCATTCCTGCCCAGCCTGCGGCGGCGAGTTCACCGCCAACCCCCGCCTGCGACAGATCTATTGCTCTCCCGCCTGCCGACGCGACGCAGAGAAACAGCGGGACCGGGAGCGCGACGAACAACGCGCCCGCCGGCTCGCCGAGACTCTTCGCCCGCCCGCACTGCCCGACCTTCCACCGCCACCCAGATCCACCCCGCGCGGCGGACCACGTCCGTCCACCCCCGAACGCGATCCGCTGGAGCCGACCGCCACCCGGAACTGCCCACACTGTCAACAACCGGTCACCATCGTCGCCTTGCTGGCCACCCCGGAAGCCGCCCGTCCCTCCATGCCCACCGGCCCCGACGTCATCCCACTGCGGAGGACCCCCTGAACAAGTCCGTCTGACCGTCACCGATCATCAGGGCCCGGCGGCCTCCGGCCGCCGGGCCCTGACCGGATTGAGGCCCAAGATCAGAACGGAACGGTCAGGCCACCATCGCGCAGGACAATGAGAGCCCTGCCAAGGCACTCTGCGGCTGAGCTACCGTCGGCCCTCAGCCCGTGAGTCAACGGCCCGCCACTGGCGGCAAACGTCCATGACGGCTGACCAGCGCGCATCCGCTCTGCATCCACCCTGATCATGGCGTCAACACCCTGTTCGCCAAGCCATTCCAAGATGAGCAGCGTCGCGTCCTCCACGCCGCTCTGCTCGTCAAGCCTCGGCCACCGGCCCCTCGAACTGGTCACGATCAGGACTCTACTCAGCGCCAGCACGCTCAAACAGAAGCAGGCGCCTCAACGACAGACGTGCTTGTCGCTCCCCACTTCCCCACACATTTCAAGGTCCAACGAAATGGAGGGAAGAGCGGCACTGGCCGATTTCAAGAATCCTCATCAACATCGCGGCGAGCACGGTGAACACGATCCCGGAGGGGTCGTGCGATCCCTTCAGCTCCCCAGCGAGGAACTCCAGCCCGACATCACTCGCCTTGAGCTCCTCGGCGAGCATGGCGAGTTCGATGCCGCGGCCGAGCCGCTTGTGCTCGTGGACCACCAGGGTCACGGCGACACCGCAGGAGGGGATCCCTCCGGCGAGCTTCACGACGGCCTCCAGCTCGGGGCGCTTCGTGGCGCGGGTGGAGATCTTCTCCGAGAAGACCCGGGTCACTCCGGCCTCGGCGAGGGAGTCGAGCTGCGAGTCGAGGGACTGCCGGGGGGTCGAGGCGCGGGCGTACCCGAGGCGCACGTGCCCGACCGGCTCGGCGCCGGCGCTGACCGGCCGGGGCAGCTCGGTCCACACCGACCCCGGTTTCCGTACGGCCGGGGTCGGCACACTGAACATCTTGGCGAGCTGGGGCACGAGGCGGAAGCGGGCAGTGTGGTACTGGATGGCCACCTTCCCCTTGCCGGTCCGGCACGGGGAGCCCGCGGGGGCGGCGCAGGTGGACATCGGGCAGTCGTGCGCTTCCACGCGCTTGAAGTCGTCGCTCGCAGCCCCGGAGCGTTTCATGAGGGTGTTTCAGGCGTCCAGCCGTTTGCAACAACTCATGAAACATGATCGCCGCAGGTGGACCTCCGGACGGCGGGGTGTTTCATGAGCGACCACCTATGAAACGTGGCATGCCGTGCCGCACGGCGAGTGCCGGGCGCCGGGGAACCGTACATGGGCACGTTCACCGCAATGGGGTCTGACGAACTGTTTGGCCTGCTCAACTGTCCGTTTCCCGCCACGCTCAACCCTCACCTGCTACAAGCGCTTCGCCGCGGAGCCGTCGGTCCAGGAACTAGAGGAGTTCTCCTGGCCGGACGCGGTGCGCTGGAATGGGCGGCGACCCCACAACCAGGTTGACTGGATGGTGCAGTGGGCACGATGCGGAACCCCGGCGCTTTCACGGGGCGATGCGCCCTGTCCTTGTGTCAAGCGCTCCGTCCTTGGAGGAGGACTGGCGCCGGGAGGCTGATGGTGAACGGTGCCCCGGAGAAACAGCAGTACGCGCTGCTCCGCCGCAGGGCAGGCAGCCGCACGGACCACTCGTCCGCGGACATCGTGGCGGTGGCAGTGCGGGTTCTGAAACGTGCGGAGAAGAAGGTCCGTGTGCCGTCCAGCGCGCCGAAACCGGCCAAGGGCATGGGCAGGGCCGGGAGGCGCAGGCCGCCGCTCGTGGTGGTCAGGGTGGCAAGCGGCCCCTGCTCATCTGTGATGCGGACCTGCGAGCCGCTCCAGTCGAACTCGGCGTGCTCCTTGGGAACGCCCCAGATACGGCGGCCACCCCACATGGCCTGGCTGTCGTCGACCCGGATCACATGCACATACACGCCTGCCCGTCGGCCGCGTCGGACGAGCGAGCCAAGAATGAACTCGTCGTAGCTGAGGGTTCCTTCGCGGTAACGGATCAGCAGGGCGACCAGCGAGCGTGACGCCAAGGGGGACACATCTCCGGGCAGCACGGGGGCGGCGGCTGCGGCGAAGAATCCGCCCCACAGCTCACCCCGCATGCGCCAGGGTGCGGGTGGGTAGCCGGTGCCCACTTCCGGCCCGGCCCTGCCTTTGTCTGCCGTGGTCATTGTGACTCCTCACGCATAGTCGCGGCGGGCGCTGCCGCCCACTGCGGTCAGCCGGCGGACCGCGCCGGGGGCCAGCGCGTACACCCGGTACATGAGCGGCAGATAGCGAGGTACGTCCACGCCTGCCTGCCGCATGGCCACGGCTCGAACCGTGGCCGCCGCCACCGCCTGTGGACTGCTGGCCGGCAGCAGGTCCGCGATCCGTGGCATCCGGGAGGAGGGCACGTGTTCGCGGAAGAAGTCCGTGCCACGGACCACTCCCGGCCTGACCAGCGTCACCGAGATGCCGCTGCCCGCCAGTTCGAGGCGCAGGATCTCGGTGTACGCCTCGATCGCGGCCTTCGTGGCGGCGTACGCGGCGGAGGGGCCGCCGACGAACAGCCGGCCGACGGAGGAGCCGATGGCGACGATCTGCCCCTGCCCCCTGGCCCGCATCAGCGGAAGTGCGGTGCTTACGATGTGGACCAGGGTGTCGTACCCGGTGCGCATGTGCAGTTCGGCCTCCTCGACGGGCATCTGCTCGACATCGGTCCAGCGCACGAACGCCGCGTTGTGCACCAGGACGTCGATCCGTCCCTCGGTCTCGTGGACTTGGCTCACCCACTTCTCGAGACCCGTGCGGTCGGTGACGTCCAGCAGGCTGAACTCCACGGGCAGCCCGGCCAATTGTGCCGTGGCGCTGTCGAGATGGGCTTGCGAAAGATCGCAGGCGTGTACCCGGGCGCCGGCCTGTGCCAGGCCCAGGACGAGCTGTAGACCGATACCGGAGGCCCCGCCCGTGACCAGGCAGACCCGGCCCCTCAAGGTGTGAACAGGGGTGCGGCCGATGCGCATGGCAGGGCTCCCTTCGAGTTGGATGCCATCCCGCGCCGCTGTGGCGGACCGGGCCGGTTCCGTAGGTGGCCGAGCGCCGGCAGCGCGAAAGCCTCGGCGAGGACGGGGACGGTGAAGATGGACGGCCGCGGTCCGATGGAGTCGGGGAGCGACCGGATCCCGTGCGCCACGGGGCCTGCCATCCCCCGGACGCTGTCGCTCAGCTGGGTGGTGGCCGCCGTGAGTCCCCCCGGGCTACAGGGCCGGGGATCAGGGCTGCCGGCCGGGGGAAGTGCATGCATCCTCATGGCTGGTCAGTCCTCGCCTTGTGCAGGAACCGGGTGAGCTGCGCTGCCACGTGTTCGCCGGAGCAGACGCTGCTGTTGGTGGTCGAGTGGGCGAGGAAGTCGCCTCCGGCGAACCGCACGCGTGTATCACCGCGCAGGGTCCGGGCGAAGCGTGCGATGGCGCGGTATTCGCCGGGCCGCCGCATGACGGTGCACGGGCTGACCCGGAAGACCTCGGCCATGGTCATGTGCCGCTCCAGCTCGGGCAGCACGCCCAGCCGCCTGGTGCCCGCCAGGGCGTGCTTGACCACCTGCTCGTCGTCGAGTGCCCAGTGGTCGGCCGACCAGGTTCCCCTGAAGTGCGCCATGACCAGGCCCGTCCCGGGTGGCACCCGGTCGGGGTGCTGGTTGTGCTCCAGGACGTATGCGGCCAGCTCCGGATGCTCGATCCGGGGGATCTGGAGCAGCAGCGAGGATTCGGCGGTGGGGCGGTCGAGTCCGAAGGCGATGTGGACACTGCGGGAGTACGCGATGTCCTGGAGGTAGGTCCGCTGCCCGTCGTCCAGTTGGGGATACAGCCCCGGCAGTCGGGGCGGCGGTACGGCGATCACGCAGGCCGCCGCGGTCTCGATGTGTTCCGGTTCGCCGGGCCTGTTCCAGGTGACGGTGACCTCGTCCTTGTGCTCCTCCACCGAGGTGGCTTCCGCCAGGTATTCGACCGGGAGTTGGCCGGCCAGGCCGCGGGGCAGGAAGCCGACGCCCTGCGGTGTGGTGAAGGTGCCGCCGCTGGCAATGAGGGTGTTGAAGAAGAAGAACGCGCTGAGCGCGGAGGCCTGTTCGGGCTCGGCGAGAGCGGGTCCGGCGACGAACGGGGCCAGGAGGTATTCGAAGGTGGCGGGGTGCAGACCGCGCCGCACGGTGTAGTCGCGTACGGACTCGAAGTCCGCGGGCGCCGCGCGCGACATGTCGTGCCAGCCGAACAGGTTCCTGGCCCGGCCGAAGTCTGCGGCGACCTTCAGCAGGTCGCGGGCGGGCAGCGCGCGCAGCAACGGGCTGCGCAGCATGTGCAGCCGGTTGCCGCTGCTGATCCGTTGGACCGCAGCGTCCCTGAAGATGCCGAAGACATCGCCGGCGGGGCGGATCTGGTGGGCGAGGCCCGCGTCCACGGCCAGCTGGATCATTACCTCGTACGAGGAGAGAAGCAGGGTCGCGCCCACATCGATGTGGAAACCCTTGCGCTCGACGGTGCTCATCCGGCCGCCGATCAGTTCGCTCTCCGAGCGCTCCAGGACGGTGACATCGAATCCTGCGCGCTGCAGCCGGAAGGCCGCCGTCAGACCGGCGATGCCGCCCCCGATGACGATGATCCGCTGGTTCTGGCCGGTCATGCCTGCTCCTTTGGAACATCCGTGAGTTCGCTGCCTGCGTGTCCGTAACGGCCGGTCGCCAGGCTCCAGTCGAGGCTGCCGCGCATCAGTGCCTCGAACCCGGAAACCTGCAGCGCCAGGGTGCTGACTTCCGGCCGGGCCGGGCCGGGGCCGGCCGCCAGGAGCCGGGTGCGCGCTGCGAGATAGTCGTCCAGTCGCGCATCCAGCCAGCCGTGAGCGAGCCCGACAGCGGCAGGCAAGTCGCACTGCTCGTGGTGGAGCAGGGCGAAAACGAGATTGTGGGCCTCACCGGCTGCACGCTCCTTGTCCAGGGACAGCAGGTCGTTGACCGTGCAGGCCACGTCCCCCGCGGCGGCGCGCACGGACCGGTACGCCTCGCCGCCCCGCACCGTGTCCGGCAGCACGGGCCCCGCGCCCAACTCCACGAGAGTGGTCAGGATGTGCCAGCCGGATGTGGCATGACGGGCGGCCAGATACTCGGCGGGAGTGGGCGTCCGGCCCGCGGTCCGCGCGAGCACCTCGCGTCGCATGGCGTCGGAGAATCCATGCAGCTCCTCAGCCAGCAGCCGCCAGCCCGCGGCGCCCACCAACGGCAGGAGGCGGTGCCGCAGCCACCACACCGACCCGAGCAGCGGGTCCGCGGGCGCCACCGCACAGTGGCCGTCGAGAACCGGTCGCAGCTGCGCGGTGAGGTGCCCGGCGTAGTCGGGGTCGTCTCCGGGCCCACCCGGGTCGAGCGCGTCGTCGTACAGGAACAGCCACACCACCGCCTCGCCCATGAGCTCAAACAGGGCAGGGGCGGGGGTGGGGAACATCCTGCCCACGAGCTGCTCGAAGCGGGCGGCGCGCCACGAAGCGGGGCCGGAGGATCCGGCGCCGCACCACCGGTGCGCCCACTCCTCCAGATGATGGGTCAGATGTTCCGTGTGCGGGTTGATACGGGAGGGGAACGGCAGGGTCAGCTGCGGCATATCGGGCACACCATCGCCGGGTGGCGGACTCGGCATCGCGACCTCGGGCACGGAGGAGGGGTTCACGATGAGGACTCCAGCCGGTGTCGCAGGTGGCCGAGGGCGAGGAGAGGGAAGATGTCGCCGAGCGCGGGGACGGTGAAGATGAAGGGCCGCGGTCCGATCGAGTCGGAGACCGAGTCCATATGGCCATTGGGCCGTTGCCGGGCAAGGAGCCATTCCACGCCGCGTATGGCGGGCGCGGGATCGCTCTGGCGGCACAGCGCGATCAACCCGTAGGAGGTGCTGATGGCGTCGCTCGGGTCCCCGGGCTGCTGGCCCCATCCGCCGTCGTCGTTCTGCACCTCGCGGATCGCGTCCAGCGCGCGAGCTCCCATACGCCGTGCGGCCTCTGGCGGTTCAGGACCCAGGGAGCCGACCGCCAGGACGGCCCGGAAGAGGGTGTGATGGCGGCTGGAGCTCCAGTCAGGGGGGAAGCTGCCGTCCTGGTTCTGCTGCTCGGCCAGGAACGTCAGGCCCTGGGCGATAGCCGTGCGGTGCCGGCCGGGGTCGGTGGACAAGGCATTGACCGCTGCCGCTGTCATGCAGGCCTCGGCCGGCGCCCCCGCCACGTAGGTGGGAAAGCCCCCTGGTGCGTCCCGGACCCCCAGCAGGGAGGCGGTGGCTTGGGCGATCGCGTCGGCGTATTTGTGTGGATCGAGCTGGTGCAGGAATTCCAGGGTGACGGAGGTGTCGTCCACGTCGGTCTGCTGGGCGACGTCGGTGACGGCCCAGCCGCCGTTGGGGCGTTGCTGGGTGGTGAGGTGGCGGGCCAGTTGGGCCAGGTCGTCGCGCCCGGCGCCGGCCGCAGCCAGGGCGACGCCTCCGGTGGCCGTGCACCACGTGTCCGTGTCACAGGTGAACGGAATGCCGCCGTCGCTGCGTTGGTGGGCGAGCGCTTTGCCGATGCCCTGTTGGATCACGTGGTCGGTTCCGGGGATTTCGGTGAGGGCGTGCAGCACGGACAGGTGCAGCAGGAGGTTGCCTTCCCATACCCATAACGTGCGTTGGGTGGAGGAGAGCAGCTCGATGTCGCCGGGCCGGACGAGAGCCATGCGCTTGGCCGCGCCGGCCATGATGACTTTGAGCGCGGTGACCTGGACGGCTGCCCAGCTGTGCAGTCCGACGGTGGAGAAGGCCTCGGTTTGGGCGAGAGCCTCGGCGGGGGGCTCGCTGCCGAACAGCGTCAGCAGCGCATCGATCATGCGGCGCTTGCGGTGCGCGGTGAAGTCGGGCACCTGTGCCAGGAAGTGGTCGGCCAACTCGGGCGCTACCGCGGCCTGGCCGTCCAGCGCCGCACTCACCAAGAGACGGTCCAGGGGGTCCGTGGCCTCCCGATGAGCCCCGAGGAACGTGACCAGTCCGGCGCGGGCGGCGGGAGTGTGCCCGGTGCGCTCGAGGAGCCGTAGCAGCAGAGCGGACTCAAGGACACGGCTGTCACACGGATCTCTGAGCGCCCCATGCGGATCGACCCGGTCCTGTACACACTCCCGCAGCCGCTCGGTCGCGGTTTCGAGCCTTCCCGGGAAATACGCCGGCGACCAGGGCTTGCAGTCGGGGGGCAGTTCACGCACACGCATCAGAGCGAATTCCTTCCCGTGCCAGTACTGGATTGGAGGCCCGTCCTGTTCTTGTCTCGGACGGCAGCGGCCTCACAGATCTACTCGGGGGCGTTGTCCACGGCTGCGCCGAGTTCCCTGGGCAGGGCGAACCGCTGGTGTTCTTCGGTGTACGTGAGGGTCTGTACGTCGCTGTAGCCGCGCCCGGCGAGCCACGTGAGGGCCTCGTGGATGAGGGTCTCGGGTACAGAGGCCCGGAGGTGACACCGACTGTGTACACGTCCTCGAGCCAGGCTTCGTCGATCTCGTCGGCAGAGTCCACCAGGTGCGATGCCTTGGCGCCTGCGCCGAGGGCGACTTCGACCAGGCGCTGGGAGTTCGAGGAGTTGCGGGAGCCGACCACGATGACCAGGTCTGCGCCGGCTGCGATCTGTTTGACGGCTTGTTGCCGGTTTTGGGTGGCGTAGCAGATGTCGTCGCTGGGCGGGGCCTGGAGGATGGGGAAGCGCTCTTTGAGGGCCGTGACCGTCTGGGTGGTCTCGTCGACGGAGAGGGTGGTCTGGGAGAGCCACACCATCTTGTTCGGGTCGCGAACCTGGATGTTGGTCACGTCGCGGGTGCCGTCGACGAGCTGTATGTGGTCGGGTGCCTCGCCGCTGGTGCCGATGACTTCTTCGTGTCCTTCGTGGCCGATGAGGAGGATGTCGTAGTCCTGCTCCGCGTAGCGGGCGGCCTCTTTGTGGACTTTGGTGACCAGGGGGCAGGTCGCGTCGATCGCGGTCAGCCCTCGCTCGGCCGCCTCGACGCGGACGGCGGGGGCGACCCCGTGGGCGGAGAAGATGACGATGCTGCCCTCGGGTACTTCGTGCGTCTCCTCGACGAACACGGCGCCCTTGTCTTTGAGGGTGTTGATGACGCGGGTGTTGTGGACGATTTCGTGGCGTACGTAGACCGGGGGCCCGTACAGTTGAAGGGCCTTCTCGACGGTGGCGCTGGCGCGGTCTACCCCGGCGCAGCATCCGCGGGGGGCGGCGAGCAGCACACACTTGCGGGGGTTCATGAGGTGCGCTCCACGGCTCGGGCGGCGATGTGCCGCAGTGCGGCAGTGGCCGGTGGCGGGCAAGGGACGGCGTCGAGGGCGGTGAGCGCTTGCGCATAGCGGGTGGCGATCATGTCTTCGACCGTGGCGCGGGCGCCGGTTGCGTCCAGGACGGCGCGGACGCGGGCGGCGCCGTCGTGGTCCAGCTCCGGGGTACCGAGCAGGGTGTCGAGGAGCTTGCGCTGGGCAGGGTCGGCGCGTTGGGCGGCCAGCGCGAGCACGACGGTGTGCTTGCCCTCACGCAGATCGTCCAGGACGGGCTTGCCAGTGGCCTCGGGATGGCCGTAGACGCCGAGGAGGTCGTCGCGGAGCTGGAAGGCCTCACCGAGGGGCAGTGCGTAGCGCGACAGCTCGGTGTACAGGTCCGCCTCGGAGTCGGCCAGGGTTGCCCCGCAGTGCAGCGGACGCTCGCAGGTGTATTTCGCGGTCTTGTACCGGATTACTTGCAGGGCCGCTTCGTGGTCGGTGAGGGGTCCCAGCGGCGTCATGAGGTCCAGGTACTGCCCGTAGATGACCTCTTGGCGCATGACGTCGATGACCCGGCGCAGGCCGGCGAGACGGTGGGGCGGGTGACCGGCGCTGTGCAGGAGTTCGTCCGACCAGGCCAGTGCCATGTCGCCGATCAGGATGGCCGCACTGGCGCCGAGGTGGTCGTGGCCGTACCGGTTCGCGACCAAGCGGTGCACGGTGGGCTGTCCGCGGCGGGTGGCGCTGTTGTCCATGAGGTCGTCGTGGATGAGGCAGAAGGCGTGGAACATCTCCAGCGCCGCCGCGGTGCGCACCACGGCCGTGCCGTCGCCGTGTCCGCCGGCGGCGTGCCAGCCGAGCACACACAGCAGTGGACGCAGTCGCTTCCCGCCCGCTGTCAGAAAGTCGTTCAGCGTCGCCGCTACGTCCAGGGGCAGGGACCGGTCCTCGGCGCCGCGCCGCTTGGTGTCGAGGAAGTCGTGGAGCACCAGGTCGACTTGGGCCTGCACGGCGGCGAGGTCAGTGCTCTCGGCCTTCAGGGACGGGCTGGTCATGAGGTCCGTCCTGCCGGCGAGGTGGGCGCTTCGGTGAGGCGGAGGGCTTCGTCGAGGAGGGCTTCGACGACCTGGGATTCGGGGACGGTGCGCACGACCTGGCCACGGGCGAAGATCTGGCCTTTGCCGTTGCCGCAGGAGACGCCGAGGTCGGCTTCGCGGGATTCGCCGGGGCCGTTGACGACGCAGCCCATGACGGCGATCCGCAGGGGGTGGGGGAAACCGTCGAAAGCTGCCTCAACCTGCCCTGCGAGTTTGTGGATGTCAACTTGGAGGCGGCCGCAGCCGGGGCAGGAGACGATCTCCAGTTTGCGGGGGCGCAGGCCGAGGGACTGGAGGATGTGGTTGCCGGCCTTGACCTGTTGGACGGGGTGGTCGGAGATCGAGACCCGGATGGTGTCGCCGATGCCGTCGGCGAGCAGGATCGCGAAGGCGGTCGCGGACTTGATCGAGCCCTGCACGGCGGTGCCGGCTTCGGTGACGCCGAGGTGGAGGGGGTAGTCGCAGGCGTCGGCGAGCAGCCGGTTCGCAGCGATCATGGTGAGTGGGTCGTGGTGCTTGACGGCGATCTTCAGGTCCCTGAAGCCGTGTTCCTCGAACAGCGAGCACTCCCACAGCGCCGACTCGACGAGAGCTTCGGGGGTGGGGCTGCCGTGTTTGGCCAGCAGGCGCTGATCGAGTGATCCGGCGTTCACGCCGATGCGGATGGGCACGTGAGCGGCTGCGGCGGCCTTGGCGATCTCGCCAACCCGGTCGTCGAACCTCTTGATGTTGCCGGGGTTGACGCGCACGCCCGCGCATCCGGCATCGATGGCGGCGAAGACGTAGCGGGGCTGGAAGTGGATGTCGGCGATCACCGGGATCGGCGACTTGGCCACAATTTTCGGCAGCGCCTCGGCGTCGTCGGCAGACGGCACGGCGACGCGGATGATGTCGCAGCCGGCGGCGGTGACTTGGGCGATCTGCTGCAGAGTGGCGTCCACATCGGCGGTGTTGGTGGTGGTCATGGTCTGCACGCTGACCGGGGCGCCGCCGCCCACTGGGACATCGCCGACGTGGAGTTGGCGAGTGGGGCGGCGCACCGGGGTCTTGGGGATGGTGGGCAGGCCGAGGTCGATGGCGGTCATCGGATGCTGCCTTCGGTGGGGGTGGTGTGGGGTTGGTGGGCGCGGGCCCGCAGAGCAGCGTGGACGATGCCTTCGCGGGTGAGGCCGGCTGCCTTCAGCAGGTCGCTGCGGGTGCCGTGGGGCTGGAAAGTGCCGGGCAGGCCCAGGACGCGTACGGGGACGGTGGAGCCGGTGTCGGCCAGGGCCCGGGTGACGGCGGTGCCGGCGCCGCCGGCGCGGGTGTTGTCCTCGATGGTGACCACCAGGCGGTGGTGGTCGGCTAGTTCGGTCAGCTCGGCGGGCACGGGGAGCACCCAGCGCGGGTCGGCGACCGTGACGCCGATGCCCAGCTTGCCCAGGTGTTGGGCTGCCTCGAGGGCGGCTGTGGCCAGGGGGCCGATCGGTACGAGGAGAACGTCGCGGCTGGTGGTTTCGTGCAGGATGTCGAGGGGGCCCTCGTGGCGTAGGGCGTCGATGTCGCCGGTGACGGTGGCTTTGGGGAAGCGCAGCGCGGTGGGTCCGCCGTGGTGGGTGACGGCTTCGGCGAGCAGGTCGCGCAGCCGGGCGGCGTCGCGGGGTACGGCCACGCGCATGCCGGGGACGGCGCCGAGGATGGTCAGGTCCCACATGCCGTGATGGGACGGTCCGTCGGGGCCGGTGATGCCGGCCCGGTCGAGGACGAAGGTGACGGGCAGGCGGTGCAGGGCGACGTCCATGAGGACCTGGTCGAAGGCGCGGCCGAGGAAGGTGGCGTAGACGGCGACGACGGGATGCAGTCCGCCCATCGCGAGTCCGGCGGCGGAGGTGACGGCGTGCTGTTCGGCGATGCCGACGTCGTAGCAGCGGTCGGGGAAGCGTGCGGCGAAGCGGGCCAGGCCGGTCGGTCCGGGCATGGCCGCTGTGATGGCGACCAAATCCTCGTTGCGGGAGCCGAGTTCGCACAATTCCTCAGCGAAGACGCTGGTCCAGCTCGGCGCGCTGCTGGTCTTGGCCGCCTTGCCGGTGGCCGGGTCGATGACGCCGACCGCGTGCATGCACTCCGCCGTGTCCTGCTCGGCCGGAGCGTAGCCCTTGCCCTTGGTGGTGACGGCGTGGACGACCACGGGCAGGCGCAGGTCGCGGGCCATGCGCAGGGCCTCTTCGAGTGCGGGCAGGTCGTGGCCGTCGACGGGTCCGAGGTAGGCGAAGCCGAGGAGTTCGAACAGGCTGCGGGCCACCGGTAGCGGCCCGATCACCCCGCCCGGGGCGTCATCGGTAAGCCAGTCCATGCTGTCGGCCGACTCGCCGCGGAGTTGTTGGAGGTGGTCGGCGAGGCCACCGATGGTGGGGGCGTAGGAGCGTTCGTTGTCATTCAACACCACGATGACCGGGCGGTCCTGGGCGCCACCGAGGTTGTTGAGGGCCTCGAACGCCATGCCGCCGGTCATCGCGCCGTCTCCGATGACCGCGACCACCGCCCGCTCCTGCTCTGAAGTCAGCTGGCGTGCCTTGGCCAGGCCGTCGGCATAGGCCAGGGCGGTGGAGGCATGGCTGTTCTCGACCAGGTCGTGTTCGGACTCGGACTGGGAGGGGTAACCGGACAGGCCGCCGCCTTGGCGGAGCTGGTCGAAGTCCGCGGCTCGGCCGGTGAGGAGTTTGTGGACGTAGGCCTGGTGGCCGGTGTCGAAGACGAGCGTGTCGTGGGGTGAGTCGAAGACCCGGTGCAGGGCGAGGGTGAGTTCGACCATGCCGAGGTTGGGTCCCAGGTGACCGCCCACCGCAGTGACCTTCTCCAACAGGAACTCGCGGATTTCGGTAGCCAGTTCCGTCAGTTGGTCCTCGTCGAAGGAGCGCAGGGCCTTGGGGCTGTCCGCCTCGCACAGCAGCGGGAAGGCGGTGATCTGGTCGCGGGTGGGCGCGGTCATGTGTGGTTCCTCAGCGTCGCGGGCGGGGCGAAGTAGACGTCTTCGGTGGTGTGGGTGTGCTCCTCCACGGTCAGCGGGCCAAGCCCCTTCAGGCCGGCGATCGTGTCCTCGACTAGGGCGGGTGGGGCGGAGGCTCCGGCGCTCAGGCCGATCGCCTGCGCGTGCTCCAGCCAGAACGACCGGATATGGCTGGCGTCTTCGATCAGATGGGCTTCGCAGCCGGCGCGCCGGGCGAGTTCGACCATGCGCAGCGAGTTGGAAGAGTTGTCCGAGCCGAGTACCAGCACCAGATCGACTTGTGCGGCTACGGTCTGCAGCGCGTGCTGGCGGTTGGTGGTGGCGTAGCAGATGTCCTCGGCTCCCGGGCCCCGGGCGTAGGGGAAGCGGGCTTTGAGGGCGGCGACGGTCTCGGCGGTCTCGTCCACGGCCAGGGTGGTCTGGGTCAGGTAGGTGACCTTGGTCGGGTCCGGTACCTCGAGGGTGGCGACGTCGTCGGCCGTTTCGATGAGAACGGTTGCTTCGGGTGCCTCACCGAGGGTGCCCTCGGTCTCTTCGTGCCCGGCATGCCCGATCAGCACCACGGTGTTCCCACGCTGGGCGTAACGGCGGGCCTCGGAGTGGACCTTGGTCACCAGCGGGCAGGTCGCATCCACCACCGAGAGATGTTTGCGCTCGGCCTCCGCGCGCACCTGCGGGGAGACGCCGTGGGCGGAGAACACCACCCGCGCCCCGTCGGGTACTTCGTTCAGCTCCTCGACGAAGACGGCGCCACGCGTGGCCAGTTCGTCGACGACGTACTGGTTGTGGACGATCTGCTTGCGCACATACAACGGCCCCTCATCGGGTCCGCGCTGGTCCAGGAGGCGTTCGACCACGTCGATGGCGCGCTCCACACCAGCGCAGAAGGAGCGCGGCTGTGCGAGCAGCACGGTGCGCGGCCGCATGGTCCTTGCCCAGGTGTCCAGGGTGGCGCGGGCGGACAGCCAGGGGCCGGTGGTTCGGGTGCCGACGGCGAGACCCACACCCCGATCGCCGTCCGCACCCAGGACGGCCACCGCCGCCTGGAACCCGTTCAGGCGGACCTGGTCCACCAGGTGCAGCGGGCCGGTGCTCACCGTGCGTCCGGCGCGTTCGTACATCCCGGCGATCACCGGTGCGGCCGGACACGGCAGGATCTGCCCGTCGGGGTAGTGGAGTTCGCTGGCCACCCACAGCTGCTCGAGGGGCAGACCGGGCTGCGGAGGCATCGCGGCCCAGACATGTCGGGAGGGGTACTCCATGGGTTCTGCCTTCCTCAGTGGTGGCGGTGGGTCATCAGGTGGGCCAGGGCGGTGAGCTGTTCCACGGCCGCCGGGGTGGGGTCTGCCGCGGTCAGTGCGGCGAAGGCGTGTTCCAGCTCCCGGTGGGCTGCCCGCTGCGCGGTTCGTCGTCCGCCCGCCGCCTCGATCAGGTGGAGGGCTTCCTTCACATGTGTCTCTTCTAGCCGGCCTGGCTGGTGCAGGAGTTCACCGAGTCGTGCGGCTGCGTCGCCGCCGGACTGCAGCGCGGCGAGGAGGGGGTAGGTCTTCTTGCGGGCGGTGATGTCGTTGCCGACCGGCTTGCCCGTGACCTGCTGATCGCCGTACAGGCCGAGCAGGTCGTCGGTGATCTGGAAAGCCACCCCCAGATGCCGACCGAAGACCCCCAGGTGCTCCGCGCGCACCTCACCAGCCCCGCCGGACAGTGCACCCAGCTCGCAGGCGGCGCCCATCAACGCCCCAGTCTTGCCGCGCGCCATGCTCCGGTACTCCCCCACGCTCACGTCCCTGCGCTGCTCGAAGAAGGTGTCCATCGCCTCCCCCTCGATCAGCTCCAGCACCGCGTCCGCAAGCACTCCCACTGACCGGCCCGCGCCGGGTGCGGGACTCTCGGCAAGGACCTGCAGGGCCAGGGTGTGCAGCGCATCCCCGGCCAACACGGCCGACGGCATACCGAACGCCGCCCACAGCGTCGAACGGTGCCGGCGCAGTGCATCACCATCGATCACATCGTCGTGAACGAGGGAGAAGTTGTGCGCCAGCTCGACTGCCACTGCCGCGCCCACCGCATCGGTGGCCCGGCCGCCCACCGCCTCGGCGCTGACGTACGCCAGCGCCGGGCGCACTGCCTTGCCGCCCACGGCTCCCTGGTCGGCTGTCGGTCGGCCGTGCTCATCCAGCCAGCCCAGGTGATACCCGGCCAGACGCCCCATCTCCCGGGGCAGCCGACCGCCCCAGCCGCGCAGCGCGGGAGTGGTCAACTCCCGCGCCTGCACCAGGAGTCTGGAAGCACCCTCACGGTCAGCGGGCAGCACGGGCGCCGGTAAAGGCATGGCATTGTCCTCACGGAAGAGCACACGAGCACGGGCCTCGGCAAGGGGCCGGTTGGCCCGCACCGCAGGGCGGGTAGGTCCCTTCCATGAAGCATCGAACGGGCGACCGAGGGAAGCGAGCCGTCCTGATCGATGCGTGAACGCGTTGAAAACCGAACACGCGGACAACGACCATGAGGGGGCTCCCTTGAGCCGTCAGCATCGCCCGAACCGGCAGCTCGCGGCACTGCTCGCCGAGGCCGACTGGAGTGCGGGGGATCTGGCCCGCGCGGTCAACACTCTGGGCAACGCCCAGGGCCTGGCTCTACGCTACGACCGCACCGCGGTAGCCCACTGGCTCACCGGCACCCGCCCCCGCCCACCGGTCCCCGACCTGATGGCGGCCGCCTTCACCGAACGATTATCCCGCCTGATCACGCCCGCGGACCTCACCCCCGACGCCCGGTCCCTGCGCACACCGACTCCGCTGGCTCCCACCGCACTTGGAGAGGCAGCAACCGTGCGCCACCTCAGCGTTCTGTGCCGACAAGACACCGACCCCGCCCGCCGCGCCTTCCTGGCCCAGACCGGCTACACCCTCATCGCCCTGCCCCTTGTCGCCTGGAACCCACCCGCCCCAGGCCGTACCTCCAAGCAGCCGGCCCTGGGGCAGGTGCACGCCTCTGATGTTCAGGCGCTGCAGGAGATGGCCGGCTTCTTCGCGTCTTTGCGCCAGCGCTACGGCGGCGGGCACGCCCGCACCACCCTGGCCGAATACATCGCCGACGACGCCGCTCCCCTGCTCACCGCTCCCGCCCCGCACCGGCTACGGGGCGAGGTGCTCACCGGGGCCGCGCAACTCGTGTACCTGCTGGCCGAGATGAGCGCCGACGACGGCCTGCCCGGCCCGGCCCAGCGCTACTTCCACCTCGCCCTGTCCCTGGCCCGCCACGCCGGCAATCGCCGCCAGTACGCCATCACCCTGCGCGCCACCGCCGCCCAAGCGGGCCAGCTCGGCCACCACACCTACAGTCACCAACTCGCCGACACCGCCCTCGACGCCGCCGGCCCCCACGCAGACGGCGCCGTCCGCTCCTTCCTCCTCACTGAGCGCGCCCTCACCCACGCCCAGCAAGGCCAACGTGGTCACGCCATCCAGGACCTGACCGCCGCCGAACACCACCACGACCGCTCCACCAGCCCGACCGGCCCCTTCGCCACCTACCCCGAGGCCGGTCTGCACTACCAGCGCGCCCAAGTCCTCGCCGCGCTCGGCGAACACACCGAAACCCTCACCGCCCTGCGAGGCTCCCTGCGTGCCCGGCCCTCACAAGAGCACCGGCCCGTGGCTGTCACCCACGCCCAGCTCGCCGAGCACCTCCTGCACATCGGACACATAGAGGCCGCCTGCCCCCACGCCCACCGCTTCCTCGACCACTACCCCCACCTCCACTCCGCCCTCGCCGACCAAGCCCTCAGCCGCCTCACCGCCCGGCTCAAACCTCACCGGAAGTACCGGTACGCCTCAGCCGTGCTGAACCGCGCCCGCACCCTCGCCTCTCCCCGGTCGGCAACCTGACCCGGCAGCACCAACTGGACTTCAGGCAAATGATCCACAGTGAAACGATTCTTCGGGTGCATCGAGAGCGCTACCCGATACGACGTCTCGCCAGCGGCATATACCACAAGCATGGATGATCCTTTCACCCACCCCCACGCCCTGCCGCGCCCACCCCTGGCTCCCGAGACCACCGCCACCGAATCGCCCGCGCCGTCAGCCACGCCTCCACCGCCTTCGAGCGGTACGCAGAACCAGACCCGGTACACAGAGGTCGAGGCCCCCACCGCCCACGGCCAAACCCACGCTCAGGCCCCCGGCAAGCCGAGCAGCCCCTCAGCCTCGCCGAAGCCAACTCTCCAGTGACGTTCAACGCGTTCACGCATCCCTGCCCACCTGCCCCTCCCCAGGTACCGCGCCGTGCGCTGCACTGAAGAACGGGCCCCTCGCCACAGCCCTGGCAGCACGACACGGCCAGCCACGCCACATCCAAATCCGTGACGCACCACCGTCAGCGCACAACACCTGGCCGTTTTCGGGCGGTCTTCTCACCTGCGGAAAGACGGGTGCGAAAGGTGTGCTGCCGCTTCGCGGCGGCCTGCCGGGGGGCTTCCCGGAGCTCCTCCGGCCTCATCACGATCCCCTTGCCGTCCACGGACAACACCAACACCGTGGAAGCCGGGCAGGGTTCGACGACCCGCGCATCGTAGAAGGCGTCGATATCGTGGGCGGCCTCGACGAGCAGACCGGCGAGGCGGCGTTTGCCGAGCACCGGACCGCACCGACGAAAGATCGCTTCTCGTGCGGCGTCGCAGGAGACACGGATCGCCTCGCGGACCGCGAGGCGGGCCAGCCCGTGCGAATGCCGGCCACGAGGCAGCGACAGGACCGCGTCGGCCGGGTGCACGTTGCCCGCTTCCAGTCGCCGCCAGGCGCAGCGGGACACGGTCACCGTGCCGAACACCGTGGCCAGCAGCCGCTGATGGCCCGTCTCCAGCCGCGGCCGCAGCAGGCCGTCGGGGCCCACGACCCGAAGCCGCCGCATCGTGACGGCTTCGGTTTCGCGTCGCGCGCGCAGGTCCAGATGATCCTGGAACAGCTGTCGCAGCAGGTCACGACCCGGATCTCGAGGAGTTCCTCCAACTCGTGATGGGGCAGCCCGCCCGTTTCGGGGGAGGCCAGATCGGTCACGAGCGCGTCGAACAATTTCGTCGCCGCTTCAAAGGAGTCAGCACTCAGCGGCATGTCGTACGGTTCCACTGCTCTTCTTCCTACGGACGTTTGGGTGGTACCTACGAACGTAGGAAGAAGGGCTCTCACCCGCCAGAGTCCGAACCGTGCGACCCGAGCCCTGCGGCCCGATCTACCAGCGCGAACAGGCCCGAACTGTCCTCGGTGAGCCAGCCCCTGCTCGCCAGGCGCTTCAGTTTCACCCGGATCGACTCCACCTTCGAGGCCCCTCGCCCCAGCCGATCGCCACGGAGACCGCCTTCGACCGCATCGGACGTCCCGCAGCCTGCAGCCCTTCCATGATGTCCCGATATGAGGACGGCAGGACCGAGGTCTCCATCCCCGGCTCCCACTGCGGCACCGTCGTCACCCCGATCGGTGACACCGCCTCCGCCTCCCGAGGCCCCGCCGCCGCCCGCGCCACCTGCTCGCCAGCAGCCGCGTCGTCGAGGATCTCCCGCACCACCACCCGGGCGACCTCGACCTGCGACAACATCTCCTCGAACGACTCCAATTGCTCACTCAACTCCGCAACCTGCACCCCGGAGTTCTGACACACGCTCCCGGATCGCAGCCTCGCGCCGCTCCAGCTCCTCGAGCAGGGACACCATCACCACACCCCCTCGTCGCCTACTCGAAAAGGTAGAAGCGATCAGCACCCACCACCAGCCTGCTCACATGAAAGCCCAGCTCAGCCAGTCACTCGAAACGAGCCGGACCCATTCGAATTCAATCCCACCGAAGAAGGAGGGGCAGATCGCGCTTTAGAACTCCAGTACGGAATCGGCGACAGGTCATCCATTGCACACCCGCCCATTGACCGGATAGCGAGGTTTAGAGCTGGATGGCCAAATGGTGGTCTTGCCAAGAGGGAGCTCTGACGACTGAGGTGTGAGGCGACCCCGAGAGGAGCATCGGATGGCACCGACGAAATGTGGCGGGGATATTCACGCCTACTACGGTCACACCTACACCGGCACCTCATCCTTCGCGTTCACCAAGGCCCCTGACTGGCTGGAGAACTTCGACCAGCTGAAGGAAGGGAAGCTGACGGCGCTCTTCAACATCATCCACTTCCTCGCGAACAGCTACGACATCACGTGCCGGTTCTACGAGGATCACGACCCCTGGGTGGACGTCACGCTCAAGTGGCACCTTCCCTCCTGGTTCCCGGCCAATCTGCAGGACAGGGCGTCCAAGGCGGTCGAGCGCCGTCCGGCGCACACCTGCCGTACCGGATTCGGCATCGATACCCGCCCGACGCTGGTGCAGGTTTCCTTCCACGCAGAGACGGGGCCGCCGACGAAGACCAGGGTGGTGGAGAGGACTCCGGGCGGGAAGGTGCTTGAGGACTCGTTCGGACAGACGCTCTACGGCACGTGGGTGACCCAGCCCCGGCAGACCTTCAAGCTGGAGGCCACCGACTGCGCACAGGACACCGTGCTTCCCCAGCGGCTGCGGCAGGTCGTCTCCGGCCCGACCAAGCGCATCATCGAACTCAACCGGACCAGCTGAAAGAGGCCAGCATGACGCAGACAACCGCAGTCCCCGAAGGCCTGGTCCTGATCAGCCCGTTGCCCGGCGGCGAGATGAAGGTGATCCCCCTGGGAACAGATCTCGAAGTCCTGGCGCCCCTGGCTTCGATCCCCGGGGTGGACCAAGCGGTGTGGGAACTGCTTGAGCACCCGGTACTCGCCGGCAACTCGTTCCTCCTGGCCCGACTGTCTTCCGGGGAGAGCATCGAATTTGCCCCCGGTGAGGAGGCCTCGAGCCAAGGAGATCCCCTGTCCTCGGCATTCGGTACTGGTCTTGACACTGCATTCCGCACCGCCCTTGACTCGGCACTGCGACCAATAGCCGACGCCGCAGCCGGTTCAGCCACAGTGCTCCAGACCACCGGCAACACCCCCGTGCAAATCAGCACTGAATCCACCTGATGCAGGAAGGATCGCAGTACAAGAAGTCTGCAACGGAGACTGACTCACAGCGCCGTATCCGCATGTACTGCGGTGAGGAACACCCCTTTCCCCTCCGGTCGTTTACGCAGGTAGTACGCCTGCCCGGCGGTCTTGTGGCGGATTTGGGTGATGGCCATGACATGCAGTGCAGAGTTCAGCTGGCGATCCCCGGCCCGCGACAGGCGGTGCCGTTTCAGTCCCCGGAGGAGACTTCGAACGGGGCAACGCCGCAGTAGGAGGCGAAGTCGGACGCAGAGCGGAAGCTATCCACGCCGACGGTGCGGGTGAGGATCTTGGCGGCCAACAGGTCACCGATGCCGTGCAGTTCGGGCAACGTGGTGCCCGACTCGCTCACCGCGGTCGTGATCTGTTCGGCGGCGGACACGATCCGGCGGTCCAGGCGGCGTATCTCGCCGACGAGCTCCCTGGCGAGGCCGCGCAAGGTGCGGGTCAGCGCAGTCGTGGACCGGACGCCTCACAGAGCTGCGGCGGCGGTATCGGCAGTGAGCTTGCGCGGCAAGCCGGCGGGCACGAGCTTGGTCATCAGGGCGTGCAGCCGGTTGACGGTTTGCGTGCGGGTGCGGACCAGGTCGTCGCGGTGCTCGGTCAAGGTGCGCAACGCAGCGACGGCTTCCTCGACCCGTGCTGTGTGCAGCCGGTCGGCGGTGTGGGCGGCGACACCCACGGACAGGGCATCGGCTTCGTCGCTCTTGCGACCGTGGCCGGTCGACAGCAACCGCACCCGCCGGGCGAGCTTCGCCGACACGTCAATAACCTCAATGCCGTCGTCGGCCAGACGGGACGTGAGCGGGCCGCGGCTGACCGGGACGCGTACCGCGTCCAGAGGCTGCAGACGTGAGTCGACAGCGACGGCCGTCCAGGACACCTTGTGCGGGTCGACGGCGATGATGACCTGGCCGGACGCGGTCTTGGTTGAGCGGCGGGACGGCACGGCAACTCCTCCACGATCGGCTTGGTGGTGACCGACGGGAGGGCAGACCAACGTGAGGCAGTGCAGACCTCTCTCGAGCCACGCCCGTCGGCGGCCGTGGCCGGGACGCACGCCGTTTGAGAGCCAGCCCGCAGACGGCAGGTGTAACTTGAGCGACCCCAACCACAACCTCGAAGATCATGGCTGCAGACCACGAACTCCGCCGCCGATCAAACACGTTGGTGATACCTCTCTGTTCGCTGCGGCTTGACACAGAAAGGTGCCGTTCCATGTACAGGGCCTCGACGCCTTGGGGATGCGCTGGTGACGGGCCAGGAAGTGACGAGCTTGGTGAACAGGCTCTGGGGCGAGCACGGAGACGCTGTGAGACGGGGAGTCTTCCGTGTCGCGCCGTTACGTGGTGAGACGACGTTCTCGGTGATCTGTCGTCTCGCGGGTCGGTACGGGGTGCCGGAGACCGCTCTGCGCTCGCAGTGGCGGTGGCACGGCTCTCGGCCTGGGCATCGGGGTGGGGGTGCGAGGGCGGATGCCGAGGTGATGCTGAACGCATCGGGGCGGCAGGTACTGGCGGGCTTATGCGGTGTCGATGGCGCGGTGATGGCACGGACGTTGCCTTCCTGGACGCACGAGGACGCCGCGTTACTGATCTCTCCGGGTTGTTGTCGGGTGGTTGGTGACGGTGAGTCCGGTGCCAGCGAGGCAGCCGTCGATGAGGCCGGGGCGGTTTTGGATATGCCGCAGACCTCGGCGGAGGGTGCGTTCGAGGTGGGTCGGTGAAGGCGACGTTGGCCAGTGGTCCCCGCCGCAAGAGGGACCACACGCCCTCCACCGGATTCAGGTCGGGTGCGTAAGAGGGCAGGTGGACGATGGTGAGCCAGTCGTGGCGCTTGGCGTACTCCCGCATCCCGGCGGCCCGGTGGGTGCTGAGGATGCCCCTATGTTGCGTCAAGCTGCCGAAGGCGACGTGGCAAGGGTCGAGGCTGGCAGGATCTGACGGTAGATCTCTCGAGCGACGTAGCGTGAGGCAACGGATGATCTCGCGTTTCGACAGGCCCTGCTTCGTGCGTCGTTCGAGGTAGAGATGTGTGCGGGCCTCCCGGCGGAGGCGGGTGACGACGATGCGGTAGAGCGCGGCGTTGGCCTGCCGATTGCCCCCGCGGTTCAGCCTTCGGCGCTGCGTCTTGCCGGAGGACTGCTCGACGGGGCTGACGCCATACAAGGCGGCGAACGATGCCTCGTTGGCGAGCCGTTCAGGGTTGTCGCCGGCGGCGATGAGTAAGGCGGCGGCGCTGTCGGGCCCGACACCGACGATGTCCAGAAACCGCGGATGGCTGCGGCGTACGGCGTTGGTGAGTCGGTGGGCGAGTTCCTTCGCCTCAGCGGTCAGCTGCTGGATGCGCCGGGCCAGCAGCCGGAGAGTGAAGACGGTCGCATCCTCGGCGTCGGGCAGCTCGGCACATTCGGTGATCAGGGCCGTGTTGCTGAGCTTCCACAGCGCCTCACGCAGCGCCGGATCGAATCCGAGCAGCACAGCCTTGAGCTGGTTCTTTGCCTGCGTGCGGGCCTTGACGGCCGGCTCCTTCGCCAAGCGCAGCACCCGCATGTCAGCGGCCGGGCCCTCGCCGGCCTTGGGCGTGACGTCAGCCCGTCCCGACAACACCGCGCGGGCGGCGGCCTCCGCATCGACCGCGTCCGTCTTCCCACGCTTGCGGCGCGTGGCGCGGTCAGGCTGGTTGACCTCGATGACGGGACTGGGGGTGCGACCTGGGGTGGTGTCTGTGGCGCCCTTCGCCTCCGAGACCGCACTGCTCTCGTCCCGCCGTGCCGGGAACCCGGTCCGGTGCGGTCCGTAACGCGGTGCGCTGGGCGAGGTGGTGCGCCCGCCCGTCCGGTTCGATCTTGGCTGCGGTTCGACGGGACCACCATTGGGCAGCAGGCAGCCGGTGTGCGGTCACGGGGTGCTCAGCCGATCGGTGCCCGCCGAGCCGGTGATTACGCTGCGGCGAATGGCGCCCTGCCGCGCGGCAGGATCACCTTCCGTCCTGGTGCGCTGTGCGTACTGGTTCCGGTATCCGACCGACCGGAGCTCACGAAAGGCCGCACTGATGCACCGTTGGCCCCTGATGGGAGGCGCGGGCTTGGCCGCGCTGCTCCTGGCCACACCGCTCGCCTCACCTGTCCGATCCCATGCCGCCACGGCCGCGGGCCCCGACCCCGATCGCCCGTGGGTCACCCGCACCACCACCGTCGACCTCGTGCCCGCACACTTCAGGCACCTCTGCGAGCGTCCGCAGACCGGGGAGCCGGAGGTGCTCACTCTCTCGCCGTTCCCGTACGAGGTGATGGCGCAGGTCGTCGCGGACTCCTCGTACGACAACGGCAAGGGCACCATCGACTGGACCGGGCACGAGCTCGGCAGGACCGACCGGCGCTGGCAGCTCCATGTCACCAACGCCTGTGACGGCGGCCCGATCTCGATGTCGGGCTCGGCGGACATGGGCCGTTTCGTGTACCACGCGCGGCCGGTGAAGGGGCAGCCGGGGAAGGCCCGGTTCGAGGAAGTGGACACCACCAAACTGCCCGATGAGCCCGTGGAGATCGATGACGCTGCTGACTCTCCGGTCAAGCATGGCGGCCAGACAGGCACGCAAGGCATCGCACGGGCCGCGGGCGCACCCGGACAGGACGCCACCCCGGAGGACCCCGCGGTTGTCGACGTCATCGTCGGATTCACACCGAAGGGGGCCGACGCCGCGCTGCGCGACGGCAGCAGCCTGGAGGAGGTCGGATCGCGGATCGAGAGCATGATGAACCACTCGCTCGCCGACAGCGACGTGCCGGCCCGTATCGACGTCGTCCTCACCCATGAGTTCCCGGAGTACTCCGGCCTGGAAGCGGTTATTCCCATCCGTAACCGGGTGAGCGAATTGAACAATCCGGAGCTCGGCAAGTATGCCGCGAAGCTGCGCGACCAGCACGGCGCCGACCTCGTCCACGTGATCTCCGGGACCAACCGGGCGGACTTCGCGGCCGGTGTCGCGAAGAACGGCCTCACCGGCTTCAACGTCCTGGGGCCCGGCACCGCCGACGTCGGCTGGCACACCTCGGCCACGCACTACGAGGCCATGAAGTCGAAGTACACGTCCAGCCATGAGATGGGGCACAGCCTCGGTCTCGCCCACGACCGCAGAACCCTCGTCCGCAACTCATCCGGGGGCGGCATCAGCAAGAAGGTGAGCAAGCTCTACCCGTATAACACCGGCTGGATCGCACCGAACGAAAAATGGGTCACGATCATGGCCTACCCCAGTTCGTGCCACGGCCCATGCATCCGGATCCCGCGGTTCTCCAACAAGGCCCAGAAGTACGACGACGGCCAGCCGCTGGGCAACGAGCGCAGTGACGCCGCCGCCATCCTCCGGATGACCACTCCGCAGGTCGCCACCTACCGGACGCCCAGGACCCCGCGCACCCGGTACGCCTTGAACCTCACCCCGTCGCCCAAGGCGGGCGGCACCGTGCAGCCCGAGGTGTGGGGCCCCTACCGGCCCAACACACGGGTGACCATCACGGCGACTCCCAAGGACGACTACGTCGTCGGCGGCTGGACGCTCAACGGCAAACGCCACCAGGCCACTTCCACGAGCCTGGCCGTGACCATGGACAAGGCCCAGGATCTCGCCGTCGCCTTCCGCAAGTGCACCTCCCCGGTGCGCGGGGCCTTCCGCCCGCTATGGCTCACGCACGAGGGGGTCAAGGACCAACTTCGGTGCGCCAGGGGCGCGCAGCGCCGCACGCCCGGAAACACCGGCTGGTACCAGCGCTTCGACGGCGGATACATGTACTGGAGCCGCGGCACCGGGGCCCACGCCGTACACGGCACCTTCCTCAAGGCGTGGCAGAAGAGCGGGCAGGTGAGGGGCAGGCTCGGCTTCCCGAGCTCCGAGGAGACCCCGTCCGCCGACGGCAAGAGCGTCGTCCAGAAGTTCCGGGGCGGCACGCTCACCCAGGACACCGCCACCGGCAAGGTCACGGCCACGTACGGGAAGTAGCACCTGGCGGACCACGGCCACGTCCCGCCCCCGATCACAGGCGGGCGGGACGTGGCCGTCCCGCGAACCCCGTGTGAGACCAGATCACTTGGGCGGCAGCCCGGCCGTGGCATCGCAGGCCGCAGGCAGCCAGTCCTCCAGGGCCTCGTCATCGAGGGCTCCTCCCGCCACGTACACCCCACCGCCCGCCGTGCGGCCGCGGAACTCGACGGGGCGCGCACCGGGCTGAGCCGGAGCGTCGCCCAGGTCGTCGGGGTCCACGCGTACGAACAGGTCGTCCCCGGACACCCCGACCACCGTGTTCCCCCGGTCCAGGAAACAGACCGAGCCGAACATCCTCTGCTCCACCGCGTCCAGGTCCGCGCTTTCCAGCCGCCCCCGGACCCGGCTCGCCAGCACCTCGTCATAGACCACAAGCCGACACCAGGCGCACCCCACAGGGCACGCACCCGTCTCCGCCGATCGGCGGGCTCGCGTGGGAGCAGCGGAGTGATGCGCCGCCCCTCGTGAGGGCGCGCCTCCCCCTCCGTACTTGATCTTAATGACTCCTTGGGTGGGTACATGTGTCCGGTCTCCGAAGGAGCCATCCCGTGAAACCACACCTGAGGTACACCGCTGTCGTGGCCGCTCTGGCCGCCATGGCCTCGCCCGGTCTGCCCCCGGCCGCTGCGGCCGGGTCTGCGCCCGTGCCCAAGAGCCAGAAAACAGTCATCGATGTCGCCGTCGGCTACACCCCGGCCGCCGTCATGGGCCTCCGCGACGGCAGCGGCTCTTTGGAGCAGCGACTGAATCCGGACTCTCGCTGGCACCCCAGGGAGATGAAGGACGAGATCAAGGCCGCCGCCCGGCAGATGAACGAGACACTGGCCAACAGCGGCGTGGATGCCAGGGTCAGAATCGTGCACACCTTTGAGGTTCCGTTGTACGTGGGCAACGAGAACCCCATGGAACTGGCCGAAGACTTGCGCCTCGGCAAGGGGCAGGCGGGCAAGCTGGCCCATCAGGTACGCGAGCAGTCCCACGCCGACCTGGTCTCGGTGTGGACGAATCCAGGGCTCCGCAGACAGCCGGGAGCCCTCACGGGAACCGGGAACATGCCCATGGACCCCTCGGCCCCCGAGAAGCTCGCACCCGTCAAGGTCACTCCCCGTACGGACGCCTACGCCTACAGCGCCATCGACGTCTTCCTGGCCCACGAGAAGGGCCCCGGGTTCACCCACGAGCTCGGTCACAACCTGGGGCTCTCCCACGACAAGGCAACGCTGGAATGGCAGATCGCTCACGTGCTCCCGCACTTCGCGGAGGAGAACGGTGCCAGCGAGAGCGACGTCAAAGCGATCGAGGAGCAGCTGCGAAACGAGGACACCCCGCCCTATGAGACAGGCAGAGGCTTCGTCACTCCCGACGCAAAGTACTTCACGGCCATGTCGTACGTGCAGGTCTGCAAGGAGCACGCCAAGAAGATCGGAGCGGGTCCGGACAGCTGCCGGTACTCAGGAACCTACGCGAGTCCGGACCTGCACACCAAGGACCAGGACGGGCAGAAGCTCGGCGACAGCACGAGCGACCAGGTGAAGGTGTTGCGCGAGACCGCACCCATCGTCGCGGGCTACCGCTCCGCCTCGGACGTCGCGCTGGCCACGCGCACCCGGCCGGACCTGCCTGACGCCAGGGTCGAGGTCTCACCCGCGCCGCCGCACAAGAAGGGCCAGAGGCTCACGCTCACCGCCGTCGCACCTGACAGCTGGAAGCTGCGTCGCTGGCACGTGGGGAAGAACCCGAAGGCAGCGAAGAACCCGCTGCGGCTGCCGTATCAGGGCCAGACGGTGACGGCGGAGTTCACCTGCGAGATCGGCGTCGTGGGCGGAGGGGTCGGCAAGGAATGGAAGAAGCTGGAGGCCGCCGCGCTCCGGGACCGGAAGTCACTGCTGTTGCTCGAGCAGGTCGGCTGTCCCATCGCCCCTGCCGTCCGTAAGAAGAACGGCAACGTATCCCAGGAGTTCGACGGCGGTGTCTTCTTCTGGGACGCCAGGACGAAGAAGGCGACATTTGATCCCGACGCGTGAGCGGTCGGCAGCTGCAGCCGTCCTCGGAGCCGCCTGCAGCCCGGGTCTCTGGCAGTGGGTTCGACGAGACCCGGGCGTTGGGGAGCGGCCTGCGGGACTGGCCGCTCCTTGTCGTGAACGATCAGCTACTTGTAGTGGACCGTCAGCTTCTTGCGCTTGCCGTCCCAGATCAGCGTGCCGCCTTCGAACCGCTGGTAGCGCCGGCCCTTGGTCCACGTCGTGTCACCGGTGGTGGGGCAGCCCAAGCGATGACGTTGGTCCGGGGAGTGGACACCGGGTTTCATGCGACAAGTGGCAGCGTACTCGGCTGGAGTGAGGCAGCCGAGGGCGGAGTGGCGGAGGCGGCGGTTGTAGTACGACAGCCAGCGGAACAGTTCCAGACGGGTCCGTGCCTTGGAGGTCCAGCGTCTGCCGTGAGTCAACTCGCGCCTGAGGACCTGGAAAACGATTCCGCCAGGGCATTGTCATGACTCAAGCCGACTCGGCCCATGCTGCGCCGGATGCCGTGGCGGCGGCATACCTCAGCGAAGGCGGCCGCACTGTATTGCGCGCCCCTGCGCACATAAATGGTCAAGCCGGTCTGTTCTGCCTCCGGCAGGGCCGGAGCTGAGGACTCGTACGTCTGGACACCTGTCCACAGGCCACATTGTCAACACACCTCACCCCAACGGGTGTTGCCACCCATGTCCACGACCGCAACCGTGCTGCTAGCGTCATTCATCAGGTGAGGATCCTCCATGAACTGCCCTGCGCTGGAGCCGGACGGCTGTCGGCTCACGATCGAGCCACGGTTCACGACCGGTTCAAGCCTTCTCACCTTGGTCTTGGCCGGTGAGCTCGACGTGCATACTGTCGAAGCGCTCTGCGAATCCGCCGTTCAGCAGATAGCATCCGGAAACCGTCACTTACATCTCGACCTGGCCAGCGTCACGCGGTGCGACAACGCCAGCCTCTTTGTCATTCTCGGCGTACGCCATGCCCTTCACGCCGCAAGCGGGCATCTGGACCTCGTAGCTGTCAGTGAGCCTGTCCAACAAGCCATCGCACGCAACGGCCTCGGCCACGTCCTCCACACCTGAGCCGGCTGGCCAGCGACGCCGCGATATCGGTCCACGGCTCGATCCGAGGGCTGAGGAACATCGGAACGAAAACCCCGTCCTCCCTGGTGGGTAGCTGTCGGGTGTCCTGTTGCTGCGAAGCTTGAGCGAATCTCAGCAGATTCTGACGGAGTGTTGGGGGGTTGGGGTGTTGCCGCGCGATGTTGCGTAGGAGGCTGGATCGTTCGGCTCAGTGTTCCGGCGCTGCGTGGTTGTGTTGTCGAAGTCGGGGCCCGCATCCCGTACTTGCGCACGCCGATACGGTTTGCCATGCTCCCTGTCCTGCTGATCCTGAGATCGCGCAGGGTAGGTGGTACGAGTAGCGAACTCATCGGACGCACCATTTCCGAGAGAGTTCCTGCCTCACGGAGCGACCCTGGTTCATTGCCTGGTGGCAGTCCGGACGGGGTTCCGTCTCATATGACCATGGTGCTGGGCGGTAACCGACGTTGGGCGGCCGGGCGCGAGCTCGGCCCCGTTGACGGGCACCGGGAAGGGGCTCGCCGATTACCGCCGCGCAGCAGAGCAACCCGCCTCCCTACGCGTGGCCGCCAAGGCCGGGTTCGCCCCCGTGGGCCGGGCTCATGACGCGGAAGCGGGCGAGGTCGTCGTGCTGGAGAGACGAGCCCGGGACGCCTGAGGCGCGATCCCTCGGCACGTCAGGGGGTGAGGCCCGCGTCGTGCGCGAGGATCGCCGCCTGCACGCGGTTGAGGCCCAGCTTGCCGAGCAGTTTGGTCATATACGTCTTGACCGTGCCCTCGGTCGTGTCCATCGCCGCGGCGATCTCGGCGTTGCTGAGCCCTTCCGCGAGATGCGCGAGCACTTGCCGCTCACGCGGGGTGAGCCGTTCGAGCTTCGCGAGCTCCGTCTTCGCCGTTGCGAGGGGCCGGCTTCCCCGCAGCGCGTCGATGACCTGCCCGGTCACCGCCGGGTCGAGGGTGGCCTGCCCCTGAGCCACCCGCCGTACCGCGGCGCCCAGTTCGGCAGGTGAGGCGTCCTTCAGCAGGAACCCGGACGCTCCGGCGAGCAGCGCGTGGTCGACGTACTCGTCCAGGGTGAACGTCGTCAGGACGAGCACCTTGGGCGCGGCCGGCAGGGCGGTGATCTCGCGGGTGGCGGCGATGCCGTCGCGCATGGGCATCCGAATGTCCATCAGAACGACGTCGGGCCGGTGCGCCCGCACCGCCTCAACGGCTTCGACACCGTCCGCCGCCTCGGCCACCACCTCGATGTCGTCGGCA
This sequence comes from Streptomyces monticola, assembly GCF_042665355.1. Taxonomy (NCBI): domain Bacteria; kingdom Bacillati; phylum Actinomycetota; class Actinomycetes; order Kitasatosporales; family Streptomycetaceae; genus Streptomyces; species Streptomyces monticola. The sequence continues at coordinate 84,889 of NZ_JBHTCF010000018.1, read as the reverse complement.
GGCTCCAGCATGGCGGCGAAGCCGGTGCGCACGACCGGCTCGTCGTCGACGATCAGCAGCCGGATCACAGCACGCTTCCCCTCGCCCGTACCAGATCCCGCCCTTTTGTCAGTCACAGCGGAATCACCCCACTCAACGCGAAGCCCCCGCTGCTCGTCGGCCCGGACTCGAAGGTGCCGCCGAGCAGTTCGATACGTTCCCTCAGCCCAGCGAGCCCGCTCTGCGCACCGGGCACGGCGCCGGCACCGGTCCGAGTGGCAGCCTCATTGACGACCCGGACGCGCAGCGCACGCTGATCGTCGGTGGTGGCGAGGTCGATCCGTACCGGGGCACCGTGCGCGTGTTTGGCGGCATTGGTCAGACCTTCCTGCACCAGGCGGTACGCCGCCCGCTGCACGCTCGGCGCGATGTCCAGGGCGGCGGGCGGCGGCCCGGACCACTCGACCGGGGTGCCGAGCCCTCTGGCCTGGTCCACCAGGGCGTGCAGGTCATCGAGTGTGGGCTGGGGGGCGAAGTCGGCGTCCGTGCGGCCGGACGCGGCGCTCAGCACGCCGAGCACGTCCCTGAGTTCCGCCAACGCGGTCCGTCCCAGGGTTCTGATCTGTGCGGCTTCCTCCGCGACCGCCTCGGGGCCGCGGTCGGGCTGGGATTGAAGGGCACCTGCGCGGATGACCAGGTGCGCGATGCGGTGCGAGAGGACGTCGTGCATCTCGCGCGCGATGCGCTTCTGTTCCTGGGCCCGCGCCCGGTCCGCGATCAACTCCTGCTCGCGCTCCAGCTGTCGGGCCCGCACGACGGCGACGGAGGCGAGGGCCTGGCGGGAGCGCGCGTACAGCCCGATGAGCTCGGGCAGTGCGACCAGGAGCAGAGTGAGGGTCAGGATGTGGCCCGCGGACTGGCGGGGACCGATCTGCGCCCAACTGTGTGCGGCCATCGCGCACAGCGTGAGGGCGATACGCACGGACCGGGAACGGGCGTAGGCTCCGACGCCGAACATCGCGACGGCCAGCGCCACCGGCTCGTAGAAGAGCAGGTCGCTCAGCATGACGAAGAGCGCCACGTGCACCGGCCAGCGGCGAATCAGCACGACGACCGCGCCGAGCGCGACCGGCAGCAGACCGCGCACCCAGACGTGGGGGTGCAGTAGCCCGTACGGCTCGTCGGTCAGCGCTTCGAGTGCGCCGACGGCCGCGACGGCGGCACTGAGCGCGATGTCGGAGGGGGACGGCCGCCAGGGCGCACTCACGGGTGGTGCGGCGCTGGGGGAACTGGCGGTCATGGTGTCCCGTTCCGTCACATTTCTCATCGTAGATATGGGGCAGCGGGCCCGCGCTCTGTGAGGAGGTCACGCGGGCCCGCTGAGATTGCGCGGGCGATTACGCCAGTGCTTGTAGCTGTACCTGTGCCGTGTGGCTTACGGCTCAGGCCTGGGCGCCGGAACGGCGACGCAGAGTGGCGACCAGCACACCGCCGGCGCCGATCAGACCGACCGCGCCGAGGCCGAGACCGGTCAGATCGGCGGCACCGGTGTGGGCCAGGCTCTTGCCGGTGGCCTTCTGCTCGGCGGCCTTGGCGGACTTGCTCTCCTTCGCGCCCTGGGTGTGCTCGCTGCCGGTGACCTGGCGGTCGTGACCGGCGGTGATCATGCCCTGGCCGTGAGCGTCGTGGTCGCCGGTGCCGGGGACGACCGGGTCGATACCGATGTTGCTGCCACCGTCGTTGTGGTGCCAGCCGATCAGACCCGGCTCCGGAACCTCCGGGGTGGGGTGGATCGGGTCGACTCCGATGTTGCTCTCGTCGTCACCGCCGTTGTGGTGCCAGCCGATCAGACCGGGCTCGGGGATCTCCGGGGTGGGGTGGATCGGGTCGACACCGATGTTGCTCTCGTCGTCACCGCCGTTGTGGTGCCAGCCGATCAGACCGGGCTCGGGGATCTCCGGGGTGTCGATACCCGGGTGCCAGTCGATGAGACCGGGCTCGGGGATCTCGCCGGTGCCCGGATCGACGATGGGGTTGTGGTCGTCAATGATCGTGCCCGGGTCCGGGATCGGACGGACCGGGTCGATCGCCGGGTCCACGATGGGGTTGTGGTCGTCAATGATCGTGCCCGGGTCCTTCGGATGCACCGGGTCGATGCGCAGGTCGGTCTCGTCGGCGAGCTTGCCCTTGACGACCACGTCGACGAACTGCTTCCAGAGCTTCTCGTCCTGCTCCTTCCAGCCCTTGATGGTCTCGTTGTGGTCGCGGACCTTGCCCTTCATCTGGTCGAGGAGGTCGTTGACGGCCCGCTGGTGCACGTCACGCAGTTCGCCGCTGGTCTTGATCCGGGCCGCCAGCGCCTCGAGCTGGTTCATCACCTTGTCGTGGGCCGACTTGGCCTGGTCGCGGTCCGACTTCGCGGTCCGCGCCGTGTCCCTGGCCAGCTCAGCGGCGGCCTTCAGGTAGGGGCCGTCCTCCTTCTTGCTGTGCGGGTCGGCAAGCCACCGCATGTAGTCCCGGCTGGCCTTGTCCGCCAGGCCCTGCTGCTTCTTGTACGTGGCTTCCTTCTCCGTGAGGTCGGACTTGAGGCCCTTCTCCGTACCCTCGAGGTCGTGCTTCTTCGCCTCGGCATCCTTGACCTGCTTGTCGAACTCGGCGCCCTTCTTCGCGTTCCAGTCGCGCTGGTTGCCAAGGTCCTTGAGCGCCTTGTCGTAGTCCTTCTCGGCCTTTTCGCGCTTCTCCCCCTGGGCCTTGGCGAGGTCCTTGTCGTACTGGTCCTTGGCCTTGGTGAAGTCGTCGCGGTGGGGGTTGCCGACGATGTGCGGGTCCTGCGGCTTCGGCTCCTGCTTGCCCGTGGCGGGCGTCTTGGCCTCGTCCTTCGCGGGCTGCGGGGTCTTGGTGCCCTCGGTGCCGGTGGCCGGGGTCTTGGTGCCCTCGGTGCCGGTGGCCGGGGTCTTGGTCTCGGAGGTCTTGGTCTCCGGGGTCTTGGTCTCCGGGGTCTTGGTGCCCTGGTTGCCGGTGGCCGGCGTCCGGGTGCCCTCGTTGCCCGTGGCAGGCGTCTCCGGCTTCTGACCCTGACCGCCCTGGCCCTGCTCCGACGTCGCGGGCTCCTTGACACCCTCGTCCGACGTCGCCGGGGTCTGCGTGCCCTGGTCAATGGCGGGGGCCGGGTTCTGCGCCTGGTCCGAGGTCGCCGGGGTCTCGTCCTGACCAGCGGTCTCGGGCGCGGTGACCGACGTCTCGGAGGTCGCCGGGGCGACGGAGTCCTCGTCGGCGGCGAAGGCGGCGGTGTTGCCGAAGACGCCGGAGACGATGCCGATGCCGGCGACGACCGACGCGGCGCGGGCGACGCGCTTGCGGTTCAGAGTGTGCTTGGCCATGTCCTTGCTTTCCCTTGTGACAGGTGATCCGGGTCGGCAACGTCCTTGGCAAGCGGTGGGCCGCCAGGCGCCGACAGATCCACCATCGCCCGGTGGGGCAGGCAGTCAGCAGGGCAGGAAGGACCGGAAAGGTCCCTGACTGCCGCTATCTTTCGATAGCTCGTCCGTGCTGACTTCGGAGAGCGCGGCAGCTCGGGCCGAGACGTACGCGGGTGTCCTGAGTGTGTCGTGAGCGGGGCCGCCCCAGCCGCGGAATCCTCCGTCAACTCTCCTGGAAACAGGGGATATTGGGCCCCTTGCGCCAAGGGCTAACGGGTACCTCTGCGGGCACGGTAAGCGGCGGTCTTGGCGCGGGCCGCGCAGGCAGTGCCACAGTAGCGGCGGGCCCCGTTGCGCGTGAGGTCGACATAGACCCGGTCGCAGGCGTGCGCCTCGCAGGTACCGAAACGGTCCTCGCCGAGGGTGTCGATGACCAGGGCGAGGGCCGTCGCGAGTTCGCCGCCCACCGCCTGGACCGGACCGCCGGTTCCGTGGAAGTGGAGGTGGAACGGCTGACCGGTGTCGTTGGTGAGGTAGGGGTGGGCGTGGCAGCGGTCGATGAGGGTGTTGAGGCGTGTGGCTGTGGCCGCGATGCCGGGCGCCGTGAGCGCACCGTGCAGATCGGCGGCCAGCTCCACGAGCCCCTCCCCCGCCCCCTCGGTGTCCGTGAGAGCCGTCCTTCGGGGTTCGGTGAAGTGGGTCGCGAAGCCCGAGAGCACCTCGGCGGCTGTGGGCGCCTCGTAGGGGGCGCCCTGGCGCAGGCCAGGGACGGCGAGATTGACCAGAGCGGCGAGCAGCTCGGCCTGGCGTCGCATGTTACAGGCTAGGTTCATTTGACAGGTAACCCTCACTCGCACACTCTCGTTACAGGTAAATCTCATTTTGATGGTAACCGGAGGTGTGGGTATGAACGCCTACCGCCACGTACTCGCCCAGCGCGGCGTACCCGGCCTGTTCACCGCCCTGGTCACCGCCCGGCTCTCCACCTCCGTGCTGAGCCTGTCGCTGCTGCTCGCCGTGCGCGAGGCCACCGGTTCCTACGCCACGGCCTCGCTGGCGCTGGCCGGGCACGGGCTGTCCCTCGCCTTCCTCGCACCGGTCCTGGGGCGGCTCTGCGACCGGAGCCGCCCCGGCCGTGTGCTGCTCGGTGCGCTCGCCGCCCAGGCACTGGCCTACGCAGGCCTGATCACGGCCTTGAGCGCCCACGCCCCCGCAGCCGCCTTGATCGCCACGACCATGCTGGTCGGCGCCTTCACCCCACCCGGCAGCGCGGTCGCCCGCGGCACCTGGCCCCGCCTCGTGCCCGCCGAGCGACTGCCGACCGCCTACGCCCTGGACGCGGTCAGCAACGAGGCCACCTTCATCAGTGGCCCGCTCGTGGTCGCCGCGATCACCGCCTTCTCCTCCCCGGTCCATCTGATCGCCGCCGGTGCCGTGGCCACCGCGCTGGGCACCGTGGCCCTCGCCCTGCACCCGGCCGTGCGCCACGCCCCCGCCGGCACCGCGCCGGACACCTGCCCCCGCGGCCTCGAGCAGCGCCTCGGCCCCTTGGCCGTTCCCCGGGTGCGGCACCTGCTGCTGATCGCCTCTGCCGGCACCTTCTGCTATGGCCTCATGCAGGTCGGTGCGGCCGCCGGCGCCACCGCCTGGGGCGCCACCTCCTCGGTCGGCCTGATCGTCAGCGCGCTGTCCGCCGGCGGTGTCGTCGGCGGCCTGATCTACGGCGGGCGCCGCTGGCCGGGCGACCACCGCGGTCACCTCACGGCCCTCTACGCCGCGAGCGGTGCCGCCCTGTTCACGGCGGGCGCGGCCCCCAACTTGCTCGCACTCGGCGTGGTGTACGCCGTGGTCGGCCTGATCTGCGGAGGCCGCGACACCGTCGAACAGCTGCTGCTCGGCGAGGCGGGGCCCGAACACCAACGCACCGAAGTCTTCGCCTGGCTGGGCACGTTCATGTGGGGCGGCTACTCCCTGGGCACCGCAAGTGCCGGTCAGCTGATCCCGCGCTTCGGCACCGTCACCGCGTACACCACCGGAGGCGTTGTCCTCCTCACCGCAGCCCTGGCCGCCACCAGCCTGCGGGCCGTCAAGGCCACGGCCGTCCCCGCGGCCGGAGCCGACCTCAGGGGCTAGCAGGGCCCCTCGGGCCATTCCGCCCGCCGTCGGACCATGCCGCCTCTCGGCCGACGCGGCAGCAGCCACGTGAGCTCTTGATGATCTTGCCCCCGCGTGCCTGCCGACCCGGCACGCCCTGCCGACGCACGATGCCTCCATGCCCATTCCCGCACCCGTCCAGGCACCTCCCCCACCCCCTCCCTCTGGCGGCGACCTCCGCGAACAGCACCGCCCCACACCTGTCCGACGCACCACCGGAGCACTGCTCGGCGGCGCGGCCGCCCTGCTCGTCACGGCCGCCGCCCCACTGCCGCCCGGCCCCGATCCCAAGTCCGAGGTCCACACCGAGATCAACCAGGCCTACGAGCCCGCCAAGGTCATGGTGCCGGGCCAGAAGTTCACCGTCGCCTACAACTTCTTCCACACCGGCCCCGGGACGGCCGACAAGATCGTCGCTGAGGCGAGACTCCCCGCAGGCCTGACACTCCTCCACCCCGGCGGCGGGCCCTGCCGAGAGCCCGAAGAGAACCATCTGCGGTGCGAGTTCACCGACCCGGGCCAACCCGGCAAGGACCTCTTCGCTTACGCCGTTCCCAGCTTTCAGGTCGACAAGGACGTCCTGACCAAGGGCGGCAAGGACGTCGCGCTCAGTGCCGACCTGACGATCAGCTCCTGGCGCGACGGCGCGGTCTCCGACAGCAGCAACCTGCGCCGCACGATGCGGATCAAGCCCGCACCCGTCTACCCCGCGCCCACCGATCCGTCCGTCTTCCCCCAGAGCCGCACCGCCACCTGGCACCCGCTGCCGTCCGCCAAAGCGGAGCAGGAACGCCTCGGCCGCTGGCACAAATGGCCCGAGTACCGGCCGACCGGCTTCCACCTCAACGCGGGACAGGACCTCACCGTCGACGTACGGCAGACAGAACCCGGCGACCCGCTCCCCCAGTTGGTCATCGGCAACCACGCCCTGATCGACACCACCGAACCGGGCACCGACCTCCCCGAGCCGCGGACGTACGACCTCAAGCCGGGCAAGAACACGATCAACGACTACCGTGGCGGACCCGTCAACTACCGCTACGTGGACGACCGGCCGAACCCACAGGAGCACCCGGTGACGGTCACCCTTGGTGAAGAGGCGCACCCGATGCCGTACTACGAACTCGGCAGGACCACCGGCAAGCAGTGGCGCGCCATGCTCGCCGCCGCTACCTCGCCGTACGCCCAACTCGCCAGCAAGCGAGTCCACTTGACGGTCAAGAGCGAGACCGCACGCGAACACGCCACCGCCGACCAGGACGAGCTGCTCAGGACCTACGACACGCTCAGCGAGGCCGAGGACGCGATCAGCAACGTGGGCGGCCGTGACCCAGGGGCCGCGGCGGCGAGTCAACTTCCGCAGCAGATCGTCGAGTTCCGCACCGGCGGCACGGCCAACGCCGCGGACCATCGGGTCGCCTGGCCCACCGACTGGGGCAGCGGCGAGCTGCTCACCGCCGACGGCCTGAAGAAGTCCTGGGGGCTGTGGCACGAGCTCGGCCACCAGCGTCAGATGGCGAAGTGGACCTGGCGCGCCATGCAGGAACAGACCGTCAACATCTACTCCCTCGCCGCCGACCGCCGCCTGCCCGGCACACAGAGCGCGCACGCCACCCCCGCGGAGTGGAAGCTGGCTCTCGAGTACCTGGAACTGCCCGACGCCGAGCGGGACTTCGACGCGGCCGGCGGCGGGACCATGCAGGGCTCGAAGTACCACTTCGGCCGCTTCGCCATGTTCGAGCAGCTGCGGGTGCTGTTCGGCGACGACTTCTACCAGCGGCTGCACGCGGCCGCCCGCCCGGCGACGATGGCGGCCGCGGGCGACGACGCGGCCCGCAAACGCTTCTTCATGGTCGAGGCGAGCCGGGCCGCGGGACGGGACCTCACCGCCTACTTCACCGCATGGGGGCTGCGCCCCGACGGGGCCGCCAAGCAGGCCATCGCGTCGCTCGGACTGCCGCAGGCGGAGGCCCGGCTGGCGCGTACGAACCCGTACGCGAAGGGCGGGATGTAACCCACGGCCACATCGACGACGGGGTTCGCTCGCACCGCCGCACCGGCGAGCGCGGGCCTCGGTGGTGGGGGGGGCGCGGGTGCGGGCCCCCTACCGCCCAGGCAGCAGAGTCACCGTCGAAGCCAATCCCAAGCGCGGCCACCGGCTGACCGGCTGGACCCTGGACGGCAAGCGCCTCAAGAGCCGGTCGGCACGGCTCGCCATCGGCATGAGCAAGGCACGCACGCTCACCCCGGTCTTCAGCTGAGCCTCAGCTACGGCTGTCGGACGCCCGCCGCTCCCGCACGGCCTGCTGCGTCTCCTCCTGCACCAGGTCGGCGTTCACGGCCATGGCCGCGGCGGAACCCGCGGAGGCGGCATTGATGACGGACGCGGTGGGGGTGGCCACGTTGCCCGCCGCCCACACCCCGTCGACGCTGGTGCGCCCCATGGCGTCGATCACGGGGCAGCCGTTGTCGTCGGTGGCGCAGCCCAGCTTGGTCAGGAGCTGGTCGTTGAGCTCGGGCAACGGGGCGATGAAGGCGGCCGTGCGGGGGTGTACGTCGCCATCGGCGAGTGCGATGCCCCGCAGGCCGCCGTTCCTGTCGGGCACCAGCCGGGCCACGGTGCCGTCGACGACTGGGACGCCCCGGGCCATCAGCTGCTCGTGTTCCTCGGGCGCGAGCGGCCGGTCATGGGGGAAGTACGTGACGTCGTCTGACCACTGGCGTACCAGGAGTGCCTGGTGGACCGACATCGGATGGCCCGCGATGACTCCGATCGGCTGGTCGCGTACCTCCCAGCCGTGACAGTAGGGGCAGTGCAGGACGGCCCCGCCCCATTGCTCGGCCACTCCCGGAATTGCGGGTAGTGCGTCGCGCAGGCCGGTGGCGACCAGGACCCGGCGCGCATCGAACTCGCGGCCGCCGCGCAGGCGCGCCACGAGAGCCGAGGTGATCTCTTCCACCTGGCCGTCGATCAACTCCCCGCCGTACCCGGCCACTTCGGCCCGCCCTTCGGAAAGGAGGTCGCCGGGCGGCATGCCGTCGCGGGACAGGAATCCGTGCATGTGCGCTGCCGGGGCGTTCCTCGGGGCGCCGGCGTCCACCACCGCGATGCGGCGCCGGGCACGGGCGAGCACCAGGGCGGCGCTGAGACCGGCAGCACCTCCTCCGACTACGACGACGTCGTACGCCGATGCCTGCACTCTCGTGCCGGTCATGCCGTGGCCACCTCACTGTTCTTGATCCACTCGGTGATTGCAGCCTCGGTCCGGTGAGCGCAGGCGGCAACCGGGGAGCGCCGGGCGGGAAGCCGAGTCGCCCGCAGGAATCCCACCGGGACCACCGCCGCGCCTCAACAGGCGCTCCGCGCCCGGCTGTGACGATGTCCTGCATGAACGACTCCAGCAAGAGCGGGACGGGCCCCGACCTGACCCACGCGGCGGGCGAAGCCGGCGACGCGCCGCGTGAAAGGCCGCCTTGGCGCTGGAAACCGGCGGGCACATCCGAGTGGGTGCTCACCGTGGCGGCCGCGCTGCTCGCGCTGATGGGCGTGGTCACCGCCGTGGCCGTGCTCTGGATCGTGAGCCCGCTCGTGCTCCTGCGCATCGCCGTACTGGCCTTCCCTCTGCACCTTCTGCTCATCGCCCTGGTGACCTGCGGCCTGGTTCTGCTCGCCCGGCGGCAACGCATGCTCCCGGCGGCCTTGTGTCTGACTCTGGCCGTGGTGCTCGCCGTCACCGTCGCCGTGTGGCCGACGGTGGCCCTGTGGCGGCGGGCCGACGGCGTGGGCGTGCCGGTCTCCCTCGGCACGTACGCCGCCAACTCCCTCAACCCCAACTTCGAGGACCGCGACCCACGGCGCAGCCGTACGTACGCGACGCTGTCCGACGGTACGAGACTCGAGCTCGACGTGTGGCGGGCCCGCGCATCGGGCTCCGGCGGCCGCCCACACCCGGCGGTCGTGAAGCTGCACGGCGGCGCCTGGGTGGCGGGGTACCGCAGCCAGCAGCCCAAGTGGAACATCTGGCTGAACAACCGGGGTTACGACGTCTTCGACGTGGAATACCGTCTCGCGCCGCCCGAGCGCTGGAAGGACGCGGTCGGCGACGTGAAGTGCGCGCTCGGCTGGGTCGCCGCACACGCCGATGAATACGGCGTCGATCCCTCGCGTATCAGCACCCTGGGCATGTCCGCAGGGGGCAACCTGGCGATGCTCGCCGCCTACACCACCGATGCCCCCGCTCTGCCGCCGTCCTGCGATGTGCCCAAGGTTCGGGTCAAGTCCGCCGTCAGCCTCTTCGGGCCGCCGGACATAACCCGGCTCTACGACGCCACCGGGTCGACGATGGGGGTGGGCCCGGCGCTGCGCAAGTACATCGGGGGCACCCCGCGGGCCTTCCCCGAGCGCTACCGGGCGGTGTCGCCGCTGTCCCGCGTGGGCGCCGACTCGCCGCCCACGCTCGCCTTCCAGGGCGAGAGCGACTTCTTCCCCGCCACCGCGACCCGCCTCCTCGGCCGGTCCCTTCACCGGGCTCAAGTGCCGCACGAGACCGTCCTGTTGCCCGGTACCAGCCACAGCTACGACGCCAACTGGGGCGGTTTCGCCACCCAGATCACGCGAGCGAAGCTGGCGGAGTTCCTGCGTCGGCGCGGCTGAGCCCGGCATGACTGCTCCTGGCTGAGCCTGGCTGAGCCGCGGTGCGGACCGCCCGGCGGGGCGTCCGCGCCGCGGCTCATCGCCCGGCGGCCTGCTACCGCTTGACCGGCACCGCCACCGTGGAGAACGGCTGGTCACTGCTGTCGTCCGGGTTGCCGCCCGTGTAGGCGTAGTAGTCGAAGACGACCTCGTCGACGCCCTCGTCGACCATCACCTCGACGGTCATCGGCTTGTAGGAGCCTCGCGCTGGGATGCCGTCGTCCTGGCGGGCGCAGATCACCCAGCCGCTGTCCGCGATCCGGCACACGCTGCCCCAGTACGCCTGGCCGCCCACGGTCTTGATCCGGGCGCCCTCGCGGGGCTTCAGCCAGAAGCTGACCCGGTCGTTGACCAGAGCGTCGGTGTTGTTGTTCACCGTTACGTCCATGGCGTTGCTGCCGGGCTTGAGCGCCTCGGTGGTGCTGCCTTCCCAGCCATCCTTCGGGGTGAGGGTGGCACTGAGCGGCGGGGGCGGCAAATCCTTCAACTTGAAGGCGCTCTTGGACCTTTGGACGTCCCTGTTGTCCGGGCCCTTGGTCAGGGTGTAGGTCCCGGCGAGCTCGTCCGGGGCGTCCTTGGCGACCTCCACCTCGATGGGGACCTCGCCCAGGGTGAGGTTCGCCGGCACGTCCCTCTTGGTGGTGCAGGTGACCCGCTGCCCGGCGACTGTGCACTCGTCCTTCCAGAAGTTCTCGGTCGAGCCGCCGGCCCGCAGGGGCGTGATGCCCACGGGGAAGTCGTACACGAAGGAGATCGGCCCCTTCACGGGTACGTCGTCGTGGTTGCCAAGGACGGCGTTGACGTATCCCTTGCCGCCCTTGAGCAGTGTTTCGGCCCAGCTTCCGTCCTCGTAGGCGGTCGCCGGACGGATGTCCGCCACCAGGCGGGGCGCCTTCGTCGCCTGGGGCTCCTGAACCTCCTTGGGGCCCTTCGCGAAGGTGAGCGGGATCTCCACGGCGGGAGCCCGGTGCCCGCCCTGCGCCTGCACCGAGGACTTCACGGCGCCCTGCCCTGCCGCGTCCGCCTCGACCTTGGTCGTGAAGGTGACCGGTGGGAACCGACGTCCGGGCTCGATGGCCTTGGCGCCACCGGCGTCATAGGTGCAGCCCACCTGCTGCCTCTTTGTCCGGCACGTCCAGCCGTCGCCGGTGGCCTCGCCCGGAAGCACGCCCTTGGGGAAGGTGTGCTCGACCTTGACCTCGCCCTTCGTACGAGCGGCGACCTTGTCATTGGCCGTCGTCATGGTCCAGCCGACGTCCGCGCCGGGTGTGAGGGGGCCGTCCGGTTTCAGGCTCGACGTGACGTTGGCTTCGACGGTCTCGATGCTCGCGTTCCATACGTCGTGGGTGCTGGCCCGCATTCCGGTGCCGGCCGCGATGCCGACCCGAAGCGTTTCGGGCACCTTCGGCTGGCCCTCGATCTTCCCGCTCAGGTCCACGGGGTCGATGACCTTCACAGGGCCGCGGCCGTCGTGGAAGTCAATGGCCACGGACAGCATGCCGGTCGGCAGCAGGTCCACATATGCCGTGCGCTTGGCGTCCGCGCGCTTCTTGGCGGTGGGAACGGCAAGCGGCTGCTTCAACTGCCGTCCCGTCACCACCGGGTTGGGCCGACCGTCGCCCTCGATCCGGGATGCGCCGCGGACGGTGACGGAATTCGGTTTTCTGCCCCCCTCCCCCGCGTTGCTGAAGTTCCCGTATTCGTCGAGGCCGACGCCCAGATAGCCGCCCTCGATGCCCGTGTAGCCGAGGCCTCCGCCCATCTGTCCCGGCTTCTTGGGCCGCTTGGCCGCGCCGTCCAGGAGGAACAGTGAAATGCCGTCGGCGGCGACCTCGGAGTCGTAGCTGGCGAAGTCCACCTTGAACCGCATGCCTTCGGCGGAGGGGAAAGCCTTCTCGCTGAGCAGGAACCCACTCTGGTCGGGCTTGTTCGAGGTGAGCCGCAGCGCTCCTCGACCCGGCTCGTCCACCTTGCCGTCCGGGCACTGCCCCAGCGGTCCCTTCCTCGCCTCGGCCGCGGTCAGGCACGCCCATCCCGAGGTATCGCCGGCGCCGTCCGCCGAGCTGTACCACTGGCCCGCGCCCAAGGACGCGCCGGTGAACGCTTCTTGGGCGATCTCTTCCGCGTGGGCCGTGAGCGGCGACAGCAGCGACAGGGTCACGGCTGCCGCCGCGGCCATGCCCACGGGAAGGGGGATGCGCCTCCTCCAGGTCGCGTCTCTGCGTCGCCGCCGGTTGCCGGGATGCGCCATCGGGATGCCTCCTCCAGTCCCACGCGCGTGCCGTCTCGGCAGGAACGCGGGTCGGTGAACACGCATGGACGACTACTGACGGTCATGCGTTTCGACCAGAGGAACACCCTGTGTGAGGGGTGTGCGACCGCCGGAGGCCAGGCGAGTGATCTGTCCTGAGCGCCGGGCGGCGCGTGCCGGTGTGCCTGCGCGTGCGCGCAGCGGCAGCAGGCGGGACAGCGGCGCCCCGCTCTGCACTGCGGGGCTGCGGGGAATTAGATTCGTACACCATGAAGCTTGATGCGGTGATGTGGCCGGACGCGCCCTGGCCGACAGCGCGGGCCGAGTGGCAGCTCGCGGAGAATCTCGGGCTCGGTGCGGGTTGGCTCTACGACCACTTGTTCTGGCAGCGGACAAGGCCCTGGCACGAGGCGTACACCACGCTCGCCGCGGTCGCCGCGAGCACGACGCGGATCGGCATGGGCACGATGGTGACCTCGCCCAACTTCCGCCACCCGGTGACGTCGGCCAAGGCCGCCTTCACTCTGCACGACATCTCCGGCGGCCGTTTCACGCTGGGTGTCGGCGCGGGCGGCTCGGGCGGGGACGGCGACGCGTTCGGGCTTCCGGCGCCGTCGCGTGGCGAGCGCACCGCCCGTTTCGCCGAGTGGCTGGCGCTCACGGATCAGCTGCTCGGTGTGGACACCACCGATCACACCGGGCGCCACTTCTCCGCCCGCGGCGTGGCCATCGGCGCGGACGGCACCTCCGCCACCCGGCCTCCGCTGGGCGTCGCCGCAACCGGCAAGCGCGGCATGGCCCTTGCAGCCCGCTTCGCCGACCGGTGGCTCACCCAGGACATCAGCCAGGACCCCGCGGTCTACGCGGGCACCCCGCACGCCGAAATCAAGCGGCAGACCGACCTCCTCGACGAGGTCTGCCACACCCACGGCCGGGACCCGGCCACCCTGCCGCGCCTGTGTGTCCTCGGCTACGGCGACGAACGCCCCCTCGCCTCCATCGAAGCGTTCCGCGACTGCGTGGGCCGCTACGGCGACCTCGGCATCTCGACCATCGCCGTGCTCTGGCCGCGTGGCGACGCCGCTTCCGCACAGCTGCGGGTCCTGGAGGAGGCGGCCGCCGAATCCACCGGCTGAGCACGAAAGGCCGCTGCGAAGGCGGTGGTTGACGGCCGGGGTCCGGCAATCAGCTCCGAGTCGGGCGCGGACTCCGGCCGTCAGCTCCGAGCCGGGCGCGGGGTCAGGAGTACGAGGACGACTCCCGCCGCGCCGACGGCGAGGCCCAGGTGGTGCAGCCCCGCGTCCCCCGTGTGCGGGGCCGCGAGCAGTGCCACGGCGGCTCCGGCGAGGTTCGCTCCGGCATACTGACTGGTGCGGTACAGACCGGAGGCCGCGCCCGTGTCGCCGGGCGGTGTGGCCGCGTAGACGGATGCCTGGTTGGCCATGTTCGCCAGACCGTTGGGCAGGCCGAGGAGGGCCAGGACGGCAAGCAGGGCGAGCAGGGGCGTGTGGCGGTCGACGGCCGTGCCGAGCAGCAGCCCGCCGGCGGTGAGGGCCGCGGCTGCGGCCAGGAGTGCGGCGCGTGGGCCGCGGTGCTCGGTGAGGCGGGCCGCGAGGAGGGTCGAGGCGATTCCCAGGGCGGCGAGCGGCAGCATGATGATGCCTGCCCCGGCGGCGTCGAGGTGTCGGGACTCCTCCAGCCACTGCGGCAGTCCGTAGAAGAGGGTGTAGAAGCCGGTGGCGGCTACGGCGCTGCGCAGGTAGGCGAGGGACAGGGACGGGCGGGCGAGCAGCCGTACGTCGAGGAAGGCGTCGCGCCGGCGCCGGGAGTACGCCACCAACAGTGCGGCCAGGGGCGGAACAGCGGCGAGCCAGAGCCACTGGGGGCGGGTCTCCAGGGAGAGCAGCCCCAGCATGAGGGTGGTGGCGGTGGCCGTGAACAGCAGCATGCCGGGCAGGTCCATACTCCGAAGTGCCGTACGCGCTCGGGTGGTTGGGGCCGGGTCCGGGGGTATGGAGCGGCTCAGTGCCACGGCGGCGGTGAGCGCGAGCGGGACGTTGATCCAGAAGGTGCCGGGCCAGCCGAGCAGACCGCCGAGGGCCGGACCGAGGGCCGCGGCGGTCTGGGAGGCGACGGCGAGCAGCGCGAGGGCGCTGCCGGTCGCGCTCCCGGTGCGGGCGGCGGCGCCGCGGATGAGGGCGACGCCCGCGGGGAACTGGGCCGCTGTGCCGATGCCGATCAGGACCCGCAACCCGATGAGCACGCCGAGCGAGGGTGCCCACGGCGCGACGGCGGAGGCGGTGGCCACCAGCGCGAGGCCGCCGAGTGCCGTGCGGCGCGGGCCGAAGAGGTCGGCGATCCTGCCGGTGGCGGGGGCGGCGACGGCGGCGGCGAGGAAGAGCCCGGACACCAGCCAGGTCGCGTCGCCGCCCCCGAAATGCGCCCGTACGCCGCTCAACACCACCGCAATCATGGAGGAGTTGAGCGGCTGCAGGATGGTGCCGAAGGCGATGGGGGCGGCGATGCGCGCGGACAGCTGCCGGGGCGCACTCAGGCGCTGCGGGTGCCGTCCGCGCTCGGCGGGACGCGGGGTCACGGTGGTCAACGCCGTACGGGTCAGGCGCCGAAGGCCTGCGCGACGGTGGTGATCTTCGCGGTGTGGGCGAGGATCCGCAGGGCCGCGGCGCGGTCCTCCGCGGTGGCGGCCGCGGTGGCGTCCTCGAGGACCTCGATGCGGAAATCGCGGTCGTGACCCTCGCGGGCGGCGGAGAGGACCACCAGGTCGGTGGAGACTCCCGCGAGGAGCAGGGTGTCGATGCCGCGGGTGCGCAGCTGAAGCTCCAGATCGGTGTTGTGGAAGGGGCTGATGCGGTGCTTGACGATGACCGGCTCGCCCGCTTCGGGCCGCACCGACTCGTGGATCTCGGTCGCCCAGGTGCCGAGCCCCAGGGCCTCGTACTTCTTGGCGTCGCCGAGCAGCGGCGAGGTGGGGGTCCAGTCCGCGTAGTCGGGGGCGAAGCCGACGGTGACGAAGAGGACGGGGATGTTCGCGGCGCGGGCCTTGGCCAGGGCGGCCGCGGTGTTCTCCAGGACCTTGTGCTTGGCGACCTGCTCCGGGTAGCCCCAGGCGGCGAACTTGCCGTCCGGGTGGACGAGTTCATTGATCACGTCAAGGACGATCAGGGCGCGGCGGTCGTTCGACATATCGCCTTCTCTCACATCTCTCGATTTCGCGGGCCGACAGCTCATGCCCGACGATTCACACGAAACAGCTAGCTGATACTCATCAGTCGACTGATTCTTATTTCAGACATAACGTACCACGATGACCCCGATATGTCAGCCGACTAATACCTGTAAGCTGGCTCACATGTCGCCCGAAGCACGGCCACAACGGCTGCTCAAAGCCTTCAAGCAGGCAGAACTGCGCATCCGCGCCGCCAAGGAAACCGCGACACGCTCCGCCGGGCTCTCCCGTGCGCAGTACGTCGTCCTGCAGACGGTCTCGGCCGACCCGGGGGTCACCGCGGCCGAACTGGCCCGCCGCGGCGAGGTCACGCCCCAGACCATGTCCGTGCTGCTCACCCGCATGGAGAAGGCCGGGCTGATCGAGCGCAAGCCCCATCCGCGGCACTGCGGGGTGATGGAGATCCACCCCACCGGCGACGGCATCGCCAGATTCAAGGCCGCGGACGAGCAGCTCGGCCAGGTGGAGCGGCGGCTCCGCGACAGCCTGTCAAAGGCGGAGCAGGAGCAGTTCGAGGAGCTGCTCGGCCGCTGCGCGGGGGCCCTCGACACCGAGCAGGCGGGCGCCTAGACCCGCACGGGCGGGGCACGAAAGCAGGAGGCGGGGCGGCCGATCGACTCTCTCCGCCGGGGACCATGGCCCCTGCCCTTGCCAGTCGCCCGAGGCAACCATGAATGTATGGGTGCTCCCTCTCTGCTCGCGTGCCGCCCCGAGGGCCACCGGCCGCTCCGCGCGCTGGCACAGCCAAGTGACCTCTTCCGTGACTTCGGCCCGAACTGGTACGCCGCCGTCATGGGCACCTCCATCACCGCGACCGCCGGATTCACGCTGCCCGTCCACCTGCCCGGTATCGCGACAGGCTCAACGGCCCTGTGGGCGCTGTCGGTGCTCATGCTGCTCGGCGTGGGCGGCGCCCGGACCGTGCACCTGCTGCGCCACCGCGACCGCGCCCGGGCACAGTTGCTCGACCCCGGCATGGCGCCGTTCTACGGCTGTCTGTCCATGGCCCTGATGTCGGTCGGCGCGGCCACCCTCATCATCGGGCAGCGAGTGATCGGCACATCGGCCGCGGTCGGCGTCGACACGGCACTGTGGCTGGCCGGCACCGTCATCGGCGTCCTGGTCATGGTGGTCGTACCCGCCCTGATGCTCACCCGCTACGACGCCGACGAACGCACCCTCTACCCGACTTGGCTCCTGCCGGTTGTCGCCCTGTACGTGTCCGCCTCGCTCGGCCCCCTCCTGCTGCCGCACCTGCCCGACGGGCAGTGGCGCGCGGCCATGCTCATCCTCTGCTGCGCCATGCTCGGCATGGTCATGCTGGCCACCCTGATGATGCTCCCGGTGATCTGGGCACGGCTGCTTCGGCACAGCCTCGGCCCCGCCCACATGGCACCGACCCTCTTCCTGGTGCTCGGCCCCCTGGGCCAGTCGGTCACCGCCGTCGCCAAGATCGCGGACCTGGCCAAGGGCACGCTGCCCGAGCCGTACGCGACCGGCCTTCGCGGCATGGCCATGGTCTACGGGGTTCCTGTGCTCGGTGCCGCCCTGTTCTGGATCCTGCTCTCCGGGGCACTCGTGCTGCGCACCGCTCGCCGCGGCATGCCCTTCGCCCTCACCTGGTGGGCGTTCACCTTCCCGCTCGGCACCTGCGTCACCGGCGCCACCGCCGTGGCCCAGCACACCCACCTGGCCGCGGCCCGCTGGCTGGCCGCCGGCCTGTACGCCCTGCTCACGGCGCTGTGGACACTCGTCGCCGTCCGCACGGCCCGCGCAGCGTGGACGGGACGGGCGTTTCTGCCTCCCCAGACCGCGCGGACCTGACCTGCCGCACGGGCGGGGCCCCCACGCCAGCTGTACCAACTGTTCGCTGATAGCGGCCGGTTCGGAATTCCGGTGCATCGCGAGCCAGGATCCCGGCGGCCGGCGCCGTCGAGGACAGCAACGGCACAAGGATCAAACTCCGCGAACGCCAGGGCCTACCGCGCCAGTTGCAGTCGCCGCGCCGTACAACCGTCGTGGTAGCGGAAATGCCAACTCTGGTTCGACTACACCCGACAGACCACTGCCCTACCTTCAGGCACTGCAAGGAAATAACGGATGCGCGGCGAAGACGAGTGGAATGTCAGGCAGGTTCGACCTCCATGGGGTTGTCCAGGGAGGCTGCTTGAGGGCGTTCCATTGGTTACGCACTCGGCTTGAGGAATGAGAAGAACGCTTCCATCTCCGTGGCACTGAAGTTCGGTCCAATCCCACGGAAGGAAAATCCTGCGCGGATCAAAAACGCGACTCTGGCCGCGCTAATGGCGACGGGCGTCGCTCTCGGTGGAGCTGGTGCGGCGGGCGCCTCCACATCTGCATGGCAGCTCTCGCAGACCGTTGATATCGCCGGTAGCGCACCGTCTTGCATCGCCTACACGGACTACCCGATACCAGTGGGCTGGACAAGCATCAGCAACTATTGCGGGGAGTCGATGAGCGTAAAGGTGGTCGTCAAGTACGGCCCCGATAGCGACTGTAAATTCCTGCGGAACTATGAGGGGTTTTCGCACTACTATTACGTAGGGAGTTTCCAGAACATCGTTACGTGCTGAGGCAGGGCCACGATCGGTCGATGAAACAGCCGGAGGGCGGCCAAGCGCCACCCTCCGGTCACCCTCGACCAGTCACCTGTCCGCACGGTTCGCACGCGCCAACTGCTCACCTACCGATGCCCTCGGGGACCTCATCCGCGTGCGCTCCGTAGTTCCACGGGTCGGCAGGCGCGGCGCCGTCAGTGCCACAGCCATCAGGAAGGCGCCTTAATAATCCGTATATGACCGGATCTGAAGCGTCGCAGCCGCCCTCCATGACCCCACCAGGCACCCCGCCGGACCAGCCGGCCCCTGGTGCGGCGAGTGAACGGCACGCAAGCTGGCTGGAGTTGTTCTTCGACCTGGTGGCGGTCGCCGGGGTGGCCCAGTTGGCGCACCGGCTGCACGAGGCCGCCAACTGGCAGGACGCGGCTGCCTATCTGGGCCTGTCCCTGGCGTTCTGGATCGCCTGGGTGACCTTCACGATGTACGCGAGCGTGGCCGACGAGACGGTCGGCTTCCACACCATGTACCTCGCCATGTTCGGGATGGCGACGATGGCCGCCGCGGTCCCGGAGGCCACCGGCGATCGCGCCACCGTCTTCGCCGCCGCCTACGTCCTCGTACGGCTCCTCTCCGCGCGCGTGTGGGAACAGCGCAACGAGGCCCTGGTGGACTGGCCCACCGGACAACTCGCCGCCGGCCTGCCCCCGTGGATCGCCTCGTTGTGGGTGGAGGGGCCCTGGCGGTACGGCCTGTGGGCCTTCGGCCTGGCCCTGGACGTCGCGCTGCCTGCCCTGCTGAACACCGACCGCTTCCTGGACCGCCTGCGCACCGCGCGCTCTCCCCAGCACCCCCGCAGTCGGCACCCCCGCAACCAGCGCGCCCGGCACCCGCAGGCGCCGCCCCTTCCCGTGCGCCTTGACTCCGGCCACATCGACGAGCGCCTTGGCCTCTTCACCATCATCGTGCTCGGCGAGGGAGTGGCCCAACTGGTCGCCGAGACAGCCTCGGTGGCCGACTGGAACCAGGTCGTCATTCGTCATGCTCATCTGCCTGTGGCGGCTCGCGTTCCGCTACGGCTTCACCGGCGTCCCCCACGTCTCCCTGCACACCGCGCCCGCCCGCGCCGTGCTGCCCGCCCACTTCATGACGACGGCGGCCCTCACCGCAGCGACGGGCGGCGACATGGACGCCTTCGGCAGCGCGGACCGCCTGGCCGGCTTTGCCGGCCTGGCCCCGCAACCTCGCGACTCGGGCCGCATCAGCGGCAACCTGCGCAGACCCCGCCGCTATCACCGCGGGCTGCTCCGAACCATGTACTTGTCGGCAATGGCCAGCCTCAAATCCTGTCCTGACTCCAAGGTGTATTACCAACGCAAGCGGCGGGAAGGGAAAGGCCACAAGCAGGCTCTGCTTGCCTTGGCCCGTCGTCGCGTCAACGTCCTGTGGGCAATGATCCGTGACGGAGTGTGCTATCAGAGCTCACTTCAAGTCGCGGCTGCGGCTTGACAGCAGCATTGGGAAGTCCCGTAACCGCCGGATGAGACGTGTCCGCCAACGCCCAGTTCGCCGAGGAAAGCGCAGTTTGCCCCACCTGGTGAGGGCTCTCAGAAAATGGGACGCGACCGTTCCCCTGGTTGTGCCAGGCTGGCGGATCGCCCCGACACCAGTCCTACGCAGGAGCCTTCGATGACGACACCGTCCCGCTTGATTCCGCTGCTCGAGCAATTCGACTTCGCACGCGAGCGCCTCACCAACCGCATGGCAGGGCCCATCATGGACAGCGGCGACGGGGCGGATACCAAGGTGGGTCCCATGACCGACGAGGAGTATCTCTGGGAGCCGGTGCCCGAGTGCTGGTCGGTACGCCGACGCGTCGACGGGCCAGGATCGCGCGCGACTGTCCTCGTCGGCACCGGTGAGTGGGGGCGCGATGCCGCCTCCTACCCGCATCCCTGGCCGCCGCCCTTCACCACCATCGCCTGGCGCCTGAGCCACCTCAGCGAGATGCTGACCCTGCGCGCTGACCACACCGCCGGCGGCCATGTGCTGACCCGGGACGACTACCTCGTCAGCGGGGACGCCGCGGGGGCGGTAGCGGCCTTCGACGCCGGCGCCACGGCCTGGCACAAGGCGCTTCTGAGCGTGGATGACGCCGCACTCGACACCGTCGGGTTGTGCACCTACCCGCACGGCAGCGATGCGGAAGAGCCGTTCCTCGACATCGTGTGGTGGGTCAACCAGGAACTGCTGCACCACGGGGCCGAGATCGCCCTGCTGCGCGACCTCTATCGCACCGGATCGCACTGATCTCCACCCACAGCGGCTGACGCACCACGGCAGCCAGGTCTCGCGCCAGGGATGGCTTGACGTGAGTACGGTGCTCGCTGGCTGGCCTGGTCGGCTGTCCGGCGAGGACGATGTTGTGCAGGCGGGCGATGCCAGGCATGGCGTGATGGACGCCGTCGCCTTTGAGACGGCCGTCGCCCAGGATCTTCCAGCCCTTCATCCGGGCGAAGGCGCGCTCGATGCGGGCACGAACTCGTTTGTGGGAGCGGTTGTGTTCCTCCTTCCAGGCCGGAAGTTCGGCTTGGCCCGCCTGCCTACGGTGCGGGATGACCAGGCCGGTCCCTTGGTAGCCGCCGTCGGCGATGGTCATCGTCGCGCCGACGGCGGCCCTGGCACCGGACTCTTCCCAGCCGCGGAAGTCGTGCCGGTTGCCCGGCACGGGCCGACCGACCAGGATAATCTGGCGCGTGTCGGCATCGATGACCACCTGATGGGCCGTGGAATAGCGGTAGTTCTCAGAGGGCGTTGAGTGAGTCGTCGGTTCGGTTGTCCGGATTGAGGGCTTGCGGATGACCGGAGCTGCGGTCTGCTGGAGTCGTGACTGAGCGGCCGGCTCCCTCGGGTCGGGCTCAATTCACGGTACTGCCGGGGAGACTTGGCGTCATGACCGACCAGCTTGTCGCCCCCGCCGTGCTCGTCCGTGATGGCCGCAAGGGCGGCGCCCCGGCCTGATGGTTGGGGCGGTTCGTTATGCCGCAGCCCTCTCCGTGAGCGGCGTCGCTCTCCGGGATGTTCGCCCGTGACCTCTGCTCGTGGATCAAGTTCACCGGTCATGAGTCTTCGCGGGACGTGTGCCGTTGTCGTCTAGCGACTCGAACAACAACGCGAACACCAAGGCAGACGGCCGGGAGAACAACGCGATCAACAACTAGGCCGCGGCCCTGTCGGTGAGCGGCAGCCAGCGTAGGTGTATCTCGACGAGGCGCCGATCCGGTAGGACCGTCCGACTTTGCGTGTCTGCTAGCGAGTTACGCGATTCCTCCCACCGATACCGTGATGCTTGCATAAGTCATCGAATGGAGGAGTTGCCGTGAATCGTATTAGTGGGCGTATCGGGGCTGGTGCGGGGTTGGCGGGATTGGCGTTGAGCCTGCTGGTTGGCTCGCCGGCCCATGCGGAAGCTGTCGGCCCAGCGGCGGGAGGCCCGAAGCCCTCCTTTGCGTGCTCTGGGCGCCAAGGCCTCCCGACTTTTGAAACAACGACGAATCACTTCGCGGCGTCCGCTGGGATGAAGAACTTCGAACTTTGCCACAAGTGGATCGAAGTGACCCATGGGGACCACACCATCTACGCGAGGATCGTCGACAAGTGCAAGGCTTGCAAGGTGGGGGAGATCGACTTGACGCCCGCCGCGGTGAAGGCACTTGGCAATCCTTCCGCGAAGGACATCAAGTGGAAGGTCATTCAAGGCCCCCCGAAAGGGTCCCTCGCTCGCCTCAACGTCAATTCAGGC
Organism: Streptomyces monticola; assembly: GCF_042665355.1. Classification (NCBI taxonomy): domain Bacteria; kingdom Bacillati; phylum Actinomycetota; class Actinomycetes; order Kitasatosporales; family Streptomycetaceae; genus Streptomyces; species Streptomyces monticola. Next base: position 62,768 of record NZ_JBHTCF010000018.1, on the reverse strand, counting down.
CTCAACCTGCTCTAGAGCGCCGAGCGCGAAGCTAGCCCTCGCAGGAGTGCCCCCGGTCCGCCGTCCAGGCCGGGGGCGCAGGCATGTTCAGCCGAGGTAGCTGACCTGCAGCACGGTGACCGTCTTCAGGGTGTGTCCGAGAAGGATGACGGCCCGGCCGTGATCGGTGTCGACGGACGGCCGGCGGCAGACCTCACAGGGCCAGGAAGTGGGGGCGTCAACGATGGTCACCGCGGTTCTCCTTGCACGGTGCGGGGTGGTCAGCGCTGGTTGAATCGGTCGGTCCAGTAGCGGCGATCCTCGGCAGCCTCGCTCCCAGGTCGCCCGGTGCACCAGCTGGCCGGAGGCGCGGATCTCCCGCCCCTGCTCCAGGTACGTGTACCAGGTGGCGCTGATCCCGGCCAGCAGTGCCAGTTCCTCTCGGCGAAGTCCCGGAGTCCGGCGGCGGCCGGTCTGGGGCAGGCCCACCTCGCCAGGAGTGAGGCGCTCTCTCCGGCTGCGCAGAAACGCATTCAACTGACGGCGCTGGTCGCGTCGGTCCGGCTGCGTGGGCATAGCGGGGCACCTTCAGTTCCAGAATAGGTACGGTCTGGATACCAGGCTGAAGCTCCTCAAGACTGGTGTGCGAGCACAAGGCCACGGCGCTACCGAGGGCCTCACACGGTCTCACCGGTACCCGGCCGTCCAGTGCGCAACAGCTTCCGACGCTCCCTCGGGAGCTGCTGCCGCTCAGTACCCCGGCCCCGGTGCCCAGGACGGAGAGGAAGACTTCATGTCCGGAATCGAGGGCAAAGTGGTGGCGATCACGGGAGCCAGCAGCGGCATTGGCGAGGCGACCGCGCTGCTGCTCGCCGCACACTGCGCGCGACTCGTCCTCGGCGCACGCAGGTCCGAACGCCTGGCGGAACTGGTGGCCCGGATCGAAAAGGCAGGCGGCAGGGCCGTGCAGATCCGCATCGACGTGACCCGGCGGGACGACCTGCAGGCCCTGGTCGCGCTGGCCGGTGAGCGCTTCGGCCGACTCGACGAACTCGTCAGCAATGCCGGAGTCGGCACCATCGCGCCTCTCGACGATTTGTGCGTCGAGGAGTGGGACCACATGGTCGACGTCAATGTGAAGGGCGTGCTGCACGGGATCGGCGCCGCGCTGCCGGGATTCCGGGCGCAGGGAACCGGCCACTTCATCACCACCGCCTCCACGGCCGCGTTTCGCATCGTGCCGACCATGGCCGTCTACGCCGGCACCAAGTTCGCGGTCCGGGCCATCTGCGAAGGGCTGCGGCAGGAAGCCGGCGACTCCTTGCGGGTGACCACCGTCTCTCCTGGTGCGACGGCGACCGACTTCGCCGAGGCGTCGACCAACAGCCAGGTCAGAGCGGAGATCACGAAGATGCGAGACGGGATCGCGATCCCGCCCGACGCGATCGCCCGGGCCATCGCCTTCGCGATCGAACAGCCTGTCACGGTCGACGTGAACGAGATCGTTGTCCGGCCCACCGCCCAGAGCTGACCTCCCCGGCCCTTCCGGTGCGGACACCCGCACCCGCCGGGCTGCTCATCCAACTGCCGTTGTCCTGCACGTCGGTCCCATGGGGAGCGCTGTCTGAGAACTTGGCGGTGCCTGCCTCAATGTGTGCTGGTGCGTCTGGGTGACGGCGCCGCCCAGCAAGGCGGAGGTACTCCGAAGTGTTCAGCGTCCTCGAAGACGAGTGGCGTGAGGAGGTCGGCTCGGAGGTGCACGAGTGGCTTTGGGCGCGCTCACCGGGTTCCGGTGGTTCAACTAGTCGGGTTTCGGCTGGAGTTCGTCGAGCCGGAGGAACTTCAGTGCGCGGCGCATCAGGTCGATGAGGTCCTCGGGGTCGTCCTGCCGGGCCCAGTGCTCCATGGTGACGGTGTACGCGTCCAGCACCGCGGTGGTCAGGAGCTGCACTTCGAGGCTGTCGGCAGAGGCTCCTGTGCGGGACGCGAGGGCCGGTGTGAGGCGTTCCCGCGTCTCCCGCCCCGCGGCGAGCCAGCTCATCCTCAGGGCGGGGACGGTTTCCAGGCTGCGGATGAGCCGACGGGCTCGGGCCGTGTCCTCCAGGCGACGCTCGGCTGTCGCCGTCACGAACGATGCCTCGATGGCGGCGCTCAGCGGTTCGTCGGCCGGGTGCGCTGCGAGTACGTCCACGAGTTGGCCGACGCCGGAGGCGAAGAGGGGGATGAGGGTGTCCTCTTTCGCCGGGCAGTAGCGGTAGAAGGTGCGCAGGGAGATACCCGCGGCCGAGGCGATGTCCTCGACGGTCGTCGTGTCATAGCCGCGGTCGGCGAACAGGGTCGCTGCGGCCTCCGCGATCTCCAGTCGGGTCTGAAGACGCCGCTGTTCCGTCAGGGACGGACGGCCCCGCGCTGCCGCCATCGTGTGCTCCTTGCCGTGTTTCGCCTCGGCCCTCATTGTCACAGACAGATTTTGCGGCATGGCATGCCAAAAAAGCGTACGTTGATTAAAGATTGTTCAGGAGCGGATCAGTCGATGGCCGGTGCCGGTCTATTCGGTACGCCTGCGCACGGCCGACACGCGATGATCAGCGACCCGTGAACGTACAGCGCCAGCGAAGGAGCCGACCATGTCCCGCACTTACCTCATCACCGGAGCCGCCTCCGGCATCGGCAGGGCCACCGCCACCCGACTCAAGGTGCAGGGGCACACGGTCATCGGCGCCGACCTCAAGGACGCGGATATCGTCGCGGACCTCGCCACCTCCGAGGGCCGGGCCCATCTGGTGCAGCGTGCGGGCGAGTTGAGCGGTGGGCGGCTCGACGCGGTGATCGCGAGCGCCGGGCTCGCCGGTTTCGAACCGCGCGCCGTGAGCGTCAACTACTTCGGCGCGGTCGCCACCTTGGAAGGGCTGCGTCCCCTGCTGGCTTCCGGTACGGACCCGCGCGCCGTCGTCGTCTCCTCGATCGCCTCCGTCCACCCGCACGATGCGGCCATCGCCGACGCGGCGCTCGCCGGTGACGAGGAAGCGGCGCTGGCCGCAGCCCAGGCAGCGGCCGACCGGGGCGAGGGCTATGCGATCTACGGCTCGACCAAGGCCGCCATCGCCCGGTGGGTACGCCGCACCGCCGTGACCGCCGACTGGGCGGGCGCCGGTATCCCCCTCAACGCCATCGCCCCCGGAACCGTCGTCACCCCCATGACCGAACCCATGCTGGCCAGCCCCGACCTGCGCCAGGTCATTGACGAGACCGTCCCCATGCCGCTCCACGGCCACGCAGCAGCGGCACAGATCGCTCCCCTGCTGGACTGGCTCACCTCCCCCGAGAACGAACTGGTCACCGGTCAGGTCGTCTTCATCGACGGCGGCGCCGACGCCGTACTGCGCGGCGACGGCACCTGGTGAGCCGTCAGGTGGCATGTGACCTGCAAGCGCAGTTGTGCGCCTTGCGACATCAGTGATCGGATCACCGACGACCGCGGCTTCGCCACCCGCATCATCAGCGAAGCCCTGTCCCGGTCATGGCGCGAGCGCCTCATCGCGTGCGGAGTATCCGTACAGGAAAGCGTGCACCCCGGCCGCGACCGCCGCCTCGCGCTCTTCGTCGGTGCGCGGGGCGCCGGGCATGGAGGGGTTGGCTCCGGAAATCAGCAGGGAGTAGTGCAGGGCCGCCTGTTCGGGATCCGCCACCCGGAGCTGGCCGAGTTCGGCGAGGCGGTCGCCCAGGGCCCGGCGCACCCGCAGTGGCCCTGCCTCCTGCCAGGCCGTCACCGCTTCCGCCGGGAGGTGTCCGGCCTCGGCATTGATCTGCCGTACCAGCGCGGAGTGTTCGGAGTCGGTGCCGGCCACGGTCCAGGCGAGCCCGAAGGCGACCAGGTCCGCCTCCAAGTCGGTGATTTTGCCGAGGTGCCGGTCGATCAGGTCGAGGTGCGCCTCCGCGATGCGGGCCGTGCTCGTCTGGATCACCGAGTGGAACAGCTCGGCCTTGTCCTTGAAGTGGTTGTAGATCGTGCGGGTCGACACCGCTGCCTCGCCGGCGATTCCGTCGATGCTCGCGCGGGTGTAGCCGTCCCGGGCGAAGACGGTGAGCGCCCCGGCGAGGATGGCCTGCCGCTTGTCGGCGGTGCCTCCTCGGGGGCGGCCCCTGGTGACGTTCTTGCTGGTCAACATGGACCTCCGGCAGTTAATTACAGCGGTCATTGCATTTATAGCTACGATCGTTGTACTTTACTGGCGTCCGGCCGCTCCGGCCAGTCCGAATTGCCCAGGGGGTCTGCCTTGTTCATCGCAACCGTCATCGTCAGCGCACTGCTCGCGCTGGTCCTGGCCGGGTCGGCCGTCGCCATCTGGACCCGGAACAAGGACGTCGTCGCCACCCTCGACGCGGTGCGCGTGCCCCACTCCTGGATTCCGCCGCTCGGCGCGGCGAAGGCCGCAGGCGCGGTCGGGCTCGTGCTCGGTCTGTTCGTGCCGTGGATCGGGATCGCCGCCGCGATCGGGGCGGCGCTGTACTTCGCCGGTGCCGTGATCTTCCATCTGCGGGCACGGCACTACGAGTTGGCTCCCGCGGGCGTGATCCTGGCGATGGCCGCGGCGGCGCTGGTGCTGCGGGTCGCGACCGCGTAAGGCCCGGTGCGTCCGCGGGGGCGTGGCGCGCCCGTGTGAGGCGTGGTGCGGTCCAGGGCCTGTTCGACGTCAGCGGGGACCTCCGCCTGTTCGCGGAGGATATCGGCCTGGCCTCTTCGACTGAGGCAGAGCAGTTCGGCGGCGCCAGCCCCATGAGCGCTACGGATCGCCGCGGTGGTGACCATCGACAGCGCCGCGCCCCCGGTGAGGCCGACCTGGACAAGCAGCTCGCCGAACCGCGAAGAGCTCCGGCGCGCAGGCGAAGGGGCGGAACTTTCCCTTCACCTCCACGCCGAAGCGATCCCGAACGCGCGGGCTGGCTACTTCCAGATGTCGCCGACCCATTCGGGGTGGTCGATGAACGGGTTACGGTTGTGCTGGAACTGGTCGAATATCACCTGGTTGCGGCGCTTTTCGAAGGCGTCCGGCGGGTCGTCGTTACTCCACTGCTTCAGGACCGACAGGCGGCCGATCGCGGGTGCCGAGCCGTTGTCGACCTGGTCGTTGGGCTCGAGGTCGGCGAAACCGTCCTCACCATCGTAGCGCACCGCCATGTAGAGAATCATGCGGGCGACATCGCCCTTGACCGCGTCGCGCGGTTCGTAGGAGTCGTCGTCGGTGTAGTTGCCCGGCGCCTCGGCCAGTTCCTCACCGCCGTTGTCGAAGTCCTTGCTGCCGCGGGTGCTGTTGACCGACACATCGGTCGGCCGCAGATGGTGGATGTCCGTACCCGGGCCGGTGGCGGTGCCGAAGTCGCCGTGGGACTTCGCCCACACATGTTCGCGGTTCCAGTCGTCCTCGCCACCGCCGTTGGTGGTCTTGGACTGTGAGCGGCCGGTGTACAGCAGGATCACGTTGGCCGGGTTGTCCGGGTCCTCGTCGGTGGCCTTGAGGGCGTCCCAGACCTCGTCGTAGGAGAGTTTGGTCTGCTTGCTGATGATCGTGTGCAACGCGCCCTTGAGCTCCGGTCCTGTCTTGCCGATCGCGTCCTTGTAGTAGGTGTCGTCCAGTGTCTGCTGCGCACTGCGGGGGCTGGGAGTGCTGGTGGGGGCGGGTGTGTCGGTGGCGAAGGCGACCGACGGGACGGCTATCGCGGCGATGGCGGCCGCGCTCAGCAGCGGGCGCCGCCAGGGGCGGTGCGAGCGATGAGCGGACATGGCGTGGGGGGCGTCCTCTCGCGTGACGGTATGGAGTTTCCTCAACACCCGACGTTGGACAGGGCCATGACAGGGTGTCAAGTGCCTTGCATGCTCCCACGTCACATTGGTTTCCCGGTGCACACCATCCGGCGATCACGTAACCATCGCGTGTCCACCCACTGCGGCGCGGCCGGTCAAGGGCACGGCGGGGCGCGACGGGCCCGACCAGGCCGGCCGAGGGCCCGCCACCTCGCCGGTGGGACGGCCATTTCCTGGCCATTTCCTGATGCGGTCGGATGCCGGAGGGGCAGATCTGCATTCCGGTGGAACACACCGGGAAGGAACGACCTCTCAACCGGTGCCGGACGCGATCCAGTCCTCGTTGCTGCGGTGACGGTCAAGGCCCAGCGCCTCGAACTCGTCCTCGCCCTCGTCCTCGTCCTCGTCCAAGCCCTTTTGCACGCCAAGCCGCCGCAGTCCTTGCGAAGTCGGCGTCAACGCCCGCGAGAACCGGCTGTTCTCGGGCTTGTCCAGTGGGCCCAGGGCCAGCGAGCCGTCAGCCCAGACGGCTGCGCGTTGCTCGCCGACTCCCCCGAAGTACTCGGCTTCCCCGTAGGCGACCGGCCCTGTGGAGGACCACTGGGCGAGCAGCGTCTCGAAGCTCCCCGGCGACTTCCAGAACCCCAAGGCTTCTCCGTCGCTGCCGTCCGCGCAGGCGTCGAAGACCTCATCGGTCATCGGCATCAGTGACAGGCCCTGACGCAGCGGCACCACTCGGGCTCCAGGAACCTCCCGCGATGCGCCGCGCAGCAACTCGTCCGCCGCGACCGCTGCCTGCAGTTCGTACCCCACCCCGCGGCCTCCCCTGCCGATTGGAGCCCCATCTTGCCTGACAACGCCGCGGACGCACCCACGTGGCTCCACGCCCCGGAACCCACACCCCAGCAGGGCTCCTGGCAGTCGGACCTTCAGATTCGACGGACCCGCTGGTTGCGGTCTACGGCTGGGATGCCGCGCCGCGCTCCCTGCGGAGGAAGACCCAACTCGCCTTCCAGTGACTGCCGTTGGCGTCCGGACAGGAGCCGGTGGCGCGTCGTACATATGCCGGTACGGGACGCTCGCGCTGTACGACCCCGGCGGGGGCGGTGAGATACGGCCGCCAGGCTCATCGGGTGAACATCTTCAGCGGCGCGGGGATCGACCTGGATCTGACCAACGGCGGCACCGAGGTGTTCGCCGAGACCCTCATGCTCGCCGTGTCCGATCTCGCCGAGGCGCCATGGGACTTCCGGTTCGCCGCACTGCTCAACCGCCAGGACCAGAACGTCATGGGCCGCGGTGCGGTCGCCTTCTGCCTGGAGGACATCGACTGGGGCTCCACCGCCGAGTACCGGGCACGGGCCAAGGACTTCGTACTGCGCGCCATCCTGCTTGCCCTGCAGCGCCACCGGTGGGATGAACTCGGCTATGAACCGCCGTATGCCGAGCAGTACTTGCGGCAGTTCCACACCATGGTCGACGCGCATGAACCTGCTCCCGCGCCGCCGCTGAACAGCGAGTTCCCCGGCCCCGACGAGGCGGCGATCGCATGCTGCGCGCAGCATCGGCTCTTGAGCGCCCTGCCGATGTGGGACTGCTGCCTCTTCTGCCACCGCACCCTGTATGAGACGGGAGTCAGTTGAGGTTGCCGCCTCGGCGCGGTGCCGGGTGGGAGTGCGCCCGGGCAGAGCCGGTAGCCGGGCGCTCCCTGGTGGATCACTGCTGGGCGAGCGAGTCCAGGAGTTCACGGCCGTGCTGCCACGAGCCCAGTCCGCTGGCGGAGTTGAGGTGTCCGTACTCCCCCACCGGGTGCCATCGCGCCTCCCATCGCGCCGCGAAGTCGGCGGTTGCGTCGAGGGTGCTGTACGGGTCGTTGGCGCTGCCCACCACCAGGGCCGGGCATGGCAGCGGTTGTGCGGACACGTCGGTGAACGTCGCGGCCGCCTCCCGGGGGAACGCCCGCCCGCGCGGGTCGGGCGGCGCGACCAGAAATGCGCCGGCTATCGGGACGGAGGGGTTGTTGTCGAGCCAACTCGACGCGGCCCAGCAGCCCAGGCTGTGGGCCACCAGCACAACCCTCCTGTCCTGCCGGGAAGCTTCGTCGTAAGCCTCCTGGACGGCGCCGAGCCAGTCATCCAGATCGGGGGCGGACCACGAGGCCGGGGAGATCCGCACCGCCGAAGCGCCCCACTGCCGCTCCCACAGGGTCTGCCAGTGCTGCCCGTCCGAGCCGTCGATGCCCGGGATGATGACATACGCCGCCACTTGACCATCACCGTTTCTCTCGTTGCCCCCTGTGATCATGGGAGCATCTGGCGCAGATTCTGCCGGATGCATCGGGGCCGCGGCAGTGGCAGTGGCAGTGGCAGTGGCACAAATGATCTCGGTGAAGGCGGTGCGGACACCAAGCGCCAACCGCCAACCGCCTTTGCTGTCACGGCGTTGGCGGTTGGCGCGCTGACTCTCAGGCGGTGGTGGGCTGGGCGTCGGTCCCGGTGGGGGTCGTGGGCGCGTCGCCCATGGTGTCGTTGCGGCTGCCTCCGCGTACGAAGAGGACGCTCAATGCGGCCAGCAGGCCGACGACGGTCAGGCCGACCAGGCCGCCCTTGGTGGAGCCCGTCGTGGTCTCCAGGATGCCGAAGGCGGTCGGGGCGACGAACCCGCCCAGGTTTCCGATGGAGTTGATCAGCGCGATGCCCGGGGCGGCGGCGCGGGCGTCGAGGTAGTTCTGCGGGATGGTCCAGAAGATGGGGGACGCCGGTTTGAAGCCGACCGCGGCGATACAGAGGGCGCCGAGGCCGAGCCACGGCGATACGTACACGGCGAGCAGTGTGCCGATTCCGCCGATGAGGAGCAGGGTGACCAGCAGGGGGCGGCGCTTGCCCATGCGGTCGGAGATCCGGCCGGAGATCCAGACGGCGGCGATCGCGAACATCCAGGGCACGGAGGTGAGGAGCCCGACCTGGAACTCGGAGAGGCCACCGATGTCGGCGACGATCGAGGGGAGCCAGAACGTCACCGCGTACAGGGCGACGTTGATCGCGAAGTAGATCCAGAGGAAGAGCAGCATCTGGGGGTCGGCGAGGAGTTTCCAGCGGGAGACCTTCGCGCTGCCGCGTTTGCTCTCGCGTGCGGCCTGCTCGGCGTCGATGGTGGCGGCGAGCCCGCTCTTCTCCTCGTCGGTGAGCCAGTCGGCGCTCTCGATGCTGTTGTCCAGGAAGCGGTAGACGACGAAGCCGAGGACGACCGAGGCGATGCCCTCGATGAAGAACATCCACTGCCAGCCGGCGTGACCGAGCAGACCGTGCATCTCCATCAGGGCGCCGGAGACCGGGCCCACGATGACGGTCGCCGTTCCTGAGCCCATCAGGAAGATGGAAGTGGCGCGGCCGCGGTGGGAGTCGGGCAGCCAGCGGGAGAAGTAGTAGATGACCGCAGGGAAGAAGCCCGCCTCGGCGACTCCGAGGAGGAAGCGCAGGACGTAGAACATCTCGGCGCTGTTCACGAAGGCCATGGCGGTGGCCACGACACCCCAGCTGATCATGATCCGGGTGAGCCAGATCCTTGGGCCGAACCGTTCCATCAGGATGTTGGAGGGCACTTCGAAGAGTGCGTACGCGATGAAGAAGACGCCCGCGCCGATGCCGAACGCGGCGGCGGACAGGCCGGTGTCCGCGCTCAGTTCGTCCTTGGCGAAGCCGATGTTGACGCGGTCCATGTAGTTGGCGACGAACATGACGAAGAACAGCGGGATGACCCGTTTGAAGATCTTCTTGATGGCTGACTCGACCGCCGGCGGGTGGTGCACGGCTTCGTTGGCGGCGCTGGGTGGTACTGCGGACACGAGCGGCTCCGATCGTGAGAGCAGGGCAGGGCACGGGGGCGGAGTGGGCTGGAGTGGGCGGGAGTTGAGGGCCGGGTGGTGCGGGCACCCGGCCCTGGCGGCGCGGCAGGTGTCACCAGCGGGGGAAGGCCGGGGTCTCCCAGTCCGGGTCGGCGACGCGCATCGCCGCCGCGTCGTCGCGCTCACGCATCTGGCCGTCGTCGTCCAGCCAGCGCTGGTGCAGGGCGTCGAGCTTGTCGCGGTCGAGGGTGACGCCGAGGCCCGGAGCGTCGGAGACGGTGACCGCGCCGTCCCTGAAGGCGACCCGTTCGCTCAGCACGTCCTCGGACTGCCAGGGGTAGTGGGAGTCGCAGGCGTGGTGGAGGTTCGGGACCGTGGCGGCCACGTGGGTCATCGCTGCGAGCGAGATTCCCAGGTGGGTGTTGGAGTGCATGGACACTCCGACGCCGAAGGCGCGGCAGATGGCGGCCAGGTCACGGGTGTTGCGCAGGCCGCCCCAGTAGTGGTGGTCGGACAGGACGACCTGGACCGCGTCGCGCGTGAACGCCTCCTTGATCTCGTCGAAGGTCGTCACGCACATGTTGGTGGCGAGTGGTGTGTCGGTGCGGGCGGAGACGGCGGCCATGGCGGCGGTGCCGAGGGTGGGGTCCTCCATGTACTCAAGGACGTCCTTCAGCGCCTCGATGACCTGGAGCGATGTGTCGACGGACCAGGCTCCGTTGGGGTCGAGCCGCAGGGGGCTGCCGGGGAACGCCTCGGCGAGCGCGCGTATCGCGGCGATCTCCTGTCCGGGCTCGAAGACACCGCCCTTGAGCTTGAAGGAGCGGAAGCCGTAGCGTCGGCGGAACGTGCGGGCCTGCTCGACGATGCCGGACGGGTCGAGTGCCTCGCCCCAGTCGTCCTGCTCGGAGTCGATGCCCTTGGGGTGCTCGCCCCACTTGTAGAAGAGGTAGCCGCTGTACTCGACGGTGTCGCGCACCTTGCCGCCGAGCAGCGCGTGCACCGGCAGGCCCTGCGCCTTGCCGAGAGCGTCCAGACAGGCCACTTCGAAGCCGGAGACGACGGACAGCCGCAGTTTGTCGGCGGTCTGGACGCCGCGCAGGCCGCCCACGTCCACCTGGTCGTCCACCCGCTCCTTCGCCACCGCGACCTCGTCCGCGACCGTGAACAGCCCGTTGAGGTCGGCGACGGACCGGCCGATCAGCTTCTGGGCGTAAGGACGGGCCAGCTCAAGGTACTTGGTGTCGCCGTAGGTCTCCCCGAGGCCGGTGATCCCGTCCGTGGTGGTGATCTCGATGATCAGGCGCGGGGTGTACGGCTGGTGCACACCCTGGGCGTTCAGCAGGGGCGGGTCGGCGACGAGAATGGGCGTCAGGCGGACGTCGGTGATCGTCAGGTCGGCGCCGGTCGCCGGGGCAGTCACGGGGACGGACATGAAGTCGGACTTGGAGTCAGTCATGGAGTCGGTCATCGGGTGGCTCCTACGAGGTTCAGTCCGGCGGTGAGCAGCGCTTCGAGGTCCGCGAGGTCGACGGGGGCCGGGTCGGTCAGGGGCGCGCGGACCGGTCCGACCGGGCGGCCGCGCAGCCGGGCTGCCGCCTTGACCAGGGACACGGCATATCCGGGCTGTCGGTCGCGCAGCTCCACGAAGGGGATGTAGAACTCGGCGAGCAGCTGGTCGACGCGCTGGGCGTCGCCTGCCGTCACGGCCTGGAAGACGGCGGTGGCGATCTCCGGGGCGAAGGCGTGCACGGCTGAGGAGTAGGCCGGGACGCCGACCGTCGCATACGCGCGGGCCTGCAGCTCGGCGGTGGGTGCGCCGTTGAAGAACAGGAATCCCTCGGGGGCGGCGAGGGTGGCGCGCTGAAGCCGGTCCAGGTCGCTGTGGCCGTCCTTGAGGCCGATGACACCGGGAATGCCGGCGATCCGGCGGACGGTCGCCGCGTCGTAGCTCACCTGATCGCGCTGGTAGGCGATGAGGGGCAGCCGGGTGCCGTCGGCGATCCGGCGGAGCTGCTCGAACAGGCCCGCTTGGGATGCCTTGTTGAGGTAGTGCGGCAGGACGAGGAGTGCGTCGGCTCCGGCTTCTTCGGCGATACGGGCGAAGCGCAGCGCCTGGGCGTAGCCGTAGCCGGTGCCGGCGACGACCGGGACGCGGCCCGCTGTCACCTCCACGGCGGCGGTGACGACACGGCCGTACTCCTCCTCGTCGAGAGCCCCGAACTCCCCTGTTCCGCAGGCCGGGAAGACGGCCCCGGGGCAGGTCGCCAGTTGCCCCGCCAGATAGTCACGGAAGCCGTCGAGGTCGAGCGAGCCGTCGGTGCGGAAGCTGGTGAGGGGGAAGGACAGCACGCCGCGGGCCATGCCGTCGCGCAGCCGCTGTGCGGTGTCGACGGTGGAGGTCTGCATCACGAGGCTGTCTCCGTATGTAGATGATGTTCGCGCATGAGAATGGAGAGTAGGTTCGGGCACGGGCCTCGTCAATGGCTCGCGGCCGCCGGTTCCCGGGAGTTGGGGAGGTACGGACGCGCAGGTCGGGAGGGTACGTACGATCGACCCATGTCCGAATCGGTTGTGCCCACCCGGCCCCATGAGTCCGGCGTGCGCGAGGTGAAGTCGGCTGCCCGCACGGTCGAACTGCTCGAACTGCTCGCCGCCCGCGGCGACCGGCCCGCCCGCTTGCAGGAGCTCGCCGACGAGTTGGGCGTGCCGCGCAGCTCCATGTACGCGCTGCTGCAGACGTTGATCGCCCGCGGCTGGGTGCGCACCGACGCCACCGGCTCGCTGTACGGGATCGGCCTGCGCACCCTGCTCACCGGCACCAGCTATCTGGACACCGACCCGGTGGTCCGTGTCGTACGCCCCTATCTGGACGACGCCTCGGAACAGCTCGGCGAGACCATCCACCTGGGCCGTCTCGACGGCATGGACATCGCTTACCTCGCGACCCGCGAGTCCCACGAATATCTGCGCACGATCAGCCGCGTGGGCCGCAGGCTGCCCGCCCATGTGGGTGCGCTCGGCAAGGCCCTGCTGGCCGAGCGGCCGGACGCCGAACTGCCGGACGGGCCGTACGAGGCGCTGACCCCGCGCACCCTCACCACGCGCACCGCGCTCACCGCCGACCTGGAGCGGGCGCGGGCGCGTGGCTACTCGATCGACCGCGAGGAGGGCGTCACCGGGATCGTCGGCTTCGGCTTCGCGCTGCGGGCCGTGGGCGGGACACCGGCGCGGGATGCCATCAGCTGCTCGGTTCCGGTGGCCCGGCTCACCGCGGAGCGCGAGGAGCAGATCGTGGCCGTGATGGGAAAGGCGCGCGCCCGGGTCGAGGCGGAACTGGCGCACAGCGGTGGTGTCGGGGGCGTCGACTGGCGGTAGCGGCCGGGCGGGACGTGGCGTGTGACGTCGACTGGCACTGAGCAGGCACGTCGCGGCCGGGCGTGGCACGGTCCGGTCCGGTCCGGTGGACGGTCTTGCGTGACGCGGGTGCAACTGACCGATCCGGATGGGGAGTTCATCGAGCCGTACCTGCCGATCGGCAGGAGTTGAGTCAACGGTCAACCAGCCGTGGACGCGGGGCCTCACCCGTGGATTCCGCGTCGGTGTCGTCGGTGCCGGCCGGCCCGCGGGGAAGCATCGAGTCAAGCCACTTCGGCAGCCACCAGTTGGTCCGGCCGAGGAGTGCCATGGTCGCCGGTACCAGCACCATGCGTACGACCGTGGCGTCGATGAAGATCGCGGCGGCCAGGCCGAGCCCGAACATTTTGGTGGAGGGGTCATCGGCGACGGCGAAGGACAGGAAGACCGCCACCATGATGAGGGCGGCCGAGGTGATGATCCGGGCGGTGCGCGAGACGCCCTCGACGATCGCCGTGCCGTTGTCGCCGGTGCGCAGGTACTCCTCGCGTACGCGGGAGAGGAGGAACACCTCGTAGTCCATCGACAGGCCGAACAGGATGGCGAAGAGGAACATCGGGATGAACGACACGATCGGAACCGTCGCTTCCAGCCCGATGAGTGCGCCTCCCCAGCCCCACTGGAAGACCGCGACCATGATGCCGTAGGCCGCGCCGATGCTCAGCAGATTCAGCAGTACCGCCTTGAGCGGTACGAGTATCGAGCGGAAGACCAGCATCAGCAGCAGGAACGACATCGCCAGCACGGCGGCGACGAACACCGGCAGGCGTTGGCTGGTGCGTTGGCCCACATCGGACAGGCTTGCGACGGCGCCGCCGACGTGGGCCTTGGCCGGGCCGTGCCCGATCGCGGTGGGCAGCACGTCGGTGCGCAGCCGGGCGATGGTGTCGGCCGTGGCCTTGTCCTGAGGGCTGGTGGTCGGGAACACCACGAGGGTCGCGATGCCGGTGGCCCGATCGATGTGCGTCGGCGCGACGGACGCGATGCCCGGATCCGCCGCGACCGCCCCGACGAGTCGGTCAAGGACTCCCGGATCGCCGGTGGGGTCCGCGGCGATGACGAGGGGACCGTTGGTCCCCGGGCCGAACCCCTCGGCGACGAGGTCGTAGGCCCGGCGCTCGGTACGGCTGTGGGGCAGTGAGCCGTCGTCGGGCAGGCCGACGCGCAGGCCGAGCACGGGCAGCGTCGCGGTCAGCAGCAGCCCTGCCGCGCCGACCGCGTACGGCATCGGGTGCCGGCTGACGTGCCCGATCCAGCGACGCCACCCGGCGGCGTGGGCGGCGCCTGCCGCCGGGTCCCGCCGCCGTGCGAGTCGGACCGGCTTCCTGGTCTGCAGAGCCCGGCCGATCCGGCCGGCCCGGGCCAGGCGTGGGCCGGCGGCGCCGAGGAAGGCCGGCAGCAGCGTCACCGACGCGACCACCATGATCAGGACGACGATCGAGACGGCGAGCCCGCCCACCGTCATGAACGGTACGTCCGCGACGGCCAGACCGAGGATCGATACGACGACGGTGCCGCCGGCGAAGACCACGGGCCGCCCCGCCGTGGCCACCGCTCGTCCGGCCGCCGCCTGCGGATCGAGCCCGCGCGCGAGGTACTCCCGGTGCCTGGCGAGCACGAACAGCGCGTAGTCGATGCCCACTCCGAGCCCGACCATGCTGCCCAGGACAGGGGCGAAGGTCGGGACGTCCGTCACCCCCGCCAGTACCGTCATCGTGGCGACCCCGACGGTCAGCCCGAAGACTGCCATGCCGATCGGCAGCGCGGCGGCGACGAGCGAACCGAACGCCAGGAACAGGATCGTGGCCGCGGCGAGGAGGCCGATCAGCTCGCTTGCGCCGCCGTCGGGGTCGGAGAAGGCGTAGAAGAGGTTCCCGCCCATCTCGATGCGCAGGGGCAGTTCGGCGCGCAGCCGGTCGCCGAGACCGACGAGGGCGTCGAGGTCTTCGGCCGACAGCCGGCTCTGGTCGGGGTACTGCACCCGGACGACCGCGATCCGCCCGTCGGCCGAGACAAGGCCGCCGCGCACGGTGGTATCCCCGCCCGCGTCGAGTGCCCCCGCCGGGTCGCTCGTGCCGAGCACGTGCGGCAGCCGCTTCACCTCGGTCTGCAGCCGCGTGAGAGCGGTGCGCGCACCGTCGTCGAAGAACGTCGCACCGTCGTCGAGGGGGGTGACGACCACTTGGGCGGTCATCCCCTCCTGGCCGGTGCCTGCCCGCTCGATCAGTTCCGCGGCCCGTTGGGAGTCCAGTCCCGGAGCGGTCATCGAGTCCGCGGTCCGCCCGCCGATGGCGATCGCGGCGAGGACGGCGAGCGTGGCGGCGATCAGCCATGCCGCGATCACCCGCCAGGGATGGCGGGCGGCGCTTGTGCCCAGGCGTAACAGGGCTTTCGAGAGCATCGGGTCCTCCAACCACCTCGTCGGCCGCCCTTGTACGGCCGCCGATGCGTAAGGCTCGTCGCCGCGGCGCTCCGCGGCATCGGCCCGCGGGCCGCGGGTCCGTCGGCCCCAAGGTGGAGTGACGGCCCGTCCTTTCGGACGATGCGCGGCACGGCGCGGTCCCTAGGCTGAGAACCGTGCTGCGAGACGACCTGCGCACCCTGTGGACCGAACCCCGGCCGCCCGACGCGCCCTCCCGGGTGTGGCGGGACTGGGCGCTGCTCGCCGCGGGCCTTGCCGGTGTGGTGCTGGAGGCCGCCCTGCGCGAGAACGTCGTGTGGCGGCCGGTGGCGGTGGTGTTCGGCGTATGGCTGTGCCTGCTGCCCCTGTGGCGCCGGACCCGCCCGCTGGCGATGGTGACGCTGGCGTTCGGCTCGGTGATCCTGCTTCAGGTGCCCGCGCTCGTCGCCGCTCCGCGCGAGCCCGTCGGCCTGTACACCGGCGCGGTCGTGCTCGTGCTGGTGTACGCGCTGCCCCGGTGGGGATCGGGACGCGAGATCGTGCTGGGCGGCTCGGTGATCCTCGCGGCCGGCGTGCTGTGTGTCGTCATGGACGACACGCCGGTCGTCGAAAAGGCCGTGGGCCTCGTCTTCCTGCTGCTGCCCGGCGTGGTCGGGGCTGCCGTGCGGTTCCGGGTGACCGCTCGCGAGCGGCAGTTGGAGCAGGTGCGCTCCCGCGAACGCGAGCAGCTCGCCCGGGAACTGCACGACACGGTGGCCCACCATGTGTCGGCCATGGTGATCATCGCCCAGGCGGGCCGGGTGCTCGCGGGCGCCGACCCGTCCGCCGCCGTCGAGGCGCTGGAGGGGGTCGAGGAGGAAGGGGCGCGCACGCTGGAGGAGATGCGCGCCATGGTCGCCGCGCTGCGCGACCGCGGGGTCGGCGCCGAGCTGGCGCCCCCTGCCGGAGTCGCGGATCTGGAGCGCCTGGTGCGCACCCCGCGTGGTCGCCTCAGGGTCGACCTGGGGCTCGACGGCGAACTGGACGCGCTGCCCCCGGCCGTGGACGCGGCCGTCTACCGGATCGTGCAGGAGTCGGTGACCAACGCGCTGCGCCATGCGGTCGACGCGACCGAACTCGTCGTGCGGGTCACCGCGCAACGGCACTCGGTCCGGGTGAGCGTGCGCGACAACGGCCGGCGCACCGGCCGGGGTCGCGACGGATACGGACTTACCGGACTGCGCGAGCGCGCGACTCTGCTCGGCGGCACACTGCGAGCCGGCCCGGGTATCGACCGGGGCTGGCACGTCGAAGCCGAACTGCCGGGACCGAGGAGCGAGAGCGGTGTCCATTCGCGTCCTCGTCGCTGACGACCAGACAATCATCCGCACCGGGTTGCGCATCATGCTGAACGCCCAACCCGGCATCGAGGTGGTCGGCGAGGCCGCCGACGGGCAGGAAGCGGTACGTCTGGCCCGCGAACTACGCCCTGACGTCTGCCTGTTCGACATCCGCATGCCCGTGATCGACGGGCTCGAGGCCACCCGGCTGGTCGCAGGACCGGGCGTCGCCGACCCGCTGGCCGTGGTCGTCATCACCACATTCGACCTCGACGAGTACGTCTACGGCTCACTGCGTGCCGGCGCCCGCGGATTCCTCCTCAAGGACACAGGACCAGACCTTCTGGCCCAGGCCGTACGGTCGGCGTCCGATGGTGAGGCGCTCATCGCGCCCAGCGTCACCGTCCGTCTGCTCCAGGCATTCGCGGACCTGCCCGCCGGCCGGCCCGTGGCCCAGCCGGTCTCCCCCGTCACCGCCCGCGAGGAGCAGGTGCTCCTCGCCGTCGCTCGCGGGCTGACCAACACCGAGATCGCCGATGCACTGCACATCAGCCTCAGCACGGTGAAGACGCATCTGGCCAGTCTGATGGCCAAACTCGGCGCCCGAAACCGGGTCGAGATCGCGATGTGGGCCTACGAAACGCGCCGTATCCTCCCCGGAACCTGAGCCGAGTGCCGGGCCATGTCCCATGAGTCCCCGCCGGACATCAGTGCACCGGTCGGCTCACGTCGGCTCCACGTGCCTCACCCGTCCCAGAGCGTGACGTAGCAGAAGGCCCTCACCCATGCGAGACCACCCCGCTGTCACCAACGCCCCGGGACAACACACCTAGTGCGACGTCAAGTCGCAGAGCCGGACGGGCGATTCACCGTCTTCAGCGGTGGCGGATGCCAGAAGCGGCTGCCCTCTCCGGGTAGGGGCAAGGGGCGCTGCCCGAGAAAGTAACGCCCCATACGCCGCGGCGTGTATTGACTTCACAAGACCCTCGCGCAAACCTCACCGGACACTTGCTCATGTCCCGTGTGTCCCGGGCCGGTTGGCCGGCACGCGCACCGCTCGTTTCCCGAACTGCCGTGTCCCGCAGGAGCGATAAGCCATGCCCGAAAACACCTCAGCCGAGCCTGCCAGACCTTCCCGCCGCAGCGTCCTGGGCGCTTCGGCGGCCGTCTCCGTGGCCGTCGCCGCCGGACTGCCCGGAGTCGCGCATGCCGTGGCCCCGCCGGTGGCCGGGGAGTTCGACGTCGTCGTGGTCGGTGCCGGCGCGGCCGGCATGACGGCCGCGATGACCGCGGCCGCGCGCGGTCTGAGCAGTGTGGTCATCGAGAAGGCCGGTACGTATGGCGGGTCCGCGGCCCGTTCGGGTGCCGGGATCTGGATCCCGAACAACTCGGTGATCCGTGCCGCGGGCGTACCGGACACGCCGCAGAAAGCCGCCGACTATCTCGCGGCGGTCGTCGGCGGCGAGGTGCCGCTCGCGAGGCAGCGGGCGTTCCTCGACAACGGGCCCGCGATGCTCGACTTCGTGATCGCTCACAGCCCGCTCCGCTTCCGGTACATGGACGGCTACAGCGACTACTACCCGCACCTGCCGGGCGGGCTTCCGGGCGGCCGGTCGATCGAGCCCGATCTGCTCGACGGCCGGATCCTCGGCGCCGAACTGGACCGGCTGAACGCCGCGTACATGCCGGTCCCCGACGGCATGGTCGTCTTCAGCGCCGACTACAAGTGGCTCACCCTGTCCCTGGTGAACGCCAAGGGTTTCGCCGTGGCCAACGAGTGCCTGGTCCGCGCGGCCGACGCCGCTGTGCGCGGTGTGAAGCCGCTGACGATGGGCCAGGCGCTGGCGGGCGGGCTGCGAGCGGGGCTGCTGCGGGCGGACGTGCCGGTGTGGCACCACTGCCCGCTGGCCGACCTGCACATCGAAAACGGTGCCGTGCGAGGGGTACTGGTGACCAAGGACGGCGCTGCGGCCCTGGTCCGGGCCCGACGTGGCGTGATCATCGGCTCCGGCGGCTTCGAGCACAACGCGGCCATGCGCGCCCAGTACCAACAGCAGCCCATCGGCACCGCCTGGACGGTCGGCGCCAAGGAGAACACCGGCGACGGCATCCGCGCCGGAGCACGGGCGGGCGCCGCTCTCGGGCTGATGGACGACGCGTGGTGGGGGCCTGCGATCCCGCTGCCCGGAGAGCCGTACTTCTGTCTGGCCGAACGCACCCTGCCCGGCGGCCTGATGATCAATCAGGCCGGTGCGCGTTTCGTCAACGAGGCCGCGCCCTACAGCGACGTCGTCCACGTCATGTACGAGAGGAACGCGACCGCACCCGACATCCCGGCCTGGCTGATCGTCGACCAGAACTACCGCAACCGCTACCTGTTCAAGGACATCTCCCCCACCTTCGTCTTCCCCAACTCCTGGTACGAGTCGGGCGCGGTGCACAAGGCCTGGAGCCTGGACCAGCTGGCGCGTGCCATCGGCGTGCCGGGAGCGGCGCTCAAGTCCACGGTGAACCGCTTCAACTCCCTTGCCCGGGACGGCAAAGACCCCGACTTCCACCGCGGTGACAGCGCCTACGACCACTACTACACCGACCCCGGAGTCACCCCGAACTCCTGCCTCGCCCCGCTCCGGCTGGCCCCCTACTACGCCTTCAAGATCGTGCCCGGCGACCTGGGAACCAAGGGCGGTCTGCTCACCGATGCCCGTGCCCGCGTACTGCACCGGTACGGCTCGGTCATCCCGGGCCTGTATGCGGCGGGCAACTCTAGCTCCGCCGTCATGGGCCGCAGCTACGCAGGAGCCGGCTCGACGATCGGCCCGGCCATGACTTTCGGCTACATAGCCGCCAACGACCTCGCGGGGTGACATGCACGGGCCGGCTGGCATGCCGACGCACGGCCGGTGATCCGGAAGAAGCGCCCGAGCGAAGGCTGCGGCGGCTTGCGCTCACGCGAACAGCAGGAGAGGCAACAGGCCGTCATCCGCGTACAGTTCGGGTGCGGTGCGCAGGGCCAGGGCGTATTCGCCGGGCCGGTAGCCGTACAGCGCTGTCAGTTCCCAGGGCCAGTGCGGCAGATCGTCGTACGTGAGGCGATCGAGGGCGGCGTCGAGGTTCTCGTCGACGTAGACATGCCTGATCTGGTCGATCAAGCGCGGCTGCGCGGGACCGGGGAGCGGGCCCGCTGCGGTGTAGAGGTGGTCCGGGCAGCGGCGGGCCAGGGCACAGAGGTCTCCGAGTCCCGGGGGCCCGCCCTGTCGCTCGGCGAGCAGCCGCAGGCAGGAGGGGCGGTCGTGTGCGGTGTGCAGGGCGGTCGGGGCGCGGCGCCTCACCGGGCCGCACCTCCCGCTACGGGCTGCTTGTTCCTTCGCAGGCTGGTGAACGTATCCGTGAGATAGGCCGGGTCGAGGGGAGAGGGGCGCAGGAGTTCCGCGCCGACGGCCTCGTCGAAGGAGCTGCGGTCGTAGCGGCGGTGCAGGTCGAAGTAGGCCGAGTAGCCCTCGAGTCCGGCGTGCACCTGGGTCTCGAGGGCGGTCTTCGCGGGCAGCGTGGAGACGGGGTGCAGGCGCAGCCGTGGCGTGGCAGCGGAGAGGGCGTCGAGGATGTCGGTGACGAGGGTGTCGGCGGGGTGCACGACGTGGTGCACTTGGAGCCTCTCGCCGGGTTCGCGCAGGGCGAGGCGCACCATGGCGTCCACCGCGAACTCCACCGGCACCAGGTTCAGTACCGCGCCGGGCCGGCACGCCACTCGTACATGCCGCACGCTGGCGGTGCGGCGCAGATCGGGCAGCCGGTCGAGGAGCGCGGCCTTGGCTTCGATGACGGCGTGCGGATGGCGGGGGGCGGCGGCCGGTGTGGGCCGGTCGCCGACGACGATGCTGGGGCGCAGCACGGTCACCGGCACGTCGTGGGTCAACGCCCAGGCGCGTACGAGGCGTTCGGCGTCGAATTTGGTGCGCTCGTAGGCGTTGAGGAAGCCCCAGCTGCTGTCGAGGTCGCGTTCGTGGACGGTGCCGTGCAGCCGTCCCCCGGCGACGAAGGCGGTGCCGGTGTGTACGACATGGCGGCAGTGCCGGGAGGCTCCGGCGAGGTCGAGGAGGCTGCGGGTTCCCTCCACGTTGGTGCGCTGCAGCATGTCGGGGGCGCCGGTGAGGGTGGTGCAGCCGGCCAGGTGCCAAAGGGTGTCCATACGGTCGGCGAGACGCTTGAACTGCTTGCCGTCGAGGCCGAGGCGGGGTTGGTCGAGGTCGGCGCGGATCGTGGTGCAGTGGGCGAGCGGCTGGGCGGGCAGGGGCTCTCCGGTGGCCCGCAGGGCCTGCAGCAGCCGTGTGTGGGCGCGGTGTTCGGGGCCGCGGACGAGGGCGATGACCTCGTGTCCGGCGGCGAGCAGACGGGCGAGCGCATGGGAGCCGAGGTATCCGGTCGCTCCGGTGAGCACTACGGTCATGAGTAATCACGCTCCTGTTGGCGGGGGTTGGGCTCGGGAGGGCGGGGCTGCGGCGGCATCGACGGGTCCGAGTCCGAGTCCGGACCCAAGTCCGAGTCCGAGTCCGGACCCGGATCCTGGGTCCCTGCGGGGGTTTCGCGCAGGCCGAAGCGGCGGTGGAGGCGGCGCAGCGGGCCGGGTGCCCACCAGTTGGCGCGGCCCGCGAGCACCATCACGGCGGGTACGAGCAGTCCGCGGACGATGGTGGCGTCCAGGGCGATCGCCAGGGCCAGGCCGATGCCGAACAGCTTGACCAGGGAGACCTGGGAGGTGGCGAAGGCGACGAAGACGACGATGAGGATGGCGGCGGCGGAGGTGATGAGGCGTCCGCATACTTGCAGTCCGTCGGCGACGGCGGCCGTGTTGTCGCGGTGGCGCAGGTACTGTTCGCGCACTCGTGACAGCAGGAACACCTCGTAGTCCATGGACAGGCCGAACCCGATGCAGAACACGAGCACCGGGATGGCGGTGTCGAGGTATCCGGTGACGGTGAAGTCGCCGACGAGCCCGCGCAGATGGCCGTCCTGGAAGATGTGCACCATGGCGCCGAAGCTGGCGGTCAGGCTGAGCAGGTTGACGGCGAGGCCCTTCAGGGGCAGCAGGAGCGAGCCGGTGAACAGGAAGAGCACGACCAGCGTGGCCGCGGCGATCACGGCGAGCGCCCATGGGGCGCGGGCGGCGAGGTCGTCGCGGGTGTCGACCAGTTGGGCCGCCGGGCCGCCGACGAGGCGTTCGCCGGGCGCGGGCACCGCGCGCACCTGCCGTACGAGGTCGGAGCCCGCCCCTGAGTAGGGTTCGACGGCTGACCGCACGGCCAGCCAGGCACCGCCGTCGGCTCTGTGCACGTCGACGGCTCGTACGTGAGGCAGGGCCTCGATCCGGTCGGCGTAGGTGCTCAACGACCCCGAGGTGGCGTCCGGTTGCAGCCGGGGCAGGACGGCGACCACCGGAGCCTGAGGGGCGAACTGCGTACGCAGCTGGTCGGCGGCCCGGTGCGCGGCGGCACTGGGGGGCAGCACCCGGTCGTCGAGCAGGCCGAACTGTGCGCGGGCGAACGGTGCGGCGAGCAGCAGGAGGAGCGCGGTGACCGCGACGGCGATGCCGGCGGGCCTGCGGGCGACGGCCCGTGCGAGCCGCGGCCAGAACGCCGTCTGTTTCGCGGACGACGGGGCTCGCTTCCCGGACGAGGGGGCTCGCTTGCGCCGCTGCGGTATCCGGACCGGCCATGCCTCCACTCGCTCGCCGAGTACGGCGAGCATCGCGGGCAGGACGAGGGTCGCGCCTGCCGCCGAGACGACGGTGACGCAGATCCCGGCGTAGGCGAAGGAGCGCAGGAAGTACTGCGGGAACAGCAGCAGCGCGGACAGTGACACGGACAGCGCGACGGCCGAGTACAGGACGGTGCGGCCCGCCGTTGCGGTGGCGGTCCGGAGGGCGGCGGCCCGGTCCAGGCCCGTGCGCACCTCTTCGCGGTAGCGGCTGAGGACAAAGAGGCTGTAGTCGACGGAGAGGGCGAGGGTCAGGGCGGTCGCCATGTTCACGGCGTAGACCGAGACGGGGGTGAGCAGGGACAGCACGCGCAGGCCGGCGAAGGTCGCGAGGACCGAGAGCGCCGCGAGTGCGAGCGGCAGCAGCCCGGCGACGACCGTGCGCAGGACGGCGAGCAGGACGAGCAGCATCGGCAGGGCGGCGAGCAGTTCGGCACGCAGCAGGTCGTCCTCACTGTGCCGGTCGATCTCGACGCCGATCTGGGCAGGTCCGGTGGCGGTGACGGTCAACGCGCCCTGTGGGCCGTCGAGTCGGGGCACGATACGGGCGGCCGCGTGCCGCCAGTCGCTCTCTTCGCCGGTGAGTTTGGCGACGACGAGGGCGGCGCGGCCGTCGCGCGAGCGCAGGGTCGGTTCGCCGGGTGTGGGAGCGCGGCCCCAGTAGGAGCGGACGGAGACCACTTCGGGGGCGGCGGCGAGCCGGGCGGTGAGGCGCTGCCCGGCGGCGCGGACCGCCGGGGTGTCGACCGCGTGGCCCGGGGCTCCGCCGGGGGTGTTCCGCGCCCGGGCGAGCAGGACGAGGTTGGGGACACCGGCGCCGAAGCGCGCCGTCAGTTCCGCGTCGGCGTGGGCCGCCTCGACGCCCGGCGCGCTCGTGCCGCCGTGGCGCATGTCCCGCTCCACCTGATGGGCGAGGGGAAAGCAGATTGCGGCGCACAGTGCCGCGAGGGAGAGAACCAGTCGCGGTGTGCGCGAAATTCCGCGCACGGGGGGTCGAGCACCTTTGCCGGGGCGCCGGCACCGAACCATCCCCGAAACCATTCCCGAAGAGAACATTCACACGTCACCCATCATTTGGAAATGTCAGCGCGCAGCAGCGCGGCAGGATTCGACCCGACTAATCGGAGAGTGACTTCAACGACACACTGCGCAACCACATGCAGTCAATACCCTTTTGACCAGCCAACTCTTACGAGTGATAGCGCATCCGTTATTCCATGTTTTGCCGGACATAAACATCTCTGAGGGTCGCATGCACGCACCGTATTCCTCTTGCCCGGCAGCCCTTTTCACCCCGGCGCCACCGGCGCAAGCGGTGGCGCACTCAGCGCACGCAACCCAGTACACCGAAAGGACGGCACTCCGAGGAATCTTTTCCGGGTTCCGGGACATTCAGTAAGGTCAGACGTTGAACGCGGAATGACCCGTGACGCCGTTTCGAAAGGAAGAGAGGCCATGACCGAAATTCAGCCGCCCGGGATCTCACTCAAAGAGAGCCCGGCCACGGAAATCCTCAAAGAAGCCGCTGAAATCCTTGAAGGACTCGAATCCGCCCTGGAGAGACTTTTCGCATGCCACCCGGGCATCCCACGCGACTGGCTCCCGGCGCCGTGCGAGCCGTGGCGCTCGGCGTCCGGCCGCGCAAGCTCCTACCCGCACATCCCCTGGCGCCCCGAACAGTCCCGCTCGCCACACGCCCTCGACCGTGCGGAGGTGACCTCGTGCTGAACCCCGCCGAGGACAGCCCGCTGCCCGCCCGGCTCGTCTCGGTCGGCGCCTACCGTCCGCGTACCTGCCTCGACAACGACGAACTCGCCCGCGCACACGCCCTGGACACCTCCGACGCCTGGATCCGGCAACGCACCGGTATCGCCACACGGCATATCGCAAGCCCCGGCGAGTCCCTCGAATTCATGGGCGCCAGGGCAGCCGAACGCGCCCTCGCCAGAGCCGGGTTCACCGACCAGGGAGCACAGGCCGCCGACTGTATCCTCGCCGCGTCCATGAGCCATCTGGACAGCAGCCAGTCCCTGGCCCGCGGCATCAGCAAGGAACTGGGCGGCCGGCACGCCACGTTCGACGTGTCCGCCGCCTGCGCCGGATTCTGCGTGGGACTGGAGCTGGCCCGCTGCCTGATCGCCACCCGCACCTTCCGCCGCATCCTCGTCGTCGGCGCGGAGCGCATGTCGGACATCGTCGACCCACACGACCGCACAACCAGCGTCATCTTCGCCGACGGCGCGGGAGCGGGCCTGGTCTGCGCAGCGCCGGAACCCGAGATCGGCCCCGCCGCCTGGGGCACCGAAGGCGCCGCCGGCCGCCTACTGCACCGCTCCCCGCTGGCCCCGATCGCCGCCGCCCCCGAAGGGCCGCCCGCCTACCTGACGATGCGCGGGCCAGAGCTGTACCGCTGGGTCATGGGGACAGTGCCGCGCGCGGCGCGCGAAGCCCTGGACAAGGCGGGCGTGCACACGGACGACCTCTCGGCAGTCGTCCTGCACCAGGCCAACGACCGCATGACCACCGCCCTGGTGGCAGCCCTCGGCCTGCCGCCGCACGTGGTCGTCTCCCATGACGTGGTCTCGTCCGGCAACACCTCCGCGGCCTCCGTCCCCCTGGCCGTCGACGCGCTGCTCGCCGACCACCCTGATCTTTCAGGGAAGTTGGCGCTCCTGACCGGGTTCGGCGCGGGTCTCACCTTCGCGGCCCAGGTCGTACGACTGCCCTGAGGCCTGAACCCTGGCCGCCTGCCACCGACACCTTCGACGCGTGCGCTCCCCACCCCCGGCCCGGCCACCGCGCCGCCCTGGGCACCCAGCAACCAGCGGCCGCCCCCATCACCCCTCACTACTCCCCACAAGGTGAAACGTCATGAGCCCCATCGACGCACTCCCCCACGCCCTGCTGGCCGACCACTCCAAAGCCGAACTCCTGCTCAGCATCAGCGAACACCTCGCCACCCGGCTGCGCACCGTCTCCCCCACACGGGCCGACCACGCGCCGCCCGCGCCCGCCGGTCGCGCCCACTCCCCCGCCCCCGACAGCCCCACGGAGCCGGCCCGATGAACAGCCCCCGTATCGCCGTCACCGGACTCGGCCTGCTCACCAGCGCCGGATACGGCACGAAGGCCTCCTGGGTGGGCATCTGTTCCGGTCGGCCCACCGCCGCCCCGGATCCCGAACTCACGGGCCTGCCCGTGGACTTCAGCTGCCGGGTACCGGACCTGGACGCCGACCGCAGGCTCGGACGGCGGCTCAGCAGGCGGCTCGACCGGTTCGGGGCCATGGCGGTACTCGCCGCCCGCGAGGCCGTCGAGGACGCCGGCTTCGCGGCGCGCGAGGACCGGCCGCGCGACTGGGACCCCGCTCGGGTCGCGGTCGTCCTCGGGGTCGGCAGCAACAGCCTGGCCACCTACCCGACCGAATTCGGCCGTCTCAACGACCAGCGCGCCGACCGGGTCTCGGCCCACGCCCTGCCCCGCAGCATCCCCAATCTGGTGGCGGGCGAGGTCAGCCTGGACCTGGGCGCGACCGGCCCCGGCTTCACCGTGAACACCGCCTGCGCGTCCGGCTCCACGGCCATCGGCCTGGCCCGGCAACTGCTCCTGGCGGGCCTCGCCGACATCGCGGTCTGCGGCGGCAGCGACAGCGTGTGCACCGGCATGCCCGCCGCGTGCTTCGCACAGATGCGGGCGCTGTCCCGGCGCACCGGCCAACCGGCCCGCGCGTCCCGGCCGTTCGACGTCGACCGCGACGGCTTCGTGCTCGGCGAGGGAGCAGGCGTACTGGTCCTGGAACGCGGCGAGCACGCCGCGGCCCGCCGCGCCCGTATCCACGCCCACTTGGACGGCTTCGGCGGCTCCTGCGACGCATACGACGCGGTGGCGCCCCATCCCAAGGGCGAGGGCCTGGCCGCCGCGATCAAAGCGGCACTCGCCGAAGCGGATCTGGCACCCACCGACATCGACCTGATCAGCGCGCACGCGACCGGCACACAGCCCGGCGACCTGGCCGAGGCCCGCGCGCTGCGGAGCCTGTTCCTCGATCCGCCACCGGTCACCGCGCTCAAGGGAACGCTCGGGCACGCCATCGGGGCAGCCGGCGCCATCGCGGCGGTATCCGCGGTGCTCTCCCTGGAGCAGGGCCTCGTACCTCCGACCGCGAACCTCGACCGGCAGGACCCGGCGATCGGTCTCAACGTCGTATCCGGCGTGCCACGGCTGCTGCCGCTGCGCACCACCCTCGTCAATGCGTCCGGCTTCGGCGGCCAGAACGCCGCCCTCGCCTTCAGTGCGGCTTGAGGAGTGTCACTGCGCCGAGGAGATGCGAGCCGCGTCCTCGTTCACGACGGCCGCCCGCCGAACTGCCAGTTGTGCACCTCGATGTCGGCGTAGCGGTCCGGTGTCAGGACGGCACGCGCCGTGGCCGCGTCCTTCGCCAGGACCAGCGCCGCCGTGCCCAGCCAGGTGGCGCTGTCGTCGGAGAGCAGCGGCCCATAGGCGATCAGCCCGTCCCGGTCGGATGGCAACGCGAGATCCGCGGCCTGCCCTGTACCGAGACCGAGCACCAGATACCGGTCGCCTCCGGTCCGGCCACCGGGGAAGTCCCACATGGTGCGCCCCAGCGTGTTCCGCCACCGTCGCAGCAGCACGTCCCGGTAGGCGCCGGCCTGGTAGTTCGGCTCATCGAAGACGAACGCGCGGGCAGCAGCGGGATCGGGCAGGTCGACGATATGGACGCTGCCGGTGAGTGTGTCGCCGTCGTCGGCGAAGGTCGGCCCCCGGGCGATCATCCTGTCCGCATACCGGTCCATATAGGCCCAGTGCCCTTCGCTCAGTTCCTCGCGCAGCGGCAGGGAACCGACCCGGTCACGGTGGTAGCACAGGAACTCCATGGCCACAGTGTCTGTTCGAGGAGGACACCGGGTCGAGCGGCTTTCACAGCGATCAGCGCACGACCGCCTCATCCGAGGCCGACCGGGCCCGAGGCGAACTCCATGGCAACGCGGGGAAGCTCAGGGGCGGTCAGCCGGGCAGGCGCGCGAAGTCCCCGTGCCCGCCCGGCCGCACTCACCCCAGGCGCTGCGCGTTCACGCCTCCTTCAGGGACAGCGGGTTCACGCCTCCTTCAGGTACACCTGAACCTGCGCGGGCACGTAGCCGGGGTAACTCCAGTGGAAGTAGGTCTCCGTGCCCTTGGGACAGGCCTTCGCCTGGTTCCTGATGGGGCCGGATCCGTTGAGAGTCGTGTAGGCGTACGCGCACTGGCCGTCGGCGTCCATGTCACGCACGAAGCCGTCCACGGTGGTGCCCGAACCCGTGTTGCACTCGTTGTAACGGACGTACCCACCGCTCGTGCTGATGTTGTACGCCTGGCAACTCGCCTGTGGCGCCGCGCTCGCCGGCGCCACGGTTGCCAGCCCCAGTCCACCGAGCGTCAGTCCGACCGACGCTACGGCTGTCACCATTCGTGCAGGCATGTTTCCCCCTGTCTGTTCCGTGCCCTGTGCACAGAACTGATGCCACCGAACCTACGAATGGCACGGGCCGTCTGGCGTCAAACTCGGGATGGAGATCTTCGTAAACCACTGCGGTAGTCAGTGGTCGAGATACCGGCGGCGCCCGGTCCGATCTCCAGCGCGTCCGCCCCCTCCGCTTCCCGTTTGCCCCCTTTTTTACCCCCTGCGCCCCAGTGCGCCCCCGCGAACCCCTTGGGCCTGCGCTGTCATGAGCCGGACACTGAGGGGTGAGCGTCGTAGGAACGTCTTGCCGGACTGACCGTCGTAGGAACGCTCTGTCGGGAATGGCCTCTCGGCGATGCGCAGGACCCGTCCCTGTCTTTGCGCAGCTCCCCCCTTCCCCCCCGACTGTGACACGCGATCCCTGTGCATCAGCCGGCTTTCCCGCCCTCGGGGCCGGCAGATACGGGCGCTGTGCGAACCCAGTCCTCCTGATCTGCTGGCCCCCTCTCCTTCTTCTCGTCCTTCCTCTCACGTCATTCCTTCGACCTCACGCACCTCCCTGACCTCACGCATTCCCGAACACAGGAGCAGGACTCGGCCCCCTTGGAGGCGTCGTGCAGGAACAGACGGCGTGGGGGCGGCGGCTGGCCTCCGCGACCACCGAACAGGCCGTCGTGTACCGGGATGTGCTCGTCCCGGCGGTGTTCGGCCCGTGCGCGACCCAGTTGGTCAGCACGGCGGTACAGGGAGACGAACTGCGCGTCCTGGATGCGGGCAGCGGCACGGGCGCCGTGGCACGCGCGGCGGCGATGAGGCTTCGTCCCGGCGCGCACGTGACCGCGGTGGACCTCAACGGCGCCTTCCTGGGGGCAGCCCGCGGCTTACAGGCGAGAGCCGGCGCATCGAACGCCGAAGTGACCTACCAGCAAGGTGATGTGCTGGAACTGCCCTTTGCCGACGGCACCTTCGACCTCCTACTGACCCAGCATGTGTTGCAGTACCTGCCCGAATTGCCGCGCGCCGTGGAAGAGCTGGCCCGGGTGACGAATGCCGACGGCAGGCTCTGGGCCGTGGTGTGGCAGGGGCTGGCGGCGAATCCGATGTTCCGCGCGCTGACGGAACTGGTCCGCCGCCAGTGGAACGAGGAGCTGGCCGAACGGTTCTCGGCGCCGTGGTCCCTCGCCCCCGAGCGTCTGCGGCAGGTGATGGAGGGCGCCGGGCTTGTGGACGTCGAGAGTGTCGGTCTCGACGTCATGGCTCACTTCCGGTCCGTCGAGGAGGTGTTGTGGGTGGTCGCGTTCTCGCCGGTGGGGGCCGCGCTACGGCAATTGGAGCCGAGCGAGGCGGCCGCGTTCACCGCAAGAATGCGGCAGGCGGTCACACCGTGGCATGAGGGGACCGGAGTGCGGGCCCCGATGGCCGCAGGGTGTGTGGGCGGACGCCGTGCGCCCGCCCTCTGAGGCACATGACGGGTCCGGGCATGAACTCTTCGGACACGATGGGCTCGGACATGACGGGCTCGGACATGACGGGTTCGCACACGTCGACCGGTCGCCCTCGCCGACCATGCTGGTCGACTGCCTCGACGCCTTCGCCGCCATGCCGGGCGTCACAGCCGCCAAACGCGCCTCGTTCGCGATGGCGGGAACAGGGCCGGGCTCCTCGACGCTCCAGGACTCCTGCGTGCTCGACGTGGGCTGCGGCACCGGCACGGACCTGGCCCCTTGGGGCCGTGTATCGGGAGCGGAAGTTGTCGGCGCGGACCTCAGCGCCCGCATGCTGTCACAGGCCCGCAGCCGGGCGCCGGGCCACCCTCTGGTCCAAGCTCATTCCCATCAGCTGCCGTTCAAGGACGCGGCGTTCGCGGCGGTGCGCAGCGAACGGCTGCTCCTGCGCGATCCGGACCACGGCAGGTCCGTGGCGGAGATGGCCCGCGTCCTGCGGCCCGGTGGTCAACTGGTGCTGGTCGAGCCGGACTTGGAGGAGGCCGTCGGCACCCTCCGGTCCGCAGCACGAGCGGATACGCGGGCGCTGTTGCCCTGGCTGCGTCTCTGCTTCGCGCAACCCCCCATCGGCGGCGTACTCGACCGGCTCCTGGCCGCCCAGGGCCTCGGACCCTGCCGTATCGAGATCCATCGGGAAGCCTGCGACTTCCCCACCGCCGATGCCGTGCTCCAACTGCACGCCTGCGCCCTGTGGGCACGGTCGTCCGGAGTGGACCCACCGGGCCGCCTACGGCGCCTGCTGCGTGAACTCGACGACCAGGGTGGCGCGTCGGGGCCGGTGCGCACGGTGCCGATCCACGTCGTCGCCGGTACGAAACCCGTCGCCTGAAGGGACCACGGAAGGGATCACGGAAGGGACCACCGGTCATGGCCCGACGCTCCGTCACCGAGTTTCCGTACGACTCAAGTCACTTCACCTCCCTGCAGCTGCATCCGTCGGCTGCGACACGTCTGGCCTTCGCCGGCTGGGCACGCTGGACCGCGGAACACGCGGTGGCCTTCCCCACCATGATTCGCGAGTACGGGGCCGGGTTCGCCGTGATGGGCGTCCGGCTCGACTACCACGAGCCCTTCACGTTCCTGGACGGTGAACGCCTCACGCTGACGACCACCAGCCGGCTCCTCAGACACCGAAGCCTGATGGAGACCGTCACCCGTATCACCGCCCACGGCAGGCATCCTGCCGACACCACCCTCTTGTGCCGGGCGCTCAGCGTCGACGTGGGCCGTGCGATGGCGGCACAGCCCGGCACGATCCCGCCGGAGATCGCCGAGCGGTATCGCCCCGAGGAGCTGTGCGACGACGACACCTTCACCGACCGACTCGGCCCTCTGCTCGGCAGACTGTCCGTCTCGTCGCCCGGCCTGGCCCGCGCCGACTGCACCCGCCTGATCGACCGGCAAGTCTGCGAAGCCGCCGACCAGTGGTGCTTCACCGAGGTGACCGGTCTCCTCGCCACCAGCCGTCAACACCTCATCGACACCCGGGCGGAAGAGCACCCGATCCTGCGCCAAGGGCTGAGCCGCCCCCTCGACCACGTCGAGTTCAGACTCACGCGCCTCCTCTTGCTGCACGACCGCGCCACCATCGAGACCACCTGTCATCAGGACGGCAACCGGCTCGTCTTCGCCCACCGCATCGTCGGCGAGAACGGCTACGTCCACGGGGAAGCGGCCGAGCTGCTGGAGCCGGCGCCATGAGACAGGACCTGATCGTCGAAGTGGCCGCCGACGCCTACGCGGCATCGGATCCGCTCTGGTCCCCGCTTTCCTGGAGCGCCAAACACACCATCGGGGAACAGGCCCTTGCCGTGCGGCCATGGCCCAACGCGTCACCGGAACCGAGGGGTTCCTCGACCGCGGCCCCATCGCCCGCCATGCGCGTGACGTCGCCGGCCTGCTGGCCGGCGGCAACCCCCAGGAAAAGGTGGAGATCGACCTGGGCAACCACCTCATCCGCACTTCCACGCCCCGCACATCCACGCCCCACTCCTCACGGCCGACTGGAGGGTGACACCGTGCAGATCCGAGTCAGCGGGGTCCTCCGCAAGTACGTCGACTACCACCGGCACCTCACCTACGACGCGCCCACCGCCCGCTCCGCGCTGGAGCAACTGTGTGCGGATCACCCGCCGCTCACCACGGTCCTCTTCGAAAGCGGCGGCGGCATCAGCGCCCTGCACCGCATCTTCGTCGACGGCGACCAGCTCGCCCCTGATGCCCTCGACGACCCCCTCACCCCCGACGCCACGGTCGAGATCGTCACCGCTATCGCCGGCGGGTGACGGGGCAACGGGGCAACGGGGCAACGGGGCAACGGGGCAACGGGGCAACGGGGCAACAATGGCGGCTCCGGCAGCAGTCTGCCCCGCGCCACCAGCGAGCCGGTCTGCGTCGACAACGGCAACGATGCTGTCCGGGCGAGTGCGGCCTATCGATCAGGACGGGCCCCCGGGGTCGGGGACCCCGGGTACGCCACCGTCCTTGTCCGGTGCGTTCCAGGCCGCCTTCCAGGTGCGCGGCCCGACCACGCCGTCGACGGGCAGGTGCTTCTCCCGCTGGAAGGCGATGCAGACGCGCCGAGACTGTGCGCCGTAGGAGCCGTCCACGGAGATGTTCCAGCCGCGGTCGCGCATCCGTTGCTGCCAGATCCGGACACTCCAGTGAACGGTCACCGGTGGATAGTGCAGCAGCACGCCCGGGAATTCGGGCGCCTCGTCATCGGGTGATTTCCTGCGGTCGCCGTCGGGGCGCTCCGGTGACTTCCTGCTGTCGTCGGGCGGGGTGACGTCGGTGCCCGGCTCGAGTCGACCGTTCTTGACGTACTCATAAAGGCGGCTGGGGCAGGTGGTCGAGGTGAGCTGCCGATGGCCGACGATCTGGGCGCCGGCCCCACCGATGCTGCGCAGCTGGGCTATCGCCATCGAGATCCCGCTGAGCAGCTCGTCGGTGATCTTGTCGTAGAGCCTGAGTGCGAGCCGCCACTGCCCACCGACCAGCGCGCACACCGCGTAGTAGTTGTCGTTGCCTGCGTCGGTGCCGTTGGCCGCGGTGCGGACGCCGGGACCCCGCCCCTCGAAGACGTAGCCATGCGGGCAGACGAGGTAGGTGTACGCGATGTCGTCCCACCCGTTCCCGTCCATGTGGTCCTTCTGGGTACTGCGCACCGCCTCATGGCACTCGGAGTGCTTGTCGATCAGCAGTGGCTTGCCGCCATGGTGGTGGACTGCCACGCCGCCGCGTCCCGGCCAGATCCTCCGCGACACCTCCTTCGGCGGACGAGCGCCCCATGCCGCGCGCTTGACCAGGTAGGACTGGCGGACAGTGGTCGCGGAGACCGCCTCACCGACCGGCTCCGGCTCCCGCTCCCTTCCGGACTCGGGCGCCCCGGGAACCTCCGCCGTCTCCGGGGCCGTCGCGGACCCCGTCACCGGTTCGGTCGCCGCGTGGCATTCGTGCTCCGCCTCGCCCTCGCCCGGTTGGACTGCCAACGCAACGTTCTCCGCCGGGTCGGCGAGCGGCAGGAAGCCGTCCACGTCCGCCTGGAACTCGGTCATCTGCATCCCCCGTGTCGTCAAGCCTCATTGACCAGCCCCGGTAGCCGTCAAGGCGCCGGGGCGTACGTCGGAGTACGTCACTGTAGGAGCCGATCGACCCGGATTACTCGTCGGCTGCAAAGCTCCCCCGAGCCATCCCCATTCGGAACCGACCCATCCCTGCGAACGGCAACGCACAGCACCGACGGCGGGCTCCACATCCCAACAGGCCCATCGGAAGCGGCTGTTGCCGGCCACCGCCACCGGCTTCTGCACCTACGTGCAGCCGGCATCAGCGAAGTGCGGCGAGCACCGACTCGGGGGCCAGGGTGCGGCGCACCAGGGCCTGGGCACTGTCGGCGAGGCAGCAGCCCTTGCTCTCGCTGTAGGCGCGCAGCAATTGCAGCGCTTCGGCGGGGTCCAGCTGTGCGTACTCGGCGAGCATGCCCTTGGCCATCTCCACGGCGGCCTTGGCCGCGAGCGCTGCCTGGACGCGGGTGAGGACATCGGCGGGCCTGGCCGGCTCGGGGCTCCAGTGGAGCAACGCGAGGGCGGCGACATCCGCGAGGGCCTGGGCCACGCGCAGATCGCCCGCGGGCCGTGCGCCGGGCACGGCGAACAGGAGATTGACGGCACCGACGGTCTCCGGTTGACCCGCAGCGGCAGAGCGTGGGCGGCCCGGTAGCCGAACTGCAGGGCCAGCGGGGCGAATTCGGGCGTCCGCCGGTCTCGGCCAGGTCGTCGGCGTCGACCGGAACATGGCTGCGGTAGCAGTCCACGCAGGGGCCCTCCCCCACCTGGACCTGGAACAGTTCGAGCAGGGCGGCCTGGTCGTCGGTGACCGCAATGGTGCGCAGTTGTCCGCGGGCGGTGGCCACCATGATGCCGACCGCGTCGGCGCCGATCAGGCCGAGGCAGTGGGCGGCGAGACGGTCGAGCAGAACGACCGGGTCGAAGTCGTCGGCGAAGGTGTCGGCGAGCCCGACGAAGGCCTCGGCGACCTGCTGTTCACGGGTCCATCACCGTTCACCGTCTCCCTCACCGGCGCCGCGGCGGCCGGGGTCTCGTCTTCGTGCTGGCGCTGGTCTGCGTCTGGCGGCGGGCCCTCGCCCGTTCTCGCTCTCCCGGCCGTTCCCGATCCCGGGTGTGAGTAGTTGCGGTACAGAAAGTGCCGTTGAGACTGATTGTGGTCCGGCTGGCGCCGGGGTGAGGGGGTCGTCCGGCCGTCGGATGCGGACTCGGCGGGGGCGGGGGCGGGGGATGTCGTCGGCGTCCTGGAGGTCGGCGAAGTCGGCGTGCGCTTGGGCGACGGCTTCGGGGAACGCCTCCTGCTTCTCGTGCTCGGCGAGCGCCCGGTAGATGCTCGCGACGCTGAGGGCCTGCCCCTTGCGCTTGCCGGTGGGGATGATCAGGTCGGGCTGGACCTGCTCGACCGACTCTCCGTTCCTACGGCGGCGGAGCACGGTGTGCAGCATGTCCTCGGTGATGACCGGCGGTCGGCCGCCGTGCTTGCCCTTGCGGGCCGCCGCGTCGAGTTCTTCGAGGGTCGACTCCCTGATGTTCTCCCGCTCGGTCTCCGCCATCGCCGCGAAGAACGCGAACAGCAGTCGGCCGGGCCCGCTCGGGTCGTACATCCCGGGCAGGGGTCCGGCGAGCATCTCCAGGACCAGGCCGTGGGCGGTGAGGTGGTCGGCGAGCGCGGTGAGTTCCGCGGCGTCGCGGCCCAGCCGTTTCATCTCGTACACGGTGAAGATGACACGGCAGTGCGGGGCGTGGGCCTTGGTCTGGCGAGCCAGCGAGAGCGCGGCCTCGAACTGCGGCCGGACGCGGACGCGGGTGCTGATCTTCTCGGAGAACACCTTGTCGCGTGGGATGCCGTGCTTGGCCAGCGCGTCGAGCTGTGACTGGAGTTCCCGGGTGAGCGTCGAGCAGCGCGCGTACCCGATGCGGATGTCGGCACTCGGGGTGTCCGGCGCGAGGGCGAGCGGGACCGGGGTGCCGGGCCTCCACAGCTGACCGGGCCCGCGATCGGCCGGGGTGGGCACGCGCAGGAGCTTGGCGAGTCGGGGCACCTTGGTGAAGCGGCCGGTGTGGTACGTGCCGGCGACCGCGCCGGAGCGCGAGCGGCACGGCGAACCGGGGTCGGCCTCGCAGCGCGGGCAGGGTGGCGCTCGATGTCGTCGGCGTCACTCGCGGAAGCCGCTTGAGGGACCGTCATGACGGTCGGACCGGCCGGGGCGGGGCCACTATCTGATGTGCGCCTGGGCTCCGGGGTGTCGTATCGTGGTGGGGTTCCTGTGCCGAGGTCTCGGTGGCAGTGATCGGATTTCCTGTTCCTTCTGTGTGTCGATCTTGAGGTGACTTCCTATTAACCAGGCCATGTAGTCGTCCGTGTTCCCCGCGTGCTGTGTTGTCGCACGTGTCCGGGGGCGGACGTCGCGCTGGCCTGAGTTGCGTCACCGTTCCCCGCAGTTTTCTGTCCCGGGTGCAGCTCTGCCGTCTGCCCCGGGCTTTGGTGTTTTCCGGTCCCGGTGCGGCTGTCGGCTGGGCTCCCCGATTCCTTTGGATCAGGAGTTCCTGTTTTGTCTTCCTCCGCGCTCGACAACGAGCCAGAGCACATCACCACCCAGACCCCGACCCACCCCTCACCTGGCCACCCCTCACCTGGCCCCTCGAAGATGGCCATGGGGGCCTGGATCGCCCTCCTGGTGCTGCTGACCGCCGAGCTGATGAACATGCTCGACCAGTCGGTCGTCCTGACCGCCCTGCCCGCGATCCAGGAGTCGACCGGCGCCGGACCGGTCGCGGTGCAGTGGCTGACCACCGCCTACTCCCTCCCCGTCGCTGTCGGGTTGATCACCGGCGGACGGCTCGGTGACATCTACGGCCGGCGCAGGATCCTGCTGATCGGCACCGTCGTGTTCACCGCCGCCTCACTGCTGTGCGGTCTGGCCACCGGCCCGGGCGTGCTGATCGGCGCCCGCCTGCTCCAGGGCGTCGGCGTGGCGGTGATGATCCCGCAGGTCCTGGCGACCATGCACGTCACCTTCGAAGGCGACAACCGCAGCAAGGCGTTCGGCCTGTACGGGGCTGTCCTGGCCATCGCCAACGTCCTGGGTCCGGTCCTGGGCGGCGTGCTCACCGAGGCCGACCTGTTCGGGCTGTCCTGGCGGCCGATCTTCCTGGTCAACGTGCCCGTCGGGCTGGCCGTACTGATCCTGGGGCGCGCATTCATCCCCGAGTCGACCGTCCGCAAGGCCGACCGGCTCGACCTGGTCGGCATGCTGCTGTCCGGCCTGGCCATCGTCCTGATCCTCTTCCCGCTCACCGAGGGCCACGCCCACGGCTGGCCGCTGTGGTGCTTCGCCATGCTCGCCGCCGGCGTCCTCTTCCTCGGTGTCTTCCTGCGCCACCAGCGGCGCAGGCAGGGCAACGCCCCGCTGGTGCCCCTGTCCCTCTTCCGGGTCAGGCAGTTCTCCGGGGGCATGGCCGCGGACCTGATGCACGGCCTGCTGTGCGGCCTGTTCTTCATGACCTGGACGCTGTACCTGCAGCGCGGACTGGGCATGAGCCCGCTTGAGGCGGCCGTGGCCTTCGTGCTGCTTTCCGTGGGAGAACTGGGCGGTGCGACCATCGCGGCGAAGACCGCCGGACGTTTCGCCCGCCGCCTGCCGCAGGCCGGAGCCCTCATCGCGACCGCTGCCATGGTCGCCTACGGGCTCCAGATCGGCGGCCACCAGGCCGACCTGACCCTGCTGGCGATGACTGCTCCGGTGGTACTGATCGGTTTCGGCCTGGGCATGGTGTCCGGCCCGCTCGCCGATCTGTCGCTGGCCAGGGTCCCGTACGAGGACGCAGGCTCGGCCTCGGGCCTGTTCAACACCGCCATTCACCTGGGCATCGCGCTGGGCACCGCGCTCACCGCCGTGGTGTTCTTCGCCATCACCGGCGGCTCCCACGACGGCGCGGTCAACCGCGACGCGTTCGTCACTGTGCTGTGGTGGGTCGGCAGCCTCCTCGCCCTGATGTGGGCCCTGATGTTCTGCCTGCCCAAGCAGGCCGACAACCAGGCCGACTGAGCCACCCCCAGGTCCCGGCCGGCACGTCGGCCGGGACCTGCGCCCTCAGCCCTCCTCGCCCTCCCGGTCCTCGGCGGCATCGGGGTCCCGGAAGGGGCGCTGGCCCCGGCCCGGTCCGCTGGCGGTGATGTTGAACAAGTAGCGGCCCAGGAAATTGATGTGCCGATCCTTGAGCGGGGAGAGGCGGGCGACGTCCTCGTCTTTGATGTCGTTGCCCTCCGCGCGGAGCCGGGCCACGGCGGCGTCCAGGTAGCGGGTGTTCCACAGCACCACCGCGTTGAGGACCAGACCCAGGGCGGCCAGCTGGTCCTCCTCGCCCTCGCGGTACGCCTGGCGGATCTGGCCCCAGCCGCCGTGGCAGATCGCCCGGGCAAGCCGGTGGCGGGACTCCTGCACGATGAGCTGCCTGTTCATCAGGCGCCGGCAGGTGTCATCGACCGGGTCGACCAGGGCGAGCAGGTGCATGGTCTTGTCGATGCGCCCGTACTCGGCGAACGCCGCCCCCAGCGGGGTCGGGTGCCCTTCGCGGCCGAACATCCGCAACAGGTCCTAGGCCCTCACCTGGTTGGTGATGAGCGATCCGGCCACGCGGAGCATGTCCGGCCAGTGCGTGGTGATCTTCTTCAGGTTGACCTTGTTGCAGGCCACGTCCTCCAGCGACCCGTACCCGTCGGCCGGCGCCCCGTTGCCGTCGGGCAGATCGGCCCGCCAGAAGCGCTGATCGGCCAGGTCGCGGAAGCGCGGGGCGAAGCGGAAGCCGAGCATCTTGTACAGGCCGAAGGCCATGTCTGAGTACGAGGCGTTGTCGGTCGCCACAATCTCCGGCTTCACCCCGCCGTCGAGGTTCAGCAGGGTGTCCAGGGTGTAGAGGCTGTCGCGCGGGGTGCCGCGTACGACCATCGCGCCGATCCCGGCGACCTGATCGTAGACGGCGTTGAGCCAGGTCACGCCGCGTTTGTACCCGTAGTACTTGGGCGAGGGCCCGGTGTTGATACTTCGGACGGGGACGACGAAGCGCAGGCCGTCATGCTGGCCAGTACGGCCCCCACCACCCCGGCCCCGTGTCCGCTCAGCACCAGCCCGGCGGTCAGCGCCACCGGGGCCATCGTGTCGCCGAGCCGGGCGATACCCCGGGCGGCGAAGAAGAGCGTGAAGTTACGGGACCACAGGCCCCCTGACGCGACGGATATGTCCCCGGGAGCTTGTCATGATGGGCCGTAGTGTCGCGGCCATCAGGTGCGCCCGGCAACCGAATTGGGCCGGCGCAGGCAGTACGCAGATCATGGGACGCCCGCCGTGCCCCAGCGCCCGCAAGGCCTGTACACGAAGCCACTTGGGCAGGGAAAACGCAACTTCGACAGGTCCCGCGGAGGCAGCTACCTTCACCTGGTCTTCGGCGATCGCAAACGCTCGCGCAGGGGTTTCAGGCCCTCGTCCCATGCGTAAAGCCGCCGAATCGGGCCCCCACCAGGCACCCCCGACCAGGGAGAGACGCATGCCCCATCTTGCTCTGTACACATTCGGCGTCCTGAAATCACCTCTCGCTGATTCCGCGCCTCTCACGCGTGAACTCCAGGACAGCGGCAGGGCCATCTACCAGAAGATCAGCCGGCATCCCGGGTACCTCACTCGTGCTGAAGCGGTGGACGGCGGCCGCGGCACGCACTTCGACCTGGACTGGGGCGCGTGGGGCGAGTTCGCCGTACCGGCCTGGTACGACAAGGGCCGTACGGCGGAAACCGCCGCCCTGGACTCGACCCTTTCACTCTGGACCGATCTGCGCTCCGCCTTCGACGCCATCTACACGGGTCTGCACCGTGAGGCTCTGAACAGGCGTTACGACTGGTTCGAGAGGACAGGACACCCGAGTCACGTGTGCTGGTGGGTCTCCGACGACGTGATACCCACCTGGCAGGACGGGGTTTCCAGGCTGGAGTACCTCCACGACCACGGCCCCGCGCCGCACGCCTTCACCTTCCAGCACTGCTTCACCTCGGATCGGGAACGGCGGTCTCCCCTTCGCGCGAGGCCTGTGCTGGACTGTCCCGACATAAGCCGTACACGACAATGGGGTGAATGCGGTGCCTCTTGAGGGCGAGTACGAGCCGAGTCCGGCGCAGTGGGTGCGTGAGCAGGTCGAGCTGTATGAGCGTTCGGGCGGCACCCAGGGCACCACGCTCTGGGACACGGGCCTGCCGGTCGTCATTGTCACGATGCGCGGCGCGAAGAGCGGCAGGATCCGCAAGATTCCGCTGATGCGCGTGGAGCACGAGGGGCGGTATGCAGCGGTGGCCTCGAAGGGCGGCTACCCGCACCATCCGGTCTGGTACTTCAACCTCAAGGCCGACCCGCGGGTGGATCTCCAGGACGGCCCCGAACGCCAGGCCATGACGGCCCGTGAGCTCACCGGGGACGAGAAGGCCCAGTGGTGGCAGCGCGCGGTCGCCGCGTATCCGCCGTACGCCGAATACCAGGAGAACACCGACCGCGTGATCCCCGTCTTCCTCCTCGAACCCGAGCACCCGGCCGGGCCGGCGTAAGCCCGGCGTCGGCACAGCAGCTCCGCGCAGCAGCTCCGCGCAGCAGCAACGTGACGCCTCACGCCAAGGCGTGCGTACGGGCGTGCGGATGTTCGGCCTGCCGTTTCCCCGGCCGGAGCGCGGGAGTTCACGCCGTCGTGCCTCAAGTCCCCTGCAAGGGCTGGTTCGTTCGGGACGTACCTGCTAGATTCCCCATCCCCGAATCATACATTCACTCAGCATGTGTATGAATGGAGTAACCATGCGAGGCAAGACGGCCGTGGTGCTCGGCGGCAGCGTGGCGGGGCTGTGCGCCGCAGGAGTGCTCGCGCGGCATTTCGACGAGGTGATCGTCCTGGAACGGGACCGGCTCCCGCCGGACGCGCAGCACCGCCGGGGCGTGCCGCAGAGCAAGCACCCGCACTTCCTGCTCAACTCCGGGCGCCGCGCGATCGGCGAGATCTTCCCCGGGTTCGAAGAGGCCCTGATCGCCGCGGGCGGGATGCACCTGATGCCGTCGTTGGACGCGGCGTACTGCGAGAACGACGGCTGGGCCGCGCGCAAGTCCGGGTCGATGACGATGATCTACAGCTCCCGCGTGCTCATCGAGCGGGTCCTGCGCGACAAGGTCCGTGAGCTCCCGGCCATCGAGATCCGCGAGGGCGTGACCGTCACCGGGCTCCGCTGCACCGGGGCCGGCACCGCGCGCGGGCGCGTCGAGGGAGTCGAGTACCGCACCGGCGACGAGCCGGGGCGGCTGTCCGCCGATCTGGTCGTCGACGCGCTGGGGCGCGGCTCTTCCGTCGCCGACTGGCTGAGCGCGGCGGGATGGCCGACGCCGCCGGAGAAGACCCTCGACGCCAAGGTCACCTACACCTCGCGGTGGTACGACCTGCCGCCCGCCGACCGGCGCCCCGAGTCGTGGTGGTGGAAGC
Organism: Streptomyces monticola; assembly: GCF_042665355.1. Lineage (NCBI taxonomy): Bacteria > Bacillati > Actinomycetota > Actinomycetes > Kitasatosporales > Streptomycetaceae > Streptomyces > Streptomyces monticola. The sequence continues at coordinate 22,217 of NZ_JBHTCF010000018.1, read as the reverse complement.
ACCTGGTCATCACCCCGACCCAGGACACCGGCGACCACCCCGAGGAGCACGAGTTCCTCAGCAACTTCTTCCCGATCGAGGGCGACCGGGCCATCGTGTGCATGGGAGCGTGGGGCCTGCGGATGCCGCGCGAGGTCGACACCTTCGAGGCCGCGGCGGACCGTGTGCGGGCCACGGCTTTCGGTCAGGCGATGCGCGCCTGCACGCCGACCTCCGAGGTGCACCTCACGCGTTCGACCGGCAACAAATGGCGCCGCTTCGATCTGCTCGACCGGCCCCCGCTCGGCCTGGTCTGTATCGGTGACTCGATCTGCGCGTTCAACCCGTTCTACGCCCAGGGGATGAGTTCGGCGGCCCGCTCCGCGCTCATCCTCGCGGAGATGCTGCACGGCCGCGATGTCCTCGACCTCGCCTTCTTCCGCGAGTTCCTCGCCCGGCAGAAGAAGTCACTCGACGTGCCCTGGATGCTCGCCATGGCCCGTGACCAGGCCTATGACTTCGCCACCGGCAGCGAGGTCGTCGCCGCCTGGCGGCGCAGGCTGTCTGCGCGCTTCAGCTGGCCGGTCTTCAACGCCATCACCGCCGCGAGCCGCGAAGACGACTACGTCGAGCGGACGTTCGCCCAGGTCTTCAACCTCGACAAGTCGCTCAGGGACATGGCCACCGATCCGCGGTTCTGGTTCGGCATCGCACGCTACAAGCTGCGTCAACGGCTCGGACGTACGGTCGTGCCCGGCGGCTTCGACGACCAACAGGACCCGCCCGCCACCGACTTCACCGGCTACACCGGCACCGACAGGTCCACGTCCGCCGAGACCGCTCTCGTCAACGACTGACCCGAGGAGCAAGGTATGAGCTATTCATGCGACTCCGCGGCCGAACGCCTCGCGGACAAGCTCGGCTTCTCCTGTCATGACGCCCACCCCGTCGTGGACTTCCGCAACCCGTTGGGTCTCGAGAACGCCACCATGGTGTTCCTCGAACTGCTCATCATCGGCGGCGCGGCGTTCGCCCTCGTCCATGCGTGGCGGCGATGGCGGCGCGACGGCGACCCGGTCAGCATCTCGTTGTGGTTCGCCTCGGTCGTCTACCTGGCGGTGATCGAGCCGCCGCTCTACTTCCCCGCCTGGTTCGGCCTGGAGGAACACGTCGGGCTCATCTTCTCCCACAACGTGTTCACCGTGCAGTTCATGTACGACCGGCTGCCGCTGTACATCGTGGCCTTCTACCCGGCGCTGTCCCAGCTCGCCTACGAACTGGTCCGCGCCCTCGGCGTCTTCACCCGCCGCGGGGCCCTGTCCGGTTCGCTGGCGGTCGCGTTCGTCTGCCAGGTCTTCTACGAGATCTTCGATCAGCTCGGACCCCAGCTGAAGTGGTGGGCCTGGAACCCGGGCAACGAAATGATCAACGAACCGGCGCTCGCCTCGGTCCCGATGAACAGCATGTACCTGTTCGCCTCGGTCTCCTTCGGCGCGATGACCTACTTCACCGTCCGGTTCGTCGGCCCGAAGGACGGCCGGGGCCCGCTCACCGGCCGTCAGATCGGTCTGCGCACCGTCGCCGCCGGTGCCCTGGCACCGGTGGCGATGGCGGTCGCGGGCGTGCCGAGCAACGTCTTCCGCGGTGGGGACCAGCTCGGTGTCCAGCGGGCCGTCCTCGGCGCCGAGCTCGCCCTGGTCTGGATCGTCGGCCTGTACCTTCTCGTCGACGCCTGGCGCGCGCGGCGCACGGATCAGGGCCCGGTGGCGTCACCGCTGTTCGCGCGGACGTATCCGGCGCTGTACCTCGGCGTTCACGTCGTCCTCTGGCTGACCGCCCTGCCGGCGCACTTCGCGGCGGTCGACGGCGTCACCGAGCAGGGCACCCCGGTCGGCAGCCTGTGGTACACCGCGCTGTGCACCGTCGCCGCGACCGGGCTCATCGTGGCCGCACTGCGCGCGACCAGGTTCCAACGGGCCGAGGAGCCTGTGCGATCCTGAGGCCATGGGGCACCACGGCTGGGGAGGCCGGCCTCCCGCTTCGGACGCGGAGGCCCGGCAGCGCATCATCGACGCGACCGCCCGCTGCATCGACAGGCACGGCGTCACGAAGACGACCCTGTCCGACGTCGCGGGCGAGCTCGGCGTCACCCGCCAGACCGTCTACCGCCACTTCGGCCGCATCAGCGACATCGTCGCAGAAGTGGCGGCCCAGGGGGCCGAGTCATTCGTCGAGCTGATGATCGCGCATCTGCAAGGGATCACCGATCCGGCCGAAGCCGTGGTCGAAGGCATGGTCTTCTGCGTACGGACCATTCCCGCCGAGCCACGGGTGAGCCTGCTGCTTCAACTCGGCGACACCACCGCCTTCGGCCGCGGCGCCACCACCAAGGACGCCATCGCCTACGGCGCCAAGATGCTGGAGCGCTTCCCCGTCGACTGGGCCGCCGCCGGCATCGGCGAAGACGACCTCAACGGCCTCGCCGAGATCATCCTGCGACTCCTGACGTCGCTGCTCCAGCACCCGAACGACGCACCGCAGGACGAAGCCCGACTCCGCGCCCTCCTCAACCGCTGGCTGGCCCCCTCGCTGATTACGCAAACCGGGGCGTGAGCAGGGGAGTTGCGTGGAAGGGTCCTGGACATGACAGAAACGATCACGTCCACCGCCCCGCCCGGACGGCCGACCCGGCAGCTGCTCGCCGCCTCTGTCGGCAATGCCGTGGAATGGTACGACTGGTACGCGTACACCTTTCTGGCCACGTACATCGCCGCGCAGATCTTCCCCGAGAATTCCGAGAGTTCACTGGTCCCGCTGCTGTCGACGTTCGCCGTCTTCGCGGTGGGATTCTTCATGCGGCCCGTCGGCGGCCTGGTGATGGGGGTCGTGGCCGACCGGCACGGACGGCGGGCGGCGCTGACCGTGACCATTCTGCTGATGGGCGGGAGCAGCCTGCTGGTGGGGCTCACACCGACGTATGCCGCCGCCGGGATTCTGGCCCCGGTGATCCTGGTCTTCGCGCGACTGCTGCAAGGGCTGTCCGTGGGCGGGGAGTTCGCGGCGTCGACGACTTTCCTCGTGGAGTCGGCCAGCCCCGGGCGGCGCGGCCTCTTCTCCAGCTTCCAGTACGTGTCGACCACCGTCGGACAGCTCGCGGCTTCCGGTGTCGCGGCGCTGCTTGTCGCCAATCTCGCGTCCGGCGCCATGGACAGCTGGGGCTGGCGTGTGCCGTTCCTGCTGGGCGCGGTGCTGAGCCTGGTCGGGTTCTGGATCCGGCGCGGAGCACACGAGACGCGCAGTGAGGAACAGGCGAACGCGCCCCGTCCCGGGCTGTTCGAGGCCCTGCGCCGCCATCCCCGTGCCTCACTGCTGATCTGCGGAATCACCGCCGGCGGAACGATCGCGTACTACACGTGGACCTCGTACCTGCCGACGTACGCCGAACTCAACACGGGTGTGGCCAAAGCCGACGCGCTGCTGGCGGGCACGATCTCGCTGACGTTCTTCGCTGTGCTCCAGCCGCTGGCGGGCATGGCGTCCGACCGCTTCGGACGCAAGCCGCTGCTGCTGATGTTCGGCCTTGGCTTCGCCCTGCTGAGCGTGCCGCTGCTGCGTGCCCTCGACGGCTCGTTCCTCACGTTGCTGCTCGTGCAGTGCGCGGGCATGGTGCTCCTCAGCGGATTCACGGCGGTCTCCGCGGCCGTGAACGCCGAGATCTTCCCCGCGCGGGTGCGCGCCGCGGGAATCGGGTTTCCGTACTCTCTGACCGTCGCCCTCTTCGGGGGTACGGCGCCGTATATCGGGACGCTGTTCAAGGACGTCGGGCAGGCAGGGCTGTTCCCGGTGTACATGGCCGTGCTGTGCCTCGTGTCCGCAACGGTGTACGCACGCCTGCCGGAGACCGCGCACAAGCCCCTGGAGCGGTGAGCAGGCCACCGCAGCACCTTCAAGTGCACCCCTCCGCCGTGCTCCACCTCGCAGACGAGACGGAGCACGGCGGTGGCCGCTGTCGGTCAACGCCCCCTGCGTCAGGGCTTCTTCGCCGGTGGCTTGATCAGGTAGAGCCGACGGGCCAGATCAAGGGCGCTGAGGAACACCCAGGCCCCGTTCCAGCGGACTTCACGGCGCTGCTGCCACACCTCGCCGTTGCCGCTCGGGTCGGCGGCGCGCGCCCGGAGGACGGCCTGGGACCCCTGGTCCCAGCTTGTGATCTCGTCCGAATGGTTGCCCACGGTCCATTGCCTGCCGCCACGAATCGCCTGGGCGATCTGCGCGGGGATCGCCTGGAACCTCGCCCCTTCGGCCAGGGACACGGCCAGGACGTTGACCGCGTTCTCCAGCGTGTGGGTGCTCGTGTCCGGGTCGTGACGGTGGATGTCGCGCACCGCGTCCCGCAGTCGGCTTCTGCTGACGGTGACGCGGGGCAGACCGCGGTAGTTGACGCCCCAGCCGAAGTGCTCCCGGCGCACGCCCTGGTACACGTTGCGCGGGACCATGTCGACCGTGCGGCCGTCCCGCTGCTCGGTGAACGTGTAGAAGACGCGGCTGGTCGCGTCCCTGTTCTCCACGTAGATTCCCAGCAGATAGCTGTCGGACCTGCGGAAGACGCCTCGGACCATACGGCCCTGGGTGAACTCGTCCTCGCTGAACCGTCCGAGGTAGATCGACTGCATGGCGGTGGGGTCGGGGTTCTCGATCAGGTGGCCGGCACCGGGCCGATGGGTGCTCTCCTCCCCCAGCATCGCGTTGCGCAGGGCCCCGACCGTGCGGGTATACAGTTCCGCGAACTCCTCGTCGTTTGTCACCGCCCTCGGCCGCGCCTGCTCCTGGGGCTGCGCCTCGGCCCGGGCGCTGTGGTCCGCCGTGGTCCTGGCCGGGGCGCCGTGAGTGTCCGTACCTGCCGCGCCCAGCGTGCCCGCGAGGACCGCGACCACCACGGCGGTGCTGACCAACCGCCGCCGCACCGGGCCCCGTTCGGCCCTTTCAGCCTGACGCATCATCTCTTCCGAGCCCCCCATGTCAGGCCCAGAACTCGAACTCGGCACGCAGCTGGCCCTTGGTGACCCGGCCCCCGTCGCTGTAGTAGAGGGCCTTGTACTCCGCGCCCTTCTCCAGCTTCGCATCGATCAGGGTCGAGCCGTACGCGCCACAGTTGGCGTTGCCACAGGCCCAGTCCCAGGTGACGCGCTTGCCGTTGCTGTCCAGGATCTCGATCCAGTCCCAGCCGTCGTACGGATCCCGCCCCGAGGGCGCCACCCACGTGACGCTGACTCCATTGATGTGGGACTGGTACCAGTAACCCCTGAACTGCGCCGGCGACACCTCATTGATCAGGTAGTCGGTGTTCAGCTTCCCCGGCTCCGCTCCGGGGTCCCCCGGGCCATCGCGCCTGTCCTGCGGCGGCTGCCGGCGCTCACGCTCCGAGTCGGGCGACGCGGCCGCCGGTGCGGCGGCCTTCGTCGACTCCCCCGCTCCCTGTGACGCCGCCGAAGCCGTACCCAGCGCCACCACGGACGCGGTCACGAGCCCTGCGGCCAGGACCGCGGACCGCCGCCGGGGCGTACCGGCCCCGGCGTATAAGGAAGAAGCCTTTCCCCTGCCTCGCGTACGGAACAACACGCCTACTCCATCTCGCCGTTGATCGGTGATCGATGCGCCAGGAACGCTACGAAGCAGTGATCAATGTTCCCTTGACGGCCGGTCAACGCGCGTTCACCAGCCTTTCAACATCGCGCGGAGGGCGATCGCCGGTGGGCGGCCAGCACGGCCGCGAGGCCTTCTCGCAGGTCCTTGACGAAGTACTCGGGGACCTCGAGGGACGGGAAGTGTCCCCCTGTTCCGGGCTCGCTCCAGCGGACGATCTGCCGGTAGCGCTCCTGTGCCCAGGGGCGCGGGCACTTCTCGACGTCGCGGGGGTAGGCAGTGATCGCCGACGGGACGTCGACCCGGAGTTCGGGGTCGAGCGAGTTGTGGCTCTCGTAGTAGATGCGGGCCGCCGACGCACCGGTCCGCGTCAGCCAGTACAAGGTGACGTCGTCGAGGACGCGGTCGCGGGAAATCGTCTCGAACGGGCTGTCCTCGGTGTCCGACCACTCGGCGAACTTGTCGAGGATCCAGGCGAGCAGCCCGACCGGTGAGTCGACGAGCGAGTAGCCGATGGTCTGCGGCCGGGTCGCCTGCTGCTTCGCGTACGCCGCACGGCGGCGCCAGAAGTCGCGGGTGTCCTCGGCCCATTCGCGCTCGACCGCAGTCAGCCCGTCCGTCGCAAGCCCGGGCGGCCCCTCCGCGAACGTGGTGTGGATGCCGAGAACGTGCGCCGGGAACCTGCCGCCGAGAACCGTGGTGATATTGCCTCCCCAGTCGCCGCCGTGGGCCGCGAACTGGTCGTAGCCGAGCCTTCCCATCAGTTCCACCCATGCGGCCGCGATCTTCTCGGTGCCCCACCCGGTGGTGGCCGGCTTGTCGCTGTAACCGAAGCCGGGCAGCGACGGGACCACGACATGGAACGCCGGCGCGTCCGCGTCCTTCGGATCCGCCAACTCGTCCACCACATCGATGAACCGGGCCACGCTGTCAGGCCAGCCATGCGTCAAGATCAGCGGAGTGGCGTCCGCGCGCGCGGACCGGCGGTGCAGGAAGTGGATTCCCAGACCGTCAATGGCCGTACGGAACTGGCCGATCCGGTTGAGGCGTTCTTCGAACGGACGCCAGTCGTACCCGGTGCGCCAGTAGTTCACGACATCGACGAGGTCGGCGAGCGGAACACCCTGTTCCCACCGGCGCGGGCCGGGCGCCGCGCGAGGGGCCGTCGTCTCGGCCTCCGGCAGCCGCGCCGCGGCCAGTCGCGCGCGCAGATCGTCGAGGTCGGCGTCGCTTGCGTGGGCTTCAAATGCTTGCACGTCGGCGGTTGGACGGGGCATGAGACCTCCTGGCCATCGCGGAACCGGCCACGACCGTAGCGAACCGGCTAAGACGGTTCTAGCGTGTTTTCATGCCGAAGCGCAACCAGCTATGGTGGTTCCATGCGCTCCGGCTTCCCTGACTTCCGCCTCGGTTCCGTGCTGGCGACCAGCTTCACCGGGACACTGTCGGAGCGTCATGGCGACGCCGTGGAGCGCATTCCCGTGCCGCAGCGACTCATCGACTGGCTGGCGGTCAACGGCCTCGACGTGGACTCCTGCACCACCGCCCAGCTGGACCGCGCCCGGGAACTGAGGGAGTCGATTCACGCCGCCGCGACAGCCGCCGCGACCCAGGACGCTCTCCCCGCATCTGCGGTCCACGTCATCAATGACTGCAGCGCTCAAGGCCGGGCCGCGGCTGTCCTGACACCCGAGGGCCAGCGGCGATGGCGGCTCGACCCGGCTTCCTGCGTGGAAGATGCCCTCGGCGTGATCGCCGCCGACGCGATCAGCATCATCGCGGGCGAACGAGACGGAAGACTGGCCCTGTGCGCCTCACCGACCTGCCGAGCCGCCTTCTTCGACACCAGCCGGAGCCGCACCCGCAGATGGTGCGACATGAACACCTGCGGGAACCGGCAGAAGAAGGCGCGCTTCCAGGCGAACCAGCGCAAGAACCCCTGATCGGCAAAGTGATCGTCACCTCCTCGCGCCTGTTCTTCCCGGCCTGCCCCCCCCGTGAGGACCGGAACGGCGCGAGCGCCCGCGTGCCCGAATCGTCCGGGCACGCGGGCTGGTGTGTGCGCAAGCAGCCGACCGTACTCAGCCCTGCCGCACCGGAATGGTCCTCGTACCGGTCTTCGTCTCCGGCACCGGGACCGTGATGGTCAGCACGCCATCCTTGTAGTCCGCCGTCGCGTCGTCGCCGCGCGCCCCGGCCGGCAGCGGGACCGAGCGGGCGAAGGTGCCGTAACGGAACTCGGTGTGGCGCCTGTCGGTGGTCTGCGTGCTGCGCTCGGCGCGCAGCGTCAGCACGCCCTCGCTGATGGTCAGTTCGACGTCCTTGGCCGGGTCGATCCCCGGGAGTTCGGCCCGCAGGATGTACATCCCGTCCGTCAGGACTTCCTCAATGCGGATGCCGTGCAGTCCCGGCACCGTGTGCAGCCCGGGTACGCCCGCCTCCATCCAGCCGAACAGGTCGGACAGCGCGGGCGGCCAGCCCGGCAGCCGCTCGATCATGCCACTCATCTCGTCCTCCCTCACGTGCAGTTGTACGCCGGTCCTTCCTGAGTGCAGACGCGAGGCACGGGAGTGCCGCACTCGTGCGCCACGACGACGATCGAGCACGGCACGTGGCGGAGCACCGAGTGCGTGACCCTGCCCACGTGGCTCCCGACCGCCGAGCGGCGGACGCGCCGGCCGACGATCACCAGGCCGGCCTCCCCGGCCGCACGTACCAGCGCGTGCGCCGGGCGGCCCTGCTGTGCGACGGCCCGTACCTCCACCGTCGGGCACTTCTCCCCTCAGGGGCCTGTCATCGCGGCCAGCGCCCACTCGGCGTCCTGCCGGGCCAGCTCCATCCGGGCCGGATGCGTGCCGACCTGGCCGTGTGCGAGGTGCCAGGCATACAGGATCGACAGCGGCGCTCCTCGGCGGTGAGCCGCGTCGAAGGCGAAACCGAGCAACTCCTCGCGGCCCTGGTGCGGATCGAGGGCGAGCAGCACGTCCTTGTGCGGCGCCTGGCCCCCAACGTCCTTGTGCGGCGCCCGGTCCGGAGGCTGCTCTTCGGCGCGGGGCGGCTGTTCGTGCGCGATGTTCCAGCCGGCGCGCACCAGCACGACCGGCCGCCGTACCTGGGCCATCACTGTCATTGCCATGGAACCAGCGAAGGCGGCGGTGAGTCCGCCGGGCCCCAGGTGTCCGAGGACCAGGAGTTCCGCGTCCTCCGCGGCGGTCACCAGCGCCGGGACCGGTGGTCCTGGTATCTGCTCGGCGCTGATGTGCACTTGCGGATACCGCTCGGAGAGACGGTCGACCGCGCCGCGCAGGATCCGCCCCGCCCAGAATTTCCGCCTCGGCTTCCAGCCGGCCCTGCGCCCCCACCCCGACCCCCGCCTGCCCGGCCTCCTGGCCCAGGTGAGCTGGGGAGCGCACGCCAGGCCCACGCCCGGCGAAGAGCTGATGCACCACGCGATGCGCCAACGCCGCACCCACCGGGGCCCGTTCCAGCCCACGCCGCTCCCGGCGACACTGATCGACGACCTGCGCCGGCACGCACGGGCCGAAGGCGCCGAGCTCTTCCCTCTCACCGGCCAGCCGGAACTGACGCAGCTGGCCGCCGTGGCCCACGAGGCCGAGACATACCAGCACTCAAGCGCCGCCCACAGGGTTGAACTGGCCCGCTGGACCGGGTCCAGCCCCGAGGACCGCCTGGACGGGGTGCCCGCCGAGGCCAGCCCGTGCCACCCCGACTCCACACTGCTCGCGGAGCGCGACTTCGCCGCCTGGGCCCGTGGCCGCACCAGTGGCCGAGCCGTGGACCTGGCCTTCGCGCACGGGCCTTGTGGCCGTACTCAACACCCCGCACGACACTGTGCAGGACTGGCTCCGGGCGGGGCAGGCACTACAGCGCGTCCTGTTGTACGCGCCGGGCACCAAGTAGCGGCCGGATTCCACACCCAGGCCCTGAAGATCCCGCAGTTCCGCACCCGGGTACGCGGCATGATCCCGTCCGGACAGTTGCCGCAGATGATCCTGCGGCTCGGCCACACCAACTGGACGACGCACACGCCCCGCCGTCCGGCGAAGGCTGTCCTGACCTTCCTCGACACGGCCGCGGCCTGACCCTTGAAGCCGCTGCGGTGTCCGTGCCGAAGCAGCTCGCCCCTGCGGCCGTACCGTGCACCTCACTCGCCGTGACCGCGCCTCCTGCGAGCAGGTCGAGGACCTGGCCCCGGACATCATCACGGGACAGAACCGGCCCCGTGGCCGCACCTGGGACGCGGGTGGTCAGGTGAGGGAGGCCAGTGCGGCGTCCAGACGGCGGGTGGCTTCGGCGGCGACGGGCTCCAGGGCGGGAAGGCCGGTGAGGGTGACCATGGCGGCCGGGTCGAGGGCCTGCACGACGGTCGTGTCGCCGTCGGCGCGTACGACGACGTTGCACGGCAGGAGCAGGCCGACTGTGCGGTCGGCCTCAAGGGCCTGGTGGGCGAGCGGAGGGTTGCAGGCACCGAGGATCAGGTAGTCCTCCATGTCGTGGCCGAGTTTCGTCTTCAGCGTGGCAGTGACGTCGATCTCGGTGAGGACGCCGAAGCCCTGCTCGGCCAGGGCCTCACGGACGGCCTTCACCGTGGCGGTGAAATCACTCTCCAGCCGGATGGTGCGGTCGTAGCCCATGGCGACTTTCCCCTTCTCCTCTGATGTGCGGCTGCCCGCGTGCACGTGTCACAGACAGGGCTCGCCCCAGCGCGGGTCAGGCGAGGGCGCCGGCCCACCACCGCTCGAAGCCGGGTTCAAGCACTGCCCGCGGTCCCCGTGCTTCCTGGGCGGGACGGCTGTACGGGCCCGGTCAGCTGGACGATGTCATCGGAGGCGACGTCGTGCAGCCGTATGGCGAGATCCTCCAATGCGCGGCTCACGGCGAGTTCATCGCCGATCTCCGGTACCGGCCGGTCGATCGGGTTGCGCCGCGCTTCTCCCCTTCCGCTGATGCTGGTCATGTCCCCGGCTGTCAGGACGGCGCGTGCGTGCGTGTCGTCCCCCTCTTCGGAGATATAGATCTGGACCGTCCACTGCTTGGCTTCCATCGTGATCACTCCTGCGTCGTCGTAGAAGCCGTGGAAGCAGAGCAGACACCCGCCGTGCAAGCGCCGCCGCACGGACACAGGCGCATGCTCCGCGCTGTCAGCGTGCGCAGTCCCGTACACCACCCGCAAGAGCCGAACGGGCCTCCCTGCAGGGCGAATTGCGGGCGATGGGCATCCGGTCACTCGGCTCCGTACGGGAGCATCCCGCGTCCCGTTCCGCACGGCCCGCCCCCAGCCGGGCAGAACGGCTGCCGGGGCGGCCTCACCTCACGGTGAGCAGGCGCGCCTTGCTCGGCACCCCCTGGGCGTCCAGGGCGAACAGCATGTAGCTGCCGGGCAGAGCCGTTCCGGGGTCGGAGGGGATGGTCAACTCGTAGGCCCTGTCCGCGGTCTGGCGGGACTGCAGCGGTACGCGGCGCTGGTCGTTGTCGGTGGAGTGCGTGGCCACGCCGGAGCGGACGAGGACGAAGGACGTCACTGTCTTGTCGGTCGTGACCGGGATCTTCGCTCCGTGGGCGACGCGCGTCGGTGTGGTGCCGGTCAGGGCGGGCCGGGCCTTCTCCGTACCGTCGGCGTTGAGGAGATAGGGCGGGGTGAAGATCGCGCCGTCGGGGTGGTTCGTGGCGCAGTCGCCGCACAGCCCGCCGCCTCCGGTGAAGATCCGCCCGTCGGGCAGGAGGTTGGCGACGCTGTGGTAGTTGCGCGGTACGGCCATGGTCGCCATGCGCGTGAAGGTGCCGGTGGCCGGGTCCCAGATCTCGGGTGTCATCGCGGATGTGGCGTCGCTGAAGGGCACCGGGTAGGACTGGCCGCCGAACACGGCGACCTTCCCGTCGGGCATGACGACGCTGTTGGCGAAGGCCCGTGCGTGGGCCATGTCACCGGTGCGTGCGCTCACCGGGGTGCCGTCGCCCACGTCGACCGTATAGGCGCGGCGGGTGGCCGTGGTGTTCTCGTAGGCGGTGGCGCCGCCGAGGGTGAGCAGTTTGCCGATGTCGTACGCGACGGCGTTGCCGTTCATCGCGTCGTCGCTGTCGGAACGGTTGCCGACGGCGGTGATGCTGCCGTCGCCGGAGGTGGAGATCAGGTTCATCTGCTTGCTCGGCCCCAGGTGCAGGACGCGTCCGCCCGAAGTCGCGTACAGCCACTGGTGGTTGTCGGCGCGGTAGGGCCCTGCGGGATCGCCGGTCATGGTGCCGGTGACGGGCACGCCGGGGAGTTTGCGCCAGGCGCCGGTGCCCGGTGACCAGACCTCGCCGTCCTTGCCGCCGTTGCCGCCGCTCCAGGAACCGCCCAGGACGAAGGCGTCGCCGGTGGAGAGCAGTGTCATGGCCTGGTAGCCGCGGGCGATGGTCATGTCGGTGGTGGACGTCCAGGCGTCGGTGGCCGGGTCGTAGATGCTGGCTCGTTCGGCGTTGCTGCCGCCGGTGACCAGGACGCGGCCGTCGGCGAGGACGGCGGTGCCGGGGCAGAACATGTCGTGCTCGGTGTTCTCCACGCGGCGCTGGGTGACCTGACCGGTCGTCAGGTCGAGGAGCGCGGTCTGGGTGTAGCCGTTGCTGCCGCCGAAGCGGTCGACTCCGTACGCGGACCACGCCAGGAGTTTGTTGTTGGGCAGCACGGCGGTGGCCACGGGTACGAGCGGGAAACCGGTCGCCTTGCCCCAACTGCCGTGCACGGCGGGGGCGGCGGGGCCGGCCAGGCGCAGCTCGGCCGCGGACGACCAGGGCCCGCGGCCTCCTGCTTCGCTGGTCGCGGTGAGCCGGACGTAGCGGGCAGTGACGGTACGGGTGAAGGTCGCTCCCTTGACGGTGTCGTCGTCCCGCCATGTGCCCGAGGCCACCGGGGCGCCGAACGTGGTGCCGTCGGTGCTGGTGGTGACGGTGTACGCGCCGATGCGGCCGTTGACTCCCGTGCGGCGCGGCTGGTAGCTGAGGGCGGAGACGGGCCGGGCGGTCTTCATGTCGATGGTCAGGGTGTGCGGCAACGGCGCGGGAGTGCCCGACCACTTGCTGTGCCACATGGTGGCGGGGTCGCCGTCCAGGACGTTGACGGCGCGGCCGTTCTCGGAGGCGGTCTCCTCGTCGCTCGCGGTGGCGGTCCACCCGTCGCGCGCGAGGTCCACGGTCTGGGCCGGAGTGCCGGGATCGCCCAGGAGGTTGAGTTCGGCGGCAGAGGTCCACGGGCCGCGGTTTCCCGCCTCGGTACGGGCCGTCAGACGGATGTAGCGGGCGCCCTGGGGCGCGAAGCTGATCGTCTTGACCGTGGCGTCGTCGGCGAGGGTCCCGGTGGCCACCGCGGCGCCCCAGGTGGTGCCGTCGGCGCTGAGGTGGATGACGTACTCTCCCACGCGGCCGTTCGCACTGCCGCTGCGCGGCTGGTAGACGAGCGCGGAGACGACCGCGGTGCGATGCATGTCAAGCGTGATCGAATGCGGCAGGGGCGCGGCCGTGCCCGACCACTTGCTGTGCCAGATGGTGCTGACGTTGCCGTCCAGGACGTTGACGGCGCGGCCGTTCTCGGCGGCGGTCTCCTCATCACTGGCCGTCACGGTCCAGCCGTCACGCGGCAGTGTGGGCGCGGCCGCCACCTTCGCGGAGGCGGGCGCGTCGGCGTGATGCGGCGCCGGAGGCGGTGCGGTGGGGCCGGGTCGCGGCAGGGCGCCGCCGTCCGCGGTCGCGTCCGTCTCCAGGCTGCTCAACAGCGGGAGCAGGGCCGCTACCACCGCGGTCAGAGCCACCAGGATCAGTGCGCGCGATCCAAGTGGACGGCGCCGCCTGCTTCGTGACCGGGACCAGAACCGTAATGACCTTGGTGCTGATGTCCGTGACAACGCCCCCACCCCCGACGGCATCGGCGCCCAAGCCCCCACCTGGCGCCATGCAGGGCATGACCATGCCACTACTGTGGAGCTTATGTAAAGCACCCGTGAAGAAATCGACCTCCCATCAAGTCCCTGAGCCCGTCGGCAACAAGGGGGACAGGGGGCAACGGTCCAGGTGACGGCGCCAACGACCCAGTGACGGCACTGACGGCCCAGGTGCAGGTGACGGCGCCAACGCCCCCAGGGCGGGTGACGGTGCCAACGGTCCAGTTCTCGATGTCACTTGGTGAAGACGAGGCTGACGTTGTGTCCGCCGAACCCGAACGAGTTGGCCAGCGCGGCGGACCACTGACCGGTGCGCCGCTCACCGCACACCACGTCCAGTTCCACGCGCGGGTCGAGCTCGTCGAGGTTGCGCGTGGCCGGCACCGTGCCGTCCTTGAGCGCGAACAGAGCGGCCATGGCACCGACCGTTCCGGAGGCGCCCATCATGTGACCCGTCATCGACTTCGTCGCCGTCACCGCGGCATGGCTGCCGACCGCCCGGCCGATCGCCGCTGCCTCGGCCAGGTCACCGGACTCCGTCGAGGTGGCGTGGGCGTGCACGATCCCGATGTCCGCCGGGGCCAAACCGGCGTCGCGCAGCGCCAGTTCCATGGCGAAGGCCTGGCCTTCGGCGTCGGAGGCGGTGATGTGGTCCGCGCTCGAACTCACGGCACTGCCGGCCAGCGTGCCGTGGGCACGCGCTCCGCGGGCGCGGGCGAACTCTGCGCGTTCGAGCACCATCACCCCCGCACCCTCGCCCATGACGAACCCGGAGCGCTTGACGTCGAACGGCCGGGACACGGACTCCGGGTCCACGGACTGCGTCGACAGGGCCTTCATCTGGGCGAACGCCGCGATGGTGAAGGGGTGCAGACACGCCTCCACGCCACCAGCGACGACCACGTCCACCCGCCCGCTGCGGATCAGATCCTGCCCCAGGGAGAGAGCCTCCGCCCCGGACGCACAGGCACTCACCGGAGTCCTGGCACCGCCCTTCGCACCCAGATCCATGCTCACCCAGGCAGCAGGTCCGTTGGGCATCAGCATGGGGACCGCGAACGGCGACAGGCGGCGGACCCCGGCGCGTTCGAAGATGTCGTCCTGCCCCAGCGTGGTGAGGACACCGCCGGTCCCCGTACCGATGACGACGGCCAGGCGTTCCGGCTCGACCTGCGGAGCACCGGCGTCCTGCCAGGCTTCGCGGGCACTGAGGACGGCGACCTGCTCACCACGGTCCAGCTTCCTGGCCTCGGCCCTCGGAAGCAGGGAGGCGGGGTCCACCGTGAGCCCGGCCGCGACGTGCACGGGCAGGTCCGCGGCCCACTCCTCCGCCAGGAAACGCACCCCCGACTTGCCGTCCAGCAGCCCCGACCACGATGCCGGCACATCGGCCCCCAGGGGCGTCATCGCGCCGACGCCCGTCACCAGCACTCGACCGTTGCGGGTCACACGAGCCTCCTCGGATTGTGTGGATGCTACATAGCACCTTGCTTGCTCTCCCAGAGAGCCTCCCAGCGCTGGGAAGGGAAATCAGGAAAGGAGTCAACCGATTCGGAAGCAGGGGATTGTGCGATCTCCACAATGGAGCGTCGCAGGAAGGGCAGGCGTGCGGAGCGGGCCCGGCTTCCTGCCACCCTCGCGGGGCGTGCCGCGCGCATGCAGAGGCGCACCGACTGAGAGATCAGTTCAGTCGGTGCGCCACAGCAGCAGGGGCAGTCGTTACGGGCGCGGACGTCAGGTGTCCACCCGCCCCTCCAGACGGACGGTCACGGTGTCCCCTTCTTCCTTGCCGATCGCTCTGCGCACGTCCGCCTTGACAGGCAGCTTGTGTCTGCCGTCCCCCAAGGCCATGAACGAACTCCGGAACGGATGACCGTCGATCGTGCCCCGGACCTTCACCAAGCCCCGGGTGCCGAAGAACTCAGCCGCCTCGGGCCACACGACGTAGGTCCAGCCGCCCTTGTTCGGGCTCTTCTGCAGGGTCGCAGTGAACTGCTTGTCCATCACGGATACCGCCTTCAGGAGCTTTCGATGAGGATGAGGTTGTTGCCGTCCGGGTCACGCACGCCGAACATGGGCGGCACCGCGGGCCCCATCCTCATGATCTGCGCATCCACGTCGACGTCGCGTGCGCGCAACTCCGCGTGGTCGGTGTCGGCGTCCCGGGTCGGGAGGCGAATGCCGGCCGGCGCCCCTTCGGGGACGAGCGCGACCGTCGTCGTCGCCCCGGGCGGTGCCACCTCGATCCAGCGCCCGTCACCGAAGGGCACGTCCCGGCGCACTTCGAAGCCGAGCTCACCGGCGTAGAACTCGAGTGCCTTCTGCTGATCGGTGACGTGTATCCCGACCGTGGCCACTTGTGTGATGCGTGTGGTCCTGCTCATCCCATGCCTCCTGTTCCTCAGTGGTCGCCAGGTAGGACGGAGGCGGACGGAGAAACTCATCGGCGGCGGCGCAACCGGTCGGCCTGCTCCGGCCGGGGCACGAACGGGGGGGGACCCTTCCGCGCCCCGGCCGGTCACAAGGTCACAAGGTCAAAGGTCACAAGGGGAGGATCAGCGCAGTCCTGCGAAGAGATCGTTCTCGGGTACGGCAGCGCCGGTGGCGTCCTTGACCCGTACGAAGGTCTCCATGCCCATCAGCTCGCCGAACCGCTCCTTGCCCATCTTGAGGAAGAAGATGTTCTCGCCCTGGCTGGCGTGCGCGGCCAGCGCATCGAACTTCTGGTCGCTGAAGGCGGTGGTGTCCACCCACGTGGTGATCTCATCGTCGGGGAGGCCGATCTCCGCCATCGCGGCGGCCTCGGCGGGATCCGGCTCCGGCATGTCCGGGTGGAACTCACGCATGATCTCCCCGAACCGCCGCATCCCCGAGCGGGGCATCGTCGTCCAGTACACCTTCGGGGTCAGCT
Organism: Streptomyces monticola; assembly: GCF_042665355.1. Classification (NCBI taxonomy): domain Bacteria; kingdom Bacillati; phylum Actinomycetota; class Actinomycetes; order Kitasatosporales; family Streptomycetaceae; genus Streptomyces; species Streptomyces monticola. The sequence goes on along the minus strand of NZ_JBHTCF010000018.1, from coordinate 5,750 downwards.
CGGTCAGCTCCAGCGCCGCCATCGTGATGCGGTGGGCCTGGATGTGGTCGGGGTGGCCGTAGAAGCCGTTCTCGTCGTAGGTGACGACCACATCGGGCCGGTAGTGCCGCATCAGTTCCGCGAGCCGGGCGGCACCTTCCTCCACGGGGGTCTGCCAGAAGGACCCGGGGGCGTCGTTGCTCGGCCAGCCCGTCATCCCGGAGTCGGCGTAGTCCAGCGTCACCAGGTCGCTGACCTTCAAGACGTCACAGCTCGCCTGAAGCTCCTGACTGCGCATCGAGGCGACAGCCGCCGGATCGTGCCCCGGATCGCCCGGCTTGACACCCCCCGGCCCGTCACCGCAACCGCCGTCGGTACAGGTCACGAGAACCGTGCGGATGCCTTCCGCCGCGTACCGCGCGAGGACCCCTCCGGTCCCGGTGGCCTCGTCGTCGGGGTGAGCGTGCACTGCCATCAGCGTCAAGGGCCGGTCGGTCATGAAAGTCCTCCTGCAGAAATTACGTCGTGATCATGGGTACGACGGGCGTGGCGCGGTACCGGGGCCCGGTCCCTCGGCCGATGCAACAGTGTCGGCCCGACCGCCTGTTCCCGGCACGGCCGCTTGATCTTCCAGCATCTGCGTTTCAACGCGCCGACCGTGCCGGTTCCGTGACGTGACAATCATCGGCTGCGGCCCGTGCGCCACTAATCTCGACGCCATGATTGTTTGGCTCAACGGCACGCACGGAGCAGGCAAGACGACGACCAGTGCACTCGTGCAGCAACTGCTTCCGGATTCCCGGGTGTTCGACGCCGAGAAGGTCGGCGAGACGCTCATGGACATCACGCCGGGGCTGCCCGCGACGGACAACTTCCAGCACTGGCCCCCGTGGCGGCCGCTCGTGGTCGAGACCGCCCGCCGCGTACTCGACTACACCGGCGGCACTCTGGTGGTGCCCATGACTGTCCTGGTCGAGGAGTACTGGCGCGAGATCAGCGCGGGCCTCGCCCACCATTCCATTCCGGTACGGCACTTCGTCCTCCACGCCGACCAGGCCACCCTCCGCGGGCGCATCGCGGGCGACACCGTGCTCGGCCCCGACTCCCCGTTCCGTCTCAGATACCTCGAGCCCTACGCCGAGGCGGCCCGCACCTGGCTGCACGATGAGGCCGAGGTGATCGACACCACTCACCTCACACCTGCCCAGGCCGCCCTCCAAGTCGTGGAAGCCGTCAAAGGGTGAGGATTGATCCGCCGGAGGCAATCGCCGCTCGCGGGATCCCCTGGTTCCTGTCCGTCGGTCTCGGCCGCCCGTCACATTCGGGCTCGTGGACGAGGTCGAGTCGGCGGTGGTGCCGCATGCGTTGTGGTCGTGATGCCGACAAGCGACGCAGTACGTTCCCGCTCTTCGCCCCGTCACCAGGGCGGCCTCGATATGCCGGCCGGATGGGACCCGGCCCAGTTCGAGCTCGAGGTGAGCTTCGACCTGATGCAGTCGCCGATCAGGACCGCGGCCTTCGATGCGACCGACTACAGCTCTCCGACCTCCATGGCCATTTGCCGAGGTTGAAAGATTGAACGGGGACCGGGCCACAGGCCACCAAGGGCACCCTCGCGGCCGCCGGCAGAGCGAAGAACGCCTGTGGTGTCGGGTACTTCGTGCATCCACGCCACCGTGCCCCCGGTCGAGGAGGGCCGGGGACACGGTGGCGTGGGCGGGCTGTGTCAGCAGCCATTCACCCAGCGGTGGGAGGAGATCCTGTCGTTGAACTTCTTCAGCGTGCTGATCTGGTCACCGCGATTGAGGCAGAACCTGTCGCCCCGGTACTTCGTCTTCGTGTAGAACTTCACGGTGTCGTTCTGGTGCTTCCAGCCGGAGTTGACGACTGAGGTGGCTTTGTCGTCGATGCTCGAGCTGTAGTTACTGTCGTTGCCCCTCTTACGTCCGTGGTAGCCCTGGCACTTGGGCTTCGTCCAGGCGTGCACGTAACCGGTGTTCCGGTTCACGCTGTTGCAGTTCCTGACCTGGGCGTCCACGTTTGAGTCGACCACTGCGGCGCGGGCCGGAGCGGCGGTGGGAGTGGCTTGGGCGGCGACTGCTCCCGAGCCGGTGAGGGCGGCGACGCCCAGGCCGACGAGAGCGAGTTGTGCCTTGCGCATGCTCTTCTCCTTTTGGATTGCTTTCCGTGTTCCGTGTTGCCTGGTTTGCTGTGCCCTTCAGTGCGGAGCACGCGAGAAGGGCACCGATATCCACAGCGGTGGGCTGCGGAAACTCGTGGGCGCCGGCGGCTGTTCGGTCAGCGGCGGGCGGCGCTGATGGCGCGAGCCTTTGAAAGTGCTTGGAGGCGCAGTCGGTTGCGGGTGCCGATCTCTTCGCCGTAGCGCTTCCGCGCGGGGGCGCCGAGGGTGCGGTCCAGTTCCTTCACCGTCTTTGCCAGCCGGGTGCTGTGGGCGCAGTGCGCCTCGGCTACGGCTGTACGGTTCTCTGCGGCGCTTCGCTTCTTGGTGAGCGCCTGTTCCCGGGCCTGGCCGGGAGAGGAGTGACGGAATCCTCGTTCTCGCATGCAGGTGGACCACGCGCGTTCGGCGCTTCGGTAGCGAGGGTGCGTCAGCACCTTCTCCCGGTAGAGGGATGCGAGGTTGTCAGCGATGACACGTGCGTGGAACCAGACGGCGCGATCGCCGTACAGCTTCTGTTCGGCCGTGGCCGAGCAGCCATCGGCCGAACTCTCCACAGTCTGGCCGGTGGGCAGCGTGTCACGCAGAGAGCGTCGGCCGGTGCCGTCCAGAGCTCTCTCGTAGCGCTTCCGCTCGGCGAGGGGAAGGCCGGCCCGGTAGGTCTCGTTGGCGCCGCCGCCCTTGGGTGCCTCCGGGCCATACCCGTGCTTACGGGCCCAGGAGGCATCGTCGACGACGTACTCGAAATCGCGCAGCGCCTCGGGGTCGGGCACGGAAACGGGCCAGTACCGGAATCCCTTCGCGGCCATGCAACGCCGTACCAGTTCTTCTTCCGCCTGCCGCACCAGCGCGCGTTCGGTGACCGTCAGTTCCCTTGTCTCCCGGGGCCCCGGGGCATGCTCCGTGGTTGTGCATGCGGTGAGTACGAGTGCCGATGACAGCAGTCCGGGCACGAGCAGCAGGCCCAGTATCCGGCTCGCTCTGCTTTCTGCCGTACGCATCCCGTGCACTCCCCCTGTCGGTCGTGTGCGAGGGCGTGCCATGCGCGTCGCCCTACAACCCAGAGCGTGTTCCGGGGGGTCTCGCGGGCGCGCCTGGTTTCGGGCGGGGCCGAAACGATGCGCGTACGTTCCGCTCTACGCCGCGACTTGAGACCTGCCCGCACAGGACGCGCTCCCGCCCCGCCCAACCGCCCTTCCAGCGAATTCGTCCGGCCGAATCCGTCCGGGAAAAGTGGGAACCCCGGCCGGCCGAGCGGTGTACCAGAAGAGACAGCGCCTGCGGACGGCCGCAGGCGAACGGCTTGGGGGGTCCCATGCGTGGTTTACGTGAACTGGTCGCCATCGTCGGCGTGTTGGCCCTGGCATTCGCCTTCACTTGGGCCGAGCCCCGGCCGGCGATGGCCAAGGGACAGGGCGTCGTCCTGCTGAACTCCCCTACCACGTGGCAGACCGCGGCGCTCTACGACGACGATGCCAGGTACCAGCGCCTCAAGAGCCTGCTCGGTCACGATCGCGGCCGCGCGGGTCATACGCGGCAGCAGCGGCCGCCGAAGCTCGGCACTTCCATAGGCCGCCAGGTCACGGTCACTTGGATGGCGCACAACGCCTGGCGGGTCGACCGTGTCTACCCAGGAGTGCCCGGCACCCGCCACGTCTGGATCCTGACGGAGTTCGACCTGACCAGGCCCACCAACGACCACACCTGGCGCAAGGCGGAGCACCCGGCTGAACTGCGGGCCCTCCTCACCAAGGCCGGAAGGCTCATGGGCAAGCAGCCCGACGGGTCCTATCCCGACCTGGGAGCCACGCAGCATCCGATCGGGTCGGCAGCCCCCTCGCCCGGTGTGGAACGGTCGGCGTTGGCCAACGCGAGCGCGGGTGCGCCTTCTTGAGACCGACGTGTCGGCGCCGGAAGCACAGCGACGCCGCACGCACCGATCCAACGTCTGCCCCGCTCGCACCGCCCCCAGCCCCCTCCCCGGAAAGGAACTGCCGCTTCCCTTTCACTTGCTCCACCAGGTATCTTGCATCGCATGGAACCAGGTGATTCGACCAAGCAGGCCCGGGCAGCCGCCCAGCTGCGCAAGGGCGTCCTGGAGTACTGCGTACTCGCCCTGATGCGGGACCGCCCCCGCTACGGCGTGGAACTCCTCCAGGCCCTGGAGGACTCCGGCGCCCTGGCCACCAGCCAGGGCACGGTCTACCCGCTGCTCTCCCGGCTCCGCCGCGACGACCTGGTGACCACCACCTGGCAGGAATCAGCCTCCGGACCACCCCGTCGCTACTACGCGCTCACCGACAGCGGCCGGGCCGCGCTCGATGAGTTCACCCGCGTCTGGCCCGGCTTCCGCAACGCCGTCGACGCCTTCCTGGCCACCCCACACGACTCCACCGGAGACCCCGCATGAAGACTTCTGCCGACCCCGTACGCGACTATCTCTCCGCCGTCGAGCGCGAGGGCTCCGCACTCCCCGCCGACCGTCGCCAGGAACTCCTCGCCGACCTCGCCGAACACATCGAGGTGACGCGCACCGAGCGCCCCGACGCCGCGATAGGCGAGATCCTCTCGGAACTGGGAGACCCCCGCACGATCGCGGCGACGGCGCTGGCCGAGGCGGGCCACGAGGCCACCGGAGCCTCGGTCCACGGCGGTATGGGCGCACCTGTCCGGCGCGGCAAGGTGCACCCCCTGGTCCCGCTGCTGATGCTCACCCTCTCGCTGCCCTTCGTGATGGTCTTCCCCGACCTTCCCGGACCGCTGTTCGGCGTCCTGTTCCGCATCACCGGCGCGGTCCTTCTCTGCACCTCGGTGTACTGGGCCGCCGTTCAGAAGACCACCGGCGTACTGCTGACCGCCATCCTGCCGAGCGCCGTGATCATCACCGTGAACCTGTCAGGTGTCATCCCGGCAGGCGCCCCCGCCTTCCTGGCCAACCTGGCAGCGCTCGCCCTGGTCGCCGGCACGGCTGCCTGGCTCTGGCGGGTCCGCCGCGCCTGAGCACGGCCGCCGACGTCCCGGTCCGCCGGGACGCCGGGACGCCGGGACGCCGCCCAGCGGTACGACGGATGGCCACACCACGCCACCCTCCCGCGCCATGCGCCCCGCGCCCCGCGCCCCGCGCCCCGCGCCGGGGCATTGTCGCTCACCCCGGTGTCCACGAGGGTCAACCAATCGGTTGACCCCGCTGTCGGCCGTTCCGCCTGTCGCATGCACCCGGTACGTCGACGGGTGGGGTCCTTGTCCAGGACGAGGATTGAGGGCAGAGCGGGACGGCAGGTACCGGGAACGACCGGAGCTCCGCCTCCCGAACCAGAGGGGCATCGACCGCCCCGTACATAAGGGAGTTGACCCTCATGCAGCACGACAACAAGACCTCGCACCGCAGCCGCCTCATCGGTGGCGGCGCGCTCGTGGCCGGCGGCGCCCTCGTCGCCGCCGTCGCCTTCGGCGCCCTCGGCACGGTCTCGGCCAGCGCCACCCCCGCCGCCCAGGCCGCCGCGCCCGCCGCCGCGGTGTCGGACCAGAACACCACCCAGTCCACGCACCTGACGGTCGCCGCCGCCACCAAGGCCGCGCAGGCCACCCTCGA